>JBEKMJ010000017.1:0-98212 GCA_050008575.1 Bryobacteraceae bacterium
CTTGCCGAATCCAATTCCATCATCGCAAACCTGTCAAGTGGAGCCCGGTTTCTGGCGCCAGAGAGGTTCCCGAAGGGACCGCCAGTGCTCTTGCCGACACAGGCGAGCGTAGCTCGCCCAAGCCTGAAAGGCGGCTAAGGCCAAGATTGGCCGCCCTCCAAACCAAATTGACCCACTACCAAATCCTATGACGGAGCGACCGCGGGCGTTGACAGAAGCCTAACGCTAACGATTCATCGCCCCTCGTCTTCGCCGGTTGCCCTCCAAGACCGTGAAGCGCCCATTGCGGGTCGTGGATGTCATCCCAAGCATCGATCAACGGGGCTGGATCCCTTCTCGGCAACGCTCCCATTTAGCCCCTTATGGCTCCGGAACCCGCAAGGATCAGCTTGGCGTCGGCCGCTTCGGGTTTACCGAAGGTGGCGCCAGTGCGCGCAGCACGGCAGCCTTGAGCGGCGGCAGGCCGCCCGTCACCGGGCAAGGAGTGCATTGGCCCGTCGTCGACGAGGACATCAGCGTCTAGGGTCTGTTGCATGGCAGCCCGGCACCACGGCCACGGACGCGCGCGCGCGAACACACCACGGCCTAACTCCAATGCAGGCTGCGAGCCTGCCCACATTTATCGTCGGCGGAGTTCCAGAATCAAGCCCATGACGCGGGTCTCGATTTCGTCGCGGATCTTGCAGTGGGTCTCGTAGTCTTCCGCTACAGGGTCGGCCACGTCCCAGTCGCGCACCGGGGTGTCGATTTCAGGCGGCAGGTCGAAGCCGCTCATATTCACGAAGAGGTCGAACTGGGCGCGGCCGAGCTGTTTGAGGCTCTTGGGGAATTGGTCGCGGATATCGATGTTCTTTTCGTCCATGGCGCGGACGGTATCTTGCGCCACCATGAAGGCGGGAGCCAGGCCGGCGCTGGCGGCGATCATCACGTCGGCGCCGTACCTGCGGGCGAAGCCTTCGGCCATCTGGCTGCGGCAGGAATTGCCAATACAAATGAAGAGGACGCGGGCTTTGTCGGAAGGGGTCATAGCTTGGAGAGGAAGAACTCGTGGACGCGGGAGTCGGCGGTTAGCTCGGGATGAAAGGTGGCCACCAGGTGCCGGCCCTGCTCGACCAGCACCGGGTCGCCTTGATAGCGAGCCAGGATGCGCGCCTGCGGTCCGACGCGGCGGATTACGGGGGCGCGGATGAAGACGGCTTCCATTTCACCTGGGTGGGTGCGGGCGGCGAATTCGGCTTCGGGTGTCAGTTGCGCCACGCGGCTATCGATCTGGCGGCCGTAGGCGTTGCGTTCGACATCGATATCCAGCAGGCCGAGGGCCTCTTGCGCGGGGTTCGAGACACCCGCGGCCAGCAGGATGGCTCCGGCGCAGGTGCCGAAGATGGGGCGGCGGCGTCCGAAGTCGGCCAACGGGGCGAGCAGGTTTTCGGCGTGCAGCAGCTTGAGCATGGTGGTGCTTTCGCCGCCGGGGACGATTAGGGCGTCGACCGTGTCGAGATCGGCGGCGGTGCGCACAAAGACGGGCTCGGCTCCCAGGCGGACGAGGGTGCGGGCGTGGGCTTCAAAATCGCCTTGGAGGGCTAGGATGCCTATTCTTTTCATTAAGACTTCAGACCAAGCAGGATGGGCGAGCTGCGCTCGCCTCCGGAGATTCTCGTGGCGCACGCACTCATGCGTGCCGTGTCGGCACTCTCCAGGAACCTTGTGGGGCAGGCTCGCAGCCTGCGGCGGCCTCGCAGGCCGCCTGCCTTGGAGCCTTGCCCACCTCCGGCCATGGTTTCTGGCGCCAGAGAGCTTGCCGACACAGGCGAGCTTCGCTCGCCCATGGGCGAACTTCGTTCGCCTGCGCTGGCAAGAGTGCCAGCGTGCCAGGCAGCGTGCCTGCGCCACGCGCCCACTAGGCTTGCGTCCACTGTCCGGCTCAGGCATTGGGAAAATTACCAGCCCCTGGTTTGCAGCAGCTCACCTTCCGGGATTTTCGAGATTTCGAGGCCGGGCATCGCCATGCCCAGTTCTTCGCTGGCTTCCAGCAGCTTCATGGGATCCTTGTAATAGGTTGTCGCCTTAACGATTGCGCGTGCGCGCTGCTCGGGGTCGGAGGACTTGAAGATGCCCGATCCGACGAAAGTGGCTTCCGCGCCCAACTGCATGACCAGCGCGGCATCGGCGGGTGTGGCGATGCCGCCGGCGGAGAAGTTCGGCACGGGCAGCTTGCCGCGTTGGGCAACCCACTCGACCAGTTCCAGCGGCGCCTGCAATTCCTTGGAGGCATGCACCAGCTCTTCGGGGCCGAGCACCGTGAGCTGTTTCATCTCCTTCTGAATGGTGCGCATGTGGCGCACGGCTTCCACGATGTTGCCGGAGCCGGCTTCGCCCTTGGTGCGGATCATGGCCGCGCCTTCAGCGATCCGGCGGAGGGCTTCGCCCAGGTTGCGCGCGCCGCACACGAACGGCACCTTGAAATCGCGCTTGTCGATGTGATGTACTTCGTCCGCCGGCGTGAGGACTTCGCTCTCGTCGATGTAGTCGACGCCGAGGGCTTCCAGAATGCGCGCTTCCATGAAGTGGCCGATGCGGGCTTTGGCCATTACCGGGATGCTGACCGTCTGCATGATCTCACGGATCTTGTTGATGGGCGCCATGCGGGCGACTCCGCCATCGCGGCGGATATCGGAGGGCACGCGCTCCAACGCCATGACGGCGGCGGCTCCGGCCTTTTCGGCGATGAGGGCCTGGTCGGCGTTGGTGACATCCATGATTACGCCGCCTTTGAGCATTTCGGCTAAGCCGACTTTGACTCGAAACGTTTCGTCGAGGAACATGTAGACTCCTTTTATCTAATCGGCGGCCTGCGAGGCCGCCGCAGGCTGCGAGCCTGCCCCACTTACACCATTGCAGGAGCCGGTTCTTGCGCGGCGTTCGACCGCGTCCGCTCCAGTTCGTTTGAAAAAATTGCACCCAGCGTGGCCAGCCCTTTGCCGATCTCATCCGGCCTGAGGCCGGCGAAGCTCAGACGCAGCGAGCCGGGATCGAAGCGCGAGACCGCGAAATACTTGCCGGGCAGATACGAGACATTTTCGCGGTGCGCGCGGGCCAGCAATTCGCCGGCGTCCAGCGGCTCGGGCAGCCGCACCCACAAATTCATGCCGCCGCGCGGACGAGTGAAACGCGATCCGGCGGGCAGATAGCGCTCGCAAGCGGAGAGGACCGCGGCCAAACGTTCGGCGCCGGCCTGCAGCATGTGCGTGCGATGGGCGGCCATTCGTCCGGACTCGGCGAAGCGCAGGAGCACGGCCTGCGAAAGCTGATCGGTATGCAGGTCGGCGAGCTGCTTGGATTGCGCCAGCCGCGCGATAAGGGCGCGCGGGCCAAGCACCCAGCCGACCCGCAGTCCGGGGAAGGTGATCTTGGAAAAACTGCGTAACAGGACGACATGGCCGGCGTCGGCGGAGTGTTTGATGGGCGGCAAATCTTCGCCCGAGTAGCGCAAGTCGCCGTAGATGTCGTTTTCCACCAGCGGCACTCCGGCGGCTTGGGCAGCGCGCAATAGGGCGGTGCGCGCGGCGATCGGAAGCGTCGCGCCGGTCGGATTCTGGAAGTTGGATGTGACCACGATCAAGCGCGGGCGCTCCCGATCAAGGGCCGCCTGGACCTGTTCGATTTCGACGCCATCCACGCCCACGGGAACTCCGATGAGCTGTGCGCCGGCTTCCAGGAATAGGCTTTTGAGTCCAGGGTAGACGGGATCTTCGACCAGCACCTTATCGCCAGGGCGGAGGAGCACGCGGGAGAGCAGGTCGAGCGACTGCTGGCAGCCGTTGGTCACGATTAAGTCGTCGCCGGGGGCGGCCAGGTTTTCGGCGCGGGCGGCGTCGAGCAGGTACCGGCGGAGGGGCTCGTATCCGCTCGGGGAGCCGAGTTGCAGGATATGGGCGAAATCGGGGCCGGCCATGACCTCTTCGCAGCTTGCGCGGAGGGCGTCCAGGGGAAAGAGTTGCTCGGAGGGGCGGGAGGTGGCGAAGCTGACGCCTTGCCGGGAGAGGGGGCCGGGGGCCGGCGGTTGCGGGCTGGCGGTAGAGCGTTCAAGGAGGTGGCTCCAGTCAAGCGGGTGGTTGGCGATTGGGGAGTGCGGGACGGTGACGAAGCTGCCACGCCCGACCTGGCCGGAGATGAAGCCTTCGGACTCCAGGAGTTCATAGGCGGCGGCCACGGTGGTTCGATTCAGTCCAAGTGAACCAGCCAATTCACGAGTGGCTGGGAGGCGTTCGCCTTTGGCCAGTTGGCCGGATTGGATGAGGCCGCTAAAGTGTTCGTATAGTTGCCGATAGATCGGCAGGCTGGAGGAGGCGTCCAGTTGCGGCTGCGTGACCACAGAGACAGCATACCATATTGGATGGCCAATTGGTAGGGGCTGGAGGGGCGGGCAGAATTGCGCTCGCCCCTGGAGACCTGCGCGGGTTCTCCGGAACCCGCTCTTTGTCCGCCGCAGTGGGGCAGGCTCGAAGCCAGGCTCGAAGCCAGGCTCGAAGCCTGCGCGGGCCTCGCAGGCCCGCTCTTAGTGGGACAGGCTTTAGCCCGGCAGGGCCTGCGCCACACGGCCCACCCCCGCCACACCCCACTCATTTCCAACCCACCGCGGTGCTAATCTGAAGCCGGAAGAACCCGCCTTCCCACCCGCAATCGCCGCGTCTCCGTCTCCCCATCGCACCCGTAGGTTCGTTCGTAAAAAACGCGGTAATCACATGACATCAAAGAAGAAAGCCGCAGCCATCCGCCGCAGTGGACGCCACTCTTCGGGTCCTCCTACCAGACGAAAAACAGGAGGATTCTTGGGGGGCGGGATTTATCCCGCGCGGGGCTTTAGCCCCGCTTACGCTCGCTACGCTCGCCTGTGCCGGCAGGAGTGATATGTTCCAATGGCTTGTCTGTCCATCTAAAATACACTCGCAATCCATCGCGAGCCCTTGCATTAGACGGCGGTAACTATTAGGATCGTTCAGGCACATACAAGAGGAGGGAATATGACGAGCCGAATCAAACTAAGCCTGGCAAGTCTGCTTACGTTATCCGGGTTGTTCGGGGCCGGCGCCGCTCCCGAGCTACCGCTGGCTTTCGAAAAGAACCAAGGTCAAGCGGGCCAGTCCGTCGATTTTCTGGCACGGGGCAGTGGTTACAGCGTGTCTCTATCGCACGGCAATGCGCGCCTTGCGCTGCGACACGACAAATCGGCCGCGGCCGCCGCCGTGGATCTGCGGCTGCTCGGCGCGAACCGGCATCCAAAAGCCGCCACGCGCCATGCGCTGCCAGGCAAAGTGAACTATTTTCTGGGGAACGATCCGGCACGCTGGCGCACCGATATCCCAACGTGCGGCCGCGTGGAGTATTCCTCCGTTTATCGCGGCATCGACCTGGCTTACTACGGCAACCAGGGGCGGCTGGAGTACGACTTCATCGTGGCGCCCGGCGCTCACCCGGATGCGATTCGCCTGGCCGTAGACGGCGCGCGGCACGTCCGCCTGGGTGATGGCGGCGAGTTGCTGCTCGAAACCGGCGGCGGTCCGGTGGCCTTCCGGAAGCCGGTGACGTACCAGGAGATCGCGGGGACGCGGCACGCGGTGGAGAGCCGCTACCAGCTCGCGGGCGCGAACGAGCTGCGCTTCGCGATAGGCGCTTACGATCCGCGCTATGCACTGGTGATCGATCCTTCGTTGGTTTATTCCACTTACCTTGGCGACTCGAATGTCTACCAAACGGGCACGACCATTGCCGTCGACTCTCAGGGAAGCGCATATGTAACGGGTACAACCTATTCGATGGATTTTCCGTTGGTAAACGCCGAACAGTCCTTTTTCGCGGGCGGTTCGGCGATTTTCGTTTCCAAACTCGCGGCGGATGGGTCGAGCTTGGTCTATTCGACATATCTAGGCGGTTCCGGCTTCGATTATTCACGCTCGATCGCCGTGGACAGCGCGGGAAGAGCTTACATCGTGGGCTACACGAATTCCACGGATTTCCCCGTCAATCGCGCTCTTTATCCGACGTTGAACGGCCCCGAGGACGCCTTCGTGACCGAATTCAACGCGTTCGGAAATTCGCTGGTCTATTCCACTTACCTGGGGGGCTCCAGCTCCGATTATGCCTACGGCGTAGCCGTCGATCCAGGCGGCAACGCTTACATAACAGGGCAAACCTACTCTTCCGATTTTCCCGTTACTTCCGGCGCGTACCAGACTTCCTACGACGGCTCTTGTTCCTTTGTCACGAAGATGAAAGCGGGCGGCTCCGCATTGAACTGGTCCACGTACTTCGGGCAGAATTGCAGCGCGGAGGCGGGGGCCGTGGCCGTGGATACGCAGAATAACGTCTACCTGACGGGAACCGGCTATTCCGGTCTCCCGGTCACCGCGGGTGCACCGCAGCCGGTTTTCGGCGGCGACGCCGACGCATTCGTGGCCAAGCTGAGCCATACGGGCGCGTCGTTGGCTTATTGCACTTACCTGGGCGGCCTTGGATACGATTACGGAACGGCGATCGCGGTCGACTCGGGAGGCAACGCGTACGTGGCAGGCGCCACGGAGTCCACGAACCTGGCGGTAACCCCGTTAGCCATCCAACCGGCCTACGCCGGCGACCAGGACGGCTTCGCGGCCAAGCTGAACAGTGCGGGCACGGCGTGGCAATACCTGACGTACCTGGGTGGTTCGCGGTCCGACCAGGCGAGTGCGATCGCGGTAGACTCCAGTGGAAACGCCACGGTGGCGGGCAGCAGCAATTCTACCGACTTCCCGACCGCCTTCGCGGTGCAGACCAGCCTGTCCGGCAACCAAGTTCCGATCTTCAAGACCACTTCGGTGGGCTCCTCGTGGAGCGCCGCGGATACGGGATTCAACGCCGATTCCAACTTTTATGCCGGCGGTCTGGTGGTCGACCCGGCCTCCGGCTCACACTTGTTGGCCGTCTCCGCGGAGGGAAACTTGTATGGCAGCGCCGACAGCGGCGCGCACTGGGCGCAAAACACTTCCTTTCCTGGGGAACTCGTCACTCTGGCGTTCAGCCCGGCCGGCGGCACGGTGTATGCGGGTTACTACAACACTATGTACTCAAGTTCCGACAGCGGCGCCACTTGGACGCTGGCCGGCTACCTGCCATCCGATCCGTTCTGCGCGGTGCTGAACATCACCGTCGATCCCAGCAGCGCCACTACGCTCTACATCGGAGGCGGCAGTATCTACTATGGCTATACATGCTCCGCCAAGAGCGCGGACGGCGGCGTAACCTGGGAAATCTTGAGCGGGCTGCCTGCCACGTCGATGGTGACGGAGTTCGCGATCGATCCAAAATCGCCGAACACGATCTACGCCGCCAGTTATGGAGGACTGTACAAGAGCACGGATGCCGGCGCGGACTGGACCGCGCTGAATGTCGCCGGTTTAGTGAATCCGTACGTCTTTGCCGTAGCGCTCAATCCCAGCCAGCCGGCGGTGGTTTACGCCGTGGCGAACGGCAGCGTTTACAAGAGTACCAACTCCGGAACTTCGTGGGCGCCGGCGTCAACCGGACTGACCGCTTATGTGAACTATCTGGCGGTAGCGCCCTCCAGTCCGGCGGTGCTGTACGCAGGCAGTACAGCGGGGATGTTTGTGACTGCGAATAGCGCGGCTTCGTGGACGCCGGCCGGTCTGGCACGGGATCTGATCTGGGGAATCGCGGTGAATCCCAAGGCGCCGGGCGTGGCGTATGCCATGCTCGATGTGCGTCCGGACGGCTTCGTGGCTAAGATCGATCCGGCCGGCAATAAGCTGGTATATTCGACCTACCTTGGTGGAACCGACGTCGAATTCATCCAAGGCGTGGCGTTGAATTCCAACGGCGACGCCATGGTAACGGGCTCCACGGCTTCGCCCGACTATCCGGCCACTCCCGGCGCATTCCAACAGGGCACGGGACTGGCGCAAACGCCGGGGTATGTCGCGTTTGTGACCAGCGTCGGCGCGGCGACGCCCGCGTGTTCGTACGCGGTTGCGCCAGCCTCCTATTTCTTCTATCCCGGCGGAGGAGCGGCGGACTTCAGCGTCACCGCGCCCAGCGGGTGCGCCTGGACACCGGTTTCGAGCGTACCGTGGATTAGTGTGACCAGCGGCGCGGGGCCCGGCGTAGCGCCGATGTCGATCGGTGTCGCGGCCAACACCGGGGCGGCGCGCACGGGCACGATTACGATGGGCAGCGCCAGTATCTCGATTTCGCAGGCGGCCGGGGGTTGCACTTACGCGGTTTCCACCAACAGTCTCACCTTCCCACAGGCGGGCGGATCGCTCACCGTCGTGGTCGCCGCCGATACAGGCTGCCAGTGGACAGTGACAGGACTTCCGCTGTGGCTCACGGTCACGTCGGGCGCAAGCGGCGTTGGCGGCGGCACCGTGACCCTGGAAGCGGCTCCGAATCTTTTCCCGGGCGCCAGGGCGGTAGTGTCGCAAGAGGCGGGCATTCCCGGAGCGATCGACGTAGCGAATAACTCGGTCTCGGCGAGCCAGACCGGCACATTGGGCGATGTGCCAGCGGCGCGGCATTGATCGGAATTACGGCTAAGGAGGCCAAGCATGACCGGGAAATCTATCTGGCGTGGAGTCTTGATTGCGCTTCTTAGTGTGGCGCTCGCCACGCAGAGTGTGGCGGGGCAATCGCCGTTGGCGGCGCGTCCCGATCTGCTTAACTCTTCGAGCGGCGGCAGCCTTCAGAAGCTCGGCGACGAAATAGTGATTGGAATTGTGGTGGTGGCTGTGGCCGTGGCGGTAATCGTGGTCGTGCTGGTCACCCACCGTCCCCAAAAAGTCACAGGCTGTGTGATCTCGGGGCCGACGGGTTGAGCGTGACGGACGAAAAAGACAAGCGGAGTTACACACTGTCGGGCAATGCGGCCGGCGTTAAAGCGGGCTATCGGATGACATTGCAGGGCAAGCGGAAGCACACAGGCCAAACGCTGGTTTTCGAAGCACACAAGGAGGGCGGGCAATTCTGCCCGCAGCCGGCTTTCAGCCGGCTCTGGCCGCCTGAAAGGCGGCTGCGGCCAAGATTGGCCGCCCTCCAAAACCAAATTTACCCACTACCGAAAATCGGGGGGAGGATACGGCATTGCGTTCATTTCTAACGTTCGCGATCTTGTGTGCGCTGGTAACGGCGGCAGAGGGGCAGGACCGGCACGATTGGCAATCCCTCGCCCAGTTGCGGGCGGGCGATCGGATTCGCCTGTCCTTGAAAACGGGACCGGTGGAAGGCGCATTCCGGAGTTGGACACCGCAAGAGGTGACCGCCGGAATGGTGACCGCGCGCAGAGAGGACGTGCGCAAGATCGAGCGGTACCGGGAAGGCGGCTGGGGACGGGGCAAGCAGGCGGCCCTTGGCGCGGCGATCGGATTTGGAGGAGGATTCGCGATCGGCGCGGCGGCGGGCGGATGTCATCCGAACGAACTCCTGTGCGTCGGCCGCGGTCCCCTGGGCGCGGCGATCGGAGGCGTGGGCGCGTTGGCGGGCGCCGGGATCGGGGCGCTGATTCCCCCCCACCGTAAGGACCTGATTTATGCGGCCAAGTGAGGATTGGCCATCTGGTGGGGCAGGCGTCTACGCCCGCGGCGGGTCTCCAGACCCGCCCGATGGCGAGCTTCGCTCGCCGAGGCGGCTGCGGCCAAGGTCGACCCCCGTCCCTAGTGATCAAAACCAAGTGGAGGGCGGGCAATTCTGCGGCCTACGAGGCCGCCGCAGGCAGGGTGCCTGCCCCACTACGACTCCAACCCCGTCTGGGTCAGGCGGTAACGCAGCGTTGCGGGTCAATCCCAGCAGACGGGCCGGCTGGCTCTTGTTGCTATCGGCGCGGCGGAGCAATTAGGCATTCAATCCGTATGACGACTCTCGTGAAAATCAACCGCAGAGGCCAGATGACCCTGCCCATCAAACTACGCTCCCTGGCGGGCATCTCCGACGGGGACTTGGTGGAAGCCGCATTCCAGCGTGGCAAGATCGTCATCACCCCCAAACTCGTCATCGACCGCTCCAAGTTTCCCACCGCTGACGAGGAATACACTCTGGCCCAGCGCCGCGTCATCGACGCCCGTCTCGCCAAATCCGACTTGGATATCAGGCACGGCCGCGTCTACGGCCCGTTCAATACCGCGGAAGAGATGGCCGCCTCCATCGAGGCCAATATTAAGAAGATCCGGACGGCAAAGAAGAGATCGAAGCCCGCGCGATGAAACTTGCCTATACTCGGAGCGCCCTCGGCACTCTGAGCCAGCTCCCGCTTCCTATACGCAAGGCCTTGGCGTTTCTACTTCAGAATCGTGGGCGACACGTACATCGTCACCGATATCATTCCCCATCCCAAATGAGGGGGGACGGGGAGGCCCTTGAACCCGGTCTAGGTCTCGCTGGCGTTCGCATGGGCTGCCGTGGGGGTGGCACACGAGAATTCGAGCGGGGGTGCATCGATCCTGAGTTGGTACTGCTACAGCCTGTTCCGGCTACATCGTAGGGAGATTTTCGGGGTGCGAACACGGCACGCTGGGAGCGTGCGCCACAAGGCAGGGAATTAAGATTCCAGCCCCATCTGCGTCAGCCGGTAGCGCAGCGCATTGCGCGTCAGCCCCAACAGCCGCGCCGCCTGGCTCTTGTTGCCATCCGCGCGCCGCAGCGCCTCGCGGATAAGATCCTGCTCGTATTGATCGAGCGTCAGCCCGTCGGGCAGAAAGCGGTCCGCCTGATCCGCTTGCGCGCGGCTGCGCGGCGCCATTTCCAGCTTGATATCGGCGGCGTCCAGGCGCTCGCCGGAGCACATCACCAAGCTGCGCTCGATCACGTTCTCCAGCTCGCGCACGTTTCCCGGCCAGTGGTATGACATCAGCTTGGCGATGGCGGCATCGGTGATGTCGTGCACGCGGTTGCCCGTGTCCGGCCCCAACTTCGTGACGAAGTGCTGCGCCAGAAAGGGAATATCCTCTTTGCGCTCCCGCAGCGGCGGAATGTTCATCGGCACTACGTTGAGGCGGTAATAAAGGTCTTCGCGGAAGGTGCCCTGCTCGAGCGCGGCGCGCAAATCCTGGTTCGTGGCGGCCACCACGCGCACGTCGATATGGCGGGTGACGTTGCTGCCCAGGCGCTCGAATTCGCGCTCCTGCAGCACGCGCAGCAGCTTCACCTGAATGGTGGCGGGCACGTCGCCGATTTCGTCCAGGAAGACGGTGCCGGTATCGGCTTGCTCGAACTTGCCGGGCTTGGTGGTCATGGCGCCGGTGAAAGCGCCTTTTTCGTAGCCGAACAGTTCGCTCTCCATCAGGTTTTCCGGCAAAGCCGTGCAGTTGATCTTCACCAACGGCCGGTCGCGGCGCGGCGAGTGGAAGTGGATGGCGCGCGCGATCAGATCCTTGCCCACGCCGCTTTCGCCCGCCAACAGCACGGTGGCGCGGGTGGGCGCGACGCGCATGATAGTGGCGAAGACTTCCTGCATGGGGGCGCTGCGGCCCACGATGTTATCGAAGGCATAGCGCCGCCCCAACTCTTCGCGAAGCTGCAGGTTTTCGTCGCGCAGGGCGCGCATTTCGAGCGCCTTCTGCACAACCGTCATCAGGTGATCCAACGAAAACGGCTTCAGCAGGAAATCGGTGGCGCCGGTCTTCATGGCCTCCACGGCGGTCTCGATGGTGCCGAAAGCGGTCATGACAATGACGGGCGTTTGCGAGTTCTGGCGGCGGATGGCGGCCAGCAACTGGAGACCGTCCATTTGCGGCAGCCGCAGATCGGTTAGTACCAGGTCGGCGCGGTCGGCGAGTTTCAGACCTTCTTCGCCGGTGCGGGCCTTGTCCACTTCAAAGCCGGCGGAGGTGAGTTGGAGTTCCAGGACGCGGCGGAGTTTCTCTTCGTCCTCAACCACCAGGATGCGTCTTTTCATGGGAGCGTTTTCTTTCATCTTAACGCGCGAAAGGCGTCACTTGATTAAGGCCAGACATATCGGAAAACGTTCCCAAAATAAAAGCTTGTATTTGAGAGAGAACTTTGGTACCGTTTCTTAACCATTTAAAGTGCTTACTGTCTGAAATGACACGTTCGCAAGGGAGGTGCCAGCTTCATGAACAAACGAACCAGCAGCGCAGTGTTGTCAAATTCAACAGAGATCTATCGCCAGATGCTGCTCGACAAACGGGAGCAGGTGGTCTCCGGCATGGGGGTCAAGTTCGACACAATTGCCAAAATGGGCCGCGTGGCGGAGGAGGATCAGGCGCAACTCTCGCACGACGAGTTCGTCTCGCTCCGGCTGAACAGCCTGGATTACGGGCAACTTCGGCTGGTGGAGGAAGCTCTGGACCGGGTACAATCGGGCGATTTCGGAGTTTGCCTGGCGTGCGAGCAGCCCATTCCGTCCAAGCGCCTGCAGGCCCTGCCATGGGCCCGCTATTGTGTGCCGTGCCAGGAAAGCATCGGGATGCTACAGGAAGAGGAACTGCACGCAGTGCGGCTGCGGCCGTAGGGATTTGCTGGAAAGGGAGGACAGGCCAGGAGGCCTGTCCTACTGCGCCTGTGGCTGCGCGACGTGCGCGTCGACCATGCGCACCACTTCCGACTTGCCGACCGCGCCTACGCGCTGCTCCACCACCTGCCCGCCCTTGAAGAGCAACAGGGTAGGGATGCCCCGGATGTTGTAGCGTCCGGCCGTGTTGATATTGGAATCCACGTCCAGCTTGCCCACTTTCAGCTTCCCGGCGTATTCCTGCGCCACCACGTCGATGGTCGGCGCCATCTGCCGGCAGGGGCCGCACCACTCGGCCCAGAAATCCACTAAAACCGGCACTTCCGACCGCAGAACATCCTGGTCGAAACTGCCGTCGGTGAAGGTTAGGGTATTTTGACCCGCCATTACTTTTCTACTCTCCTATACAAGAAATTAGATACATTTACTGCGCGTTGGATTCAAATCCCACTTCCACGCCGGCTAAAGCCTGCGCTACCGTACCAGCCGATCGTAAAGACGGGCGTACTCGGCGGCCGAGACGCGCCACGAAAAATCCTTGGCCATACCAGCCAGCATGATCGTCCGCCAGCCTTCCGCATCGGCGAACGCCTCGCGTGCCGCCCGCAAAGCGCCTACCAGGGCGCTTCCCGAGTATTCCCAGAACTTAAAACCCGTTCCAGGTTCGATGGTATCATCAAGTCCGCCGGTCGCGCGCACCACCGGGACCGTGCCGTACTTCAAGCTGTAGATCTGGTTCAAGCCGCAGGGTTCGTAGCGGCTGGGCATCAGGAATAGGTCCGCGCCGGCTTCGATCTTGTGCGCCAACGCGTTATCGTATCCGATGCGCACGGCGATGCGCGCGGGATGCCGCGCCGCGATGGCCTGGAACAGTTCCTCGTATTGCGGCTCGCCCGCG
The DNA here is from genome assembly GCA_050008575.1 of Bryobacteraceae bacterium. Taxonomy (GTDB): domain Bacteria; phylum Acidobacteriota; class Terriglobia; order Bryobacterales; family Bryobacteraceae; genus Bog-159. Next base: position 13,410 of record JBEKMJ010000017.1, read on the forward strand.
CCCAGCGCCGCCATATAATAACCTTCGGCTACCAGGCCGTCGGCGGCGTCCGCGACCAGATCGGCGCCCTTTTGGCTGGTGAAGCGGGAGACGATGCCGATCAAGGGGGCGTCCATGGCTTCCGCCGGCAGTGAAAACGCATTCACCAAGTCCTGTTTGCAGATGCGTTTGCCGCTCAAATCGCCGGTAGAATAATGCGCCGCGATGTGGGCGTCGGTCTCCGGATCCCACTCCGTGTAGTCCACGCCGTTCAAAATGCCGGACAAGACCTGGGTGCGCGCGCGCAGCACGCCATCCAGTCCGAAACCGTATTCCGGCGTCTGAATCTCGCGCGCGTAGGTGGGGCTGACCGTGTTCAGCGCTTCGGCATAGTTCAGCCCGCCCTTCAGGTAACAGACTTTGCCGAAGAACTCGATGCCGCTAGGACGGAACTCCTCGGTTCCGGCGAGGCCGATTTCGGCCAGCGCGGCGGCCGGAAAGAGCCCGTGGTATCCCAAGTTGTGAATGGTGAACAGCGAGTGGATGCCGAGGAACGTGGGGTCGTTGCCGTAAATCGTGCGCATGTAGGCCGGCGCCAAGCCCGCCTGCCAATCGTGACCGTGCAGGATATCGGGCCGCCATACGCGCCGGCAGAACGCCAGCGCCGCTTGCGCCAGGACCGCGAAGCGGATGTGATTATCGGGATAGTCCACGCCGTCTTCGCCATACAAGCCGGGGCGGTCGTAGAGTGGGGGGTAATCCAGGAAGTAGAATGGCGTCTCGCGCTCGATCAGATACACGGATGTGTCATAGCGGTTGGGTGGGAGCCAGATGGGCAGGGAGTCGTAGACGCGCCGCGCGTTCTTGAGATCCACTGTGGCGTAGCGCGGCAACAGGACCGCTACTTCGTGGCCCAGGGCCTTCAAGGCGGCCGGCAGCGACCCGACCACGTCGGCCAGTCCACCGGTTTTGGCGAAAGGGGCTGCCTCGGATGCCACCATCAGGATTTTCATGGAGGTTTAAGGATTAGTCTAGCAGCCTGTGATTGCACACAGGCGGCCTGCGGGCCGCCGCGGGCAGGGTGCCTGCCCCACTGCGGTAAAATCGGTAATGGAGGCTGTTTGCACTCACATTCTCACGCGCACTCGCACGGCGCCGCGACCGGCCGCATCCTCTGGTGGTCCCAGGTGGCGACCTTCGCATTCGTGGGAGTTGAGGTAATCGCAGGCATCCAAGCCCACAGTCTGGCGCTGCTTTCCGACGCCGGCCACAACTTCACGGACGGGCTGGCTTTGTTGCTCGCCTGGTTTGGCGTTTATCTGCAATCCAGGCCGGCCAACCAAATCAAGACATACGGTTATCACCGCGCCGGTGTGCTGACGGCGTTCGTGAACGCCATGACGCTGGTGGCGCTATCCGCCTGGATTTTCTACGAAGGCTGGCAGCGGCTGCGGAACCCCGCGCCCGTGGGCGAAACCGTGATGATGCTGGTAGCCGCTGGCGGACTGGCGCTGAATGGCGGCATCATGTGGGGACTGCGCGCGGCGCGCCACGGCGACATCAACATCCGCAGCGCCTTCGTGCATATGCTGGGCGACCTGCTGGGATCCGTGGCCATCATCGTGGGCGCGCTGATCATTCGCTACACCGGCTGGATCCAGGTGGACCCGATTCTCTCAATCCTGATCGGCGCGCTGATCGTGTGGACGGCCTGGGACATTATCAAGGAGTCGCTCAATATCCTGCTGGAAGGCCTACCGCGCGGACTGGAACTGCAATCGGTGACCGCCGCGATGTGCCAGGTGGAGGGCGTGTTGGACGTGCACGATCTGCACATCTGGAGCCTGGGATCGAGCATCCATGCGCTGAGCTGTCACGTGCTGATTGAGGACGTGCCGCCGTCCGCCAGCAACTGCATTCTGGCGCGCATCAACGACATGCTGGCGCACGATTTCCACATTCGCCACTCCACGGTGCAGTTCGAGCACGTGGGCTGCGCGGTGGCGGAGAGCGGGTGCGTGATCCCGGCGGAAGAGCCCCAGACGCACTCGCATTCTCACCCACACTGACCACTTCTGTGGGGCAGAGGCCATTTCAATTGGGAGCCCTTGTGGCGCACGCCCCCGGCGTGCTTGGCACGCATGCCAACACAGGCGAGCCTGCCCCACTCGCCCCTTTAGCTTCAATTAGTTGGGTTTTGATTGTCCCAGGCCGGCACCATGACAGGGCCGGGAAGCCGGTCCTATTGATTCAACCGCTCGGTGAGGGTGACCGGCGCATTCAGGCGGAACGTGAGTTTGGTTTCTGTCGGCAGCGAGACCGTTTTGTTGCGGGTGGCCACCACCCCGCCGCCGCCGGCCGCGCCGCCCGCTCCCGCTCCGATGGCCGCGCCCTTGCCGCCTCCGGCCAGCGCTCCGATGATGGCCCCGATGCCCGCCGCGGCAGCCACCACTCCCACCTGGTCGCCGGTAGCCATGGACTCGCCTTGCTTGCGGAGCGTCTCGGTCTTGATGTCCACATGCTGGCCGTCGGAAGTATTCAGCCTGGTGAGTTCAAGGGTCAGCAAGGCCTTCCCCTTCGCGTGGCTGGATTTCTGCGCTTCGACCACGCGGCCTTCCACGCGCGCGCCTTTTTCCGCGATCACGAATCCGCCCGCGGTGAGAGGGGCGTCCAGCGTGGCGGTGAAGGTGTCGCCAGCCTGATTGTGTTCGCTCGTAAGGCTCTCGCCCAGGCGCACGGGCAACGTCATGCCCGTCTGCAGGGTGACCGAGGGAGGCTGCCGCAGGGCTGGCGATTCCACGGATTCCGCAACCGGCGCCGGGGTGGTTGCGGGATCTGGAGCGGGCTCAGAAGAAATCGGGGGCGCCGCCGGTTGCTGGACGGGTAGCGGCGCGGCCTGGGCAACCTGAGGCTCCGGCTGCGCGGGCGGCTGATTCTGGGCGACCTGGCCGACCGGCGGGGCCGCCACTGGGGGCGTTCGCTGCATGGGCTGAGAATGGTGGCCCATCGGCACAACCTTGGCCGAGGCAGGGGCCGAGGCAGGGGCCTGGGCGGGGGTTGGAGCGGGTTCAGCGGCAGGCGTCATGGGAGCGGGCTTCGCCGGGATTGGCGGCTCCGGGGCTGCTTCCGGAGCCGTCGCCGGAGCGGGCGCGGCGCTGGCCATGGGAGCCGCGGCAGGTTTCGGCCGTTGGGTAAACTTCATGATCAGGGCGCCACCCAATGCCCCAACCAGTACAAGCAGTCCAATTTGAAACGGTTTCATCTGGTCGGCGTATCCTTATATTGAGTCGGATATTGAGTCGGACGGGCCGGCTCGCGCTTCCGTTTCCAGTGTAGCGCCGGGTAGAATAGAGATTCCAGGCAATGTTCCGCTTCCCGACCCAATTCGCCATCGGATCCGTGCGCGTGGCTCCCGCCACCGTACTGGCCCCCATGGCCGGCGTCACCGATACGGTGTTCCGCCGCTTCATTCGCAACCTGGGCGGATGCGGCCTGCTGATGACCGAATTCACCAGTTCGCATGGCGTCAGCGCATCGCTACGCGCGCGCAAGCCCACCCGCACGCTGCTGAAGTATCTGGCCTTCGACCCCGTGGAGCGGCCCATCACGGCGCAGTTGTTCGGGGCCGATCCGGCGGTGATGGCGGATGCCGCGCGCGTCTGCCAGGACTTGGGCTTCGATATTGTGGATCTCAACTTCGGCTGCCCCGTTAATAAGGTCGTGAAGTGCAACGGCGGCTCCGGGCTGCTGCGCGACCTGCCGCTGGTGGAGCGGTTGCTGCGCGAAGTGCGCGCGGCCATCTCCATTCCGCTGACCATCAAGTTCCGCGCCGGCTGGAACGACCGGGAACTGGTGGCGGTGCGCCTGGCGCGCCTCGCTGAAGATTGCGGAGTGGCGGCGTTGGCGCTGCATCCGCGCACGCGCGAGCAGGGCTATAGCGGCCAGGCCGATTGGACGCGGATTGCCGAAGTGAAAGCCGCCGTGCGCATCCCGGTGATCGGAAACGGCGACATCAACTCGCCGGAAGACGCGGTCGGCATGGTAGCCCAGACCAACTGCGATGCGGTGATGATCGGGCGCGCGGCTTCGTCCAATCCATGGATCTTCAGGCAGATCGCGCAGTATCTGGAGACCGGCACTTACGATCAACCCAGCCATCGGGACCGATACCGGATGATGCGCACTTACTACGCCATGCTGATCGAGCGGGACGAGCCGGATAGCGTGGGCAAGATGAAACAATTCGCGACTTACTTCACGCATGGCGTGCGGCACGGGGCGCAATTGCGCGCCGCCGTCTATCATGCCACGGAGGCGCCGCGAATTCTAGAGCTGGTGGATGAGTTTTTCAGCCGCGAGGTAGTAGCCGCTTGAATCCGATGAAACAAGTCAAGATCGTTACCGATGGTTCCTGCCTGGGCAATCCCGGACGCGGCGGATGGGCGTGTATTCTGCGCTATAACGAGCACAGCCGCGAGCTGTACGGATATGCGCCGCACACTACGAACAATCGCATGGAGCTGACCGCCGCGATCGAGGGGTTGAAGTCGCTGAAAGAGCCGTGCGAGGTGCAGGTGATCACGGATTCGGAGTATTTGAAGAACGGGATCACCACCTGGGTGCACAACTGGAAACTGCGCGACTGGATGACCAAGGACAAGAAGCCGGTGGTGAACCGGGACCTTTGGGAGGAGTTGGACGACGTGGCCGCCAAGCACACGATCACGTGGTCGTGGACCAAGGGGCACGCCTCTCACGCCGATAACAACCGCTGCGACGAACTGGCGCAGATGGCGGCGCGGGAGCAGCGGCGCGGCGGCGGCTGACTTCCGTGTGGGGCGGGCTCGCAGCCTGCGCGGGCCTCGCAGGCCCGCTCTTCGGCGAGAAAAGCTCGCCCAAACACAGGCTGAAGCCAGGCTGAAGCCAGGCTGAAGCCTGTGCTACTACAGGCTAAAGCCTGTGCTACTACGGGCTAAAGCCTGTGCCACCAGCGGGTCTAAAGCCCCGCGCGGGCTTAATCCCGCCCCCCAATCCCGATCTAGCAAGCTCGCGCTAATTGCGTTAATACATTTATGTGTTAAACGGTTTGGGAGCTGCCCGGACACGTGGGGATCTTCCTGGTCGGTGGCAAACCTGCACGGCCAGCCCGCGTCGGCAGGCCTCCCCGATATCGTCGCTCCCGACGCGTCCGGCGGGGTGATGGTGCCGATCAACCGAACAAAGTGAATCGCCGACTTACCGCGATTTGACCGTGGCATGGCGGTTTAGCCATAATCGTTGCATATGGAAGCCGACCTGGTTGAAGCCGAAACGCATTTTTCCCAGTTGCTGGAGCGGGTCTCGTTGGGAGAAGAGATCGCGATCACTCGGGCCGGCGAGCCTGTCGCCCGCCTGGTTCCGGCCGCGAAACCTCCGCGTCACAGGCGACTCGGCTGGGCGGCCGGCGAGTTTACCGTACCGGACGATTTCGACGCGCCGCTGCCATCCGGCATCGAGGAAAGCTTCTATCGATGAAGTACCTGCTGGACACGCATACCTTCCTATGGGCAGCTTTCGAGCCGGACAAGCTTTCACCTAAGGCGGCGGAGGCGTGTGAGACCGGCGAACTATGGCTGAGTGCGGCCAGCGTGTGGGAGATAGCTATCAAAGTGCAGATCGGCCGGCTTCCGGTACCGGAGCCGGTTCGTGATTTCGTAACAGGCAGCTTCGAGCCGGCCGGATCACGGTCCTGCCGATACACTCCAGCCACGCTTGCCGCGCAGGCGAATTCCCACTGCACCATCGTGATCCATTCGATCGGATGCTGGCGGTCCAGAGCCTCGAAGAAGGCCTGCCGCTGAAGTGTCGAATGATTCGTAGAGGCGCGCGACCGAGGCCAGCGCCACGTATTATGGTGGACACAGGAGCCACATGCGCACGTTCTTCCTGTTCCTCTCGCGCCAGAAGCAGTTGCGGAAATGGATGGAAACCTCCCGTTGGGCCCGCCGCTTGTCGGCCCGCTTCGTGGCGGGCGACAATCTGCCGGACGCGCTGGCCACCTGCCAGCGGATTAATGCCGAAGGCATCTCCGTCACGCTCGATCATCTGGGCGAGAGCGTCACGTCGCTCGAAGAAGCGGCCGCCTCGCGCGACGCCTACCTGCTGGCGATCGACGAAATCGACAAACTCAAGATCGACGGCAACATTTCGCTGAAGCTGACGCAGTTCGGCATGGACCTTTCGCTCGATGAATGCCGGGCGAACGTCGAGGCGTTGGTGCGCCAGGCTGCCGCGCTGGGCACTTTCGTGCGCATCGACATGGAAGCGAGCGAATATACCGACCGCACGCTCGATTTGGTCGTCAACCTGCACGAGCGCTACAAGGCCACTGGCACGGTGATCCAGGCGTACTTGTATCGCAGCCGCAAAGATGTGGAAATGTTGTGCGCGCGCGGCATTCGCGTGCGTTTATGCAAGGGCGCGTATCTGGAGCCTCCCGCGGTGGCCTTCAAGAGCAAGGCGGATGTGGACCGCAATTACGTGGAGCTGATGAACCTTCTGCTCGAAAGCGGCGTATATCCGGCTATAGCCACGCATGACGAGAAGATCATCGAACAGACCAAGCGCTTCGTGGAGTCGCGCAAGATCGCGCGCGACTCCTTCGAGTTCCAGATGCTTTACGGTATTCGCCGCGATATCCAGAAGCGGCTGGTCAAAGAAGGATACAGGCTGCGGCTGTATGTGCCATACGGGCAGGCGTGGTATCCCTATTTCATGCGGCGGCTGGCGGAGCGGCCGGCGAACGTCATCTTTCTGGCGCGCAACCTATTGCGGAGTTGAAGGCCGCGGGCCGGAAACTTAGCATCCCGCGGTGGCATCTAAGCATACATGCGGTACTGGGCCTATTTGGCGGGAAAGATCGGTCTGTGCGCGGCTTTCATGTATGGATTGCTGCGCTGGCTCAACACCTGGCCGGTCCCGCCTAGATTCCACAACTACGCTCTGGGGCGTTTCGGGTACGATCTGCCCTATACCATGCTGGCGGGTCTTTGGCTCCTGTCGTGCTGTGGCCTTCTCTACCTGTGCGTTTGGGACCAGCGATATCGCTGCCGGGTTTGCCTGAGGCGCTTGCGCATGCCTGTCGAGACCGGATCCTGGGGCGGCATGTTGCTGCTCGGAAGACCGCGGATCGAGTATATCTGCCCTTACGGTCATGGCACGTTGACGATGGCTGAAATGCAGATCTCCGGCCTGGAGAATCCCGAATGGAACCCGCGCGGCGAGATGTGGGACGAATTGTGCGCATCCGCGCGTGACGCGGACGAGCAGCCGTGATCGCGACCCGCTTGCGGCAGGCAGCCGGAGTGGCCGTACTGGCGATTCTGGTCATTTTGGGCGTGCGCCTGATCCCTATTTACTTCCACAATCGGGAACTGCAGCAGTTTGTGGAAGACGTGACACATCGTGCCGCCGCTCCCACGAGTTCGGACGACGTGCTGCGGTCGTGGGTGCTCGCCAAGGCGGCCGACCTGGGGCTGCCGGTAGTGGCCGATAACGTGCACATTCAACGCGCACCGGAAAGTGTGCGCATTGAGGTGCGGTACGCGGTGCACGTGGATTTGCCGCTTTATACGGTGGATCTGCACTTCTATCCGGGCGCCGGCAGCCGCTAGCGCTCTGCCCGTAGCCTCTGATCGGCCTTGTGGGGCGGCGCCATGCGCCGCCGAATTCCTCTCCCGGAGCCGGTCTGACAGGCTGCCGGCAGCGCATGGCGCTGCCCCACGAGACACTATGAGAGAATTGTTGTTAGTGCCTGAGAAGAAATCCGAGCCTAAGAGACAAGTCAAAGTCCGGGTGCCGCGAAGAGCCTACTTGGTCCGGTTCTTTCTGCATCCGGCCGGCAAGGTTCTGGCGGTTTCGTTCACGCTGGCTTTCATCCTGCTAGCCGGCGTGCTCACGCACTACTACGCGAAATACTCCCGCTTGATCGATCAGAAATTGCGGGCCGGCCCGTTCGCCAATACTTCCAAGATCTTCGCGTCGCCGCGGATGATCGCGGCCGGCGACGTGGTCACTGCCGGCGAGATCGCCGCGGAATTGCGCCGCTGCGGGTATACCGAATCGCGCGGCAACGCCATCGGCTGGTTCCAAATGCGGACGGATGGGGGTATCGAAATCTACCCCGGACCGGATTCGTATTTCGACGAAGAGGCCGGGGTCGTCAAGTTCGCCAACGGCCGCATCTCGCAGATCGTCTCGCTGCGGGACAACACCGCGCGCGGCCAATACCAGCTCGAACCGCAGCTCATCACCAATCTCTTCGACCGCAACCGTGAGAAGCGCCGCCTGGTAAAGTTCGCCGATATTCCGAAAGTGCTCATCGACGCGGTCACCTCGGCGGAAGACAAGCGCTTTTTCCAGCACCAGGGCTTCGACCCGCTGCGCATCATCAAGGCGGTTTACGTGGACCTGAAAGAGGGGCGCAAGGAGCAAGGCGCTTCCACGCTTAGCCAGCAACTGGCGAAGAACCTTTGGCTGGATCCGGAGAAGCGCTGGACGCGCAAGATGGCGGAACTGCTGATTACCTTGCGCCTGGAGCAGACCCTCTCCAAGCAACAGATCTTCGAAGACTACGCCAACCAGATCTATCTCGGCAGCCGCGGCAGCTTCAGGATCAACGGCTTTGGCGAGGCGGCGGAAGCCTATTTCGGCAAGGATATCCGGCAACTCACGCTGCCGGAAGCGGCCATGCTGGCCGGCATGATCCAGCGGCCGGGCTATTACAATCCGTGGCGCAATCCGGATCGCGTGCACGACCGCCGCAACCTGGTGCTGTCGCTGATGCGCCAGAACGACGACATTAGCGACCGCGAATACGGCGTGGCCGTGGAATCGCCCCTAAACCTGGCCAAGGGCGCCATTCAGTCGCTGGATGCGCCCTATTTCGTCGACCAGGTGAACGAGTTCCTGCAAAGCCAGTTTCAGGATATCGATTTCCAGGCCAGCTCATTCCGGGTGTACACTACGCTCGACCTGGACCTGCAGCGGGCGGCCGCCGAAGCCATGCGGGAAGGCATGCAGGGCGTGGACGATCTGATCCGCAAGCAGAAGCGCTTCAAGGGCCAGCCGATTCCCGAAGCGCAGTGCGCGCTGATCGCGATCGACCCGCACACGGGCGAAATCAAAGCGCTGGCGGGGGGGCGCAACTATGGCGTCAGCCAGCTCAACCACATCCTGGCCAAGCGTCAGCCGGGTTCCATCTTCAAGCCTTTCGTTTACACCGCCGCGATGAACACGGCCATCGAGGGCGGACCCCGTATCCTTACCGCCGGCACCACGGTGCTCGACGAGCCGACCACTTTCTGGTACGACAACAAGCCCTACGAACCCAGTAATTTCAAACACGAATTTTACGGCACGGTCACCCTGCGCCAGGCGCTGGCCCATTCGCTGAACGTGGCCACGGTGAAGGTGGGTGAGATGGTGGGTTTCGATACGGTGGTGGACCTGGCCAAGAAAGCCGGCTTGAATTACAACATTCAGCCCACGCCGGCCGTGGCGCTGGGGGCCTATGAGGTGACCCCCATGGAGATGGCCGGCGCGTATACCATCTTCGCGAACCGGGGCGTATACGTGAAACCCAGCTTCGTTTCCATGGTGCGCGCGCAGAACGGCAACGTGATCTACAACGACAAGCGGGAAGAGCGCACGGTGCTGGATCCGCGGGTGGCCTACCTGATGACCAATCTGATGGAGGAGGTGATGCGCAGCGGCACCGCGGCGGGCGTGCGCGCGCGCGGCTTCGGGGTGCCCGCCGCGGGCAAGACCGGGACCTCCCACGATGGCTGGTTTGCCGGCTATACTTCCGAACTATTGTGCATCGTCTGGGTGGGATTCGACGATAACCGCCAGTTGGATCTGGAAGGCGCCCACTCCGCGCTTCCGATCTGGACGGAGTTCATGAAGCGCGCCCTGCAGTACCGTGCGTATCGCAACGCGCGGCCCTTCGAGGCGCCCGACGGCATCGTATCCGTGCAGATCGATCCGGAGTCGGGCATGCTGGCCACGCCATATTGTCCCACCGTGACCAGTGAGGTTTACATCTCGGGCACGCAGCCCGTAACGGCGTGCCCGCTGCACGCCAGAGGGCCGGGCGCCACCCATGTAGCGGGCTGGGAGATGCCTGGCAATCCGCCCGCGGGCGCTGAAGGCGCCCCGGCGTCGCCCCATGTGAACTCACCCCCTCCGGCTCTCGCGGCACGCGGGACACCCCCCGTGGCGCCCCCTCCGGCGCAGACCGCGCCGAAGGCCGAGAAGCCCAAGGAAAAGAAAAGCCTTTTCCGGCGCCTGCTGGGTGTGTTTAAATAAAGCAAAAGGGGGAGGCCTATGCTTTCCGCTCGCAACCTCGTCGTTCTTTTCGGCGCTTGCCTGATTTCGGGAACGGTTTTTGCGCAGGACCCGCAACCCGCTCTCGATTCTCCGCTCACCGCCAAACCAAAACCTTCCGAAGCCGCCACTGCTCCCCTGACGCCCGAGGACCGCGGCGATGTCTACATGGCCCGCAAGATGTATCGCGAAGCCATCGAGTCTTACCAACAGGCCCCGCAGAATTCCGCCGTGGTCTGGAACAAGATGGGCATCGCTTATCACCAGATGCTGCAGTTGGACGCGGCCATGAAGCGCTACCGGCGGGCCATCCGGCTGGATGCCAAGTACGCGGAAGCCGTGAATAATCTGGGAACCGTTTATTTCGCGGAAAAACGCTATCGGACCGCCACCGGCTGTTACAAGCGCGCGCTGAAGCTGGCGCCCAGTTCCGCCGCCTTCTACAGCAACCTGGGCACCGCCTATTTTGCGGTCAAGAAATACAAAGAGGCTTGGGACGCTTACAACACGGCTATCCAACTGGACCCCGAGGTCTTCGAGCACCGCAACACTTTTGGCGTGACGCTGCAGGAGCGCACGGTCGAGGAGCGCGCCAGGTTCCACTATTATCTGGCGAAGATTTACGCCAGGCAGGGCCGCCAGGATCTGGCGCTGCAGTATATCCGGAAGGCTCTGGAAGAGGGTTTCACCGAACGCAAGAAGTTCTTACAGGACCCGGAATTCGCCGCTATGCGCGACCTGCCGGAGTTCAAGGAACTGCTCAAACTGGAGCCGAAGGTTCTTTGAAGCTATCGGGTTTCAGCTTTCAGCTATCGGCTCTCGGCTTTCAGCTTCTCGCTTCGATCGTTTTCTTGCTGGCTTGCCTGACTGGCTGCGCGCGCCGCGATCGCCAACAGACGGTTCCCCAGGTTGCCGTTCTGCGATTTGAAAATCTTTCCGGGGACGCGTCGTTGGACTGGATGGGGCGCGGGTTTGCCGAGATTCTATCCGGCGAACTGCAAGGTTCCCACGAACGCTACGCGATTCAATATCGCGCGCTGCATTCGTTCGATGCTGCCCTTGGCCGGCGGCCCGGCGCGCCGGGAATCTCCAGCGAAAGCGCCGGAGCGCTGGCGGCGGGCGCCAACCAGATGGTATACGGGGGCTTCTCCGTAGTCGATGGTGTGCTGCGCGCCAGCGCGACCGAGGAAGATCTGGCCACTCACAAGATGGTGCGCGTGGTCTGGGCCGGCGGACCCGTCGGCGACGGCCCGATTCCGGTAGCCGAGGCGCTGGCGCGGCAGTTTGGCGAGACGCATCCGTTCGGCACGCGAAACCCGCAAGCGTTGCGCGACTTCGCGGCCGGCCTGGAATCGCCCGACGGGGCCGCGGCTGCGCAGGATTTCGCCCAGGCAGCCGCGGCCGACCCCGATTTCGGCCGCGCCTACGTGTCTTGGCTGGACCTTGCGCTTGCGCAGCGGAACCGCGCCGACGCGGATCGCATCGTGGAACAAGCTCGCGCGCACCAAGACCGCTTCTCCGGAATCGACCGGGCGGCGCTGGATCTGGACGCCGCGGCTTTGCGCGGCGACTTTCCCGCCCAACTGGAGGCGCGCCGCGAGCTGGCCCGCCTGGACCCGGCGGATCCCAATCGGCATCGCGCGTTGGCCGAGACACTGATGAGCATGCGCGGCTACGACGAAGCCATAGTGGAATTCCGCCGGGCTCTCACCATACGGCCCGGCGACGTGGTGGCGCTGAACGCGATGGGCTACGCGGCGGCTTATTCCGGCGACTTGCCCACCGCCATACGGGTCTTGCGCGGTTATGAGCAATTGCGCCCGAACGAGCCGAATCCGCTCGATTCGCTGGGGGACGTACATTTCGCCCTGGGCCACTTCAAAGAAGCGGAGCAATTCTATCTGGCGGCGCACTCCAAGTCGCCCCGGTTTCTGAACGGCGGCGAACGGCTGAAGGCCGCGCAGGCGCGTTTGATGACGGGCGATGTCGCGGGCGCGACGGCGCTGTTCAATCGTTACCGCATGGAGCGGGAGGCGGCGCACGACCCCAATGCGGCATATCACGCGGCGGCGTGGTCGTGGCAGACTGGCGCGCGGCGCGCGGCCATCGCGGGTATGGAGAGTCTGGCGCGGGCCGATGCGGCCGGACCGTTACGGGAAATCGCCTGCCGCGCCGACGCACAAGTCGCCATCTGGCTGCTGAATTTGGGAGACCGCGCGGGAGCCGCGGCACACGCCCGCGGAGCGGTGGCCGAGGCCGGCCCTACAACTTCGCCGCTGGTTACGTTGCTGGCGTTCTTGGCGCAGCCGGAAGCCGTCCCGTTGGCCCCGCAATCTGCGCTCGGGGATTATGCACGGGCTTATGCGCTGCTGTTTGGCAAACAGTTTCGTCCGGCCGTGCAAGCGCTGCAGGAGATCTACCGCCATCCGACCACCGAATTCGACGACGGATTGGCCGTGTTGCTGGCCTGGGCCTACGAGGAGACGGGCGATTGGCAGCGTGCCGAACCGTTGCTGCGGCTCACTCCCTTGCCGCAAGCCTCTGGATTCCCGATGTTCTCATCGCTCTATTTTCCCCGTTTATTTTTCTTGCGCGGCGCGGTGCTGGAGCACGGGGGCCATCGCGCGGAAGCTGCCCGCTACTTTCGGATGTTCCGCGCCCTTTCCGGTCCGGACAGCGCGATCTGGGCCGAAGAGCAGCGGGCCCGATAGGTTCACTGCCCAGTGGGGCAGGACTCCAGTCCTGTCGGGATGAAAACCCGCGTGGGGCGGCGCCATGCGCCGCCTGCGCAGCCTGCGAGCCTTGCATGGCTGCGAGCCTGCCCCACGCCCAAAGGGTTGGGTTTGAATGGTAATCACCGGGCCATGTAACATTGCTACTTCGGCCCACTTGGCGGCCTGATGGGCCGCCGGCAGGCCACGGGCCTGCGCCACGTCACGGCTGGATGGCGAAGACGGTGCCTAATCCCGCGGTACCGCCGGCCGAGGTCGTTCCATAGAGCACGCCTGTTGGGCTCAGAGCCAAGCCGGCAGTGGGATAAGCGCCGTCGCCATTCTGGTTCGAGAAAGCGTACAGGACCTTCTCCGTCCAGGGGCCTTCCGGCGTGGCCGGCGGCGCCAGCTTGAATACCGTACCGCAACCCGATGGGCAGGGCGACGTGTCGCTTCCACCATTCTGCGTGGTGCCATAGATCACCCCGTTCTTGCCCAATGTCAGGCTTGCCGTGGGATAGGCTCCGTCGCCATTATTCCCGATGAAGCCATGTATTATGGACTCGGTCCAGGTCCCGCCCGCCTGCGCCGGCGGTGTCAACTGGAACACGGTGCCGCATCCCTGGTAAACGCCGCCGTCCGAGGAGCAGGCGCCGGGGCCTCCATAAGCGGTCGTCCCGTAGAGTACTCCACCTGGGCCCACAGTGAGGACGGCTGCCGGGAAACCTCCGTCAGGCGGTCCGGTGAAAGTGTAAATCACCGTAAAGGTCCAGCCGCCGCCGTGGGTAGCCGGTGGAGTTAATTCGAAGACCAGGCCGCAGCCAAAAACGCTGCAATAGACATCGCCCGCGGAGTAGGTGGTGCCGAACAACGCGCCGCCTGCGCCGACGACGCCAGCGAGGGGTTGCGCTCCGGAAGCGCCTCCGAGCACGCCTCCGTCTCCGAAATAGTGCAGGACGTACTCCGTCCAAGCGCCCCCCTGCGCGGCGGGGGGTTTCAAGGCGCTTACTGTTCCCAGAAGGGCGCCGACGCCCTCGGCGGGCGCACCCTCGGCGGTGGTGTACAACGTTCCATCCGGCTCGATGAGCAAGGGTCCATTCGGATCTTCATTCTGCTGGTAACGTCTGCCGCCGTAACTGTATAGAACGGTCTGGGTCCAGGCTCCCCCGGCGACGGATGGCGGTTTCAGGGTGAAGATGGCACCCACGCCATCACTTCCGCCATTCGGAGTGACGCCAAAGAGGCTTCCGGTGGGACCGAAGGCCAGACCTGAGTTTGGGAACGCCCCGTCGGAACCGGCGAAGCTATGGATTACGGTCTCCTTCCAGGAGGCGCCCGTAGCGGGCGTTAGAGCAAAGACGGTACCGCATGCGGGTTCGCCGTAATAACACTGGTTTGTCCCTCCGGTATCGGTGGTGCCGTAGAGCGTTCCATCGTTGCCGAGCACCAAACCTCCAAGAGGATTCGCTCCGTCGGGCGATCCCTGGAAGCTGTATAGCACGGCGTAAGCAGGGGCCTGCGCGGCGCCGGTGCGGGCGGTGAAGACCGCCAGCGAGGCGAGCAGGACGATGTGAACGCCTGTGACGGCTACCGTTCGTTGAATGGTTCTCATGCGCTCTCCTACTATAAGGATAACTGGCGAATGTGGAGACTCAGCCTGGAATGTGTCACGTTTGGGTCATGCTTCACGACCGGCGAGGACGTTTGTCGATCCGGGCGCGCGCGGTTCGATATAACTTGAAGAGGGACATTCAAATGCAATACATGTTATTGACGTACCTGGACGAGAAGGCTTGGCTGAGCCTGAGCGAGGCGCAGCGGCAGGAGATCGTTGCGGAGCCGATGCAGTACGTGCGAAAGCTCGCCGCGGACGGCAAGTTTTTGGGCGGCGCACCGCTCGACCCGACGTCCGATGCGAGCACCGTCCGCGTGCGCGACGGCAAGAAACTGGTGACCGATGGGCCGTTTGCGGAGACGCGCGAGCAGGTTGGCGGATACACGTTGATCGAGGCCAAGGATCGGGAGGAAGCGATTGCCATCGCCAGCGGCTTCATGGGGTTCAGCAGCTTGGCGACCATCGAAGTCCGGCGCGTGACGCGGGTGGAGGGGTTGCCGCCTTACACAGGCTGAAGCTCGTGCGACGCAGGCTGAAGCCTTGTGCTACCAGCGGGGCTGAAGCCCAGCGGCGGCGCATGGCGCCGCCCCACTATATTACCCTGATCGCGGCGCGACCGCCCGCGTAGAGGTATGCGATCTTTCCGTCCGCTCCGGGAACCGCGAAGATGTGCTCGGCCGGCTTGCCGTCCGCGGACTTCGCTACCAGCCAACCGTCCGCGCCCTTGCGCAGTTCCTTCGAGTCGAGGAACAGCTTGCCATCCCGCTGTTCGATTTTTCTGGTATTGTCTCCGTTGCGATAGGAGCCGGCATACTTCGCAAACTCGCTCGCCGGGATCGCGGTATCCGGCATATCGTCGTGGGCTTCGGGCGGTGGCGCGCCGAGTATGTCCATGATTTTACGGCTGGTCTTCTCCAGACTCTCCCCGCTGCGATTGCAGAGCACGATTACGGCCGCCTGCCGCCCCGGCAGCATACCGATGAAGGAACCATATCCGGCCCGCGCGCCTCCGTGCATCCACACGCGCACCGTGCCGGTCTGCTGCACGTTCAGGCCATAACCGTACCTGGTTTCCCAGCCGTGAGCCTTGGCGTGCGGTGTGGTCAATGCCGTTACCACTTTCGGCGAGAACACCTGCTTTCCATCGAGTTTGCCATCGTTCATCATGGCGATGGTGAAGCGCGAAAGATCGTTGACGTTGGAAAAGACCGAGCCCGCCGGCCAGTTGGCGGCATTGTCGGGCGCGGGGCGCAACACGGCGGCGTGGCCATTCACCAGGTCGTGCCCCTGCGAGAGCGGACGGGTCATGGCCATCAGGGGACGCAGCGTCGACGAAACCATGCCGGCTGGTGCGAAGATGCGATCCTGCATCGCATCGGCGTAGGGTTTGCCGGCGAGCGTTTCCGCCAGATAACCCGCCAGCCAGTAGCCGGGGTTGGCGTAGGAGAAGATGGCTCCAGGCTTGGTGAACAGCCAGTCCGATTTCCAGGCGTGGATTTCCTGTCCGAGCGCGGCATCGTCGTGCCGCCCGTTCATCACGGCTTCGTCTTTGAGACCGGCGGTGTGGCTGAGGAGTTGGTTGACGGTGAGCGCGGCGATGGCCGGATCGAGTCCCTTGATGTAGTTGCCCACGGCGTCCTGGAAATCGAGCTTACCCTCGGCCACGAACGTGGCGACGGCGGCGGCGGTGAGCATTTTGGTGGTGGAGCCCAGGCGGAAAAGCGTATCCGGGGTGACAGGCGCGCCGGTTTCGACGTTCGAGGCGCCGAACCCCTTGGCGTAGATCAAGCGGCCATCCTGCACGATGCCGATGGCCGCGCCGGGCGTTTTTGTGGCGGCGAGTTCCGCTGTGGCGGAAGCCTCCAGGGCGGGGACGTCGATTTGGGCGGCTGCGGTGGCGGATATCAAGAGCAGGCAGGAGGCGAGGTGGAGGACCGATTTATTGCGGAGCATGAGGATCATTATGGCACCGGAGGGCGGCCTGCGAGGCCGCCGCAGGCTGCGAGCCTGCCCCACGGAGACTCTTCAGTCGATGTGCACGATTCCGCGGCGTACGGCTACGGCCACCGCTTCGGTGCGGTCGTGCAAGCCGAGCTTGGAGAGAATGTTTTTCACGTGGCCCTGCGTGGTTTCCTCGGCGATCCCAAGCTGCGCGGCGATCTCCTTATTGCGCATTCCCCTGGCGATCAGACGCAGCACATCCGGTTCGCGGGCTGTCAGGTCCGAGATCCGCTCGTGTCCGCGCGGGGGAGCAGGCAACCGTTGGCGGCGGAACCGATGACCGCTGAGCATCTCTAACAACCCGTCGGCGGTGCCGCACCGGATTCTGCCGGCGGAATCCTGCATCGAAGCGTCGACTGCGTTTTCTTCCGGGTCGTTCCCGCCGGGCAGGTACGTTGTGAATTTTCCGCCGCCCTCCGCTTGGAATTGGCTCAGCCCGCGCGGGGTTCCCACGAGGTATTCGCCGGAGCGAGTCTCCAGAAGGGCGTTCACCGACCGGTGCGGCAGTCCCTCCGCCACACCAAAGTTGACGAAGCGGTAACCGTCGAACCGCGATAGTCCTTCGGGCGTGCAGAACCAGACGAAGCCGCGTGAATCGGCGACGATTCTATTGATGCCGTCGGCGGCCAGGCCGTCGGCCGTGGAATATGACCGGATCGGCAGCAATTCGGCGATGAGGCACAGCGGTAGGGCAAGGGCCACGGCCGGGATTGCCCACCGTCTCATATATCGCCTCCGGGCGCGGGCACACTCACCCCTTTTTCTTGGCCGGCTTGGGCTTCAGGGTCTGGGCGTATTCGCAGCTCATCTTGAAGTACGGTTTCAACTCGGCGGTCTTCGCCAGGAGAGCGTCGGGGACGGCCACGTATTCCTTTTGCACGACTCCGTATGCATCGAAGAGTTTGGTCTTGTACTTTTCCAGAAAGTTCTCGCGTTCCACCGGGGGAAGGCGGAGCGCCAAGCCGGCGGTGGCGTGGAGGTAGCTGAACATGTTCCCGTTGAGCGCGGTGTAAGGAACGGCGTCGCCTTTTCGCTCGATACCGGGGTGCGTCCGGACCAGCTTGTCGTATAGCTCCAGTTTTTCCGGCGCAATACCGTTCTTGGCTTTGCGCATCACATCCCAGGCATGGGAACACACTCAAGGATCTCCGCCGAAGAGCCCGGCATGCGAAAATGAGGGTGATCTTTCATCAACGACACGGCCTCTTCCATGGACCCCGCCTGTAAGACGGAGTAGCCGGTGACGGTGGTCTTGCCCGGCGCCGCGGAGCCTGCTGTCACGGTAGTCGACTTATCGAGAGGCGTGCCCAGATCGACGACCGCACCGCCGGACTTCTTGTGCCAGGCTTGCCAGGCTGCCATACCCGCCGCGATTTGCTCGGGTGTAGCCACGGCCAACATCTCCGAGACCGAGATACCGCTCAATGCGCCTTCCGACCGGTACAGAACCAGATATTTACTCATATGCGCGACCTCGCCGACCAGAAGAGTATACCTTACTCGTGGCTGTGCCGGGCTGCCTCGCGGACCTCACCCGCTTTCGCCACGTCGGACGCGGCCACCAACAGACGGAAGCCGCCACCGGCCAGCGTGTCGTCCTCCAAAAAGGCGGGGATCGCGGCCGATTGCAGCAGCGCCTTCGCTGCGTTGGCTTCCGCACGCGACGAGAAGATAGCCGCCGGGGCCAGATCTTCCTCTTCCCGCTCCTCGACGGCCTCCTCCGGAACTTCTTCCGGTTCGGGCGCGATTTCGTCGGGCTCAGCGGCCACCACGACGGGCTGCATCGCGCGGCGGGGCGGCGCCGCGGACAGACCCCGCCGCGTCAACTCCGCGTCGTAGCAGGGCCGCGCGATCTCGCTCAGTTCGGCCCTGACGAGTGAGCGTAGTTCTTCATCGGGCATCTGGCATACAGGTGCTTGAAATCGTCAGCCGTGAACTTCATGCATCCTCCGGGAAACCCTGTATTGTAGCGCCCAGCTTCGTTCGCCTGGTGGGGCAGGACTCCAGTCCTGTCAGGATGGGCCTGCGGCCCACGAATCGTGATGAAAACCTTGTGGGGCGGCGCCGTTCGCCGCCGCGGGGCTTTACCCCCACCGGGGCGAACTTGCTCGCCGAAGAGCGGGCCTGCGAGGCCCGCGCAGGCTGCGAGCCTGCCCCACTACGGCGGGACAGAATGTCGAAACTCAAGCCGGAGGCAGGGCTTTTAGCCCCGCGCTTCACAGGCTAAAGCCTGTGCCACCAGGAAACGGCGCTCGGGCTGGGAGCACGGGCAGTTCAACGCGGCCCGAAAGCAGGCCGCGGCTTCGTTGCGCCGGCCGAGTTGCATGAGCAGGTGCCCGCGCACGGCGAGCAACAGATAGTAGCCGCGCAGCTTAGGGTCGTTGGCCAGCGGCTCGATGGCCGCCAGCGCCTCCGCCGGGCCGCGCACTTTGGCCACCGCCACGGCGCGATTCAGCGCGACCACCGGCGAACCGTTCAGCGCCAGCAGTTGGTCGTACAAATCGAGGATCATGGGCCAATCCCGCGATTGCGGATCGGCGCGCGCGTGCGTTGCGGCAATGGCGGCCTGCACGTGATATTCGGAGACCTCGTCGCCGGCGATCGATCGGTCGAAGTGGCGGAATCCGAGCGCGATCAAACGGTGGTCCCAGCGGCTGTGGTCCTGATTTTCCAGCAGGATCAGGTCGCCCGATTCGTCCACGCGCGCGGGCAGCCGGGCGGCCTCCAGCGCCATCAATGCGACCAGCGCATGCACCCGCGGCTGCGCGATGGAAGACGCCGCCACCAGGCGTCCGAGCCGCAGCGCTTCCAGGCACAGATCCTGGCGGATGAGGTCTTCGCCGGCATGCGCGGCGTATCCTTCGTTGAACATGAAGTAGACGACCTCGAGTACGGAATCGAGGCGCGGCTTCAGGTCGGATTCGCGCGGCATGTCGAGCGTCAGCCGGCCCTCGCGGATCTGGCGCTTGGCGCGCACCAGGCGTTGCGCGATGGCGGCATCGTCGGCCAGGAAGGCGCGGGCAATCTCGCGCACGCCGAATCCACCCACGGTTTTCAGGCTCAAGGCCACGCGCGCATCCCGTCCAATCTCGGGATGGCAGCACATGAAAATCATGCTCAACTCGTCGTCGCGAAGCTGCTCTTCCAGGCCGGGATCGTCCGGCGGAACCGAAGCCGAGCGGGAGATCTCGGCCATGATCGCGTCCGTTTTCTCGCCCAGGGTACGGTTGCGGCGGACCGCGTCGATGGCGATGTTGTGCGCCACGCGGTAGAGCCACGCGGCGGCATTTTCGGGGAGGCCCTGGTAAGGCCACGTCTGGAGCGCGCGCAGCATGGCCTCCTGCACGGTCTCTTCCGCCAACTCCAAATGGGCCGGGCCGAGCAGACGCGTGAGATGCGCGACCATTCGGCCCGCCTGGTGCCGGAAGAGATGCTCCAGCAGCACGCCCGCCTCGGGAGATGTGGCTAAGTTCCCCAGACGTGCCTTACCTCGATGGTGCCGCCGTGCTCCAGGGTCGGGTGATCCAGGGCCAGCCGCACGGCGTCATCGTAATCGGCGGCTTCGATGGTGTAGTAGCCGCCCAGGACCTCTTTCGTTTCGCTGTAAGGGCCGTCCGTGGTGCGGATCTGGCCGCCCGCGGAACGCATCACGCGGCCGGAGTCCTCGCCCAATCTGTGCGCGTCGCGCGTGAACGGCTTTTTCGTCCACGCCATGTATTTCTCCATCGCCTTCTGCATTTCCTCCGGGCTGAGCCGCGCCCAGCCGGAGGGATCGTCGTAGAGCAAGAGCATATAATGCGGCATCGTTTTCTCCTATTTTACGCGCGTGTATTGCGCGGTCTCGGCCATCTTCCGCTGGCCGTTTTCGTAGAACTCCCATTCGGTGTTCAAGTGGTCGCGGTCGGCCACGCGGATCTTAACATTGTGCATGTGTCCGCCGCCCGGCGTCAGATTGGTGGCGTCCAGGAATTCGAAAGCCACTTCGCCGGTTTCCGGATTGAAGGTGCGCGCCTGCATGCGCGGTTGGTTGCCCGCCATACAGTAGTGGGTCAACAGCAGGCGGTCGCCGTCCAGGTAATAGACGGTCTCCATGGCCGGCATCTTGTCGCCGGACTCCCGCTCGACCAGGGACGTGCCGCCGGCAATGAGTTCGTAGCTGACATGGACCTTGCCCATTCCGGTGTCGGCTTCCCACTCGCCCACCAGGGTTTTCAGCCGGGCGTAGGCCGCCGGGCCGGTGGAAGTTTCAGATTTCGGACCGGCCGCTTGGACCGCCGCGGCCGTGAGCAATACGGTTGCGATAACAAGAAGGTGTCGTTTCATTGGTTTTCTCCTCTGGGTTTTGCGTGTTGCAGCCTTATAACGAACGAAGACGCGCGGAATCGACATCGGCGGAAAAAAATCCGCGTTATGCTTGAGCTTCCAGGCGCAATGATCGGCGCAATCGATATCGGCGGCACCAAAATCGCGGCCGGCTTGGTGGATGGCGACGGCCGCATCGTGTGCCGCGCCGAATGCCCCACTGCGCCGAACCGTGGGTTCCCGGAGGGCCTCGCACGCATGATTGGCATGCTGCGCGATGCGACTGCCCGCGCGGGCGCGGAGCTGCGCGGCATCGGCATCGGTTGCACCGGGCCGGTCGATCCGTTCACCGGAGTGCTCGGCAGTGTGGATCTGCTGCCCGGATGGCAGGGGGGCGCCATCGTGGCGGGGCTTTCCGACGCGTTCCACGTTCCGGTGGCCATGGAGAACGATGCCGACGCCGCCGGTCTCGGGGAAGCCGTCTGGGGCGCCGGGCGCGGCAAGCGGCGCTTTCTGTACGTCACCGTAGGCACGGGCATCGGCGTCGCCATCATACTCGATGGAGCCCTCTACCGCGGCGTGGATGGCTCCCACCCGGAGATCGGCCATCAGGTGATCGACGCTTCCGGGCCGGCCTGCTACTGCGGCGCGCGCGGCTGCTGGGAGGTCCTCGCCAGCGGGCCGGCTATGTTGGCCGAGGCGAAAGCCCGGATCGATGACGCCTTGACCATGCCGCGTTTGCGTGAGTTGGCGGAATCGGGCGATCCCGCGGCGCTGACGGTGATGGATCGCGAAGGCTACTATTTGGGATTGGGCCTGGCCAACCTGGTGACGACATTCTGCCCGGATACGATCGCGCTGGGCGGCGGCGTGATGCAAAGCAACCATCTGTTTCTGGATCGCGCGCGGCAAGTGGTCCGGCAATGCTGCACGATGGTGCCGTTCGAAAAGGCCAAGATCGCGCTCGCTTCGTTGGGCGCGGACACCGCCCTGGCCGGCGCGGCGCAAGCGTGGCATCACCGGTTCGGGGCCGAAGGGAAAATGCATGCAATTTGATCGTTCGGCGGTGGCGGGGCCGTACTTGGACGACATCCTGGCGCAGCCGCGCGCGCTGGAGGATACGGTCGCGGGATTGCGCGACGCGCCCGCATTGGCGGGCCTGGGCGGATTCGACCGCATCGTGCTGACCGGGATGGGCGCATCCTATCATGCGCTGCACCCGCTCCACATCCAACTGGTCGAGCACGGGTTCCACGCGGTTGTTTACGAGACGTCCGAATTGATTTACTACCACCCGGCGGCCCTGACGCCACGGACCTTGCTGATTGCGGTCTCGCAGTCGGGCCGCAGTGTCGAAATCGTGCGATTGCTGGATTTGGCAGGCGGGCGCGTCCCCATGATCGCCGTAACGAACACGCCGGAATCGCCGCTGGCGACGCGCGCGGATTTCACGGTCCTGACGCATGCGGGCGCCGAATCTTCGGTGTCATGCAAGACATTCGTGGCAACACTGGTGGCGCTCGAATGGTTGGGCGCCGCGCTGCGGGGCGCGGACCGGGAACAGACTGAAGGGGCCTTGCGCGAGGCGGCGCCGGCGGTTCTGAGGTACCTGGCCGAATGGGCAACCAAGGTGGGCAGCTTGGTCAACGCGATGGAAGGCGTGCGGGCTCTGTTCGTCACCGGACGGGGCGCATCCATGGCGGCGGCAGGTAACGGTGGCCTGATTCTGAAAGAGTCGGCGCATTTCCACGCCGAAGGGATGACCTGCTCCGCCTTCCGGCATGGCCCATTCGAAATGAGCGGTCCCGGCGTCTTCGTACTGGTCTTCGCGGGCGATCCAAAGACGGCGGCATTAAATGAAAACCTGGTTCGGGATGTCTGCAGCGCTGGCGCGAGGGCGGCGCTCATCGGACCGCAAACCGACGTCGATGCCTTTCGGATTCCGTTCACCGCGGCCGCCATCCACCCCGTTGTCGAGATGCTCCCCGTGCAACTGGTGTCGCTGGCGTTGGCGGCGCTGGCTGGCCATGAGCCTGGCAGATTCAGCCTGCTTACCAAGGTCGCCACCATAGAGTGAGAGGGGCGGGTCCGGAGACCCGCCGCAGGCGTAGACGCCTGCCCCACATCGCTATTCGTGGCCGCCAGACCCACAATGCTAAAATTAAGATTCCCCTTGGAGGATCGATGGCAGTAAAACCCCGCCGCGCGGCGGCAGTGGTAGACGTAGCAGGTGTCAAAGTGGGCGGCAATCACCCGATTGTGGTGCAGTCCATGACCAACACCGACACCGCCGATGTGACCGGCACCGTCAATCAGGTGATGGCGCTGGCGCGCGCCGGCTCCGAACTGGTGCGCGTCACGGTGAACACCGAACAAGCGGCCGCGGCCGTTCCGAAGATCGTGGACTGCCTCGACAAATTCGGCGTGCGCGTGCCCATCATTGGCGACTTCCATTACAACGGGCACATCCTGCTGCGTAAGTATCCCGAGTGCGCGCGGGCGCTTTCCAAGTACCGCATCAATCCGGGCAACGTCAACATCGGCAAGAAACACGACGACAATTTCCGCACCATGATCGAGGTGGCTATCGAATACCACCGCCCGGTGCGCATCGGCGTGAATTGGGGGTCGCTCGACCAGGCATTGCTGACTCGCATGATGGACGAAAACTCGCGCCTGGCGGAGCCCAAGGACGCGCGCGAAGTCACGCTCGAAGCCATCGTGGTGAGCGCCATCGAATCGGCCGCCGCCGCCGAACAGTACGGCCTGGCGCACGACCGCATCATTCTCAGCGCCAAGGTGAGCGGCGTGCAAGATCTGGTGGACGTTTACCGCGCACTGGCCGCGCGCTGCGATTACGCGCTGCACCTGGGGCTGACCGAGGCCGGCATGGGGTCGAAGGGTATCGTGGCCACCACCGCGGGGCTGTCGATCCTGCTGCAGGAAGGCATCGGCGATACCATCCGCGCCTCGCTCACCCCGCTACCGAATGGCGACCGCACCGAGGAAGTGATCGTCTCGCAGCAGATCCTGCAATCGCTGGGCATCCGCAGTTTCACGCCGCAGGTGACGGCCTGCCCGGGCTGCGGGCGCACCACCAGCACCTTCTTCCAGGAGATGGCGGACCAGATTCAGACCTATCTGCGCGAGCAGATGCCGCTGTGGAAGGCGCGGCATCCGGGCGTGGAGGGCATGAAGGTGGCGGTGATGGGCTGCGTGGTGAACGGTCCGGGCGAATCCAAGCACGCCAACCTCGGCATCTCGCTGCCCGGTACTTTCGAAGAACCCAAGGCGCCGGTCTTTGTGGACGGACGCTTGATTACGACGCTCAAAGGCGACCATATCGTGGCGGAGTTCATCGGCATGCTGGACGATTACGTAGCCACGCACTACGCGGAACCGGCGGCCTGATATGTCCAGACGCTTCACGCTGTGGGAGGCCGAGCGCATGCTTCCGCAGATCGGCGAGTGGATGCGTGACGCGGTGGCCATGAAGTCGCAATACGACGACGCGGAACGCGCGGTGCACGCGCTGACGGCGCGCATCACCATGATGGGCGGCATCGTGGTGGATCGCGAACGGGCGGCGGAAGACAAGGCCCGCCGCGAGGTCGCCGGGCAGAAACTGCGGTCCCTGCTGGATAGCTTTGAGCAGAGCGGTGTGGTGGTGAAGGATCTGGACAAGGGCTTGGTGGACTTTCCGACGCTTTTCCGCGGCGAGGAGGTTTACATGTGCTGGAAGCTGGACGAGGCGTCCATCCAGTTTTGGCACGGCGCGCACGAAGGCTTCGCGGGGCGCAAGGCCATCGATCAGGATTTTCTGGATCATCATGAAGGGGAAAAGCCTCAGTGAAGGGTGGAGGGCGGGCTTCAGCCGGCGCGGGGCTTTAGCCCCGCCTAACACAGGCTGAAGCCTGTGCTACCAGCGGGCCTGCGAGGCCCACGCAGGCTGCGAGCCTGCCCCACTGCGGCGGACAAAATGTAGAAACTCCGGCGCGGGTCTGGAGACCCGCAGCAGGCGTGGACGCCCGCCCCACGCGGCGGTGCCCGCAGCAGGTCAGTCGCGTCCCACAAGTGAACACCGTGTCTGCCCATTCGCCTTCCGCAGCAACCTGCTAACACTGGCCCTGCAACTGCTTACGCATGGACCTCAAATTCGCCCTGCGATCCCTGCGCAAGAACCCCGGCTTCACGCTGCTCGCCGTGGTGGTCATGGCTCTGGGCATCGGCGCCAATACAGCCGTGTTCAGCGTAGTCAACGCGGTGCTGCTGAAGCCGCTCGCGTATCGCGATCCCGACCGCATCGTTACGCTTTCGTCCTTGTGGCGGAAGAGCGGCGAACGCGGGCAGGTTTCCGCGCCGGACTTTCACGACTGGCACGATCAGAGCACCGCGTTCGCCGCCATGGCCGATTATGACGACGATTCCATCTCCGTGCTGGCGGGCGCATCGGCCGAGTACGCGCATGTGGCCGAGGTAGCGCCGGAGTTTTTTCAGGTATTTGACGTGGAACCTGTCGTGGGCCGGCTGTTCTCGCCGGAAGAGCAAAAGCCGGGCAGCGCGGGCGCGGTCGTCATCGGCTATTCGTACTGGCAAAGTCACTTTGGGTCGAATGCGAATGCGCTCGGGCAAGCGGTGCGCCTGCTAGGCAAGAGTTTCCGCATCGCCGGAGTCCTGCCGCCGCGTTTCCACTTCCCCAACGGGACCGATATCTGGCTGCCAAAGGGCGTGGTGTTCCCCGAAACGGAGTCGCGCTCCGCGCACAACTACCTGGTAGTCGGACGGCTGAAGCCCGGCGCGAGCCTGGAACAGGCCCAGGCGCAGATGACGGCCATCGGCGCGCGCCTGGAGCGGCAATACAAGGACAGCAACACCGGCAAGTCCGTGGCGGTAACCCGGATGCGGGACGACATGGTCGGCAACGTCCGGGTGACGCTCTACCTGCTGCTGGGCGCGGTCGCCATGGTGCTGCTGATCGCCTGCGCCAACGTGGCGAATCTGCTGCTCACCAAGGCCGCCGCCCGCTCGCGGGAGATCGCCATTCGCGCCGCGGTCGGCGCCAGCCGCGGCCGCATCGTGCGGCAGTTGATCGTGGAAAGCGCGGTTCTGGCCGCGATCGCCGGCGCGGCGGGATTGCTGCTCGCCAAGTGGGGGTCCGATGCGTTGGTCGCGCTGGCGCCCGGCAACGTGCCGCGGCTGGCGGAAAGCGGCATCGACGGATGGGTGCTGGCATTCACCCTGGGCATCTCGGTGGCGGCCAGCCTTCTGTTCGGGCTGGCGCCCGCGCTGCAGATTTCGCGCGTCGATTTGAATGAAGCGTTGAAGCGGGGCGCCACTCGCGCCGTGGTAGGTGGCAAGGCGGGCCGCATGCGTGGCGCGCTGGTCGTGGTGGAAGTGGCGCTGTCCGTAGTGCTGTTGGCCAGCGCGGGCCTGCTCATCCGCAGCTTCGCCGCGCTGCACAATGTGGCGCTGGGGTTTCGTCCCGAGCACGTACTCGTCATGGAATCGAGCGTGCCGGCCTCGGATGACTTGCAAAGTGCGCGGCGCGCCACGCGATTCTATAAGGAGCTGCTGGCCGATCTCGCGACGCTGCCCGGCGTTTCGGCGGTGGGCGGCACACGCAACCCTCCGGTCACGGTCTTCTCGGAGGGCAGTTACTTCATCGACCACGTTGGCAAACTCACCGTGAACACGCCGCAAGCGGTCTTGTCCGTGGTGACGCCGGGGGCCCTCGCCGCGCTCGGCATCCCCCTCAAGCGCGGGCGCGATTTCAACGAAGGCGACACCTACGAGGCGCCGTTTACGGCCATAATCAACGAGGCGCTGGCGCGCAAATCGTTTCCCGGCCAGGACCCGCTGGGCAGGCTCATCTACTGCGGTCTCGACTCGGACAAGATCATGAAGATCGTGGGAGTGGTGGGCGATGTGCGGCAATACGGGCCGGCGAAAGAGCCTTGGCCGGAAATCGTCATGCCTTACGAGCAGCACCCCCGGACCGCCACCGCGCTCGATATCGTAGTGCGCGCGGCCGTGCCCGGCGGCGCCCTATGGGGACCGATCCAGCGCAAGGTGCGCGCGCGTTCGGCGGAGGTTCCTGTGAAGTTCACCAGCGTGGAGGATCTGCTCGCGGAGAATACGGCGGCGCCGCGCTTCCGCACCCTGCTGCTGGGCCTCTTCGCGGGGCTTGCGATATCGCTTGCGATGGCCGGATTATACGGAGTGGTGGCGTACACGGCAGGCCAGCGCGCGGGCGAAATTGGCCTCCGCATGGCGCTGGGGGCCCGCACGAGCGATGTCCTGCGGCTGATTCTGCGGCAGGGCATGGCCTTGACCGCAATCGGTCTGGCCGTCGGATTGATCGCCGCCGTGGCCGCCACGCGCCTGGTCGCCAGCATGCTGTTCGAAGTGAAGGCCAGCGATCCGGCGACCTATATCGCTGTTGCGGCATTGATCGGCGTGGTATCGCTGGCGGCCAGCTACATTCCGGCGGCGCGGGCAGCGCGGGTGGATCCCGCGGCGGCGCTGCGGCAGGATTAGGGGCAGCGCCTCGAAGTCCCGCTCTTCGGCGAGCCAAGCTGGCCCAGCTCGCCTATGCGGGGCGAAAGCCATGGCATAAGCTGGCTGAAAGCCCCGCGGCGGCGCATGGCGCCGCCCCACGAGGCCTATCTAATAGGCCGCCGAATTTCAGACTTGACAGTCCGAAATACTAATTCACGATACGCCCCGGAAGAGCCGCTATTGCGGCGTGAGCTTGAAGACGACTCCGCCAGAGTATTTCCCGCCGTAGAAAGTAGTCCCGTACAGGTTGCCGGCCGAATCGAGAATCACGCCCGCGTAGGGGGTGCTCCCATCGGCGCCGCCCGTGAAACTGTGCAGCACCGTTTCGTTGCCGGCCGTATCCAGTTTGTAGACCACGCCCGCGCCCGCCGCGCCGCCACGGTAAGTAGTCCCGTAGAGATTGCCGGCCGAGTCCCGGGTCACGCCCGATTGGGGCGAATCGCCGTCGTCCCCGCCGGTGAAGCTGTAAAGCACCGTGTAGTTGCCGGCTGCATCCAGCTTGTACACCACGCCCGCGTGCGCCGCCGTGCCCCCGCCCGAAGTGGTCCCGTAGAGGTTGCCGGCCGAGTCCCGGATCACACCTCCTAAGGGGAAGGCCCCATCGGCGTGGCCGGTGAAGGTGTAAAGCACCGCCTCGTTGCCGGCCGGATCCACTCTGAACACCACGCCCGCTTTGGCTGCGCCGCCCTGCCATGTCGTCCCGTAGAGGTTGCCCTCCGCGTCCCGGACCACACCGCTGGGGCCGCTGCCATCGGCGCCGCCGGTGAAACTGTACAGCACCGTCTCCTGGCCGGATGTGTCGAGTTTGTACACCACGCCCCAGCCCCCTGTGCCGGCGACGGGCGTAGTCCCGTAAAGGTTGCCGGCCGGGTCGAGAATCACACCTGCGCTGGGGTAGCCCCCATCGGCTCCGTCCGTGAAGCTATACAGCACGGTGTAATTGCCGGCGGTATCCAGTTTGTACACGGAGCCTGTGCGCTCCGTGCCGCCGTAGTAGGTAGTCCCGTAGAGATTGCCGGCCGGGTCGCGGATCACGCCTGTGCCCTGGCTCCCATGGCTATCGGTAAAGGTGTACAGCACCGTCTCCTGGCCTGTCGTATCCAGCTTGTACACCACGCCTCCGTCCCCTGCGCCGCCCCGCTCGGTGGTCCCGTAGAGATTGCCTTCCGGGTCCCGGATCACGCCGGCGTGGGGACACGACCCGCCCGTCGCACCTGGGAATCCGAACAGTACGGTTTCCTGGCCCGCCGCATCCAGCTTGTACACCACACCCACGCCCCCTGTACCGCCGCCGAAAGTCGTCCCGTAAAGGTTGCCCGCCGAGTCGAAGATCACACCGCCGTAGGGGCGGCCGCCATCGGCTTTGCCCATGAAGCTGTACATCGCCGTGTAATTACCGGCCGTGTCCAATTTGTATACGACTCCCGCGTTCGCTGGGCCCGTCCCGTAGAGGTTGCCTGCGGGGTCGCGGATCACACCGCTGGGGGCCATGCCGTTCCCGCCCGCGAAGTTGTACAGCACGGTTTCCTGGCCGCCCGTATTCAGCTCGTACACCACGCCGGCCGAAAATGAGCCGCCCCGGCTGGTAGTCCCGTAGAGGTTGCCGGCGGAGTCGCGCATCACACCTGGGTAGGGCAAGCCCCCATCGGCACCCCCTGTGAACGTGTACAGCACCGTGTAATTGCCGGCCGTGTCCAGCTTGTACACCACGCCCGCCTCCGCTGTGCCGCCGCCGGTAGTAGTGCCGTAGAGATTGCCCGCCGGGTCGCGGGTCGGAGTTCCGTAGGGGACCGCGCCATCGGCGCCGCCCGTGAAATTGTATAGCACCGTCTCCTGGCCTGTCGCGTCCAGCTTGAATAACACGCCCCAACCCGCCGTGCCGCCCCCGGAACCAGCCCCATAGAAGTTGCCCGCCGGGTCCCGGATCATACCGGCATAGGGCCAGCCCCCATCGGCGCCGCCCGTGAACGTGTACAGCACGGTCTCGTGGCCGGCCGTATCCAGTTTGTACACCACGCCCGCTTTCGCTGCGCCGCCATTGCTGGTGGTCCCATAGAGGTTGCCGGCCGAGTCGTCGACCACACCGGCGTAGGGATTCGCACCGTCCGCACCGCCCGTGAAATTGTGCAGCACGGTCTGACGGCCGGCCGTGTCGAGCTTATACACGACGCCCGCGGTCGCCGTGCCGCCAAAGTAGGTGGTCCCGTAGAGGTTGCCCGCCGCGTCGCGGATCACGCCTGAGTAAGGGTCTCCGCCGTTGACTAGCGCGGTGGTGAAACTCTGCAGCACGATTTCGCTGGCGGTTTGCGCCTGTGCCACTGCCATCCCGGTAACGCCCAAGGCACACGCGATGGCTAGGTGTATCTTCGACATAGTCTCCTTCTTTCTTGTCTCCGAAGCGGTTTGCCAGGCGCTGACTGTGGCGAGCGGCGAAAATCCGATTGTGGGGCGGGTCCCTGGCGTAGCCACCGAAGACCGGTTCAGCTTTTCGGACGTGACAGTCCGAAACGCCGATTTTACGTTACGCCCCAGCGGGGCCGATGTCAAGGGTCGCCGTGCGGTGTGGCGCCACCTACTCCAGTCCCGCGAGGCGACGTCCACGTCGGCCTGTGTCAGTCCAGTTAAGGTGGATATCGCTACGCGAAGAGCCGGTCCTCTCGCCTCCACAGGCTAAAGCCTATGCCACCATGCCCTGCAAGAAAGCCAGCCAGACCTTCGCCCGGCTTGGCCCCAAAGGCCCTGCGCCGTAAATCGCGTGCGACAAATCCGCCCAAATAGCACTATCTGTGTACCACCATGCGGCTATGGATACTCATTGTTGCGTCCGCCCTGGCCGTCGCCCAAACCCCCGACCCCGCCTACGAGCCCCTCGCCAAAGCCTACGAATCCCTCCAAGCCCGCCACTACGAAGACGCTATCTCGTTCTTTCTAAAAGCCATCGAGGCCGCCCCCGCCCGCCCTGGCATCCACAAGGATCTCGCCTATACCTATCTCAAAATCGGCGAAAACACCGCCGCCCGAGACCAGTTCCGCGAATCCATGCGGCTCGACCCCAAGGATTTCCACGTCGCCCTCGAATACGCATTCCTCTGCAACGAAACCAAGCAGCAAGCCCAGGCCCGCCGCGTCTTCGACCGCATCCGCAAATCCGGCGACCCCGAATCCCGCGCCACCGCCGAACGCGCCTTCCGGAATATCGATCGCCCCCTGGCCGAAGGCATCGCCCGCTGGACCAACGCCATCCAACTGGGAGCCGACAACTTCAGCGCCCACTTCGAGCTCGCCACCCTAGCCGAACAGCGCGACGAACTGGAACTCGCCGCCCAACATTATGAAAAAGCCTGGCGCCTAATCCCCGAACGCCGCTCCGTCCTGGTGGACCTCGGCCGCGTCCTGCAAGCTTTGAACCGCACCGAAGAAGCCAATGCCGCCCTCCTGGCCGCTTCCCACGGGGGCGAGCCGCGCGCCGCCGAAGCCGCCCGCGAACTGCTCCCTACGCGCTATCCCTTCGTCTCCGAGTTCCAGCGCGCCCTCCAACTCGACCCCAAAAACCTCGACCTGCGCCGCGAACTTGCCTACCTCCTCCTGCGCATGAACCGTCAATCCGATGCCGAGCAGGAGTTCCGCGAGCTCACCACCCTGTCCGAGACCGATTACCTCTCCGCCGCGCAACTCGGGTTCCTCCTTTTAGCTCGCGGCGAGACTGCCGAGGCCATGCCGCTGCTCGAGCGCGTCATGAAAGGCGCGGACGAGGATCTCGCCAACCGTGTGCGCGCTGTCCTGCGCCTGCCCCAAACTCTTCTAAAACGCCCCGCCCAGCCTGCGCCTCCCTCCATCGATGCCAAAGTTATGGCCGAGCGCAGCTTCAACGCCGGCTTCATCCGCGACGCCCTCAAGTACCTGCAACTCGCCCAGGAAGACGACCCCGCCGACTTCGCCGTCATGCTCAAGCTTGGCTGGACTTACAACATGCTGCACAACGACCGCCAGGCCATTCGCTGGTTCGACCTCGCCCGCAAAAGCTCCGATCCCAAGATCGCCAAAGACGCTAACACAGCTTACAAAAACCTGCGCCCGGAGCTGGAAGCCTTCCGCACCACCGTCTGGATGTTTCCCCTGTTCTCCTCCCGTTGGCACGATTTCTTTTCCTACGCCCAGGTCAAGACCGAATTGCACCTGCATTTCCCGATTCATCCCTATGTCAGCCTGCGCTTCATTGGCGATACGCGCGGAACCATAGGTCCGGAAGGCCCCGGCGTGGCCCCGCAATATCTATCCGAAAGCGCCCTCATTCCCGGCGTTGGCGTGGCCACCAACGTTTGGCATGGCCTGCTGGGCTGGGCCGAGGCCGGCATGGCCGCCGGTTATCTCACGGGTCACATCCTCCAGGACTACCGCGGCGGAGCTTCGTTCACCAAAGGCTTCGGCCACATGTTGAAATCCGAAACCGGCGGCCTCTTCTTAGAAACCAATGACGATGCCATTTTTGTCAGCCGCTTCGACAACGACTTCCTCATGATCTCGCAGAACCGCGTCGGTTATACCCCCAAATTGGAGGCAAAGTTGCGCACACTGCAGACCCAGTTCTATTGGAACTTCAACGTAACGCTGGATCAAAAGCGTGAACCGTGGGCCAACTTCTTCGAAACCGGACCCGGCCTGCGCTTCCGCCTCGCCGCCATGCCCAGTGCCCTGTACTTCACCGTCAACTACCTGCGCGGCAACTACACCATCGCAGGCGACCCCTATGGCCCTACCTTCAACGATTTCAGAGCCGGATTCTGGTATGCCTTCACCTACTAACGCCGTGGCGTACGCACTCGTGCGTGCCGCGTCGCGACTCATCGCGACGCTCGCTCTCCTCCCCCTCCTCCACGCCGCCCCACCCACCTACGCCATCCTCTCCGACGACCCCGGTGGTTGGCCGCTCCTCCTCCAATCCGTGGGATTCATGCCCCAACCCGCCGCCGCTGCCCGCATCTTCGTGCTCCGCGCCGGTTCCGCCGGCTCCCCGGAATGGCCCGCGCGCGTCGAAAACGGCGCCTACCTCATCCTCGAAGGCGAATCTTCCGCCGCCGAATCGTTCGGCTTCCGCCCCACCAAGGAAAATGTGCGTGTCGCCAGCCTCCAAGACGTGCATCTGCCCAAGTTGCCCATCGTCTGGGAAAAAGGTCTCGAACTGCCCCGCTACGAAGTGCCCGCCGAAGCCAAAATCTTCGCCAAAGAGCGCTGGACGGGCGCGCCGCTGCTAGCCGGATTCCGCCGCGGCGCAGGTGCAGTCCTCTGGGTGGAAGTGTCACCCGGCGCGCGCGGCTACGAGCGCTTCCCTTACCTGCTGCACGCGCTCGTCGATCTCGGCCTCGATCCGCCCTTCAGTTCTGACCGCCTCTGGGCCTTTTTCGATTCCTCTTACCGCCTGCGCGTCGACCTCGATTACTTCGCCGCCCGCTGGCGCAACGCCGGCATCTCCGCCCTGCATGTCGCCGCCTGGCATTTCTACGATGCCGATCCCGAGCGCGACGCCTACCTCCAGCGCCTCATCGCCGCCTGCCATGCCAACGGCATCCTTGTTTATGCCTGGCTCGAACTGCCCCACGTCAGCGAAAAATTCTGGGACGATCATCCCCAGTGGCGCGAAAAAACCGCCGTCCTCCAGGACGCCCAACTCGATTGGCGCAAGCTCATGAACCTCTCCGATCCCGATTGCTTTCGCGCCGCCGCCGCTGGCGTCAAAGACTTGATCGGACGCTTCGATTGGGATGGCGTCAACCTCGCCGAGCTTTATTTCGAGTCTCTCGAAGGTCTCTCCAATCCTTCCCGCTTCACCCCCATGAACGATACCGTGCGCGCTCAATTCCGCGCCACCCCCGGCGGCTTCGATCCCATCGAATTGTTCCAGGCCCGCAAAGACGTGCCCTCCCAGCGCGCCTTTCTCGACTTCCGCGCCGCCCTCGCGCGCGATATGCAACGGCAATGGCTGGCCGAAATTGAATCGATCCGCCGCGCGCGCAACTATCTGGACATCGTGCTCACGCATGTCGACGACCGCCTCGATACCACCATGCGCGACGCCATCGGCGCGGATTCCGCGCAGCTTCTTCCGCTTCTCGACCGCCACAACTTTACCTTCCTCATCGAAGACCCCGCCACCGTGTGGAACGAAGCGCCGCAGCGTTATGCGGAGATCGCCCGCCGCTACCTCCCGCTTACCCCACGCCAGGATCGCCTGGCCATCGATCTGAATATCGTGGACCGTTACCAGAACGTCTACCCCACCAAGCAGCAGACCGGCGCGGAACTGTTCGAAGTGGTGCACTCCGCGGCCGGAGCCTTCGCTCAGGTCGCGCTCTATTTCGAAAACTCCATATTGTCGCCGGACCTGTCCCTGCTGCCGGCCTCCGCCGCCGTGGTCATCCGCATGGAAACCATCGGCACGAAGCTAATGGTCGATTCGCCGCATGGAGTGGCCCTGCGCTGGACCGGGGCCGCCATGGTAGACAGTCTACCCTGGCCGGTGCGCGACGGCTCGCTCATCTTTCTGCCCGCCGGCGCGCACTCCGTCGAAGCCGGAGCCGATTCTTCCGCACTCCAAGTCACCCGATTTAACGGCGGACTGACCTCCGCGCAGTCGGTGAATGCCAACACCATCGAACTCTCCTACAAGAGTTCCGCTCGAGCCATAGCCATCCTGAACCACACTCCCGTGACCGTGGAAATCGACGGCGCCGAAACCCAACCCGATCCCGCCGGACCAAACGCCATCTTCCTCCCCCGAGGCCAACACTTAGTAACGATTCAAAGTGGGGCAGGCTCGTAGCCTGCGGCGGCCTCGCAGGCCGCCTCCAACTAATTCTTCCCTAATTCGTATGCCGCGATCGTCTTCCGATCCCGCAGATAAAGCCGCGTCCCCACCAACGTAGGCGGCGTCCAAGCGATACTCTGCAGCACCGTCGCCTTCGAAAGCACTTCGAACTTCTGCGGCGTCGCCCGGCAAAGCGCCAGCGTCCCGTCCTGGTCGGCCAGGATCAGCTTGCCGTCCGCCCACAGCAGTTGCGCCTTGGCAAAGGTGCGGTCCTGCCACACGATCTTCCCGGTCTTTAGCTCGACCGCGCTCATGAAGACCGGCCCGTCATAACCCCGCGATAAGTATACATAACCGTCGCGCTGGATAGCCGTGCCGATATGCAGTTGGACATGCGAGTCGTACCAGAGTTGGTCCACTTTCGTCTTTCCGCCGGACTGGCTCAGGTGCAACACGCGCGCGCCCTCGCCGTAGGCCGAAGCTACGAACAGCAGGTTGCCGGGCGCCCACACCGGAGTGCTCACCGCCAATCCATAATTGGTCTCGTGCTCGTGCGTCCAAAGCAGCGCGCCATTGTCCGGATTGAAACCGAACACCGTCTTGGCCGCCAACGCCACCACCTGCGGTTGGCCATCCACGTTGATCAACAGCGGCGACGAGTGCGAGTTCGTGAATTGCAGCGCCTTCCAAACCACCGCGCCGTCGCTCTGCCGGAACGCGATCACCCCATCGCTGTTGCCCCCGGCCTGGTAGATCAGCGTGTCCTTGTAAGGCAGCGCATGGCACGAGAATCCGAATTGGAGATGCGAGGCGTGGAACTCGTTGTATAGGTCATGCGACCATTTCGGCTTGCCGGTCTTCTTATCGAGCGAGTAGATCTTGCCGGTGCCGCTGGCCGTGATCAACCGATCGCCCACCACTTGCGGCATGGCATACGGACCCGGTCCCACACCCTCCGAATACGCATTGGTGAACGGGTTCTCATATTCGTATTCCCAGAGCGTCTTGCCGGTGGCTGCGTCCAGCGCCGTGAAAACGTCGCGCGAATTCCGGCGAAATCCGGTGTACAGGATGCCACCCTCCTCGGCCACCCCGGAGTAGCCATCGCCCAAAGCCCGGCTCCAGACCCGCTTCGGACCAGCCGCAGGCCAGGAATCCGCCAGCCCCGAAGTATTGACGATGAAATCGCGGTTCTTGCCGCCCCACACCAGCCAGTCTTCTGCCCCAGCCGGCGGCTTGGCCGAGGCGCTCTTGTGGGCGGTCTGCGCCGATAGCGCAAACGCGGCGATGACGACGCAAATGTACCGCATGTTTGGATTGGACGCTCCAGCCCGCCGATTGTTCCGGGCAGAGGGCGGCAATGTGGGGCAGGCTCGCAGCCTGCCGCGGCGCACCAAGCCCTGCAAAAAAGCCAGCCAGAGCTTCGAGGCAGGCGGCCTACGAGGCCGCCGCAGGCTGCGAGCCTGCCCCACGACGGCCTTCAGCCGGTCATGACGCCGCAGGCGTTATCCTATAAGCGATGATTGGAACCGAGATCGGGAACTACCGGATCGTCGACAAACTTGGCGCCGGCGGTATGGGGGTGGTTTATAAGGCCATCGACACGCATCTTGACCGTGTCGTAGCCATCAAAGCCCTCAATCCCGAGTTCTCCCAAAATCCCGAGTTGCTGGAGCGCTTTCGCGGAGAAGCGCGCGCGCAGGCGCAACTCAATCACCCCAACCTGGCGACCCTGTACGCCTTCCTGGTGCAGGATGGCGCCGCCTATATGGTGATGGAATTCGTGGACGGCGAAACCTTCCATGCCATGCTGAAAGCCCGTGGCCCTATCCCCGCTGCCGAGGCCGTGCCCCTATTTCGCCAGGCGCTGGCTGGTATCGGCCACGCGCACCGCCTGGGTATTGTACACCGCGATATCAAGCCCACCAACATCATGCTGAACCGCGACGGCATCGTCAAGGTGATGGACTTCGGGCTTGCCAAAGTCGCCGGCGGCCATGGCATGACCCGCAGCGGCGTACGCCTGGGCACGGCTTACTACATGTCGCCCGAGCAGGTGCTGGTGAAGCCCGTGGATGCCCGTTCGGATATCTACTCCCTGGGCGTTACCCTATACGAGATGCTGACGGGACAGGTGCCCTTTCAGGCCGACAGCGAGTTCGAGATCCTGAACGATCATGTGAATACTCCACCTCCGCCGCCATCGCGGCAGCATCGCATCCCGCAGGGCGTGGAGGATGCCGTGATGAAAGCGCTGGCTAAGAATCCGGACCAGCGCTTTCAGACCGCCGAGCAATTCAGCGCCGCGCTGGAGCACCCCGAGGAGTTTTATTTAGCCAACACCGTGGGGGATGCGGCTCCGGTGACGGCCGCGCGCAGGATCAGCGTCGCCGCGGTCCCCACGGCTGTGCCGGCCCCGGCGAAGCCCGCGTTATGGACCCGCCCGCGCAAACTGCTGGCGGGCGGGGCGGCGCTCGCATGCCTGCTTGCGGCGTGGCTGGCTTTGCGGCCTCAGCCGCAGCCGCAAATCCCGCAACCCACACCGCAGCTTCAGGCGTCCCATCCGGCGGCCACTTCTACGACTGCGGCCGAGCCCGCGGCGGCGCCTCCGCCCGAGAAGCCTGCACCCCAGGCCAGCAGAACCGTGGTGCCGTCCGCCACCGGCATTTCCGTTCGTACCGTCGATCCTATCGATTCCAAGTCCAGCCGCGTCGGTCAGGAATTCCTCGCGAAGCTGGCAGCCGCGGTAAAAGTGAGGGACCATGAAGCGTTCCACGAGGGCGATGAAGCCCACCTGCGGCTGGGGCAAACTGCCAGCGACGGGCACTCCGGAAAGCCGGAACTGATTCTGGAGTTGGTCTCCATCGCGACCGGCGGCCAGAACTATGCCGTGACCTCAGCCCCGTTCCTGATAAAAGGCGGCTTCCTGCGCAAAAAAAAAGTAGCTCCGGGAACGCAGATCGATTTCGCATTAAGCGCCCCCGTGACCGTGGGCGCGCCGCCTATTTAAACCGCCTCTTATACACGAAATTCAACCCCACCAGCCCATTCTCATCCCGCAGCGCCACCGCCGACCATTTCTTGCTGAACGCCCACTCCACCTGGATCACCAGCGGATTGGTGCTGGTCACATCCGTGATGTAGGTGAACGTGATCTCCGGAGTCACTTGCTGCTCCACGGTCAGCCGCGCCTGCGGGTTGTTCTCCACGCCGGTCATTCCCGTCAGCGAGGGATCGATCTTCAACCGCGTCACGCCGAAGAAGCGTTGCAGCCGGCCGGTGACCGGGCTGGCGATGGCTTGGCCCAGCAGCGCCTGCGCGCCCATCTGCTGCATCGATTGCGGCGAGGCCGGACCGGCCATCAGCGTGGCGTAGTCCGAGGTCGGAGAAACTCCGGTCGCCAGCAGCGCCACAATATCCGAAAAGGGCATCGGCGGGTCCGAGCGCGGCGTCAGGCTCAGCTTGTTGATCGGTCCCGAAATGTTCAGAATCACGTCGATGCCGCGCGCCTTGGTATCCAGATCGATGTCGATCACCGGCTCGATTTTCACCGGATTGTAGAATGCGATCGACCCTTGGTTCACCGTGAAAGGCGTGCCGAAGAAAACCAGTTGGCCCCCGGTGATGTTGATGCGGCCCAGCAGCGACGGATTGGTGCCCGTGCCCCGCAGCCGCAGGCTGGCCTCCGCCTGCAGTCCCTGCGCCAGTGAGCTCTGGAACGTGATGTCCGGCGCGGTGTCCACCTCCACGTCGAAGTGCATGTTGGCCACCAGACCGGTCTCGGCGGACGGCGTCCGCACCGGCGCGGCGGACGTCGCCAGAATGGAACTGAAGTCGGAGTGCGGATTGAAACCGGTGCGCAGCACCGTGATGTGGCCGGAAAGCGTGCTGCTGTCGCTGGTGCCCGACAAACTCAGCGACGCGTTAGCCACCGTACTGAAATCCTCCGGATAGCGCAGCCGCATTTCCCGCGCCGTGGCGTGCAGGTGGAACACCAGCGTGTCGCCGCCATAGCCCGCGAACCCGGTAAGCGTCACTTTCCCGCCGCCGCTCTCGCCGGACAAGCTCTGTATGGTGGCGCGGCTGCCGTCGAACAGGATCGTGCCGTTGGTCTTCGATACCCCCACCGGAATCTCGGCCAGATTTATGGTGGCGTCCTTAATGTCCAGGCGGCCCGCGACCTGCGGCTGCGCCAGCGGGCCGCGAATGGTGACGCTGGTTTCAATCATCCCCGACCCGTAAACATCCTGGTTGAAGTCCTGGAAAGTCGCCAGGTCGAAGCTGCCGCCCACGCGCAGGTCCAGCGGATTCTTCTGATCCAGGTTGACGCTGCCCGTTAGCGATAGATCGGTCGCGCGGCCCACCAGCCGGGCGCTTTCCACCTTCACCACGTCGCGCTCCATGGTCACCACGATAGGCGCCGGATTGTGCAGCGCCAGCGAGTTGCCCGCGGGCGCCAGGTCCGCCCCCGGCCCGATTTCGAGAGCGGGGATGCGCAACTGCGCCTTCCACAAGTCCGGCTTGAGCGCTGGGCCGGCGATGGCCAGCGTGCCCTCCACCGATCCTTCGATCTGCATGCCGCCGGGAGGCCGTCTGCCTCTCAGCCAGCCCCGCAGGCGCTCCAGGTCGAGGCGCTTGAAGCTCAACTGCGCGCTGCCCGGATAATCGCCAGTCAGGCTCCACTTGCCGTCGCCCTGAATGAACGATCCCGCCAGTTCGGAATCGAAGTGCGCCACCAGATCCGACCCCTTGGTGGTGGCGGTGAGAGTTCCATCGCGCACGGGTTGATCGTTGATCCGCAAGCCGCGTCCGGCCAGCGTGCCGTTCAAGGCAATCAGCCGCACGCTGGGTTGGCCGGGCTTGGCGGGCGCGATGTCCACCACGCCGCTGCCATGCAATTCGGCGGTGCCGCTGATGCCCGGATATTCCTTGCTCACGATCTGAAACTGCCCGAGCGGAATCGCGTTGCTATCCACCTGCAACCGCAGTTGGCCGTTTCCGAAATTGCCGGCTTGGTGCCGATAGCTGGCGGCCAGCGTGACGCTCTTGCTGCCCGCCGCCAGGTGCGCGTTCGCCAGTTCCACGGTGGCGCCTGAGTAACTCAGCGCGCCGGTGAAGCGGTCGAATGGTTCGCCGTAGATCGCGCCTTTGGCGGCCGTCACGCTGGCCTCGATGTGCGGATCGCCGATGGTCCCGGAGACCTTCGCGTCCGCGCCGATGGTCCCGTTTACCGGTAGGTTTTTGATGTCCGCGATCGCCAGCAGATCCGCCGCCGGCGCATTGCGGATGGAACCCGTGAACGAGACCGGACTGGCGTCGTCAACCTTCCAGTCGTGCATCCCCAGCGAGCCTGCGCCCTGCGCGCGCAATGCCCCTAGCTGCACACCGCCGTTGCCCACCCCAATGCCCGCGCCGCTCAGCTCGATATCCCCGCTAACCGCTTCGAACGTCCTTCCCAACCAAAGCACATTCGTGGCATTGCCATGGCCCACGATGCGCGGAGCGTCCAGCTTACCCGCCACCGTGCCATCGAACACCGCTTCCCCCGCTTGCAGTTTCACCGGCAGAGACTCTATACCGAAAGCCGGCAGCACATCGTCCAGGTTCCGCGAATCGGCGTGCACGCGCAACTCCCGCCCCAGCACACCGGAAAAATCGAGGCGCGTGGATGGCAGCGCCAGAGACGAATGCCCCAGATCCAGGGTCTCGCCGGTTGCGTCGTAGGTCCCATCGATCGATCCGCGCACCGGCGCGCCGCTCCCCGTGGGCGAAATCGCCATGTGCCCCGCAAGCTGTAGCGTGCGCGAGTTGCCCAATGTCACGCTCAACTGCAGCGGACCCGATGCCGCCCCATCCCAGGGCACGCTCTGGCCGTTGTAGACGCGCATTACCTTGCGCACATCGAATCCCGCCACGTCGCCCTGCACGTATACGCGCTGCAATTCCGCGATCTGCGTCTTCCCCTCGAACGTGCCGTCCAATGTGTCGAGGTGAATGCCGCCGGCGTCCAGCGTGTTCTGCCGCAGCACCACGCTGTCGATGCGCCCGCTCACCGGGAAGGGCTGCAGCTTGGCTGTTCCAGTCAGTGAAGCCATCGCCAGACCTTCGATCCGCAGTCCCGACACCGCGATCCGCCGCGGATCGACGTTGAATGCGCCATCCGCGCGGAAGTCCCGCAGAGTGAAGTGCGGGTCCGGGGTAAACAGCACACCCGCCGCGTGCAGCGCGCCGCTGGCGCGGTAGTCCGAGGCGCCATGGAAGCTCGCCTTCCCGGCCAGCGTCACTGGGCCTTCCAACTGCGTCCGCCACCCCAGCGTGCGCGTCGCCTCGCCCAACGACGCCCGCACCTTATATTGAAACGCGCCCGAGAAATCGGTCAGGCTTTCGATCGCGCCCGAGAATTCGGCCTGCGACGGCCCCGTAGACACGCGCCCGGCCTCGATCCGAACCCGATTCTTCTCCGCCGCCAGCGTCAGGCTCACATCCAGCGGCACAGGCCGGTAGCCGCCCCAACGGAATGCGGCCGGCGCAATCGACAACTGCCCCCGATAACGCGGCCCCGCCTTGTCATAATCGAACTGCGCCCGAAGATGGTGGCCTTGCGCATCGAACGGCGTCCGCCCCTGTCCCGCCACTTCGAAGCTGCCATCTTGCAGGCTGAAGCGCCCGATCGCCAGATCCAAAATACTCTCGACGGTGCCCTTGCCGGCCCGCCGCACCTTCGGCGCGGGCAAGTTGGTATGCCCATCCGCATAAAGAATCGCGTAAAGCTGCGGACGCCGCACATCCAGGTATTGCAAATCGACGGAGCGCTTCAGCACGGAAATAACCTGGATCCCCAGCACGATGGCGTCCGCGCGGAACAGCGGCGGCGCACCCGGCGGCTCGCTCCCGTGAAGCACGAAACCATTCACCTCGGCGCGCATTCGCTTCCAGTCGAAACGGAACCCGCCGATCTCCGCCCGCCCGCCGGTGGCCTTCTCCACTTCCGCCACGATCCGCTGACGGACTTTCTCGCCGAACCAATCGCTGCGCAGCACCAGGACCGCGGTCAGCGCCGCGGCCAGCACCAGCCCCGCCAGGCTCCCCACCGCAATCCAAATCCCGCGCGCGCGCCGGCTCATTGAAAAACCTCGTCGTGGTACTGGATATGCGTGCGGCGGCGCGCCTCCCGCAACCATTGCTCCACCTGTTGGTCCGCCGCCTGGCTGACGAGTTTTTGCTCGATGCCTTCGCGATAGTCGTCCACCGCGGGCGGCGTGCCGGGATGCGCCCGCACCAGTCCCGCGCGCATGTGTTCGTCGAAGTACTTCTGAATTTCCGCATCGCCGATCTGCACGCCGGGCCGGAAGACCACGTCGATGAAGCGCACCAGCATCAGTTGCCACGTCAACCGGGCCTTCAGGTCGTCATCGCCGATGCCGTACCGGGCCAGCGCCCCGTGGTACGCGGCATTGTCTCCGAAGCGCGCCTTTTCCTCCTGCAATGCCGCTTCCGTGTCGGCCGCGGATGGCGGCAGGTACCGGCTGGCTTCCAGTTCGTTGC
The DNA here is from genome assembly GCA_050008575.1 of Bryobacteraceae bacterium. Classification (GTDB taxonomy): domain Bacteria; phylum Acidobacteriota; class Terriglobia; order Bryobacterales; family Bryobacteraceae; genus Bog-159. The sequence goes on from JBEKMJ010000017.1 coordinate 55,288, forward strand.
GCACCAGCGCCTGGTCCACCATGCGCCCCGCGGTCTCGCGTTTGCTGGCCGGGCTGAAATCCGCCTTCGCATTGTTCAAGAACGCCGTGATGCGGATCTCACGATCCAGATCGGTTTCGGTAATCACGCGATTACCCACCGACACGGCGATGCGGTCGACGATCTCGGCGCCCAGGAAACCAGCCAGCAAGATCGCAATGGTAAGCGGGCGCCGCATCAGAATGTCTGCCCTATGGAAAAGAAGAATTGGAAGTGGCTGATGCTCTGCGCCACGCAGTTGTAAGGTTGGGTCATGCAGGGGTACTGGCCGGCGCTCAGCAAGTCGCTGAAGCTTCCCTTGAAGCCGATGAAGCTTGGCGGATTGATGCTGTATGCCAGGTCCAACCGCACCGGACCGATCGGCGTGCGATACCGTATTCCGAAGCCCACCGCGTGGTTCATGTAGTCGAAATCCGAATTCCCATGTTGATCCGTGCGGAACGAGATGCTCGACAGGCTGCTGTAAACGTTGCCCATGTCGTGAAAGAGCACTCCGCCTATATTTTCGCCCAGCAGCGGGAAGCGCAGTTCGGTCTGGTTCATCAGCAGCGCCGTGCCGCCCAGCGGAAACCCGGTGGTGGTGTCGCGCGGCCCGGCTTGCAGATCCGGGAATCCGCGTTCAGAGGTGGCGCCGCCGGAAAAGAAGTGCTCGGGCAGCGGAATCACGGTGTTCGCGTCGCTGGCATCGTGCAGGGGACGCACGACCCCGAAGGTGGTGGCGCGCGCCAGCACCAGCTTCTTGCCGATCGGGTGATAGGTCGCATTGCGCCCCAGGAAGCGTCCGAACGTGATCTCGGAGCCGAAAGCGCGCGGCGCCGCCGAGATATCCAGCGTGTTGTAGATGCCCTTGTGCGTATCGATCGGATCGTCGCGCCGGTCCTGCACGACGCTCCACGACAGTTCGCCCACGCGGTCCGGCTGCGAAAACAGCGGAATCAGGTAAGGCGAGATCTTCAGCGTCGATTCGTCCACCGTCACATGCCGGTAAGTGTACCGGTATAGAAACAAGATCGACTTGGAAAGCCGTTCGGAAAGCTGCACTGAGCTTTCAAAGCGTTGCGCCGTGAATGTGCGCACGTCTTTGCTGTTGTCGTAGAGCGTGGTGAACGACAGCGTCAGCTTTTCATTGCCGCCCACGCGCGGAGCCGTATAGTTGACCAGCGCGCGCTGCTCCAGGGTGGAGACGCGCCCGCGGAAACTGAGGCTCTGGCCTATACCCCATAGGTTCAGGCGCGAGACGTCCAGCGTGAAGTCCGGCGCAAAGCCGGTCTGGCCTTGGGGCGCCTCCAGGCAATTCGAGCATCCGCCGATCCTGGCGAACTCGGCGCCGAACCCCGTGGCGATCGAATACTTGCGCGCCTCTTCCATGTCGTACAGCACGTACTTTTCGCCGCTGTCGCCGTCGGGATTCTGGATGGCGGTATCCACGCGCGCGAACACGCCCAGATCGTACAATTTGCGCTGTGTTTCGCGCTCCGCGGTGGGCGACAGCGGATCGCCCGGCTTCAACGACATCATGCTATCCACCAAGCTGCGCCGCGTGCGCTGCAAACCGCTGATCAGGATGTCGCGCACGAATTCCTGCTGCCCTTCGTGGATGACGTAGGTTAAGTCGATCTGGTGCGCGTCGGAAGCGGGTTTGGAGCTCCATTCAAACGTGGCGTTCGGGAAACCCCGCGTGGAGTACTGCTGCAGGATGCTGTCCCGATCGATGGCCACGTTGTACTCGCTGAAAGGCTGCCCTTCCACCGAACTGAGTTGCGAGAGCAACTGCGCTTTGTCCAACTTCACGATGCCCTGCACATCCAGGTTGTGAATGAAGTACTGCGCGCCTTCCTGAATGGAGATGAAGACCGCCAGATGGCCGGGCTTGTCCTGGTAGCTGTCCACCAGCTTGTGCGTCACGGCTGCGTCCCGGAATCCATTGGATTGGTACAAGCTGGCGATGGATTGCTCGTCGCGCCGCAGCAGAACCCCGCTATAGCGGCCGCGCCGGAACTGCAGCAGCGATGCGCGCATCAGGAACATGCGCTCCCGGATGGCGTCCGTCCGGAAATATTTATTGCCCTGAATGTCGATCAGCACCAGCTTGTGCCGCTTGCCGGGGTTGATCAGATAATCGATGGTGGCCTTGTCGTTGACCACGCGCTGCGGTTTGAATGCGACTTCCGCGTCGAAATAACCCTGCGATTGGAAGTAGTCCCGCAGGTTGCGCTCGCCTTCGAGCAACAGGGATTCGTCCACGGTGTGCTCTTCAAAAACCGGCACCAGGCTCCGCAGTTTGCCTTGCGAGACTTTGGCGCCTACCGCGTGTACCTCCACTTCCGGCCCGGCATCTATCTCTAGCGACGGCTTGCTGAGTTTGGTGTCCCGGTCGTAGTCCATCGCCTTTAATTGCACGTGCGCCTCAAAGCGTCCGTGCCGCTCGTACCGGGAGCGTATATCCTCGACGCCCTTGTTCACCCGCGACTGATTGACCGTACGCCACCCCCCGATCAGCCAGCGGCGCCAGTGCGTGGCGCCGATGATATCCTGCAGCGGCATCTTGGGGTCGCCCGCGATCGCCGGCGTGGTGAAATGCGCGCGGGGCCCGGAATCCACCACGAAGTGCACGCTTACCTGCTGCGTGTGCGGGTCGTAGGTTACTTCCTGCCGGATCTGGCTTTCGTGCAGGCCGTTGCTTTCCAGCAGATGTTCGATGGCCTTCTGCGCCGGCTCCACGTCGGTGTCGGTAAACTGCTGCCCGAGGGTCAGGCGCGTCACGTTCACCAGTTGGCCGGCGTTGGGCGGATCGGAAATATGGCCGAGCACCGCTACGTTACCGACGAACCAGCTATTCTTGGTAACGATTCGCACAATCACGCCGCCGGCGGGGGCCGGCGCGGCGTCGGCATCCACCCGGATGTCTTCGAAGGCGCCCGTGGCGTACAACCGCTCGATGGCGGCGTGGACGTCCGCCAGCCGCAAGGGCGCGCCCTTCTTCAGCGGGACAATGTTTGCCAGCTCCGCGGCGGTCAGCGGCTGCTCCGGCGGGACGTACTGAATATCGGCAATGGGCTGCCCTTCGTACCTCGCCGCCTGCGCGCACACCATCTGCGCACAGCCCAGCAACGACATGGTTAGATAGCGAGCGAGGCTCCGGTACACCGTCCCCATCATTATTACAGAGCCGCGAGCATCGGGGAGCGTTTCAAAACCTTGCCGGGCGGCGCCTACGGTATTCTGAAGCGTACGAACCACTATAATGAAGCCGAGGAGGCCCATGGAAACAGTAACGGTTGAATCGATTCCAATCACCATCGGGCGAGAGGAGGACGGCCGCTGGTGGGCGGACGTTGAGTCGATGCCGGGAGTCATGGCGTATGGCAGCACGCGAGACTCCGCAATAGCCAACGTGCGCGCGCTTGCGTTGCGGGTCGCCGCCGATTGCATCGACCACGGCGAGGAAGTTCCCCCACCCCTCGCCAAGGTCTTCTCCGTTGCATGAGCCGGTGGCCGTCCGTTAAGGCAAAGCGGGTCTTGGCTGCGCTACTCCGGATCGGATGGACAGTAGCCTGGCAGAACGGCTCTCATCGCCGATTGATGCGGGCCGGATGGGCCAATTATACCTTCGCGTTCCACGATGGCGAGGAGGTCGGCCCCGGACTGCTCGCGCAGATCGCCAAGAAGACGGGACTGCGGCCCGATGATCTGTGAGGATGCCCCGTGCCGTGCCCGCCGGGTGTAGGCTACTCAAATGCCGGCGAAGCAGGCCAGCGTTTCTGCTCGTCACCGTCACCAACGTCGCCGCCCGATTCCGGATGACCTCCCCCGCGGTGCCATGCTCAAAACGTCGCCGCGCGTACGATGTGTCCGCCCTTATCCCGCGCGGCGCCCTGCTGCGGAAAGTAACGAGCCGCAATCTGTGCCGGACCCAGGTCCTCGATTTCCATGAAACCCAGGGCCATCAGCTTTACCCCCAGCGCGTCCGAATCGAAATAGCTCCTCCAGGCTTCCCCAACTTGTGCAACGTACGCCGCGCGCATATCGTGTACGATGCGCATCTCGGCGGACAAGGAATCCGGAGGATTGCTATAGTCGAATACCACTTGCGCGCCGCCCGGCAGACCTCCAATGAAGCGCAACGTGGTGAAGGCCGCTTCTTGCGTAAGATAAGGGACGACTCCCAGCCAGGTGAAGAAGGACCGCTGCGCCGGATCGAAGCCCGCGGCGGCCAATCCCTCACCCAACGTCTCGCGCTCGAAATCCACCGGCGCAAACGTCAGCGCGTCCGGCAGCGGGATCTCCGCCTCCGCCAGTCGCTGCCGTTTCCAGGCCTGCGTAGCCGGGTGGTCCACCTCGAAGATGCGCAGGCGATCCCGCTGAGCGCCGCGGTAAGCATAGGTGTCCAGGCCCGCGCCCAGCACCACAAGTTGCCGGACGCCGCGCTCGATCGCGGCTGCCAATGCATCTTCGGCAAAGCGCGTGCGCGCCGCGATAAAGATCCGCATCCGCCGTCTGTGCGGATTTTGCTGGGCGTCGCGAACCAGCGCTGCGGCGTCTTCACCCAGAATGCGGAGCGCCAACGGATCGGCGAAGATACGCCCCTTCTCCAACACTTGGTGCACCGCGCGATGCACCGCCGCCGCGCGTGCGGTACGGCTGGGTTGTCCCGTCTGCACAGTGGGACCTCCTTGATTGTCACCGGTCCACGTTTCCGCCGTGGCCCATGCGGCCCAGAATTGCAACTGTTGCGCCCAGTGCGGCCACTGCCAGCACGGCAAACGAAACCTGTGCCGCGCCTTCGATTCGAGGACCGTTCTGCGCCGGCAGTCTCATCAGAACGAAGTACAGCCACACATTCAGAAGTATCTGAGCGCCTCCCAGCGTCCACGCCACCCACGGCGCTACCGCCCAAAGCGCCAGGACGCCACCAATAAACGCCAGAATCATGGTGAGATACGTGCCTTGGTGAGTGTAAGTCGTACCCGGTCCAAACATCAGCAGCACCCAGATGGCATCCGTGCAGCCGATCAGCAGCCAGACTCGCGCCGCCGCGCTCCACTCCACTGTCCTCTTTCCTCGATTCAATCCGGCTGCCAGCGCCACAACGCCCAGCCCCACAAATCCCAGCGCCGGCAGGAACTCAAAGAACATGAGGGCGCGCAACTGCTCCGCTAATGCGCCAGTCTGGCCGGAGCCCCTCAGCAGCTTGACCCAACGGCCCCAATATTCCAGGGAATATCCGTACAGATGCTCGAGATTCGCTGCTTTGTTGTGAAGTACGCCGGAGAATCCCAAGTCTCGATATGCGCCAATCACGGCCGCGAAAAACGGCCGCGGGTCCGGCTTGCTTATTCCGGCAAGATGCATCTTCAGCAAGCGGTTTCCCGGCGGGTCCAGCACTTTCTGGTAGAGTATCCACGGGATCTGAATGGAAACCAGCGCCACGGTGAACACCCCTAGTGAGCGCCGAGTCAAGCCGCGCCTGCCTACCAGTATCACAAGTAACCCTAGGCCCAGGAGACCAAAAGCGCTACCGCCGTGGGCTAACAGCGCAAAGGCTCCGAGCGAGCCGGCCAGCCAGTACGCGCCGGTACCGGCCTTCACCCGGCCCTGCTCGATTTCGTGCCAGAAAGCGAACAGCGCCAACAGGAACGCCGCCGCCAAGAGCTTGGGCCAGACAAAAAATGTGTTGTTGAAAACGAAACCCGAGAACAGCGCGACCCCTAATGCCATCGCGGCCGCGCGCCTGTCTACCTGAAAGCTTTGCAGGACACTCCAGGCTCCCATTACCCACAGGCTCTGCAGAATCGCGCAAAGCACCGTGTAGCCCAAAGCCTTGCCGCGCATGAACGCATATTGCGAAAGGACTATCCCAGCCTGCAGCGGGGGGCGGTCGCTCGACAACCAGTCTCCGGTCAGGGGGCGGGGGACACGGCCTTCCCGAAGACTCTCCGCAAAGAGAAAAGGAATCCGGTTATCCATCGGCAGTTGGTGGGAGAAGCGCCGCGCCGGCGTATCCAGCGGATTGGAGACGCCCTCATAAAGAAAGCCCGTAGATAATACCAGCAGGGCTGCGGCGCCGGTGAGTAACGCCGGAGGGATGAGACGGCCTAGAGCTTTTCTTCCGCCGGCGTCCAGTTTTCGAAATTGAGCGTAGAACACGATGGCGGCTGCGATGGCTAAATCGGCTACAAAGTTCGCGCCCAGATCGGGCCATAGGAGATAGACCCAGAACGCCAGATATCCCGCCGCAGCCACGGCGGCAAGCGCAATACCGGCCAGCGCGACGGAATTGCGAACACCCTTTGCGGCTGCCAAGGCGCACGCCGCCATGGCGGGCAGCGCCAGTAGAGCGAAGTGGACGATGGCCGTGACCAGCAGCAAAAGTGCGTCGCGTGTTCCCCAATCCGCCGCTGACTCCGCGAACTGTGCCTGCGGCTGGGAGAAATGCGCGGCCAGCGGCGCTGCAGTCACGGCGAACAATAGCATTATTGAGGTAATCAAGTGGGGCAGGCGTCTACGCCTGCGGCGGGTCTCCAGACCCGCTCCTGGTGGGACAGGCTTTAGCCTGTTGTGGACAGGCTTTAGCCTGTTGTGGACAGGCTTTAGCCTGTTGTGGGCGAGCTTCGCTCGCCGAAGGGCGGGCCTGCGAGGCCCGCGCAGGCTGCGAGCCTGCCCCACCAGGTCTGCGCCACTCACTGGCTCCCCGTATTCACTTGCTGCTTCGTGTGCCGCCTAAGGTACCAGCACGGCGAATCGCCTCCATGCGGGAAAAGCGAATTTACGCATTCCTGCGGCGCTGGCGGGTCGAACGCATATTGCGTCTTGCCGTCTTTCATCGGGATGATCCACGTCCGCTGCACGATCACACTGCCGAATTGCGCCCGGTTATTCGGAATCCGGTAACGCAGCGAAACAGAATCGCACACGTAGACCAGCGCGCCCGCCAGCAGGACGCAAAGCACCGCGATAGTCAGTATCCGTTTCAAATTCTAAGAAACAGCTTGCGCCGGTACATCCAGTATAGGATGAGCCAGTAGGTGGCGAGCACCGCGCAACCCAGCAGGAACGGCTCCAGTCCCGGACCGAAGACGCGGAACGCATTTGGGCCCAAGTGAATCCGCAACGAACTGAAGGTAAAACGCTCGAACAAGTGCGCGATCAGGTAAGCTGCAATGGAGTTCATCCCGATGACCACCAGTGGGAAGGCCCACTTGCGGTAGCCCTTCACGTCGATCACCCAACTGAAGGCCGCCGTCAGCAGGAAACAAATGCCCCCGCTGAATAGCGTCCAACTCGGGGTCCAGATACGCTTCACGATCGGGCAGATGCCGGTGAAGTGCAACAGCAGGCCCGCGGCGACCCCCCACGCCCCGGCCGTCAAGAGCTGCCGCATGGGAATGCGCGGCGAACTGGTCCGCAACCAGCGTCCGGCCACCAGTCCCAGGATCATGGTGCCCAGAGTGGGAATGAAGCTCAGCGTCAGGTATCCGCCATCGTTGTAGACGAATGGGTGCGACCGCGGAAAGAGATTCAAAAACCACTGGTCGAATGCGTTGCCCAGATTCGCGTTCTTGTTCCAGTGCGCCGCGAATCCGTTGTAGAAATGCGGCCAGTTGGCCGGCACCCCCACGGATTGCCAATTGAATCCGGGGCCAGGCACCGGGTAGAGCGCCCAAGCCAGCCAGTAGCCGACCAGGATTACTGCCAGCGCGTTAGCAACGAATTTCGGCTTGCGGAAGCCCAACAGGAACAGGAATGGATATCCCAGCCCGATCTGCGTGAGGGTGTCTTCAAACGTGAAGTAGGTGCGCGAACTGTACATCGACCGCAGAAAAATGCCCAGCGCGATCAGCAGAAACGAACGCCAGATGGCGTGTGCCCACATCTTGCCGAATGTGCCGCCTTTGGCCAACCGGCTGCCGATGGAGTAAGGCAGCGCCACGCCGACCAGGAACGAAAACGAGGGTTGAATGATATCGTGCAGCGAGCAGCCCGCCCACTCCACGTGCGTCTGGTTGTATCCCAGAAACCCCCAGAACCAGTTGCCGGGGAAAGCGTGCGCCACGCGCGCCAGTTCCAGGACTTCGGCCATCATCAGCAGCATCACCCAGCCGCGATAGGCGTCCACCGCGATGTTGCGGGCGACCGGTTGCGGGGTGCGGACGGAGTCCTGCGCCTGACCGGCAGGATTGAGAGTTGCTTGCAAAGCGTCACCTCCCAAGGAGATTCAGATTAGACCTTAGCACAACCATATCGCGGATCGGTTTGCCTACCGGGCCGCGACCTACCGAGCCGCGACCTACCGAGCCGCGACCGTCAGGGAGCGGTGGCCTTCAGCCGGAAAACCTGCGCCGCGACCACGAGTATGCAGGCGTCCAGCAGCAGATGGAACAAGTAGAGGTGCCGCACCAGATCGAACGCATCGCCGAACACGGCGGTACACAGCGCGGCGAGACAGCCCACGGGAAGCATCGCCAGCCACTCCACCCGCTTCCGGCTAACCGCGTCCCGTGCGCGAACCCACAACCATACAGAGATCATCGGCCACGCGGCCAGCGCGAATACGATCCATTTGCCGCAATGCGCCAGCACACGTTCGTGGAAGGCGCTCCAAAGGCCGAACGCATGGCTGAGCGTCCTCGGCGGCAGATCCGCGGAGGGCTCGAAATTCCCATACCCTTCCAGCCGCAGTGACATCGCCTGGGGCAGCACGGTGTGCAAATGCCGCCACAACCGGGCCGGCCGCAGCAAATAAAACCGCAGGACCGTGAACGTCGTGACCCGCTGTTCCAGCACTCCCGAAAAAGCGAGTTCCGGGAAGGCGGTCTTGGGACTCCACGCACCGGTTCCGGAATACTGCGCCAGCCGCGGATCGAGCCCGAGCGCCCGCAGATCCGCACGCGGGTCCTTCGATTCCGGAAGCACGGCCGCAAAAACCATGTTATAAGCCACGGGCATGCGCCAGGCGGCGGGCATGGCGGCCACATCCCACACGGCGCATCCGAGAATCGCGCTGGCGCCCAAGACTGCCGCGGCCCGCGTCCGTTTCGTCCGCGCCCATATTGCCAGCCGCAACGCGAACAATCCCAGGATCAAGCCGATTGGCGCATTCTGAAACTTCGCAAACACCAGCAGGAACGACCACAGCGACCACCGCAGGACGCTGGCCCCGGATACCTCGCCGGCCCTCGCGATGGCGACGGATTCGCCCAGCAGCAGAAGAAGAAAGATGCCGGAAGCCGGCTCGTTGTACAGTGAGTTCCAAAAGACCACATAGCCGCCGTCGGTCAATACAACCAACGCGCCGATCCATAGCAGCGTCCGGCCAGGGATCTCCCGAGTCATCCACAGCAACCAGCCAAAAGCGGCGAGGAATGCCAGCGTATGCACGAAGCCCACGACCGTGATATCCAGAGCGCCGTCCTTCGATACCAGCTTGTTCAGCGAGAGTGCGGCGCCCACGAATAAGTACTCGCTGTTCGGCTGTTCCCAGGCAGAGAGGCGATAGTGCGGATCGGCAACGTACTTCGGCTCGACAAAGGAATATTCCAGGCCGCCCTTGTGCCGCGGACCGTAGCCGAACCGGCCGATGGTGCGCAGGAAGTCGCCTTGATCGGCCAGCCCCACGATGGGAGGGATGAATAGCTGGTAAGCGAGAATCACGCCGGCGGCGGACATCACCGCGGCGAGCCATCTGGCATCGTGCCGGCGCGGTGTCACTGGAACGCGATCGTCACCGGGTTGGCCGTCGCGCTGTCAACAGTCACGTTCACCGTAACCTGGCCGGACCCCGCCAGCGAACCTGGCAGTTGCGCCACAATCTGATCCAGTCCCGCATATTGCCCCTGCGCGCCCGAAAACGACACCGTCGTCGGCGTCGTGCCAATCGTCACGTTGGTCCCGCTCGCGCCGGATGCCGCGTCGAATCCGGTGCCATAGAGCAGCAGATAAAGGCTGTCGCCATCGAACGCGATCGGAGCCGCCACGAACTGGCCGCTTCCGGCGTCGTAGGTGAACACATCCTCGTAGTCGTATGTGCCGTCGGGGTGCACGCGCTGTATCTGCGCCGCCGGCACGCCCTGCCCCGTGGAATTCGCGGTGAAAATGGTGGGCGCGATGGATGCGACCTCCAGCACTCCCGTGGCGACGGTGGTCGCGCCGTTTAAAACCGCTACGTTCACCAGTCCCGCCGCCACGCCGGAGGATGGCACCTGGTAATTGATCTGCCCCGGCGAGACGTATAGAAGCGGTGCGAGCGACACATTCCCGCTGCTGTCGGTCAACTGCACCTGCGCGCCTTCGAGCGTCGTTTGCAGCGGCAGTTGCGTGGCCGCGCCCGTGCCCGCCGCCAGTACGCCGCCAGTCCCGGCGTAACCGGCCGCCAGTTCGCCCGGCGCGCTCGCCCACCCGTAAGAAGCGGCCGCCGATGCCGTCCGGAACGATTGCGGCGGCAAGTGCCCCAGCAGCGTCGGCAACTGCTCCGCGTCGGTCGTGAAATTAGCGGAAGGCTCCACCGAGAGGAAACTGCAAGAGCAAGTGGGCACGGTCGCCCATAACTCGCCCGCCGCCCAATAGGTGCCCGGCATGCCCGCTTCGTCCAGCGCGTGCAGGAAGTTGTCCAGCACCGTCAGCCATCGCGCATCGGTGTTCGGGATGCCGAACTCGCCCAGATAGCAGGGGACTTTATTGGTCGTACACCAGCTCACGAACGGTAACAGCCGTGTGACTCCCACCTCGGCCAGTTGCGCATTTGCCGCCAGTTCCTGGTCGTATGTCTCCGCGTAAGTGCCGCTGAAATCGGAGTCGAAATACTCGTGGGCTTCATAGTAGTAGTTGTTAGCGGGGTCGTCGATAAACGGCGTGTTGCCGTTATAACTGGCCCAATAAGTGGCGTTGCTCCACCCGTCCCCCGGAATCATGATCGTTTTGGTATCGCCATTATTGCGAATCGCGGTAACGGCCGCCTGCGCGATCTGCGCCCAACTCGCTACCCCCATATCGTGCGGTTCGTTTGTCAGATCGTACGCCACCACCGTGGTGTCGTCCTTGAACACGGTGGACATCTGGGTCCAAAAATTTACGAAATCGGCCGTCGTGATAGTGACCGGACTGCCCGGGCAGGGATTGTCGATAATGCAGGCATCGCTGTCGTAATTGGCAACCTGGCTCTCAAGAGTGGCATATCGCGCTTCGTTGTGCGGAACGATGCTGACCTGCGCGCCGGCAGCTTGGGCGTAAGCCACGTCCTGCTGCAGGTAACCAAGTTGAGTAGGATCGAGGGGGCCGTTCAACGTGGGCTGCAGCCGCTCCCACTTCACCTGCAGGCGAATAAACGGCAGGGCGCGCGCCGCGAAGTAATTGAAGGTGGGCGCCGTGGCGTAAGTGTAATTGCCGACGCCGTAAGCCTCGCTGAGCGGGTCGCCCCACTCCGCCTGCGATACATTCACGCCGCGGAAGTATTGCCCCGCCGCCGTGCTTGTAACAGTTATGAACAGAGCCGCGATCGCGCTGGTGGTCCGCATGATGCGCAGTATATCAGGGCGCATCGCTCGCGGACACTCCCTGTCCTACGCCCGTATATGTGTCGCGATGTACCAACGGTTTCCGCAGAAGTCCCGCACCCCTGCCAGGCGGTCGCCGTATGGCTGATCGGCGGGCTCGGACAGCGAGGCCGCGCCGGCCGCGATCGCCCGGTGGTATACGGCGTCCGCATCCGGGACATACATATAAATTCCAGTCGGCATGGACGGCAAGACCATACCGGAGGAGTGCCGCCGCGAATCGCCCATCTCGATCATCGAGTCGCCGATGCGCACCTTGGCGTGCAACACGTCTCCCTCGGGCGAGTCATAACGCACGAATTCCTCCGCGGCAAAAGCCGCCTTCAGAAAGTCGATCAGCTTCGGCGCGCCCTCCGGGTGCAGATAGACGGTCACATCGCGCAGACCCTCCGGCACGTACCTCGGCCCCAGGTGCGTGCTCAGAATCCAGTGGTTCCCGAACGGGTCTTTGACCGATGCGAACCGGTCTCCATGGTCTTCCAGAAGCCCGAACTGCACGCTGGCGCCGGCGGCGATGGCGCGCGCATAGACCTCGTCCACGTTCGGAACGTAATACTGGAACATCGTGGGAGTGGGCGTTCCGCGGAACGCGCTGCCCCCGCCGATCATCATCATCGAGTCGCCGATCCGCACTTCCGCATGGATGCCTCCGGCCGATCCGGTGTCTCGAAAGACCTCCTGCGCGCCGAACGCGCTCTTTACGAACTCGATTAATTCGCCAGCCTGCGGCACCGTCACGTACGGCGTGATGGTGTGAAAGCCGGCGCGTATGGGGTTGACTGCAGTTGCGTGCATTAGCGCTCTCCTGTCTAATTCGCTTCTCAGATTCGCCTTGAAGCTTGGGCGCGGCAAATACAGCAGGTCGGCTGCCAAGTCCGCCAATGGCGCGAGTCGCCGGTCCTCTGTGGCCGCTCCGCCGCCGAGCCCCGCCGCAAGCGTCTCCGCGACCAGTCGATCCAGGCGGTCCGCCAGCGAGCTCTTAGCGTGCTTAGGCATGCGCCCTCCCCGCCATTTCCCGCAGGCTCCGCAGCGCACGCCATTGAAGCTGTTTGATGGCGCCTTCGCTACGCTCCATTTCGCGCGCCATATCGGCGACGCTCAACTGCTCCACAAAACGCCCGACCACCACGCGCCGCTGATCCGCCGGCAAAGTGTCCACCAACTGGAAAAGTATGGCGCGCCGCTCGATATCGTCTTCGCTGGCCGGTTCGGGCAACGCGCGCTCCGGTTCGCCCGATTCCCGCCGCATCGCATGCCATCGGTCGGCAATCTCGTTGGCCGCCATCCGCCGCAGCCAGGCGGCGAAAGCCACGCCGCGCCACTCGAATCGCGGCAGATTGGCGAGCGCCTGCTGAAACACTTCCGCCGTTACGTCCTCGGCCTCCGCTCGGCTGCCCACACGACGCGCCACGTACGCGTACACCCGTTCAAAGTTACGTTCGTAAAGCTCCGCGAAGCGGCCCGGATTGCGCTGGGCCGCTTCGATCAGAAGACGCTCTTCCTCGCTGGCCGGGTCGGCCTTCAACGGTTGCTCCGCAAACTGCCCTCAAATAAGAGTAACCGCCGAGCACCCCAAAAAGTCACGCCGCGGGGCTTTACCCCCGCCGGGGCGCGCTTGCTCGCCGAAGAGCGGGCCTACGAGGCCCGCGCAGGCTGCGAGCCTGCCCCACGGCGGCGGACGGAATGTCGAAACGCAGACGGGTTCTTCAGGACCCGCTGTCGGCGTAATGAGATCAGCCCTGGTTAGACACCCGCGCTACTTCACCTTCTTGGCTTTCTGATCCATGCCGCCTTGGTGGAGAATCAGAGCGTCCGGCAGAAATGTAACGTTGGCATCCACCACCTTGAGAAAGAACTCCGATTCCGACTGCGCGTATATCTCGAAACGCGGCTGCCCGGTGGCCTGCACGAACAATTGCGCCCCTTCGCGCGTCACCGCGATCTTGAAGGCCGGCGTCAGTTCGTATTCGCCCACGTATTTTTCGAGCACGGCCGCGTCGACCTGGATCTCTTTCCGCGGCGCCTCCTTGGTGAAGCCGGCGACCGGATAGCGGCTCTCCAGGATGTGCCGGCCCAGGTCGTCATTGTCCATGAACGTGTTGCATAGCACTACCACGCCTTCCTTCTTCGCGGGGTTGAAGCCCACGAACGAGCGGTAGCCGTAGGTGCCGCCATTGTGCCACCAAATCAAGGTGTCGAATTTGGTGAAAACGTGCCAGGCCATGCCGATCTGCAGATCTTCAGCGCCAATTTCTTTCCTCACGGATCGCATGCGGCGCATGGCGGCTTTGAGCGGGGTGTCGGTCAGCTCCAGGTTCGCGGCGACGAACTTCAGCATATCGTTCACGGTGGAGCGTACCGCGCCACAGCCGGCCAGCGCGGCGAAATCCCAGTTCTTGACGGGCTTGAGCGATCCGTTGTATCCCGGCGCGAGCCGCTTCTTTTGCGCCTCGGAGAGCGTGATGGATGTGCCGCTCATTCCCAACGGATCGAAGATGCGCCGGCGCAGCAGTTCTTCGTAAGGCATGCCCGCTTTGAGCGCCAGCGCGTGACCCAACAGACCCACGGCGAGGTTCGAATACTCATACTTCTCGCCCGGATCGCGCGTGAGCGTGTAGCGCGAAAGAAAGCCGTACAGCTTCGCGGCATCGTAATCGGCGTAGGGGTTGGCCGGATCGGCGGGCTTCAGGTTATCGGGGAGGCGCGGCAGCCCGGAGACCTGCATCGAGAGGTCCAGCAGGGTAATCTGGCGGCCGTTGCGGCTGGGCACTTTCACGGTGGCGGGCAGAAACTTGGCGACCGGATCGTCCGGCTTCACTTCGCCCTTCTCAATCATGTCGGCGAGGATCAGCGACGTGAAGACCTTGGTGACCGAGCCGATCTCGAACACGGTGTCGCCATCCGGGGGTTGCGTCCCGTCGAGCGAAATCTTGCCGCTGGCGACGACCTGGCGCCCTTTTTCGTCGATGACGCCGGTGACGATGCCCACGGCCTTGCCGCTTTCAACGCGGTTGGCCATGATGGAGCGGATTTCGACCATATCCGCGGCGCGCAGACTAACGGTGGACGCCAGTGCCATACAGATCCATGCGGCTTTCATCTGCCTAAGCTATCACCTATTTGTGGGCGGGTCTGGAGACCCGCCGCAGGCGTAGACGCCTGCCCCACAGGCCGCAGGCGTAGACGCCTGCCCCACAGGCCGCAGGCGTAGACGCCTGCCCTACAAACCCTATTCCCGGCGCAGCGCGGCCGTGGGATCGATGCGGGTGGCGCGCATGGCCGGGATCAGGCACGCAATCGCCGCGGCCGTGAGCAGTATCAGGGGGACCGGCACGAACGTCAGCGGATCGCCCGCGCCGATGCCGAACAGCATGCCGTTGCCGGCCGGAACCATCGCCCGAGGTGGGCACAACCGGCTAAGGCGAGCGCGGCTCGCCTGCGCTGACATGAGTGTCAGCGCGGCAGGCAGGGTGCCTGCGCCACGAGGTATTTCTCCTGCAACACTCGCCGGTGATGCAACTCATGGCCGGCGATAATATACGCCACGGCCCGCACCGAAACCGGGTTATCGCTGGCGGTGCCGCGGCGCATCCAGGCCTCCCCGCTCAAGTGGCGGAAGAGCCATACAGTCGCGCGGCGGACGCACACGAACTCCTCGATGAGATCCGCCAGCCGGCGATCTCCAAAATCGCCCGAGCGGACGTAATCGTCCTGCTCAAACGATGCCAGAGGCGTGCGGTCGTTGCGCGCGAAGCGCAAGGCGCGGTATGAGAAGACCCGCTCGGCGTCGATCACGTGTCCCAACATTTCCTTGATGCTCCACTTATCGGGAGCGTAGCGGTAGTCGCCTTGTTCCTCGCTTAGTGCAGCGAGCAGCGCCAAGGTTTCGCGCGGCTGATCTTCCAGCGCGGCGACTACGTCGTGGCCGCCGACCAGCGCGATGTATTTCCCATAATACGGGGCATACTCGGAGGCGTCGGGAGGGGCGATGGTTTGCGCGGTTGCTTGCATATCGCCAGTATGGCAAATCGCCGGACGCGCGGCATCGCGGCAAGAACGGATCGCGGAACATCGAAGAACTCGAACCACGAACCACCTGGTTCGCCGTGACGTGCCGGTAAGCCTCCAAAGCCGTCTTGTTCCGCGACGGCGCTTACATTTGGGAGCGCCAGAGGGGCCGCGACATTCCCGGCCGCCTCATCCGGCGCCAGCGGCGAGTCGAAAATGCGCGGATGTGTGGCGATCCGTATGTAGGACATGGCATATTAGGCACCGGGATGTCGAAGCGCGCGCGCTTCGATCCACCGCTCCAACTGCCGCGCTATTCTGGAATCGAGCCATGCCCTCGATCACCCGCCGCACTTTTATCGAAACCTGCGCCGCGCTCGCCGCCGCGCCCGCCGCGCGCCCGTCCGCCGTGCCCGATATCCACTTTCCCGCGGCGCCGCGCGACCGGCTGGCGGTGGCCTCGTATCCCTTCCGCAATTTCATGGACCGGCCCAGCCACCCCGGACTCAAGCTGACCGATTTCGCCTCAATGGTAGTGGAGAAATTCGGCATCCACAACATCGAACCGCTCAGCGGACATTTTCCATCCACCGAGCCGGGCTACCTCGAAGAGTTGCGCCGCGCGGTGGAGCAGGCCCACTCGCACATCGTGAACATCCCGGCCAGCGTCGGAGCCAGCCTGTACGATCCCGATCCGGAGCGGCGCGACAAGGCTATCGCGGGCGGAAAGAAATGGGTGGATGTGGCCGTGGCGATCGGCTCGCCCAGCATTCGCGTTCATATCCAGGGCGCGCGGGGCGCGCCACCCGACGTGGGCCGGACGGCGGAAAGCCTGAAGCAGGTTGCCGAGTACGGCGCCGCGAAAAGTATCGTGATCAACCTGGAAAACGACGATCTGGTCAGCGAAGACGCATTTTTCCTGGTGAAGGCGATCGACGCGGTGAACAGCCCGTGGCTGCGCGGCCTGCCGGATTTCGGCAACTCCATGATGAAAGGGGATGAAGATTTCAATTACAAGGCGGTCGAGGCTATGTTCCGCCACGCTTACAACATCTCGCACGCGAAAGATTCCGAGGTGGAGAACGGCAAGGTCTTCCGCGTGAGCATGGCGCGCACTTTTGCGATCGCCAAGGCCGCCGGTTACCGCGGCTACTTTTCCATGGAGTGGGAAGGCCAGGGCGGCCCATACGAAGGGACGCAGACTTTGCTTGACGAGAGCCTGAAAGACCTGCAGGACAGCGGGCCTGCGAGCCTGCCCCACTAAGGCGTTATCCTGTTAGGCTGTATGCGGCGCAACCAGCACTATCAAGACCGGGTGAATCGCGCGCTCGACTACATCTCGGGGCATCTGGACGGCGACCTTTCGCTGACCAAGTTATCCGGCGTCGGCTGTTTCTCCCCTTTCCACTTCCATCGCATTTTTCAGGGCGTTACGGGCGAGACGCTGAACAGCCACGTGCGGCGGGTGCGGCTCGAAAGGGCCGCTTTGCTGATGAAGACATCGCCTCGAAAGCGAATCACGGATGTCGCCCTGGAAACGGGATTCGCGGGAACGGCTGAATTCTCCCGCGCATTTAAGAATCGCTTTGGCAGAACCCCCAGCTCATGGGACCGGCGCAGCCCGCTCGAAAAAAGCAAGATTTGCAAAGCGCCGGAAACGCTGTCGTTCCACACTGTAGAAGAGCTGCACCGCTGGAAAGCCGCGGCGAAGGATGTGCGGGTTCGGGTCCAGCGGTTCAGCGCGTTCCGCTATGTTTACAGCCGGATCTACGCGCCCTACGGCAATACGCGATTGGTGGACAGCTACCACGCGCTCATTGCGTGGCTGGCGGCGAGGCGTACCGACATCCGGGATGTGGTCGTCGTCGGCATGTCCCTGGACGATCCGGCCATCACGCCCTCCGAAAATTGCCGCTACGATCTGGGCATCGCCTTCCCGCGGCAGCCGGGCGGCCTGCTGGGCGAGATTATCGGCTCGCGGGGACGGGCGGCCGCCCCGCTGGTATCGTTGCCGGCCCAGTCCGAATGCGATGCGCCGGGCCTCAGCATCCGCGATTTCGAGTCCCAGCGGATCGTCGCCTTCCACTGCGCCGGAGACCTTGCACATGTGGATCGCGCCTGGCATTATTTGTACCGGATCTGGCTTCCCGCGGGCGCCTTCGAGCCGGCGGATCTGCCGGCCATGGAGATGTTCGTACGGCTTCCGGAGGAAATAGGATGGGAGACATTCGACCTGAAAATTTGTATACCCGTCGTGCGGCTCTGACGCTGGTCACCGTTGCGATACCGGCATGGAGTCAATCGCGGAAAACGATTCAACCTGGAGGAGGACCAATGGAACATCCCGTGGTGCATTTTGAAATCGGATGCCGGGACCGCGCCAAAACGGAGCGGTTTTTCGGGGACTTGTTCGGCTGGCATATGCAGCCGAACGGACCGGCCTCGACGATCGACACGGCCAGCCAGCGAGGGATTCCGGGACACATTACGTCGCTCAACCACGAACCGCAGCACTACACGATGTTCTACGTGGAAGTGGAGGATGTGCAGGCGTACCTGGATAAAGCCGTGGCCTTGGGAGGAAAAACGCTGGTTCCGCCTATCAAAATTCCGACCGGCACATTTGCGTGGCTCGCCGACCCCGACGGCAATACCATCGGACTCTTGAAACCGGAGAAGTAACGGGCTATGCCTGGCCGGCGTTTTTTCAGCAGCGACCGGTCGGTTCACTCTGCGCCGCTATTCGCTTTGTTGCGGAACCACCAGATGTAAACGGCGAACGAGACTTGAAGAAATCAAGCCATTTCCGATCATGCGATGCGAGCATGCGTTCGACCTCCAGTGAACCGTCCGCGTTCCACGGCCCGCGCCCGCTTCAGTTGGATGCCTGCAAACAGCAGCGCCAGTACTGCCGTGGGAGCACTGATCATAGTGGCTAGCACGTATCGGCCACTTCCTGCGGATTCTGAGCGTCGATCCGCTGCGCGGACGCGGATTTCGTCCCGAGGAAGCCGCGCCCGGCGGTCCGCCGGTCGCCATGATAGGCAACGAGCTTTGGCAGCCGCGCTTCGGGAGCGATCCGCAAATCGCCGGGAACTTTCGCCTGGATTGCCGGACTGTTCCTGGTAGTGGCGCTGGCGTCGAGTTATATTCCGGCGCGGCGTGCCACCAGGATCGATCCGATGTCGGCGCTGCGAGTTTGAGAGATGCCGTCCTGTCACGCGGCCGTTAGCGCGTTAGATAGTTCTTCCGCCGTGTGCTCGGGGCTATCTCCGATCAGATAACGGCGCAGGCGCACGTCGATCGGCAGGGTGCTCGGATCCAGGCCCTTCGGAACAATCGGTACAAACGTCTTTCCCATACCGATGGCTGCCCCGAGTTCAAAGAAGAGAGCCGGTTTCGCCGGGTACTCGGGATCCAACAATGCGACGACTACGTCGCTTCCGCGTAAGCCGGATTCGAGAGCGTCGCCGAGCGATTCGCCCGGGCGAACGTCAAATTCGTCGAACCAAACAGCCACCCCTCGTTGCTGGAGCGCTCGTGCGAATGACCGCGCCCAGTCCGCGTCGACCGCCGAGTGCGAAATGAAAACTTTTGGCTTGTCCATCGATGTTTTCCTTCGCGCCGCATGCGGGCCGCTAACTGCCTCAAGTATACCCCGATATCGTTCAAATCGAGGAGATCGCGCTTCTTGAGGAACACCGGTGTGCCTGGGCGAACTTGCAACTCCGCTGCCGTGATGCCCAGCAATAGCGCAATGATCGGAATGCGGCGGCCCCATGCAGCACCGATCTCGGCCCAAACGTAGGGCCTTTCCAGCACCCACGGCGTAAGCGACACCACTAGTTCGTGCGCGCGCTGCAGGAAGTCGAGGATTTCTTCCTCGAAGTCCGCCCCGGCATCGACCTGGCCCTCGTCCAAGAAAGTGGTCCCGCGCGCCTCGATCTCCCGCGCGATCCGCTTTGCAACCCACGTATCTGGGCCGCTGTGGCTGACAAAGACCAATCGCTTTGCCGCGCTCGAAGACTCATCGGCCACTTCGCGTATTGTACCAACGATGCGACACCCAGCATCGCTAATCCGATAGTTGCATTCGCCAGCGCTCTGAAGCCGCGTGAGGACGGTTGAAAACTGGGCGGAAGTCAAGTCGTCAAGGAGCGAATTGCAACAGCCGCCTACCGTGCAACCGGCGTATTCACCAGCGCCAGGAACTCGTCGCGCGTCTCCTTCCGATTGCGGAACGCCCCCAGCATGGCGCTGGTGACTGCGCCTGAATGCTGCTTCTCGACGCCGCGCATC
Source organism: Bryobacteraceae bacterium (assembly GCA_050008575.1). Taxonomy (GTDB): domain Bacteria; phylum Acidobacteriota; class Terriglobia; order Bryobacterales; family Bryobacteraceae; genus Bog-159. Next base: position 75,183 of record JBEKMJ010000017.1, read on the forward strand.
ATCATGCAGAAGTGCCGCGCTTCGCAGATCACTCCCACGCCCACCGGCTCGATCAACTCCTGGATGGTCTGCGCGATCTGCTGCGTCATGCGCTCCTGTATCTGCAGGCGGCGGGCGAATACGTCCACCAGGCGCGGCAGTTTGCTCAACCCGATCACCCGGTCGCGGGGGATATACGCTACGTGCACTTTACCGAAGAACGGCAGCATATGATGCTCGCACATGCTGAAGAACTCGATGTCCTTCATGATGACCATTTCGTCGTACTTCACCGCGAACAAGGCGCCGTTCACCACCTTGTTCACGTCCATCCGGTAGCCGCTGGTAAGGAAGCGCAGCGCGCGATCCACGCGCTCGGGGGTGCGCGCCAAGCCTTCGCGCTGGGTATCCTCGCCCAGGCGCTCCAGCATCTGTTTCACCAGCGGCGCGATGGACTGGTCCACCGGCGCGGCGTCCGCTTTCGGGGTCATCACTTTTACGTTCGCTTTATTCGATTTCATGGGCTGACACTTCAAACGCGTTGCGGCTGGTCTCGGCGATGGCCACGCGTTCGAGACGCGGCCCGTCCGCAAACACCGCTTGCCAATTCTGTTTCAACCGCCGCACCACTTCGCGTCCCAGATTCTCGGAAGTCGGAACCGCGGCGCGGAACGCTTCGACCTCCTCGTTGAGGTTACGATGCTCGAACGGATCGAGCACTTCGCGGCGTACCAGGCCGTCCAACAACTCCGGATCCACGGCGCGCCCGGACCGCGCTTCCACCGGGCCGCGCACGGTCACGGCGATTTCGTAGTTGTGGCCGTGCCCGAAGGGATTGTTGCACTTGCCGTACAGTGCGCGGTTTTCCGCTTCGCCCAACTCCGGCGCGTGCAGCCGGTGCGAAGCCGAAAAGCGGTACTTGCGCGTGACCAGCATCAAGCCGCGTCTCCGGAATAGTCCACGAACAAGTCCGGCGTCTCGTAGATGCGCACGCCGTGCAACCGGCCGTACGGGCCGTTCAAATGCGGCTGCAGCCGGTTCCAGATGTCGATCGCGATGTTCTCCGGCGTCGGAATTACGCGGTCGAACGGCGCGACTTCGCGGTTCAGGAAGCGGTGATCGTAGATGTCGACGACCTCGCGATGCAGGGTTTCCTTGAGCGCCTTCAGATCGAGCACCATGCCTGTGACCGGGTCGGGCGCGCCTTCCACGGTGACTTCCAGCACGTAGTTGTGGCCGTGGCCGTGAGGATTGGCGGCCGCTCCGAACAGGGCGCGATTCTCGGCATCCGACAGCCGCGGATTGCGGCAGATGTGCGATGCGGAGAACTCCACCTTTCGGGTGATCAGCATGAAGGCTACCTATTGGATGCAGCAAACGGGACGAAAGTACACTAAAATTATAGTTTCCAGCTATGCATAGCGTCAAAATCGATCAATTCCTGAAGGCCGGGATCGTCCTGTTGTCGGCCGTCCTCGTGTTTGTGCTTTACAGTTCCATACACGAGCGCATCGTCGGCGTGGGAGACTCCGCCCCGGATTTCACCATCACGGCCGACAACGGCCGCACCATCACGACGTCGAACTTCGGCGGGCGTTTGCTGGTGTTGAATTTCTGGGCTACCTGGTGCCAGCCGTGCGTCGAGGAGGTGCCTTCGCTCGATCGGTTCGCGAAAGACATGGCGGGCTCCGGCGTGGTGGTGCTGGGCGTGAGCATGGACACGAATCCCAAACTGTATCGCGACTTCCTTTCACGCACGCACGTTTCGTTCATGACGGCGCGGGATCCGGAGGCCAAAATCAGCACCGATTATGGCACCTTCAAGTATCCGGAATCGTATATCATCGACTCCAAGGGCAAGGTGGTGCAGAAGATTATTGGGGCGACGAATTGGACCGACGGCAGCATGGTGAACGCGGTGAAATCGTTTTTGTAGATCCCCATAGGCTAAAGCCCGTGCTACCTTCGGCCAAGCGAAAACTGATCGATCTTCTGGGCCCCGGCGGATACCTGGACCAGCCGGAAGACCTGGCGCTTTACGAATACGATGGCAGCGTGGAGAAGGGCCGCCCGGAGATGGTGGTCTTTCCGCGCAGCACTGAAGACGTAGTCGGCATCGTCCGGATCACCGGTGAATTCGGCGTGCCGATTGTGGGCCGCGGCGCAGGCACCGGATTGAGCGGCGGTGCGATCCCGCGCGAAGGCGGCGTGGTGGTCGGCTTCGCGCGCATGAACCGCATCCTGGAAATCGATCTGGAAAACGAGCGCGCGCTGGTGGAGCCTGGCGTGGTGAACCTGGATGTCACGCTGGCGGTCCAATCGCAGGGCTATTTCTACGCTCCCGATCCCTCCAGCCAGCGCGCCTGCACCATGGGCGGCAACGTAGCCGAGAACGCGGGCGGGCCGCACACGCTGGCCTACGGGGTGACCACCAACCATGTTTTGGGACTGGAATTCGTGCTGCCGGATGGCACCGTGGCCACCACGGGCGGAAAGGAATCCGAATTGCCGGGCTACGATCTGACCGGCTTGCTGACCGGCTCGGAGGGCACTCTGGCGCTGGTGACCAAAATCATGGTACGGCTGATGCGCAAGCCGGAGATGGTGAAGACCATCCTGGCCATCTACGATTCCGCGGCCCTGGACATCGACGATCTCGCAGTACACACGGGCGGGGTGGAGGATTGCGGGGCCACGGTCGCCGAGATTACCGCGCGCGCGATTGTTCCGGTAGCCGTGGAGATGCTGGATGGCGTGATGCTGCGCATGGTGGAAGAGGCTACCCACGCCGGCTATCCGATGGATGCCGCGGCCGTGCTGCTGATTGAGTTGGAAGGGTTGCGCGAGAATGTGGAGGAGCAGGTGGAGCAGATCCGCGAGGCATGCCAAGCCTGCCGCGCGCGCGAGGTCCGTGTGGCGAAGTCCGCCGAGGAACGCGAGTTGCTGTGGAAGGGCCGCAAGAACGCGTTTGGCGCGGTAGGCCGGGTCAGCCCGTTCTATTACGTGCAGGATGGCGTGGTGCCGCGCACGCAGATCGCGCCCACTTTGAGCGTGATCGCAGAGGTGGGGCGCAAGTACGGCCTGACCATCAGCAACATTTTCCATGCGGGGGATGGCAACCTGCACCCGATCATTCTGTTCGATGCCCGCAAGCCGGGGGACCTGGACAAGGCGCGGGCGGCCGGGGCCGAGATTCTCGAACACTGCCTCAGCGTGGGCGGATCGATCACGGGCGAACACGGCGTAGGCATGGAGAAAAACGAATTGATGGCGCGCCAGTTCAAGCCGGAAACCTTGGAGACGATGGGCGCGTTCAAGCGGCTCTTCGATCCCGAGGCCCGGCTGAATCCCGGCAAGATGCTACCTGCCGGGCGAGGCTGCCTGGAGATTCGGCAAAGGCCGGGTACTGAGTTCTAGGCTTGGCAATTCTGCCCGCGGCCGGCTTTCAGACGGCTGGCTGGACTTCGGCCTTTTGGTGGGGCGGGCCTCCAGGCCTGCGCGGGTTCTCCGGAACCCGCTCTGCGGCGGCGCGCGGCTCGCCCAGGCGGGGCTAAAAGCCCCGCGGCGGCGCATGGCGCCGCCCCACCGGCGAGTTAACATGATGGAGTGATCGCACGGTTCCTATTCATCCTACTTTGCGCGCTCCCCGCATTCGGCGCCGAGGCGACGATTCAGGATCGCGTCCAATTCAGCCAGGTATTCACGGAAACGCGCAACTTTCGCATCTTCCTGCCGCCCAATTACGAAACGTCCGGAAAACGCTACCCGGTCATCTACTGGTTTCACGGATGGAGCGAGCGCTTCAACAAGCCCGTCGACGACCCGCCCAATCGCAACTACGACTCCGGCACCGATTACGGCGGCGACAATATCGCCAACTTCGTGGCTACGCACGATGTAATCGTGGTCAAGTGGGACGGCTTCAATCCGCGTTTCTCGGGCGACAATTACAAGCGGCCGTACAATATCGGCCCGGTGGAAACCAACCGCCAGTTCCCGCTCTATTTCCCGGATCTGGTGGATTTCATCGACGCCAACTACCGCACCATCGCCGACCGCGATCATCGCGCCACGGCCGGCCTGTCGATGGGCGGGTTCATGTCTTTCTGGATCGCCGGCAAGTATCCGCACCTGGTCTCCAGCGCATCCAGTTTCATGGGGTCTCCGGAGTTCTTTGTGGGTCCACGCGACTTCCCCGTGGAATATCGCCACGAAGAAATGTACGGCAATTATGAAGGCGTGCGCACGCGCCTGGTGACCGGTTCGCGCGATTTCATCCAGTTCTACCATCGCCAGTTGAACGCTATCTGGAAGTACGCGCGCGACTGGCACGAGACTGAGGACTTCGACTTCGACCACGGCACGCCCGGCATGTCCAAGACCCTGGCGTTCCACATGAACGCGTTCGCGCACCCGCTGCCGCGTCCCGCGGTTTGGAATCATGCGGACGTGTATCCGAATTTCACCGTGTGGGGTTGGGAGGTGGCATCCGACCGCAAACAGCCGGGATTCACCACGCTATCGAACGTCTCGGCCGCGGGCTTCCGTTCGTCGGTGCGCGAATGGCTGCCGGGCGGCGCCGCGATTCCAGGGGTGAAGCTGTCTCTCGAAACCGATAAACTATACGCGCCGCGCAAGCCGCAAACCGTGACCATCGTCCGGTTGCGCGACGGCAATGTGCAGCGGCGGACGATCGCGGCCGGCCCCGATGGCCGCCTGAATCTGGAACTGGACGGCGAGGAATACGAGGTCGGAATTTCATCCGGACCGGTACTGGCGATTTCCGGATATCGGTTGGACGGCGCGGAGTGGGCCACCGCGGGCGAGCCGGTGCACGCGCGCCTGCGCGTCTGGAACAAGGGCGCGGCGCCATCGAAGCCGGGCACGCTGCGGTGGCTCAGTCCCAATGCCGGTGTGGACCTTGCGCCTATGTCGTCGGAATTGCCGGCGATCGCGCCGGGACAGTCTACCGAAATTGGGATCACCGTAACGGTGCGCGACCCGAAGCGGGCCATCGTGAAGGTCGTGGCCGTACAGGGCGACGCGCGCATGCCGGTCGAAATTCCGCTGTTTCCGCCCGCGAAACCCTTTGCGGATTTCCGCATCGTGGATGGCCAGCAGGTCCGTATTTTCCAGCACGCCACCGAAAAGGTCCAACTGACCCTGGGCGACGGCAATGGCGATGGCAAGGCCGACGCCGGCGAACGGATCGCGATTCTGCTGCCGGAGGACGACGTTTACCGTGCCGCGGAGCTATTCACTAATGACGCCTGCGTGGATCATACGCTACGCGCCTTCGACGATTGGAGCGATTACGATCGTGTAGGCGCGTCGGCAAAATATTCGCTGCCGATGATCAAGCCGGACTGCCCGCCGGGGCACGTGATTCATGCGCTGGCGCGCGTGCTGCTGCCCGATAAGCCGAACCACATCGTGAGATTTGCGGCGATCGAGTTTACGGTCCAGCAATAATTAACACAGGCTGAAGCCTGTGCTACCAGCGGGCCTGCGAGGCCCGCGCAGGCTGCGAGCCTGCCCCACTGCGGCGGACAAAATGTAGAAACTCCACAGGCGAGCTTTGCCCGCCCTCCAATTCGTGCGGAATGGAACCTGTATGATAGAGAAATGAAGTTTGGCAAACAGTATCTCTGTGCCCTAATCTTTCTGGCGCTGGCCGTTTCAGTAGCGCCCGGGCTGCGCGCGGACGTAACCCTCCGCTATGAAACCGAATTCAAGCCGGCGGCGGCCTTGCAACCCATCATGGAACAGTTCATGAAGGCGATGCAGACCGGAACGTCGACATCCATCCGCATGAAGGGGAACCAGGGATACACCACCGCGGGCAAGTGGATCGAGATCTTCGATTTTACGAAGGGCGACGTGACGCTGGTCGATCCGGCCAGCAAGACTTTCGCGGCCTTGCCCCTATCGCAGCTCGTGGACAAAATGGCGGGCGCGATGCCCCAGGCGGCGCCCCAGCAGATGCAGGCGGTGCAGCAAATCCTGGCGTCGATGAAAACCAGTGTCGATTCCAAGGTGACGGGCAAGACCACCGAGATTCAGGGGGTCCAGGCCGAAGAGCGCGAAATTACCTTCACCATGGAAATGCCCATGCCTGCGGGAATGCCGAAACCAACCGGCCCCAGCATAAACGTGAAAATGGTGATGCACATTTGGACGGCCAAGAAGGAAGAAGCCTTGCGCCTGCCGGCCATACGGGAGCTGACCGGCTACCAGGCCTGGCAGAAATATATCATGAACCCCGCGGGGATGTTCGAGAAATTGGCCGGCAAGATGCCGGGTATGGCCAACGCGATTGGCCCCTTGGTGGACGAGATGTCCAAGAACCAATCCGTGATTCTGCGCAACCGCATGGAGATCTACATGCCGTTCCTGGCGGTGGTGGCAAAGCAGATGGCCACCCAGGGCCAAAGCTTCCCAGCTCTCGACCCGGACGCTCCGTTGATAGAGATCGACCAGGAAGTCGCGGAGTTATCTACCGCTCCAGTGGATGCGTCACTGTTCGAGATACCGAAAGACTATACGGCGGTCGCGGCCGACGATATGTTCCGGGATATGTTCAAGGCACAGAGCGCGGCCGCGGCAAAATAACTTGTAGGGCAGCGCCATGCGCTGCCGCGAGGCTTTTTAGCCCCACGCAGGCGGCGCATGGCGCCGCCCCACGATCAACCCAACAGCCCTTCCTCCGCCAGCCGCGCGTCCAGCCGGTCCAATAGCGAATCGATGCGCGCAAGCAACACTTCCGGCTGCGCGTCCAGCACGGCGCGCACAAGCAATGCCCATGGATCGGGCAGATGCGTGAGCAGCCGCTTCTCGCCGGGATGGGCCTTTCTCTCCATGGCGAACCACACGTCGAAGTAACTGGCCAGCAAGGCCGTCACGCGGTGTTGCACGCTCACCGCATCCCCGCGGTTCAGCGCCACCGCGATTTGGCGCCGATAGCATGAGCGATTCCGCCGCAGAATCGGCCAGTTCTTCGCCACCACTGCGCGCCGCAACTCTTCCGGATACGGAATGCGGGCACGCTCCTGCAATTGGCAATACCAGCCGCGCGGATCGGACAGAGCTTCGGAATGGATAATGTTGTACCAGAAACAGGTTGTGTACCCGATGGCGGCTGCGTGCCGCACCAACACGCGGTCGAGCTGGTCTTCCATCCATGCGGGGGATCGGTACATGATGTCAAGCCGCGCGCCGGTTGCCGGATCGGACCACTCGTCTCCGGGCTCCCAAAAGCGATTGTCGATTTCCGCGGCCTCGCCCATGAACGCCCGCCGGAACTCCACGGCCACATCGCGCGCGCAGTAGACGTAGAGATCGAAATCCGACTCCGCGTCGTGCGCGCCCGCGCCGCGCGATCCAGCCAGCGCCACGGCCACGACTTGGGGTAACTCGCCAAAACGCTGCGCTAAGCGCCCCACGTTATCGTTGACGTTTGCCATGTTCTCGATCCGGAGATTCAGCCCCAAACCACACCACCGCGTCCGCGCGGATGGCGAGGATATCGGGACGCCCATCGCCATGCATGTCCACCGCCTTCGCGAACAGAACCGGCCGCCCTTGCGCCACCACCACAGGCCGAAACCGGCCTTCCCCTTCGTTGTATAGCACCAGCAGGCGGCTTTTGCCGGCCTTCTCCGCGACCAGGATATCGGGGCGCCCGTCGCCATCGAAATCGGCAATGTCCAGGCTGTTCACGTCCGCCAGATCCGGCAGGCTTTCGATGCGGTGTTCGATCCACAACTGCCGTGGATCGGCGGGCTTCTCGAAACGCGCCAGCCGCGCCGGCTGCATGGCGCGTTGCGCCGCAACCAGTCCAAGCGGACCGTAGCTCAGCCGCAGCATGGCCGATTCCGGAGTTTCATTCCATAGGGTGATCGCAAACAAGCGCCAGGGCAGCTCGAAACTCTCGGGCGACCGGATCCAGTACATGCCGGCCAGGATGTCCGGCAGCCCGTCGCCGTCGATATCGGCCATGCGCAGGCCACCCTGGTGCGCCGGCGAGTAGAAAGAATACACGTCCTGGGAGGGCCAGCGCGCGGTGGGATCGGCGGGAATCTCGTAGAAACGCACCTGCATGCGCTTGTGGATCAGCAAAACGCCGCGATGGCCGAGCAGCGTGGCGGGCAGGACGTCGGGCGCGTCGACGCCGGTATCGATCACGTGGCGCAACCAGGCAGCCTGCTTTGAAGCGGGCCCATGCGGCGCGCGATACCAGACCAGGTCGGCTTCCGGACCGCCTTCGTTGACGACAATATCCAGCTTGCCGTCGCCATCCACATCCAGCAGGCAGCCGCCTTCGGCAAACGCACGCCCGCGGCCCCGGACAACCTGATAATTGCCTTGCGGCAATCCCCTCCACAAAAGTCGATCGCCCCAGGTAACGAGCGTGCGCTCCTGTAGAGCATACCCTGTAATGGCTTCGTTGCGCAATTGTTTTATTACGTGCTCCGTGAAACGCGGCATTTGACCGGCCGCCGGAATGCAGCACGGCAGGGTGGCGATGAGCGCGCGGAAAAGCGTCCGGTGCATGGTGCTATTTTAGTCTGCGATGCAGCGTTTGCTCGATCTGCTCACCGGCCGCAGCGAGGAACCCGGCCTGGATCGGGCGGCGCTGGAGCTTGCCGGCATCGAGTACCCCAACCTGGACATCGAGCCGTTCATCGGGATTCTGGACTCCTACGCCGTGGAACTTTCGGAGCGCCTGGCGGGCCGTTCCGGCGGATCCGATTATGTGGACGCGGCCAACCGGTACCTTTTCGGGGAACTGGGATTCGCGGGCAACACCGCGCACTACTACGACCCGCGCAACAGTTGCCTGAACGACGTGCTGACCGCACGCACCGGCATTCCGATCGCGCTGGCCGCGGTGTATTTGGAGATCGCGCGGCGGTTGGTGCGGCCGGTGTACGGGATCGGGCTGCCGGGTCACTTTCTGGTGCAATACCGCGACGCGGATTTTGCGGCGTTCATCGACGTGTTTCAGGGCGGCCGGTTGCTGACCGCGGCGGAGTGTTTCGATCTGGCCCGGCAATCGACCGGCGTTCCGCTCAGCGACGACTCCCGCATGCTGGCGCCCGCCAGCCAGCGCCAGATCCTGACCCGGATGATACAGAATCTGCGCGGCGTGTATTTGCACCGCCGGGCGTACGGCAAGGCCTTGCAGACGCTGAACCTGTTGCTGGCGGCGGACCCGCGGGCCGCCGACGAATACAAGCTGCGCGGCATGGTTCACTTGCAGATGCGAAACCCGGCCGCCGCGCGCGGCGATCTGGAAGCCTACCTGCGCCTGGCGCCCGAGGCCCCGGACCGGGCCGAGATCGAGCAGCGCTTGCGCGGGCTGCGGAGCTACCAGGCGGGACTGAACTGAGTCCTCGGCCCTGGCAGGCAGCCAAGTGCTACATTGGATCGGGAACCCATGGTACAGTTTCACGAAGAGCAGCGCTTCGAATGGTTTTGGACGGCAATATTCTGCATCCCGGCCTTAATCGTCGGTTACGGTCTCTACCGGCAAATGGGGTTGAACCAGCCTTCGATGTCCCCCTCCCTGCTGTGGCCGGCATTCGCGGTCGCTCTGGTTGTGGCCATCTGGTTCCTGCGGTTGAAACTGGTCACCGAAGTCCGCGACGATGGCTTGTTCATCTTGTTTGTCTGGCTATGGCCCGAACGCACCATACCCTGGGACCAGATCCGCGGCGTGGAAACCCGCACCTATCGTCCCATCCGCGATTTCGGCGGCTGGGGAGTGCGCTGGGCGGCGCGCGGCATTGTGTACCACGCGCGCGGCAACCGGGGCGCCCGCCTGGTGCTAGCCAGCGGCGAGCGCGTGCTCATCGGCTCTCAGCGGCCGGACGAACTGGTACGCGCCATCGCGGCACGCACCGGATTGCCTGTGGCAGCCTGCTGATCTGGCCCCGCGGCCATCGCGCGCCTGACGAACTCCGCAAAGAACTCCTGCTGGAAGCGCAGAAAGGCGGCATCCACATTGTCGAACGTGTCCGTATGCCAGTGGTAATTCCCCATGCGGCCGGCGGCGTCTTTGCCCAGAAAGGAAATCGCTTCGAAGCCCAGCGCCGATGCGGGCAGCGCGTCGGTCGGCAGCAGCAGATTCGTCTGCTCCTGTATGGGGCGCGCGGCAGTCTCGCGCATGGCGCGGGCGATGTTCAGCAGCGTGGCGCCCGCGCGGCGGTAAAACAGCATGCCTTCGCCGCTGAGGTACGTCACCATCCCGGCGCCGAGATTGTCCAGATTCACGAAGCGCACGCGGCGCCGGTCCAACTGGCCGCCCGCGGATTTCAGGAACGCTTTCATGCCGCGGCAGCCGGCCTCTTCGCTGCCCGTAAACAGAAATCGCAGCTCGCAGTCCGCTGGAAAACCGTCCGGCCGCTGGGCGTATTCCGTCGCCAGCCATAGCGCGAGCGCCACGCCGGTACCGTTATCGTTTGCGCCCGGGGTATAACGTCCCGTGATTTCGGCGGCCAGATAAGCCGCGCAGGCGCACGCGCAGAGGGCCAGCGCGGTCCATAGAACGTTGCCGGCGGCGGCGAACCGCGCGGCTTTCATCGCCACTCCCGCGACGGCTACAAACACGCTGCCATAGCAGACATTGAAAAACAGCGGCAGGTGGTCCACGAATTTGGGATGGAACAGGAAGCTGCCGCGCTGCGTGTCGTAGTGCGCGGTAATGAAGACTGTGCGATGGGCTGGAAGGACGGCGCATGGCGCCGTCCCACTGGGCTTGGTCATCACGTTCCGTGAAGGAAACCGCGGCATCGCGGATAAATCGATGGCGTGGCCCGATGTTTCGGCCACCACCAATGCGATGCCATACGCCAAAAGAACCGCTGCCGGCCACCACCGCGAAGTCGCCAGCGCGATCGAAACAGCCGCCATGGCGCAGAAGAATAACTGCAAGGGCAGCAAGTAGAGATTGTCGCGCGTAGTCCGAAAACGCTGCTCCGCCACTTCGTATCCCATGGCGCGGAGCTTGGCCGCCAGCCATTGCGCGGCGATGCGCTCGTTAGGCGTGCCCATCCCGCGATGCGCCGCCGCCTGCGACAGTTCGCGCAACAGATCGACGCTGTCAGGAGCATTCTCGGCCATCCAGGTTATGATAAGCTCTCGCGCGCGATGCCGGTCAAACTCAGCGGTCGCTTTGAAAGACGTGTGGCGCTGGCCATTCTTCTAAGCGTAGCGGTTCGCGCGATACCGGCCCAGCCGCCGGCGCGGCCCGCCGCCGCCGACAGCGTGGTGGTGAACGCCAGAATCTACACCGTCAACCCGCAACAGCCGTGGGCCGAAGCGCTGGCTATCCGCGACGCAAGGATTTTAGCCGTGGGCGGTACCCGCGAGATCGATAAATACCGCGGACCCCACACGCGCGTCATCGACGCTAAAGGCCGCCTGGTGCTGCCCGCCTTCACCGACTGCCACATCCATTTCATGCAAGGCTCGCTCGGCTTGCTGCACGTGGATCTGAACGGCGCGGCCACGGTTCGCGAGATCCAAGAACGCGTATCGTCTTACGCTATCGCGCATCCGCACGATGAGTGGATTCTGGGCATGGGGTGGAATTATCCGGCGTTCGCGCCCTCCGGCATGCCCGATCGCAGGATTCTCGACGAGGTGGTGCTCGACCGGCCGGTTTTCCTGGATGCCTACGACGGCCACACCTCGTGGGCCAACAGCAGGGCGCTGGCGGTGGCCGGAATCGCGCGCGACACGCCCGATCCGCCCAATGGCAAGATCGTGCGCGATGAGAACGGCGCAGCCACAGGCGCGCTGCTGGAGGAAGCCGGCGAACTGGTCGCGAAGTTCGCGCCCAAGCCCAGCCGCGACGAGCGCCTGGCCGCCCTGCGCCAGGGACTGCGCGAAGCCAACCGCGTGGGCCTGACGCGGGTACACAGCGCGGGCGGCGATTTTGAATGGCTGGATCTTTACGACGAGTTGCGCCAAAAAGGCGAGCTCACCGTGCGTCAGTACATCGCGTATTTCCTCAATCCGCCGGAGCTGACACCGGCCGATATCGACAAGGTCGAGCAGGCGCGCAAGACCTATGCGGACGACTGGATTGCAGTAGGCGCGGTGAAGACCATGCTGGATGGCGTGGTGGAGGCGCATACGGCCGCGATGCTGGCGCCTTACAGCGACGATCCGGCTAAGAGCGGCAACCTGTTCTGGGATCCGGCGAAGTACAAGCAAGCCATCTCCGAACTCGACCGCCGTGGCTTTCAGATCTTCACGCATGCCATCGGCGACCGCGCGGTACGGCTGGCACTGGACGCCTACGAGGAAGCCCAAACTAAGAACCGCTCCACGGACGCGCGGCCCCGCGTGGAGCACATCGAGACGGTGACGGCGGCAGACATCCCGCGCTTCGGCCGCCTGGGCGTCATCGCCAGCTTCCAACCGCTGCACGCTTATCCGGACGACGACACCTTGAAGATCTGGGCGCGAAACGCCGGTGCCGATCGCGCGGGGCGCGCCTGGGCGTGGCACAGCATCGAGTCGACCGGCGGGCGATTGGCTTTTGGCAGCGACTGGCCGGTAGTCACGCTCAGTCCGTGGCCTGGCGTGCAGAATGCGCTCACCCGCCAGACCACGGAAGGCGATCCTCCCGGCGGCTGGCTGCCCAAGGAGCGCATCAGCCTGGAGGACACCATCAAGGCCTACACGCTAGGTGCGGCCATCGCCGGGCGGCGCGAGAAGGCCGAAGGGTCGCTCGAAGCCGGCAAGCTGGCGGACTTGATTGTGTTGTCGCAGAATCTGTTTGCAATCCCGCCCAGCCAAACCGGTAAGACGGAAGTGACGTTGACTATGGTGGGCGGCCGCGTGGTCTACGATTCGTCCAGGTAAGACAGGCCCCTCTGCGGCCTCGTGGGGCGGCGCCATGCGCCGCCGCGGGGCTTTAGTTCCGCCTCGGCGAGCGAAGCTCGCCTCTTCAGTTTCTAATTCTGTGAGCCGTGGTGTGGCAGCCGTCACCAGGGGCAGAAACCAAAGGCCTTGGGGGGCAGGATTATCCCGCGCGGGGCTTTTAGCCCCGCACCTCGCAAATCGACAGGTTGGCGAGTAGGTTTCCGGAGAGTCCTGCGCGGGTTCTCCAGAACCGCTCCTGGCAAGCGTAGCTCGCCCTCGGGCGGGTCTGGAGACCCGCCGCAGGCGTAGACGCCTGCCCCACCAAATGCGGGCGAAGCCCGCCGCCGCGGAACCACTGAATCAGTAACGGGATGCGCCGTCATCCCGACTGCAGGCGCCTGCCCCCCGGCTCATCCGGCTATCCGCCGCAACTCTCCTCTGGCGTGGCCCCGCGGAGCACCAGGCGCACGAAGCCGAAGCCGATCTCCCGCGGATCCGCGCCTACCGGACCCGCGTTTTCCGTATCCAGGGAAATGTGATTCACTTCGCCGGCACGGATCGCCTCCCGCGGAACCACGAATAACGACGTAGCGAGCCGGCTTCTCGATAAAGTGCCAAGCAATAGCCCGTTAACTCTTAGTTGCGCCGGCCGCCCCTCCGGAGCGAAGCCCGTGAGCGCGATCCGGAAACATGGCGTGGGCGGCAGGTCCGGCAACAGCCGGAATCCGATGTCGGCGTGCTTCCGCAGCCACACTTGCGCTCCGTCGCCTTCGTTGAATCCCGATCGGTCGATATCCAATGACGCGCGCGGGACAATTTCCAGCGGCAGCGTCAACCGTTGCGCCGGATGTCTGCTAAGTGAGAATTCCGAGTCGCGATAGAGATAGCGGCATGGGGCCACGCAAACGGCTGCTCCGGTGGCCACCCACAATTTATCGGCCATCGCGGTTTCCGGGCAAACGTTTTTGCTCGAGAACATAAAGCCCCAGTCCGGGTTGACGCAGAACGGTTTGCCGAGTCTCTGCATGGAATTGGCTACGGCCACCGCCCACGGCCAATTGACGTGATCGAATGCGATAGCCAGACTCCCGAATGGGGCGGCTGGCGCCGCGGTAGCCGCCTGCAGGATATTCGAGTGATCTTCAAACGGGGACCGCAGCGCCGTTCGTCCCACAATGCCTACCGCCAGCAGCATAATGAACGCCAGTATGTTCACGATCCGGACCGCGCGCTTATCTATGACGGGTTCGACCCAAGCCAACAGGAGAAACCAGGCCAGCAGATGCATGGAATAGATGAAGTTTCCATTGAAGGCTTGGAGGCCACCGGCAATCCGGGTAGCCCAATATAGGAACAGCACAACGCTTCCGGCCCCCACCCGAATTAGATGCCAGAGGAAGAGGGATGTCCGCCGCCGCTCCGTCGCCGCCTGGCGCCGTCGAGCCACGGCAATCACCAACAGGACCGTGAGAGCCATCCAATACACGACCGCGGCCGGACGCGAAAAAGCCGCGGCCAGAAGGCCCGCCGGCCCCTTTGTTAATACAAGCTCAGGTTGGCCCACGAAAAGAAGGAAACAGGCGAAATAGCCGATGGCGGCCCGCAGGCTGTTCCGCAGGTCGCCGAACTGGCGCTGGTATGTCAACAGGGCGTCCAGATTGTTCGGCCTGTCCAGAACCAGTTCCAGCAACGGAGGCAGGGCAAATACAAAAACAATCGCGGCCGCCCACACGAAATCGCGCCGCCGCTCCGCAAGGAACGCGCGCCACCGGCCTCGCCGCCGCGCCCGCGCCAGGATGGTGAAGACCGTGCCTCCGCCAATGATCCCGACAAATAGGAACTGGGCAAAGTGTGCGTGAATCAGAAGCATTCCCGCGAAGGCCAGAAACGGCAAGTCGCGCGTCTCGCCGGCCAGCACGGAAGCGGCGCTAATGGCGAAAAGCAGGAATGGGAACAGCAGGACATTTGGCATCCAGTTGGAGAGCAGCACGGGTGGCTGGGCCTGTCCGCTCGCGTTGGCCATGACCAGGACGATCATAGTCGCGAGCATTGCCAGCGGAATCGATAACTTCGCGTGGCGCTGGAACACGTACAGGGCAGCCCAGAGTAGCATCCCGTTAAAAATTATCGCGATCAGGAGCTGGCCGTTATAAGGCGCGGGGACCGCGTGCAGCACATCGTGGAATACAAACTCACCGAGCGCGAACAGATACAGGAATGCGGGGCCCGGGTGATGAAACTGAAACCGGGAGTAGTGCCCAGTCAATAAGGTGAAATGCCTGGCCTGTTGCACCAGCAAAGAATTCGCGGCGAAATCCGTAAACTCGACGATAGGCCGAGTGAGAAGCTGGGCGTTAAAGGCCAGAATCAAAAGCGTGAAACCCGCGGCGAAGATCGACGGCGCGGCGTCCCGCTTCTGCGTCATATCATATCGATGATACCGTGGGGCAGCGCCATGCGCTGCCTTCGGTAGCGGCTGCCCGAGCCGGACTGGAGCAAGGATCGCGGGGAATATTTCAAACATGCCGTCGGTTTTGACGAAGCGAGAAGAGTCTTCAGCGATCCGCAGGTAAGGCCAGGATGGCGACCCGGCGGCAGGTCGAGAACCGCGGAATTACGAAAGCGGGACGCGAGCGGGCTCTTCGTGCAGCAGCGGCTTGATCGAGACAACGCTCAACTGCATCGTATGTTTTCGCGTCCCCTTGAAACGCCCCGAGGTCCATACCTGCGACCTAACGTTGAACCGCTCGTGCGTTTTTCCGGGACGTCTTCGACGTGAGAAATGACAATTTCAATTCCGCCGACGAGCAACGCAAAGAAGCACAGCGTGGCGATCCAGTGCGTGACGCGGACGATTGCAGTTTGCCGGGGTGTATGCGTGGCCGCTGCGATGGTGGCACGACTCGGGAACCCGGCAACATCGGCCATCCGGGGAGCATATCATGCGTGCCCGCGCATGGCGTGCTGTCCGGCCTCACGGGGGCTGGGGATTTCTCGCCGACAAAAACCGCTCTGACGGTTCGCGGCTCAATAAACCGTGCGCAATCGACGCGAGCATTACCGAGCCGCGACCGTCAGGGAGCGGTTTCCCCAAACCGTTAGCACCCGGGAAGGCGTCCGCGGCCCAGTAACGTTATAATCGGGCTATGACCTCGCTGGCCGACATTTCCCAATCCGGCGCGCTGCATGCCAAGCAGGAAAAGCTATTCAGCGTGCTGCGGGGTCTGGATCGGGTCATGGTGGCTTACTCCGGAGGCGCGGATTCCGCCTATCTGGCATGGGCCGCGCACCAGGTGCTGGGCGGCAACGCGCTAGCCGTCACCGCGGATTCGGCTTCCATTCCGGAGTCGCATAAGCGCGATGCGGAAGCCTTCGTGCGGCAGTTCGGAATTTCCCACGAGTACATCGAGACGCGCGAATTCGAGAATCCCGATTACCTGAAGAACGACGCGAACCGCTGCTTTCATTGCAAGGACGAGTTGTTTACCCGGTTGGAAGAAGTCGGTCGCGAGCGCGGCATCGGGAACATCGTATACGGCGTGAACGCCGACGACTTGGGCGACTACCGCCCCGGGCAGAAGGCGGCGGGCTTGCACCAGGTAAAGGCGCCGCTAGTGGAAGCGGGCCTGCGCAAAGCGGAAATCCGGGAATTGTCGCGCAGGGCCGGACTGCCCACCTGGGACCGGCCGGCGGCCGCATGCCTCAGTTCCCGCATCCCCTACGGCACGCCGGTGACGATCGAAAACATCAAAACGGTGGAGCGCGGCGAAGAAGAGATTAAGGCGCTCGGGTTCCGCCAATTCCGGGTGCGATACCACGGGGAGTTGGTGCGCCTGGAGATCGCGCCCGACGAACTGCCCAACGCGTTGACGCCGGAAATGGCACGGCAATTCACGGCCATCTTCAAGGCGCTGGGATTCAAATACGTGACGCTGGACTTGGAAGGGTACCGCCAAGGGTCGCTGAACGAAGTGCTGAACCTGGGTGGGCCGCGGAGTCTACCCCGCTGGTAACACAGGCTTCAGCCTGTGTAGCACAGGCTTCAGCCTGTGTTGGGCGAGCTTCGCTCGCCGAAGAGCGGGCCTGCGAGGCCCGCGCAGGCTGCGAGCCTGCCCCACAAGGTACGATGGTATTATCCCTGCAAAATGGACTCGCACAACGTTGATCTGAAGCAGACCGTCAATCTGCCCCGCACCGCCTTTTCGATGAAGGCCAACCTCTCACAGGCCGAGCCGAAGATGCTCGAACGCTGGGAGGGCGAGCGTCTCTACGCCCAAATCCGAGCCGCGCGCGCCGGCCGCCCCACTTACATTCTGCACGACGGCCCGCCCTACGCCAATGGCCGCATCCACATGGGCACCGCGTTCAACAAGATCCTGAAGGATTTCATCGTCAAATCCAAGACCATGGCGGGCTTCGATGCGCCCTATGTCCCCGGTTGGGACTGCCACGGGCTGCCCATCGAAATCAAGGTCGATAGCGAACTCGGCGCGCGCAAAGCCCAAATGACGCCGGCCGAAATCCGCGTCGAATGCCGCAAATACGCCGAAAAATTCGTCGATCTGCAGCGCACGGATTTCAAGCGCCTGGGCGTGTTCGGCCGCTGGGACGAGCCGTATCTCACCATGAGCGCGCAGTACCAGTCGGTGATCGCGGCCGCTTTCGTGGAGTTCCTGGATCGGGGCTACGTCTACAAGGGCCTGAAGCCGGTGCACTGGTGCATGCGCGACCGCACCGCGCTGGCCGAAGCCGAAGTCGAATACAGCGACCATTCCAGCCCGTCGATCTGGGTACGCTTCGCGCTCACTTCCGATCCCGCGAAGATCGATCCGGCGCTCGCCGGCCAGCACGTCTACGGCCTGATCTGGACCACTACGCCCTGGACGATTCCGGCCAACATGGCCATCGCCTTTCATCCGAAGTATGAGTACGCCGCGGTCGAGCCGCACCATACTGAGCCGCACCATACGGAGCCGCGACCGTCAGGGAGCGGTCCCGCCCCCATCTACATCGTGGCGGCCGACCTCTTGAATGTCACCGCCGAAAAGTGCGGCTGGACCGGCTATGAAGTACTGGCGCGCTTCCCCGGTGCGCGTCTGGAAGGCACGGTCTTCCATCACCCATTCCTGGAACGCGATTCGCTTGGCATTTTGGCCGATCACGTCACGCTGGAACAGGGCACCGGCGCTGTCCACACCGCGCCCGGACATGGCCAGGAAGATTACGTCGTCGGACGGCAGTACGGCATCGAGACCTATTGTCCGGTGGATGCCGGCGGCCGTTTCTATCATGCCGAAGGCGCCGCGGGCCGCCTGCCCGAAGAGATCGTCGGCAAAACCGTTTGGGAAGCCAACCCCATCGTCATGGGGATATTGACCGGGCATCATGCCCTGCTGGCCGCCGAGAAGATCGAGCACAGCTATCCGCATTGCTGGCGCTGCCACAAGCCCACCATCTTCCGCGCCACCGAACAGTGGTTCATCGGCATGGACCGCAACGATTTCCGCCAGCACGCGCTGGAGGCCATCCGCCAGGTGCGCTGGATGCCCGAGTGGGGCCAGGAGCGCATCTCCAACATGATCGCCGTACGCCCCGATTGGTGCATCTCGCGCCAGCGTGTGTGGGGTGTGCCTATCATCGTCTTCTATTGCGAGCAGTGCCGCGAGCCGATCGTCGACCGCAAAATTCTGGACGGCATCGTGCAGCTCTTTGCCGAGCATACGGCCGACGTCTGGTATCAGCGCACCGCGGCCGAATTGCTGCCGCCCGGCGTGGCCTGCGCCAAGTGTGGCGCGACGGAGTTCAGCAAGGAAAGCGATATCCTGGACGTCTGGTTCGATTCCGGATCGAGCCACCTGGCCGTGCTCACCGCCGCCAACGACCTACCCTGGCCCGCGGATCTATATATCGAAGGCGGCGATCAATATCGCGGCTGGTTCCACAGCTCCCTGCTGATAGGCGTGGGACTCAAGGGCCGCTCGCCTTACCGCGCCTGCGCGCTGAACGGATGGGTGCTGGATGGCCAGGGCCGCGCCATGCACAAATCGCTCGGCAATTCCATCGAGCCCGACCAGATCATCAAGCATCACGGGGCGGATCTGGTCCGGCTGTGGACGGCTTCGGTGGAGTTCCACGAAGATGTGCGGGTGTCGGAAGTGATCCTCACGCGATTGCAGGAGGCGTATCGCAAACTGCGCAATACTTTCCGCTACCTGCTGGGCAATCTTGCCGGCTTCGATCCGCGCAGCGATGCGGTGCCTGTGGATGAGATGCTGGAAATCGATCAATGGATCCTGCAGCGCGCCGAATCGTTGGTGGCCAACTGCCGCGGCTGGTACGATGAATTCGCGTTTCATAAGGTCTACCGCGCGCTGTACGATTTCGCCACGGTGGATCTGAGCGCCCTATATTTCGACGTGCTGAAAGACAGGCTTTACACCGCGGCCGCCAAGTCGCATGCGCGCCGCAGCGCGCAAACCGCGCTCTATCGCCTGGAATATGCGCTGGCGCGGTTGGTGGCGCCCATCCTCACGTTCACCGCCGAAGAAGTCTGGACGCACATGGGGCAGCCGGGCAGCGTCCACCTGGCACTGTTTCCCGAAGCCGCCGAACTGACCGAGGGACTGTCCGACGCCCACCGGAAACGTTCCGCGAATTGGGACCGTCTCATGAAAGTGAGGGAAGACGTGCTCAAGAGCCTCGAGCAGGCGCGCCAGGAGAAATTCATCGGCGCGCCTCTCGAGGCTCGGGTACGCCTGACGGCCAACTCCGATGTCTATCCTCTGTTGCAGGAATACTTGGGCGATCTCCCCGGGCTCTTCATTGTCTCGCAGGTGGAGGTAGCGCAGGCTTCAGCCGGCGACGGAATCTCAGTGAAAATTGAGCGCGCCGACGGCGCCAAGTGCGAGCGTTGCTGGAAATACACCACCGACACCGGCTCCGATCCGCGCTTCCCCACCATCTGCGCGGCCTGCGCCGCGGCCGTGAAGGAGACGCTGGGTGATTGACAGCCGCTTCAAGGCCTACGGCCTCTCCGCGATAATATTCGCCATCGACCGCCTGACCAAGTCGTTCATCGAGGCGCACGTATCGCCCTTCGACGTGCATCCGGTGATTCCCGGCTTCTTCGACATCGTCCATTCGCAGAATCGCGGCGTGGCTTTCGGGCTGATGAACGATTCCACCTCGGCCTGGCGCACCGTGGTGCTGATCGTTTTCTCGGCTGCCGCGCTGCTGCTGGTGGCCGGACTGCTGTGGAAGGCGTCGCGTTTAGACCGCTGGACTGCCGCCGGGCTGGCCTTGGTGCTGGGCGGCGCGGCCGGCAACCTGTTCGACCGCATCCTGTGGGGCCGCGTTACCGACTTCCTGGAATTCTACATCGGCGACTTGCACTGGCCGACCTTCAACGTGGCCGACTCCTGCATCGTGATCGGCAGCGCTTTGCTGCTGCTGGAGCTGTTGCGGCCCAAGCGCCAGCCGGCGGGCGCCTGATGCTGCCGCGTCTGTTCCACATCGGCAGCTATTCACAGGCGACCTACGGAGTGCTGGTGGCGCTGGCGTTCCTGGTAGCGCTATCCCTGATCGCGCGCCTGGCGCGGCGCGCCTCGCTCGACAGCGACGCCGTCGTGAACCTCGGGATCGTCTGCGGGCTCAGCGCCATCGTGGGCGCCAAGATCATGATGTATCTGGTCGACATCCCATACTATGCCCGCAATCCCGGCGAGATCTTTTCGTTAGCCAGCCTGCAGGCCGGAGGCGTTTTCTATGGTGGCCTGATCGGGGCCTTGATCGCAGCCGTGGTCTACATTCGCCGCCACCATCTTCCGGCCCTCCCCACGGCGGACGTATTCGCGCCCGGTATCGCACTGGGGCACGGCATCGGCCGGTTGGGTTGCTTTGCGGCGGGCTGCTGTTGGGGCCGGGAGACGAAGCTGCCGTGGGGCGTGACGTTCACCAACCCGGTGGCCCACGAATTAGTGGGCGTGCCGCTGGGCATCAAGCTGCATCCCACGCAGTTGTACGAATCGGCCGCCGAGTTTGTCATCTTCGGCATCCTCTACTGGCGCATCCGCCGGCGGCATGCGCCGGGCGCCGTGATCAGTCTGTACCTGATTCTGTATTCCGGAGTCCGGTTCCTGGTGGAGTTTGTGCGGGATCACCCGGGCGAGCCTAATCCGTTCGGGGGCCCGCTGAACACCTCGCAGTGGATCTCGCTGGTACTGGCCGCGCTGGGCGCCGCCTACTTCGTGCGCCAGCACACACATGTCGGGCTTGCAGTACAAAAGCAGTGATTACATTCCTCTGCTGGAACCTAAACCGAAGACCGCTTCAGCATCTGATTTCCGAACTCGCGAGATCCAGGGACGTGGACGTTTTGGTCCTTCTGGAGTGTGCCATCCAGGTCGGAGACCTACTCGCCGCACTTAACCAGGGGGACGCACCTATCTTTCACTACGCTCCCAACCGGGCAGAAGCTCCCGACGAAGCCATCAAGATATTCACCCGATTCACACCTGAATTCGTCGATCCTTTGGAAGACGGCGCTCGTTATACAATCCGCCGCTTGAGTCTTCCAATGCGTACGGACATTCTTCTTGCCGCGCTCCATCTGCCAAGCAAGCTTCACGCCAGCTAAAGCAGCCAAATTCTCGCCTGCTCGCAATGGGCGGAGACTATTGCGCGGGCGGAAAGTCGGGCCGGCCACACCCGAACGGTCGTTGTGGGCGATCTAAATATGAATCCGTTCGAGGCTGGCGTGGTGGGACGGGAGGCTTTCACGCCACGATGGCCCGCTCGGAAGCACTCCGAGTTCAGCGCACGGTCAGCGGCCAACAGTATCCGTTCTTCTACAATCCGATGTGGGGATGCTTTGGTGAGCGCGATGAAACGCCGGCGGGCACATACTTCTACGATTCCAGCGAACACGTGAGCTATTATTGGAATATGTTCGACCAAGTGCTGTTGCGTCCGAGCCTGGTTGACCGACTGCCGCCAGAGGGCGTGGAGATCGTTACGCGCGCTGGGGACGTCTCCCTTCTCGCGGCGAATGGCCGCCCCGACAAATCCGTGGGGTCGGACCATCTCCCAGTATTGTTCGGACTGGAACTCTGAGTGCCTTTATGCCGGAACTGAATGAAGACCTTTGGCCATCGGATCTTGGGATCGCTTCCATTGTTACGCCTGCCGCGATCATAAGGGCGCAGGCCGCCTTGCTAGCCGAGAAGACTAAGGGGATATTGGAAGCTGTCGTCGAGACCTCATCAATTGGCCCTAATATTCGCCATTCCTTTGTGATTAAAGTGCCGGCATTGGGCAACTACCGCTACGCGCTGTTCAGCGTCCACCACCCCGTGGAGTTGTACCCGGTCGTGATCGAAGGCGCGACTCCGAGCCGGCTAGAGGACGAAGACGCCCTGCGTGAATGGCTCCGTCGCATGTTCGCGTCGGATGCAACCAAGCGGATAATCGCAAGCCTCTACTCCCAGGCCAGTGGCCTCTAGACGGCCGGGCCCAACGGGCCGCGCTAACGAAGAATATCGAATCCCGCCGTGCGGAAATGCTCATCGAAGGTAAACGCCTTCCGGATCGACATCTTTCGCATCACCGCGAAACTGACGCAATCGATAGCGTTGGCCCCCGCGGGTCCCCATCGGGCGAACAGGTCCCATCCCTCGGATTGCATTGCGGCATCCGGGTAGACGATCGAAATGTCCGGGCTGAGGCGGGCCTCCCGCAGAAAGCAGCGAGATCGTCTCGTTGACGACCAACGTCGAAGTGAAGAAGGCGATGCCGGGCCGCACCGCACGCAAAGCCTTTTCATGCCACCGATCGCCTGGCATGATACGGGCGATGTAGAAGCTGGTGTCGACAAACGCGGTCATTTGTAGAGGATCTCATCGACTCTGGCCGAGAGGTCCGTGTCGGGAGCGTCCACCAGGTTGGTAATTGAGGCGAACGGGTCGCCGGTTGCCACGGATTTCTTCTCGCGCAGCCGAATCACCATCGTTTCGCGGATGAACTGCGCCAGCGGCTGCCTCTCCCTCGATGCCGTTCGCTTCAACTCCAGAGCCAAATCGTCGGGAAGCGTAATTTGAAATTTGACGCTCATGGCATCATTATACGTCTATACGGATGATGATGGCAAGCCCAATCACCCAATCACCCAATCCGCCAAC
>JBEKMJ010000170.1:0-11644 GCA_050008575.1 Bryobacteraceae bacterium
CTAGACGTTCCAGACTGGTTTTGTCCGATGAAGACCGGGCAGAATTGGAGCAGTTGTCGCGGTCACGCACGCTGCCGCATCGGGAGGCGCAACGCGCCGCCATCATCCTGGGGTATTACCAGGGAGAGAGTATCGCCATCAAAGCCTACCGCTTCCCCATCGAGGACCTCTACATCCCCCTGACCAGGTGAAGAACCGTCTAAAGAGCCCAGGCTGGGCCGCCATTTTCCGAACGCGAACTCCTTGGTAAATAATCTGTTTGGTTCGATTGTATCGGGCCGGATTCCGTGTCAGGAGGCTTGGATGACCCCTCGCGTAGCAACGACGCTGGCAGAGCGGCACACGGTTCGCCGTCAACCGCGATGGTGGGAGGGATCTGGAGATTGGCTACTCAACATCCTCGTGGCCGCCCTTCCGTTTTTCGTGAATAGTAGAGTGTGGTTTCTGACTGGCCCGATCGTTTCCACGTATCCTGCTGTGCGTGTTAACGATCTATGCTTTTTCGGGATCTTTCTTTCCAGCGCGCATTGTCATGAACCCGGCATTGGACGCGCACGCCATGCGCCCCGACGAGACTGCCCAGGCGCCTATTGAACTCGAACAGCGAATCCAGCATATTCAAGAAGCGATTCTCCCGCCCGTCATCACTAAAGGGAAGCCACCGGCTACCACCAAACTCGCTGATCGAATGTTCTTTTCGTTCGTTACGGGTTCCAGGGCAATTGGATCAAAGACGACGATCAATGGGGAGTGTGAGGCGTCGCGATCAACTACCACTTCATTCCCGAAGAACGCCCCGACGCGGTGGTCGACCAGGTGCTACGGATCACTGCCTTGTAACCGCCGTGCGCACGCGCCAGCCTCCTCAGTCCAATCTGACACGTTTTGACACGTTTTGAAGCTCGAAATCGGAGGCGCTGTTTTGGAACGCTACAGCGATGTATGAGGGAGAAGCCTCCACCAACACTGGCATGCTAATTGGTCCCGAGAACGCTTTCCGGCAGATGAAGAATCCCCATTTCCTGGGCTGGAGCCCCATGTATCACTGGACCGACTCCAAAATCCAGGTGCACGCCTTCTACTGCGTCTTGGCGCTCCTGCTGACTTCCTTGCTACAGCGGGAACTGGCCCGTCAGGGTGAGGAATTGAGCGTCAACCGCATTCTGGAAGAGTTGGGTGAAATTCAGGAGACCCTCATCGTTTACCCGCGCCGGCAGGGCCAGCGGCGGCACACGACTGCCACCTGTCTGACCCGCATGAGCCCGCTGCAGAGCCGGTTGTTTTCTCTGCTGGACCTGAAGCGTTACGCCTCTCCGTCGCGTTAGGTCATACACAACGCCTCCCCTCAAACATCTCAGCGGCCAGAGCTTACCCCTGTATCGCCCGCTATCTTGTAAACTACCGCTAGGAGTGCTCTTTTTTGTTTCGCATTTTCGTTTGCGGCCGGCGATTTTGCCGTGCAAGCGACGGCCGCGAATCCGTCATTTCCGCTTCGTCTCACAGCCCGCGGGGACTACTAAGGTGACATTGTTAATGGCGATCGCGCCTGGATCAATCGCACCGGTGAAGGTTGTCGTAGAAAACACCACCGTGCTGATCTCCGGTATGGAGTCCTCGATCCCGATGAAGACCGCGGAGTTGTTCGCGTCAGTGTCCTCTTTCCCGTTTACCGTGAAGGTGCCCAGGAGATTGCCGTCGAAGTCATACGCCGTGATCACCTCGGTGAACAAGAGCGTCTCGGGCGCGTTGTTGTACCCCATTTGCGCTCCGACGGCGGAAACGGGAGTGGCAAAGGCAATAGAGATGGAACCGGAAGGTACGAGCTGGCCTGTAGCGATGATCGGGGCGTTCGGCGCAAAGTTGCCATCCCAGGGGTCACCCTGCTTATCGGTTACCACGGAAGACCCGCCAAGGTTGCTGACAAGGACGCGCAGTCCGCCGTTGGTAGTAACGGGCGCCGGAGTGGGCACTACGGTGAGAGTTGGTCCTAGTTGAGCCCAGTTGATCAGATCGTTCCCGTCCATTGCCGCTCGGGATTTGACCAGCGTGACGCCGGCCTTGGCGGGCGCCACCACTACCGCGAGGATCGCTAACGCGAGAATACCGGCTTGTTTTGTTTGCGTGTTCATTGCATTTCTCCTTTGTTTCGATTGGGCCGGCCCGAGTGGCGCGACCATCTTCAAGGATTGTGCATTGTTTTCGAGGGCCGGTCACCACCTACGTAGGTAGTGTCGTGCGGTTACCGCAGGATTCCGCTCTGCAGTGCCTTGGCCACTGCCTCGCTGCGCGAGTGGGCGTGCAGTTTGTCGTAAATATGGCGCACATGGTAGGAGATGGTGTTCACGCTGACGTCCAGTTTCACCGCGGCGGTCTTATAATTCTCGCCGCGCACCATCAGATTCAAAATGCGCACTTCATGCGGAGTCAACCGATAATCCGCCTGGGGAGGCGGCTGCACGCGACGAAACAACTCCACTACGCGGCGGGCCACTTCCGGCGACATGGGCGAGCCTCCCGTGGCTGACTCTCGGATGGCTTCCAGCAGCCGGATGGCGGGCGTATTTTTCAGCAGGTAACCATTGGCGCCGGCGCACAGCGCCTCCAGGATGCGCTCGTCGTCGTCATACACCGTGAGCATCACCGGAGAAACCGCCGGCCAACGCTCGTGGATGCGGCGGATACCTTCGATGCCGTTCATACCGGGGAGCCCGATGTCGATCAGGGCCACGTGCGGAGGCTCGCCGCCAAGCTGGCCGAGCGCGGCTTCCATGGAACCGAACGATCCCGCGCATGCGAACCCCGGCGTGCCGCCGATGAGCGCGGTAAGGCTGTTGCGAATTTCCGGCTGGTCTTCCACCACCCAGACGCGGGTCACTGTTGCATCGACGACGTTGGTAGTCCCCGGCACCTAAGCCCTCGGTGCGAAATAGCATGAAGTGCGAGGCATCAGCACCACCTGCGTAGGTAGTGTCGTGCAGCGGGTTCTCGCCCTGCTGCTTTGCGGCGGGCTGCAACTCGGCGCCGAACAACTGATCACACGAATGTTCTCGACCTCGGATGGACTGCCGGGCAACACCCGGCTGGGGTCCATTATTCAGGATTCGCGCGGCTTCATCTGGATCGCCACCCTGCTGGGCGTCTCGCGATTCGACGGCCAGCAATTCCAAAACTTCACCGTGCGGGACGGCCTTGGGTTTCCGACGGTGAACCACGTCATCGAAACACGCAATAAAGAGGTCTGGGTGGCGACCAACGGCGGCGGAGTCGCGCGTTACGATCCGCATGGCCGGGCCGGCCGCCAATTTGTGACCTACCCGGTCGGATCCACGCCGGAATCCAACCGCGTGAATACTGTAAGGGAAGGCCCGGACGCCACGCTCTGGGCGGCCACGGACGGCGGCGTATACCATCTGGACCCGGGCAGCCGAGCGTTTCGCCTCGACTTTATTCCTCCGCCCAGGCCGGGATCGACGTCGATTCAGGAAGTCATCGATACGCACCCCGAAGCCGGGAACGTGCTCTGGATTGCCAGCAACTACCAAGGACTTTTCCGGCGGAATGCCGACGGCTCGATGGACCATTGGGCGGCGCGGGAAGGTATCCCGATCCAGCCCGGCAGGCTGTACCGCGATCGCGGCGACGCCCTCTGGCTGGTGACGACCGCCGGCGCATTGAAGATCGACGGTCATGCGCTGCCGGGCCACTCCCCGATTCTCGACAGGCTGGAGCCGGCCGCCGGAAATCGCGGCCACCTCATGGGGCACATGATTCAGGATGTCCGCGGCGACTACTGGATCACCGGCCAGGGCGGGTTGTTTCATTTCGACGGCCACGGGCTGCGGCTTCTGGGGCGGCGCGAGGGCGTACCAGGAGATTTCACATGGGGATTGACGGCGGACCGCGATGGCAACTTGTGGGTGGGCGTGGAGGGCGCCGGGGTCATGCGGATTGTCCGCGACCCCTTCACGGCCTGGGCGGTGCAGGACGGGTTGGCCAAACCCAGGGTGGTGGAAGTGTGCTCTCTCTCTCAAGGCGGTGTAGCGGCAGTCACCTGGGCCCAGTCCGGCCTTCGGATCCAGCGGTTTCAGGATCCGGTTTTTCACGATCTCACGCCGCCCATCCCGGTGCCGGGCCTGACTGAGTATCGTCCAGTCGTGGCAGACCATCTCGGCGAGTTGTGGGTGGTCACCAAAGACGGCGTCGAGCGCTTCCGGCAAGGGCGCCTTGTCCATCGTTACGGCCCGGCCGAAGGGTGGCCCGGCGGCGCCCAGGGCAGTCTCTATGAAACCCGATCGGGCGATATCTGGCTGGCTCGTTGGCAAGTCAATTCCTTCCTCGGGCGCTGGAGACGGGAATCGAACCGGTTGGAGACCCTGGCCGGCGTACCGGGTAGCCCGGTTGCGCAGGCCCCCTGGATACTGGCTGAGGGTGCGGATGGCGGTATCTGGGTGGCAAGCCTTTACGGGGGATTGTTTCGCTATCGCGACGGCGGTTTTGTGCCGGTGCCGTCGCCCTTTCCACAGTCCGTGAGATCCCAAATTTTCAGTCTGTACGTGGATGACGGCGGCCGTATCTGGGTCGGTTACACCAGGGGCGGGCTGGGCGTGGTGGAAAGTCCCAGCGAATCTCAGCCGCGCATTCGCCCGGTGGAATTGGGAGGCGGGCCGGTCGAAAGCACGATCATAAGCCTTACCAGCGACCGCCGAGGGCGATTGTACGTCGGATCGGCCACTGGACTCTGGGTGTACGACCCAAGTACGGGGCACTGCGCGTCATACGCCGGCGAGATACCCATCCTGAGCGGGCCGATCCGCTCGGCGGCGCGCGACCGGAACGGAGATCTTTGGTTCGGCACGGACCAGGGTTTAGTGCGCTTCTCCCCGCCCACGGAGACGCGCAGCCCCCGGCCTCGGGTCCGGCTTACGCAAGTGCAGCTTACCGACGGCCTCTACCCGATTTCCGGATGGGGCGAAGAGACAGTGAGCGCTCCGCGTTTTGCGGCCTTGCAGAATCGTATGGAATTCTCGTTCAGCGGCATCAGCGGCTTCGGACGGCTACGCTTCAGTTACCGGCTCGAACCGCAGGATCGCGAGTTTAGCGCCGCGACTCCGGAGCGCACGGTGATCTACCCGCGGTTGCCCCCGGGCCAGTATCGCTTCGCCGTGCAGGCGATCGATCCGGCGGGGAACACCAGCGCACGCGCAGCATCGTTCCGCTTCGAAATCGCGGCTCCGGTTTGGCAGCGCTGGTGGTTCCTGCTGTTATCGGCGCTGGGCTTGGCGGCTTCCATTTATGGCGTCTGGCGATTCCGGCTGAATCACTTGCTGGCGGTGGAACGCGTGCGCATGCGCATCGCCACGGATCTGCATGACGATATCGGCTCGGCGCTCTCGCAGATCGGCCTGTTGAGCGAAGCGGCGCAACGCCCGGCGGGGACCCATACCATGCCGGATGCGTTGGCGCGCATCGCCAGCGTTTCGCGGGAGACGGCCGCGTCAATGGCGGACATCGTCTGGACCATCAACCCGCAACGTGACTCGCTGGGGGATCTTTCGGTGCGCATACGGCGGTTCGCCAGCGAGTTATTCAGCGCGCGCGACATCGACTGCGTAGTAGTCACGCCGGAATCGGATGAGGACCTGAAACTAGGCATCGATACGCGCCGCCAACTGCTGCTGGTGGCGAAGGAAGCCATGCATAACGTCATCCGGCACGCCCACGGCACGCAGGTCTCCATCGAACTTCGGCAGGAGAACCGGTGGGTGGTTTTCCGGATCGGTGACAATGGCGCTGGATTCGACCCGCAAGCTCGCGCCGAAGGCCATGGCATCGCCAGCATGCGGTCGCGCGCCGAGGGGATGGGCGGCGAGTTCGTGATCGAATCGGGGAACGGCCAGGGTACCCGGCTGGAGGTCCGGATCCCGAGGCGAAGATAAGGGAACAAACTGAGTTGCAGAGATCTCCGAAACGATAGCTTCTAAGACTTCACGTCGCCCCGTCTTGATGTAAGGTGCACACGGCGGGGAAACCTCTGCTGTTCTTCGCCTACGTGATAACGCACCGGTACGAGCGGCGCGCAGCCTGAAACGTAGCCGTCCTCGCTTCAATCCTACCCAGGGAGAGCTGTGCCAACTCTCGCTGCCGACCAGGATTCGACCCCTTTCGAGGGCGCACATGGATTTCTAATGCTTCTCGCAACCGGTGGCTCGCACGGGCTTCATCCTGGTTCCACTCGTACCCTTTCAGGACCCCACACCTACTCGCTACCTCCTCCGCGAGGAGGTCCGCGATACGCCGTCCGTCGCCGCGCGCTGCGCGTAGCCCGATGCCCCGTTCCCCGCTGACCGCGCGCGACACGCCGCCCCCGCCCGGCGCCCGAACCCCTTCCGTGCACCACCCGCCGTCCCGCCGCTCGACGCGGCCCGTCGCGAGCGGCGCGGCGTCGGATAGGCGCGAAGGAGGGGCACGGCTGGCAGCGCCGCATGCGAGAATCGTCATTCATGCCCAACAGGGCATTCTACTGGATGACGCGACTCTTCATTCTCATTGGGGCGACACTGAGCTTTGGGCCAACGGCGGCGTTTGGGCAAGCCGCGAGTCCTTGGCCGGAAGCCGACCGAATTTTTCACTCAGATTCGCGGTGGTTGGGCTCGGATGGTGGGTTCTCGATCGATCTCGGCAACGGCCGCGTGTTGTGGTCATTCGGCGATACTCTCGTGGTGAAAAAAGCGGGAGACACGCGCAAGATGGCGGCTTTCGTGCACAACACTGTGGCGATCGAGACGGGTTACGATCCGTCCACAGCGCAGATGAAATATTATTGGCGCCGCTGGGGATCGCGCATGGAGATTTTCCCGTCCGAAGGCAAGGTCTGGATGTGGCCGTCGCACGGAATTCGAATCGACAATCGATTGGTGGTGTTTTGCAGCAGGATTCAAAATAATCCGACAAAGGAATCCTTCGGATTTGAGGGCGTAGGATCACAAGCGTTTGTGATCGAGAATCCGAACGCGGAGCCGACGGACTGGAAGATGAAAACCGCGATGAAGGACGACAGCAAAGTGATGGTCGGCTCGGCTGTAATTCAACAGGAGAACTTTATCTACGTCTATTGTGAAAGCGAAGGCGTGCCGCTCCACGATATTTTCCTGGCCCGATGGAAGGCGGTGGATTTCGCGGCGGCCAAGTTCGATGGCATCGAGTGGTGGAATGGCGGGGGCTGGTCCGCAAGGGAGAATCGCAAACCGGTCATGCACGAAGTCTCGAGCGAATTGAGTGTACAGGCGAACCCGCGCGGAGGATTCGTCGAAGTGAACAGCCAGGGGTGGGGAGCATCGGATATCGTGATGCGGACGGCGCCGAAGTTGGAGGGTCCGTGGAGCGACGCGAAAATGGTTTACCATCCGCCGGAAGGCGATCGTCCGCACGTGCTAACGTACGCGGGTAAAGCCCATCCCGAGTTGAGAGGCGCGGATTTGATCATCACCTACGGGATCAATGGATCGGATGAAGCGGACGTGAACGGACAAATGAGCTTGTATTTCCCGAGATTCGCTCGAATGAATTGGCCGAATCGATGAAGCGATCTGCCACATCAAGTTTCTCCAGAGCCCCGACGGGTTAACGATCCATCCCCGCCGTTGCAGACGCATCGCGTTCGCCAGACCCGTCTACGGTTAGACGGTGGGCGGGACGCTTGCTGCATCTGGGGACCCTGGTGGCGACCATGCTCTGGCGGGGATGTGAACTTTCAAGTCGAAGCTGCTCACGACTTTCCGGTCCGGCGTGACGCCCTGGATTTGGAGAACAATAATTCTTCCTCGACCGGCAGGATGTCGGCTTCAAGGCGTTCCAGCCGTCGCGCGAGATTCCTGCTGGTCATGTTCGCGCTCTCCAGTCAGCATCAGCCGCCGTTAGGGGCCTGCGCACCCGCGCGGCGATTATCATTTCGGCCAGGGACATGCCAGGCGGAAACGCTGGCGCCGGAACGTCCAGCGGCTCGGGTAGGCCAAGCCTTGCCGCTCGGCGACGCCGCATGTCAAGAACGATCTCGTGGAGGCGCCGCGACTCTGCCATTTCCGCCGGCGGCAGCAAGCCCACCTCAAGCCGACGCAGCCGCTTCTCAAGCACACGCATCAGTCGCTCCTCACGCTGGCCAGCCGCGGCGTGCGGCTGGGGCTGCTGATGACCTCTTCGATTCCGGCGCGCTGCTTCTGACCGAAAACTTCGGAGCAGAGATGGTAGATGCGCCGCGCCTTGCCGGCTCCCCGGATACAGATGTGCTTTCGCTCTTCCAGTTCGGCACGCGGGCGTACTTCTCGACGCCGCTCTGTGCGGATTTTCCGTACACTTGCTGTGCGGATTTTCCGTACACGTAATAGACTCTCCCTATACTGCCCGGTTCGTGCGCTGGAGACATCTGGGGCAGTCGCAGTTCTTCCGCCAGCGCTTCACTCGCGTCGCCGTCCGGGCCGCCCATCCGCGCCCTGGTCTGATGTAGGCGCAGCACAGCGCTCCAGTTTATGGGTCCGTACTTGCGGCGAGGGCTGGCGCTTTCTCTGGTGCTTCCGCCACCTTCTGGCGGCGGAGTCCCCCCATTCTATGTATTGGAACGACCCCGCCTCAGCGGGCGTTTTTGACGTCCGGAGGAGAACGGCCCTGGAGCGTCGGGTGGCCGAATTGCGGCTCGTGCCGGTTCTTTCCGAATTTCGCTACCGGCCCTCGGGGGGACGCGAGTTCCGCTCCGTTGGCTCCTGCGGGCGCGGGCGACTCGGGCATACCCGGTTCGATGGGCGGCCCATCCACTCCATGTCGTGCTCCGGCCACGCTGTTAACCAAGTGCCTGCCCGGAAGAGTCGAACGGAGACTCGGACCTACAGGGCGCGCGAATACGATAACGTCATCACGAAGCAGGACAAGGCGCGCTTGGCGCGTCCGACCATCACATGACCGAAGTGCGCCCAATCGACTTGGGCCTGCTCGCCGGGAAACATCTGCAGTTGCAGGAAGGGTTCGCGCCTCTGCGGACGCAAGCGGGACACGGTGCGGCACAACTGCACGATGCTGCCGCTGTAGCCGCGGTCCCGAATCATCTGGAAGATGCGCGTGGCGCGCAGCCGCGGATGTTGATCGAGAGTCTGGCGAATAAACCCAATGTAAGGATCGACGACCGACGCACGAAGCGGCGGTGTGCTGTGGAAACGCTCGCTCTCGATGGCATTGCGAACGGCATCGGGATGAACGTTTAGGTCACTGGCTATAGTGCCGATCTTCCAGTGTTCGACGTAGAAGTAGCGGCGAATCTGCGCGCGGGTTTCCGGACTGATCATGAGACGACTCACTTTCTTGGTGGAGTGCGTGGAAAGGGATCGACGAATCGTCCCACGCGGCCGCAGATCCGGCAGCGTAGCGGTAAAGCAGGCTGCGCTTCGGTCCAGCAATGCGGCGCCGGAGGATTTTCTTGCCGGTCGGCAGGTCCACATTCGAATGATGCCGGGGATGTGATCGAAAGGGAAGCTTGATCCGTCACGCCCGATGGCGCTCGCCGGCGGCACCGGTAATCGCGCTGCCGGTCGCGATGATCGAGCCGTCCTTCGGGGCCCCGTTGGTGGCGGGTGTTGGCGCACCGTCGTTGGTGGAGGCGGGCACGCTCACGGCATGGGGCGCTGCAGTAGCGCTGTCCGCGATCGCAGTGCGCGCAGATGAAGAACATTGCGTGACACTCGCCACCGAGGCAAACTCGTTGCCGGAGTACCGTTTCGCCGTGAACTGCCGCCATGCGCCATCGCAGACGGGACTGGACAACGGCACTGGTTTCGTGGCAGGTTGGAACCAGCTCAGTTTGGTTTTACCTGTCGAAAGGTTGCCGAACTCGGAACCCTGCCGCTCTAACGGCAGCGTTCCATCCGCTTCCCGCCTTTGACAAGATACTGCGTTTAGCCGGCGTGTTGATGATCGGACAGATGATTGCGCCTTCGGCGCGACGATGTTGCTCTACCTACGGCCGAACTCTAGAAAACTACGTTTTCAGATGATTGCTGACACTACGCTGCGGTATTCACGCTTCTCTGGGCCGTCAACCTCCAGGACGCCTGCGGTATCTGTTGTTGAAGGCCAAGCGGATGGCGGTGACCAACGTCGAGTTCCTCGCGGTTCAGCGGGTGAAGAAAGCTGCGTAAAAGTGGCCGTTCCGTCAGATTCTCGCTCAGAGCCCCATTTTGTGCGCCAAATGAGTACGCCCCGTACGGCGGTTGGCTGTATGCCGTACCATAGGCGCTGCCATTCTGCGTCAGAGACAGCGTTACCCAGGGCACGGCCACGCCTCCTGACGCTGTGACAGTGCCCGAGATTTGATAGTAGACGGGCGGCGGATTTATGTTGAAGGCATATGGAGCACTAAAAACATTCGGGTTAGACGGTCCATATCCAGTCCAGATGTACACGGAGCCTGGACCAACGGGCGCACCCGTCGGCACGGTAACCAGCATGAGCCTCCTGTTCCGTCCCTGTTTAACAGGCGACGGGGAGATCCGTATGGGTGCCGAGAGCAAAATTAAGGCTTCTGCGCCGCGGCGGCACGCTTTTTGGCGTCGGCCACCAGAGTGGCGAAGCCCGGGTCTCCATGGAGCGATTCGAGATCGGGATCCTTTTCGATGGCGAGGTCGGCAACGGGGGATAGCCCGTGGTCAACAGCCTCTCGCAAAAGCGAGAGCGCTTCATCACGGTTGCCTTTACGGGCCAACATGCAGCCAACGTTGTATTTCGAGCTTGCCGTGTCGGGATGCTCCGGCCCCAAGGCACGACGTTGAATATCCAGTATCTCGCGATGCAGCTTCTCTGCCTCGGCGTAGCGGCCCTCGCCAGCGAGAGCGTTAGCCAGGAGATTAATCGACTGCAGTGTTTCCGGATGCGCCGGCCCCAGGATACGACGGCGAATTTTCAGTGTCTCGCGCTGCAACTTCTCTGCTTCGGCGTAGCGGCCCTCGTTATTGAGAACGGCAGCCAGGTCATTCATCGACATCAATGTGTTCGGATGCTCCGGCCCCAAGACACGACGTTTAGTATCCAGTGCCTCGCGCCCCAACTTCTCTGCCTCAGCGTAGCGGCCGTCTTCATAGAAAGCGATAGCGAGGTTCGTCATTGACCCCAGTGTGTCCGGATGCTCCGGCCCCAAGACACGACGTTCAAGATCCAGTGCCTCGCGACCCAACTTCTCTGCCTCGGCGTAGCGGCCCGCTACAAGGAGAACGCTATCTAGGCTATTCATCGACCTCAGTGTGTCCGGATGCTCCGGCCCCAAGACGCGGCGGCGAATATCCAGTGTCTCGCGTTCCAACCTGTCTGCCTCGGCGTAGCGGCCCTGTCTCATAAGACTCCCGCCCAGACTGCTCATCGAGGTGAGGGTTTCAGGATTCCGTGGCCCGAGCACTCGTCGCCGGATATCGACCGCGCGCGTGAGCAGCGACTGCGCTTGAGGGTAGAGTCCGAGGCTGCCATACACTTCCCCCATGGTCTGCATCATCTGGGCCTGCAGCTCGGGATCCTTGGACAGCCCGGTGTCAATCTCCTTCGAGGCTTTGTCCAGGATTTCCCGGGCCGTGATGCTGTTGCCCCGCGCGGCGCTGGGGTCCGACACCTTGAACAT
>JBEKMJ010000171.1:0-11562 GCA_050008575.1 Bryobacteraceae bacterium
AGATCCGGTTTGCCGTCGCCATTGAAATCCGCGATGGCCACGTCATACGGCTGTTGGCCGGTCGCGCTGTCGGCGTGGGTCTGAAATGTGCCATTGCCTTCGCCGATCAGTATGCTCACCGTATTCGCGGAGGAATTGGCGATCGCCAGGTCGAGTTTGCCGTCCCCGTTCAAATCCGCGGCGGCTAACCCCTCAGGCGAAAAGCCCGTGCCGTAGACCACCTGCTTCTGAAATGTTCCGTTGCCCTTGCCGAGCAGTACGGAAATGGTGTTGTCGAAGGAATTCGTCACCGCCAGATCCAGCTTGCCATCGCCGTTGAAGTCGCCCGCAACCAGATCCACCGGGTTAATGCCAGTGTCGTAATCCACATGCGCCTGGAAGGTGCCGTCGCCGTTGCCTAGCAGCACTGAAACCGTATTGGAGAAGGAGTCGGCCGTCGCCAAATCCAGTTTTCCGTCGCCGTTGAAATCGCCGACCGCCACGGCAACCGGGTAGGGGCCCGTGACGTACTGGACTTGGGGTTTAAAGGTGCCGTCGCCATTCCCCAGCAAAATCGAGACGGTATTGGCATCGAGGTTGGGGACCGCCAGGTCAGGTACACCGTCGCCGTTGAAGTCGGCCACTGCCAACGCTGCGGGACTGTCCCCGGTGGCATAGGTCACCGGCGGCTGAAAGGTGCCATCGCCGTTTCCCAGCAGGATGGAAACCGTGTCGGAATTGGTATTGAGCACCGCCAGATCCAGGTGCCCGTCACGGTTGAAATCGGCAGCGGCCAGGCTAAAGTCATCGTCTTTGGCCCCTGCGGGATAGTTCACGGCGGGCTGGAAGGTGCCATCGCCGTTTCCCAGTAAGATTGCGACTGTGTCGCTATCGTAGGCTGCTAGAGCGAGGTCCGGATTGTGGTCGCCGTTGAAGTCCCCGGTTATGACGGTCTGTACCTCGTCGAGTCCCGTGGGGTAGTCTACAGCGGCTTGATAGGTGCCGTCGGGGTTTCCCAGTAATATGGAAACCGTATTGGCGCCAGAGTTGGCAACCGCCAGGCTCTGCGGGCCGCCGGTTTGGAATGCGCCGATGGCAACGCCCAGCGGCCCGTTCCCGACGGCCAGATCGGCCCTGCCAAACACGTATCTTTCGGCCGCCACCGACGTCGAAGGGTTTGCGGCGCGCGGCGCGGCCGCGTTGGCCGATTTGTGCGCCGCCAGACGGCTCAACCGCGTCGGGGGTGCTTGCGCCTGGCCGAATAGCAGCCCCGGCGATATGGCCAGTAACAAGGCGGCGATGCGTCCTGCCGGTTTCAAATTCGTTTCGTAGGTTTTCATAGGATACTCATGTTTGCTTTATTTGCCGCTGCCCGTGAGCGTGATGGACTGCGGACTCCCCGGCACGGTGTCCGTCAGCTCGATCTTGCCGCTGCGTTTCCCCGAAGCCGCCGGAGTGAACGTGACCGTGATCGAACAGGTCGCGCCGGGGGCCAGCGTGGCGGGCGAAATCGGACAGGTGTTGGTCTCGGCGAAATCGCCAGGATCGGCGCCCGCGATCTTCACGCTGGTAACGCTCAACGGCGTGCCGCTGGGGTTGCCGATCGTGATACTCTGCGGCTTGCTCTTCTTGCCCACCGCCTCTTTGGCAAACGCCAGCGGGTTCGGGAAAACGGAGATCACCGGAAGGTTTAGCAACACGGACACCGAGTTGGAGGCATAGTTAGCTACCGCCAGATCGGCGCCGCCCTCTCCACTAAGATTCGCCGCGGCGACACCTCCGGGTCCAAGCGCTGCCAGGTAATCCACGCTGGGCTGAAAGGTGCCGTCGCCGTTCCCCAGGAGCACGGAGACGGTCCCCGGACTGCAGGGAGTTGCGCAGAACGAGTTGCTTATCGCCAAATCCGGGATGCCGTCGCCGTTGAAGTCCGCGATCGCCACGGCCGAGGGATAGACGCCCACCGGATAGTCTACGTGGGGCTGAAACGTGCCGTCCCCGTTGCCGAGCAGAATCGACACTGTATTGCTGCCGAAATTGGCCACCGCCAGGTCTTGTTTCCCATCCTGGTTGAAGTCGCCGGTGGACACCCAGTAGGGCTGGATGCCGGCATCGTAGGTGGCAGCGGGCTGGAAGGTGCCGTCGCCATTGCCCAGGAGAACACTCACAGTCGCGATGGTTCCCCCATAGGCGAGGTCGACGACAGCCAGGTCCAGTTTGCCGTCGCCGTTGAAGTCGGCTGTAGCGGCCCAATTGGGCGTGAGTCCCGCTGCGTATTCCACATGGGCCTGAAATGCGCCAGTTCCTGTGCCGAGCAGAATGGAAACGGAGCTGGCGTTGGTTAGGAAGTTGTCGTTGGACGTGACCAGGTCCGGATTGCCGTCGCCGTTAAAATCGCCTACCGCAACGGCAACGGGGTAGCTGCCCGTGGGATACTCCTGCTGCGCCCGGAACGTGCCGTTGCCGTTGCCGAGCAGGATGGAAACGGCGTTTGAACCTAAGTCCGCCACAGCCAGATCCGGCAAGCTGTCCCGGTTGAAGTCGGCGATGGCCACTGCATATGGGGCATACCCGGTGGGATAGTCTACATGCGGGGCGAAATCTCCGCTGCCCTGATTCAAGAGAATCGAAACCGAATCGCTACCGTAGTTGGCGACGGCCAAGTCCGGTTTTCCGTCGCCGTTGAAGTCCGCGCTGGCCAGATTGTACGGCGCCTGGCCGGTAGCCTGGTCGGCATGGGTTTGAAACCTGCCACTGCCTGCGCCGATCAGGACCGTAACCGTACTCGTGCCGGAATTGGCAATGGCCAGATCAAGTTTGCCGTCGCCATTCAAATCCGCGGCGGCCAGACCATACGGCGAAAAGCCTGTACCGTAGACCGCCTGCTTCTCAAATGTCCCGTTTCCCCTGCCGAACAGCACCGAGACGGTATTGTCCGCGCCATTGGAAACCGCCAGATCCAGCTTGCCATCGCCATTGAAATCGGCGCTGACCAGCCCGGATGGACCATTACCCGTGGTGTAGGCTACTGGCGGCTGGAAGGTCCCATTCCCATTGCCTAGCAGGATCGAGACAACGCTACCGGGCCCTAGGACGGCGAGATCCAGCTTATGGTCGCCGTTGAAGTCGTCGGCCACCATGTAGCCGGACGCCCCCAGGTCATACTCCGACTGGGGCCGAAACGTGCCGTTGCTATTGCCAAGCAAAATCGAGATGGTGCCGCTATAGATATTGCCGACTGCCAGGTCGGGAACGCCGTCGCCGTTGAAATCGCCGACAGCCAGCGCAAGAGGCCCTTGGCCGGTGGCATAGGTGACTTGCGGTTGAAAAGTGCCGTCACCGTTGCCCAGCAATATGGAGACTGTGTTTTCGCCGCCGTTCACCACCGCCAGATCCAGGTGTCCGTCGTTGTTGAAATCGGCGGCAGCTAAGTCCCAAGCCTCAGCCCCTACCGCGTAGTTCACAGCAGGCTTGAAAGTGCCATCTCCATTTCCCAGAAAGATGGACACGGCGCCGCTCGTACTCACGGCGGCGAGGTCCAGGTTGCGATCGCCGTTGAAGTCCGCCGTGATGATGTTCCACGCATAGGATTGCCCCGTGGGGTAAGTCACCGCCGGTTGAAAAGTGCCATCGGGGTTGCCGAGCACCACCGAAACCGAGTTCGACGCCCAGTTGATAGCGGCGATACTCATCGGGCCGCCGGTTTGGAAAGCGCCGATGGCTACCGCTTCCGGCTCATCCCCGACAGCCAGATCGGCCCGGCCGAATACATATCTTTCAGCCGCGACGGACGTTGACGGACTGGCCGCCCGCGGCGCAGCCACGCGGGCCGAGTTGTGGCCCGCCAACCGGCTAATCCGCGTCTCGGGCATTTGCGCTCGGCCGATGCCAACCACGCAGATGAACAGCAGGGCGGCGATCCGCCTTGCCGATTTCGAATTCGTTTCGTAGGTTTTCATGCTATCCTCCAATACCTCTCCCTCACGGTCGCGGCCCGGTAACGCTCGCGGCCCGTTGGACGCCAGCCGGGATTTCCGCCGCGCCTAATGACCATCGAGCCTGGGATTGGCCTCCGCCTAAGCCGCAGCATCCCTCGGGATTGGCTAACTATTGGCAAGAATACTCGTCGCAACGCAGGATTTCACCACCTGTTTAGGTAGGAACGTACCGGCGAAGGGCTATCGGGGAAAAACGACGCCTGTCTTATTTGACAATGTGCCGGCGCAAGGCCCTGGCGACGGCTTCGGATTTGGAGTGGACGTGCAGTTTCTCGTAGATCTGCTTCACATGGAACTTGATGGTGTTGGTGCTGAGCTTGAGCTCCGCGCCCGCGGTCTTGTAGCTGTGCCCCTCGGAAAGCAGTTGCAGCAGCCGGAGCTCGTGCGGAGTCAAGTCACAATCCGCGCGCTGCGGCGGACGCACCTCTCGGAAAAGAACGATCACACGCCGCGCCACCTCGGGCGACATGGGCGCGCCCCCGTGGACGGCCTCCCGGATGCTCTCCAGCAGCCGGACCGGCGGCGTCTTCTTCAGCAGATAACCAGACGCTCCACCACAAAAAGCCTCGAAAATGCGCTCGTCGTCATCGTAGACCGTAAGTACCAGCACGAGCGTCTGTGGAAACCGCTCCCGGAGAAGCGGGATGCCCTCGAGGCCCGACATTCCGGGCAGCCCGAGATCGGCCAGGATGACTTGCGGGACGTCCTCGGCGATTCTCCGCAGCGATTCTTCCATGCTGCCGAAGGCGCCGGTGCAACGGTAGCCGTCCGTGCCGTCGATCAGGTACCGCAGACCTTGGCGGATGTCGCGTTGGTCCTCTATTACCGCGACCGTGATGATCTCCCGGCCGTGGGCTCCGCTCTCTGAAGGGTTCTCGCTGGCGGTTGTCATTTTGCCCTGATAAGAAAAACGAGCTAGTGCCGGGGCTGCGCAGCTATGATGGCATATCTGGTAGTAGGTCGGCTTGGTCTTGTGGGGCGGGCAATTCTGCCCGCAGCCGGCTTTCAGCCGGCTCTAGCCGCCTGAAAGGCGGCTGCGGCCAAGATTGGCCGCCCTACAAAACCGGACTCCCCTCCCCAAAACCTAGTTTGCAGCGTGCCGGGCGGTGGTGTCCCCACCCGTTTGGGTAGTTGTCTTTCCGGAGCGAATCGTCCGGCCATCTAAAGGAACCCGAAGCGTGATACGCGTGCCGGCGCCGGGACGGGTCTGCACCTCCAGCGCCCCGCCCAACCTTTTGGCCCGGTCTGTCATACTGGCGAGGCCGTGACCCGCCGGTTCGCCGTTCACAGAGTGGCTCATGTCGAAGCCCTGCCCGTCGTCCGAGATCGAGAGCACCAGCCCGGCCTTTTCCATCGTCAGTGAAATCTCAGTTGTTCTGCACCGGGCGTGGCGGGCCACGTTATGCAGTGCTTCCTTGAAAACCAGGAACACCTGGCGGCGCGTGTCGGCGCCGAGCCGGGCATCATGGGCCAGGTCGGGAGCGCGGAAGGTGAACTCGATCTCGCGCGGAGCGAGCACGTCATTGGCAAAGCGCCGCATACGCTGGATCAGGTCGCGCAAATGGTCCTTGTGCGGGTTGATGGCCCACACAATTTCGCTCATCGCGTCCACGAGATCGCGCGAGAGGTCGGCCACTCGGGCCATGGGTTCGACGGCGCGCTGGTTCGCGCCGCGCACCTCGCGGCGCGCGACTTCAGCCAGGATGGCAATCTGTGTCAGGCTGGAGCCGATGTCGTCGTGCAGGTCGGTGGCGATACGGGTGCGGACGCGCTCCAGCTCCAGCAGCCGATTCAAGTTGTAGCGGTACGCGCCGTACAGGAGGGCCCCACACGCCAGCAAGGCGGACAGCCGGAACCACCAGCGCCCCCAGACCGGTGGCATAATCGCAAAATCGATTTCCGCGGGCGTCTCGCTTTCCTGGCCTTCCGAATTCACGGCTTTTACCAGAAAGTGGTAGCTCCCCGGTTCGAGGCCGGGATAGTTCGCTTCATGGTCCCTGCCCGGCCCCTGCCAGCCTGACTCTCCTCCCTCCAGCGTGTATAAGTAGCGCAGGTTCGCTTCGGGTTCGTCGCTGAAACCGACAAACGCGACCTGAACCTGATTCTGAGAGGGCTGCAAATCTCCGCGCCGGATGCGCGTCTCGCCGAGTTGCGAAACCGGATAGCGATCGCGCCCGATGCGCAGGTCCGTGATCCGCACGGACGGGATGGCGGGCGGCCGGTCGGCGGTCGGGGACAGTCTCGAGAGACCCTGGGTGGTCGCGAACCAGAGATCGCCGGCGCCATCCCGGCTCGCCATCGTGATATTCCCGCGCGCCAATCCGTCGGCCACCGAGAAGTGTTTGATGTAACCCGTTCGTGGATCCAAACGGTCCACGCCCTTAACGGTAGCGGCGTAGATGCGCCCCGTCGAGTCCTCGGTGAGGCATATGATCGCGTCGCTCGAAAGCCCATCCGAGGTTTTATAAATCCGCAACCCAAAATGCGGACTGCCGGGACGATCTATCGCTCCGAGTCCGTTCTCGGAAGCAATCCACAATCGCCCGCCGCGATCGACGAACAAATCGTTTATGTCCGCCGGGACGCCGTCCTTCGGCGTGAAC
This sequence comes from Bryobacteraceae bacterium, assembly GCA_050008575.1. GTDB lineage: Bacteria > Acidobacteriota > Terriglobia > Bryobacterales > Bryobacteraceae > Bog-159. The sequence goes on from JBEKMJ010000171.1 coordinate 6,578, forward strand.
TGCGTGAATTGCCGGCCGTTGTAACGAAATAGATCGCCGGCCAAAGCCATCCAGATGTTGCCGTCCCGGTCTTCGGCAAATGCGGAGACAGGCTCTTTTCCACTTGGCCCGCCTTTAGCGAAAGAGACGTCGTTGGTAGCGGGGTCCCAGCGTATGAGCCGCACGTCGCCCGCTGGTAAAACCTGCGACGATGCCCAGATGCCGCCCTTCGAATCCTCGAAGAGCTGGAACATGCCTTGGTCCCGCGCATAACAAGCCGTTGGCTGTCCTCCGGGCGGTGTCCCTCCCGGGGTCGGCGCGTAAGTGCAGAGCCCCGCCGTAGTCGCCGTCCACCATGCGCCGGTGCGGGCCTGCAGCAGCACATGGTGTCCCCAGGTTGCTTCCTTGCTGAAACCCTTGACGAGCGAGGCGTGGAACCTGGCTCCATCGAAGAGATTGAGGGATTCGTTTCCACTTACCGAAGCCGCCAGCGCCATGATGGTCCCTGTGCGATCCGTGGAAATCGCCCACACCCGATCCGTCGTGAGCCCGTCCGCCTCCCGAAATGTGGTGAATCCGGCTTGCAGGATTTTCATCGCGCCGGCGGCTTCCGTTCCCGCCCACATGTTCCCCGCACGGTCCCTGGCCAGCGCGTTCACCTGACGGTCGATCAGTCCCTGAGCGCGAGTGAGCATCCGCAACGCCGGTGAGGGGCTGCCGGGAAGCCATCGCACGATCCCCGCACTGGCGCCGGCCCAGAGGTACCCGTCCGGCCCTTCCGCCAGCGACGTCACATCCAGGCCTTTCACTTCCCCGGCTTCCCTATAGATCCGCTGAACGGCATACCTGCCGTCTTTGTCCGCGTCCCGCATTAACACCAAACCGCCTTGCAGCGCGGCCCAAATCCTGCCGTAGCGATCCTGTAATAGCGCCCGCACATTCCGGGTCGTTCCCGGCATCGCGACGTGCTGGGCCGCGCCGTCGGCCCCGATGACGTAGATTCCCAGCCGGGTAGCCACCCACAACCTATGGCCGGCGTCCTCCATGAGACTCGCAACCGGGATCCGCTCCTGTCCGGGCGGCGGAGGCAGCGGTTGGCGGCGGAAACGATGGCCGCTCACCAATTCAAACAGCCCTGCCCGCGTCCCGCACCAGATTCTTCCGCGGGAATCCTGCAGGAGAGCGTTCACTGCGTTCTCTTCCGCGTTGTGACCGGGCAGATACGTAGTGAATTTCCCGCCGCCAGCAGCCTGGAATTGGCTGAGTCCGCGCACGGTGCCGACGAGGTATTCGCCCGTACGCGTCTCCAGGAGCGCTTTCACCGACCGGTGCGGCAGACCTTCCGCTACGCCAAAGTTGACGAAGCGGTAACCGTCGAACCGCGACAGTCCTTCCGGCGTGCAGAACCAAACGAAGCCGCGCGAATCGGCCACGACTTTGCCAATGCTGTTCGACGCCAAACCGTCGTCCGTGGAATATGCGTGGATCGGCCGCAATTCGGCGATGAGGCACACGGGTAGGGCGATAGCCGCAACGAAGATTGCCCACCGCACTAATCGATCGCCTCCGGTCTCTTAGTGTAACTCCCCACCGTGGCGCGACACGCCCGGCCAGACCTGGCAACTGGTGGCCGCCATACTGCGGAATCGGAGGAATGCGCGGCCCAAACCGAGTAAGCTACCGGTAATGAGCCAAACTTTCGCAATTATTCCCGTCCTACCGTGCCGTCTTCTCGAGATAAAGATCGAGCGCCGGACGGTGCCCCATTTGAGCGAGCGCTAGGACAATAGCGTCTCGGGGCTGTGAGCCCTGCTTGGAGGACCGGGCAATCACCTCAAGCTCCTGGGCGGCGGACGGTGGGACGGCGCTAGCCGAGGCCCCCAAAGCAATCCAATCTATCCTTTCAGGAAGCGCGGAACGCAGGTCTCCGAGAAGAGTATCTCGAATCAAGCCCTGGTCCGCGGGTGCGGACGATTTGATCCATTCGGCAATGTGCGCGATCAGGAGATTGCCGTTGCCTTCGCCTACGTGTTCTTGGGCGATTCTGCCCAACATGCGTCTTATGCGGGCGACGTCTTCTGACATAGCAAAAACGGTCTGGCGGTTGAAGGATTGGGCCGCGAGGCCGGGGATGGTATGGCTCTTGTTTTCCGGTCAGTGGGATCAGATCGTGTGGCGTCGTTGAGTTGCCCTCCGGGGAAGTCATGCGAACAACGCGGCGAAATCACGCGCAGACACTATCTGCGTGCCTTTGTGGCGGCCGAGCGCCAGCAGCCCGCTCTTGTCGCCTGTGACCAGATAATCGCCCAGGCCCGCTTCGGACAGGGCCAGAAGAAAATCGTCCGTGGGATCGGGAGAGCGCTTCACGCGCGGCAGCGGATCGATGTCCTCGGCGAGCTTCTTGATCTGGTTGACCAGGCGGCCGGCCTTGTGTGGTTTGACGATTTCGGCCACACGTGGCTTTTCGAGCGTGGCCCGCAGCTCGTCGACATGCGCCGCGCAGGTCAGGAGCGTAAATTTTCCGTCCAGCCAGGCGTCGATGATAGCGGCGCGCTTGCCGGCCCGGGCGATCAGGGCGGACACGATGATGTTGGTATCGAGGACCACGCGCATCAGGCTTTGTCAGCCTTCCCTTTGGCGCGGCGTTCGGCGCGGACCTCGCTGACGGCTTCATCGACGATGCGCTGGATTTCATCGGGATCGGCATCGGCGTTGCGCGCCCTGATGTCCTGAATGGTGCACTGAAGCACGCGCCGGCGGACGGCTTCCTCGATGAACTTCGAGAGATCGCCCTTTTTCATGCCCTGGGCGCCCAGGAACGTGCGCAGGGTCAGATCGGTGTCCTTCGAGACCTTGACGCTCCAGCGGACAGCTTCTTCTTCCATTCTTACCACCTATACGCTCAAATTGATAAATGCTCAAACGTCTATACGCCTATTGTATGCCAGAATTCGACTGCTAGGAACTCGATCAACTGTGCTCATAGTGGGCGACCAAGCCAGCACTTCGTTTTCCTGCGACATTCGGGGCGGCGTACCGAACTCCCGCTCGCCCTCAGTTTTCGTGACCACGGCCTAACGACTCCGCCATGGCGGCTTGGGAATCACCCACCATGGCCATGCCAACGCTTTTGAGAAACCTGTCGTAGCGGAGTTTGCCGAGAGCGGCGGCTTGGTCGTGCACATCCCTGGGCGGTTCTGGAATGTAGGTCAGGAATGTCTTGGCCGGCGCGTCTACGAACGCGAACAACGGTAAGAAAAATCTCAGGACCGCGAGAAAGCTGTTCCGGAGGGAATCCGAGGCGAGCTTGGGGACCTGTTTGTCCGGGAGGTTGACGGCGCCAGCGTTCAACGCCGGTACCAAGGCCTCTCCTAGAGGCGAAGGGGTTGCCAGCGGGCACGGCCGTTCGGCACTTCAACGTCATGCACCACATGATGGAGAAGGCCGCCACGATCTGGAGCAAGGAAACCGGCATAGCCCGGAACCCGGCTGATGACGTGGAAGTGAACCGGCGGATGACCAACCTGAGCCGTACTTGAGCGCGGAGGAGATCGTCAGACTCAAGGCTGCCCTCGATGAGAAGATGCACCGCAAGGTCGGCAAGGGCATCAACCAGACGTTTTTTCATCTGCGCTTGATCGTCCTTGACGGCCTTGACCACAGGCATGCGATGTGCCCGGAGTTGGGCGCGGAATTCAAGCGATATCCGGTGATCCTGGGGGAGGATCGGATCGTCCCACCGGAACCGGGGGCCAAGCGGGAACGCCAAAGGGTGGAAGAGTTTTGAAACCATCTTGGAGTTGGCCGGTATCCAGGGTTTCCGCTTCCACGATTTGAGGCACACCTTCGCCTCGTGGTACATGATGAACGGCGGAGATCTTTACGAGCTGGCCAAGATCCTGGGCCACGCGAACATCAAAATGACGGAGCGGTACGCCAAGCTGGCCCGGAGTCATATTGCCAAGACGGGGAGTACGGCCCGCGAGATGTGGAAGCTAATGGAAGGAGAGAGGCGGGAACAGGTTCAGGGAACTGGAGACTATAAATATTTTGTGTAAGCGTTTCTCCTGGTCGATAAGGAGACCAGGTGGAAATTAAGACTGAGTTAATCGACGAGCTCCTGAAGGATTATCAGAAGCCGGAAGACATCATTGGCGAGAACGGACTGCTGAAGCGGTTTGTGAAGGCTGTGCTGGAGCGCGCCTTAAATGCCGAGCTGACGCATCACTTGGGATACGAGAAGCACGACCCGGCGGGCAACAACAGCGGGAATTCGCGCAATGGGACCAGCGGCAAGACGGTCAAAGGAGATTTTGGCCAATTGGAACTGGAAGTGCCGCGCGACCGCGCCAGCACGTTCGAGCCGCAGATCCTACCTAAGCACCAGACACGCTTCACGGGTTTCGACGACAAGATCATCTCGATGTACGCGCGCGGCATGACCACGCGCGATATTGAGGGCCACTTAAGAGAGATCTACGGGGTGGATGTCAGTCCGGCGCTGGTCTCACAAGTCACCGAGGCGGTGAACGAGGAGGTCAAGCGGTGGCAGAGCCGGGCCTTGGAACCGATCTATGGGATCGTGTACCTGGACGCCCTGTATGTGAAGATGCGGCATGAAGGGCGGGTGGAAAACCGCGCCGTATATGTGGCGATCGGGGTAGACCTGGAGGGGCAGAAAGATGTGTTGGGGCTGTGGGCCAGCGCCAACGAAGGTGCCAAGTTCTGGCTGTCGGTGCTGACAGATCTGAAGAACCGCGGGGTGAAGGACATGCTGATCGTTTGCGTGGATGGGCTGAAAGGCTTTCCGCAAGCTATCGAGGCGGTCTTCCCCTTGGCGCAGGTGCAGTTGTGCATCGTGCATCTGGTGCGGGCCAGTTTGAGCTACGTGAACTGGAAAGAGCGCAAGCAGGTGGCGGCGGACCTGAAGCCGATCTATCGGGCGGCGACGGCGGTGGAGGCGGAGATGAACCTGGACCAGTTCATCGCCACGTGGGGCCGCAAAT
>JBEKMJ010000172.1:0-11391 GCA_050008575.1 Bryobacteraceae bacterium
CCCACCCCCGCCCGCTAAACTAATAACGTCAGACTTTTTCCGCCGCACAGGCGTCTTTTCACATGGAGCCGGAGCTTTGATTCTTCGGGCGGTCGAGGATGCCGACCTGATTCGTAAGGCGCGCCGGGGAGATGTGGAGGCTTACAACCTGCTCATTTCCCGATGGGAGAGGCGCGTCTACAACTACCTGCTGCGCATCGTCGCCAACCGCGAAGACGCTCTGGACCTGAGTCAGGACGTTTTCTTGAAGGCATACCAGAATCTCCGCAAACTGGAGGACCCGGCGCGGTTCGCTCCGTGGCTTTACCGCATCGCGCATAACGAGGCCTATTCGCTGTTCCGCAAGCGCCGGCCCGAAGGCGAAACCGAGGAACTCCAGCCCGAAACCATGGAAGGCGCGGCCACCCTCGGCGGCAATGCCGTCTTCCCCGTGGAATTGACCCTGGCCGTTTCCTCCGCGCTGCGCAAGCTCACCGCCGACCAGCGCGAGACCGTCATCCTCAAGATTTACCAGGGCTTCAAATTCGAGGAGATCGCCGAGATCGTGGACGCCCCGGTTTCCACCGTGAAATCGCGGCTGTACACGGCGCTCGACCTGCTGAAAGCCGAACTGGCTCCCGTAAAAGCACCCACAAAAGCAAGAGGTGTCTCATGAGTTGCTCGCCATTCGATCTGCGTGACTACTACTTCAAAGAGCTCGCCGAAAACGAGCGCCGGCTGACCGAAGTCCACGTCAAAACCTGCGCCCATTGCCGCGAGGAACTCGAACGCCTGCACGGCACCGAATCCGCATTGCTCGCGCTGCCCGACGAAGAGATCCCCCAGCGTATCGGATTCGTTTCCGATCCCGTGTTCCAACCCTCCGGATTCCGCCGCGGTTGGGACGCACTCTGGGGCTCCGCCGCGCGGCTGGGCTTCGTCTCGGCGGCCATGCTTTCAGCCGCCCTGCTGGTTTTCTCCCTCACGCGTCCTGTTCCGCAAGCCAACGCACCGGCTCCCGCAATGACCCAAACCGCGACGCAGGCGGACTTTTCCAAGCGCCTGGACGATGCCGTCTCGAAAGCCGTGGCGGCCAGCGAAGCGCGCCAAGTCCGCCAGACGCAGGAGTTGCTGGCCGCTTCCGATAAGCGCCATGCGCTCGAGACCCAGGCCATGATGGTGCGCGTCCAGGAATACCTCGAGGTTGAGAAGAAGCATCTGAACACCTTGATTCTGGCCAGCAACGACGCCGGCGCCAACGGGGACGCGCGATGAACGGACTGACCATCCTGCTGGCGTTCTTTTTCGCCGGACAAGAAGCGCCACCGGCCGCGCATCCGCGCATAACCCGCGCCGAACTCGCCGGCGTCGAAAAAAACTTCGATGGCCGGCTCGCTTACACCGCCGATGCTTTCGATCTTCTGGGACCCACGCGCGGCGTCTATCTGGAAGGCTACGGCGTGGTCTTCTCCACCGAACTGAACCTCATCGTCAGCCCCAACCTGAGCCCGTTTCATCCGGCCTTCGGGAAGATCGAGATCGCGCGCATACGCGATCGCAAACTCCAGCGCCTGCCGCTGCTGAAACAGAAGATGCGCGAAATGCTGGCAGCCTCCGCCGCATCCCTGGATAACATGCCGCCCGGCGAGCAGGTGGTGTTGGCGGTTTCGCTGTTCCACTATTCGTGGGAAGACTACAGCGGTCTTCCCGGCCAGATCGTGATGCAGGCCGAGCGCCAGAAGTTGCTCTCGAACGCCACGCGTGAAACCGCCATCCGCACGGTGGAGTTCTAATTGACCACTCCGGACACAACCACCAGCCACCAGCCACTAGTCACTAGCCACGCCGCGCAGAGCGTGTCCCGTTTGGGCGACATGCTCATCGCCCGCCGCCTCATCCAGCCCGAGGATCTGGAACGCGCCCTCGAATTGCAACACGAGCGCGGCGACAAGCTGGGCAAGATTCTGGTCGACATGGGATTTATCGCCTTGCGCGATGTGCTGACGGCGCTTTCCGAACAACTCGGCTTGCCATTGGTCACCCTGGATTCCCCACCGCCGCCCGCGCCCGAGCTCGAAGGGCTCTCCGCGCGCTTCATGCGCCAGTGCCGGTTTTTCCCCCTGGCTGTCCACGATTCTACCCTCACGCTGGCCATGGCCGATCCGCTGGATTTCGAGACGATCGCGGCCGTGCGCGCCTTCTCCGGCCTGAAAATCGAAACCGCGCTGGCCTCTGAGCAGGAAGTCCTGGACGCCATCGACAAGCACTACGGCGAGAGCGCCAAGCAGTCCTTTGATGCTGAAGTGGGCGCGGCGCAGGCCAACGAAGACCTCGAGCATCTGCGCGATATGGCCAGCGAGGCGCCTGTCATCCGGCTGGTCAACGCCATGATCGGGCAGGCCATCGAGCAGCGCGCCAGCGACATCCACATCGAGCCCTTCGAGAAAGAGTTCCGCGTGCGTTTCCGCGTGGACGGCGTGCTCTTCAACGAGGAGGCCCCGCCGCGCGAGCTCAAGAGCGCCATCATCTCGCGGCTGAAGCTGATGGCGAAGCTCAACATCGCCGAGCGCCGCCTGCCGCAGGATGGCCGCATCAAGATCAAGATTCTGGGACGCGAAGTGGACTTGCGCGTCTCCACCTTGCCCACCCTCTACGGCGAAAGCGTGGTCATGCGCCTGCTCGACCGCTCCGCCGGCGATTTCTACGACCTTCGCCGCCTGGGCTTCGACGACTTCATGCTGGGCCGCATGGAGCACTTCACTTCGCTGCCCCACGGCATCTTCCTGGTCACCGGGCCTACCGGCAGCGGCAAGTCCACCACGCTCTATTCAGCGCTCAAGCGCATTAATATTCCGGACAAGAAAATCATCACCATCGAAGACCCCGTCGAATATCAGATGGATGGCATTAACCAGATCCATGTGAATCCGCAGATCGGACTGACCTTCGCCGCCGGCTTGCGGCACATCGTGCGCCAGGACCCGGACGTGATCATGGTCGGTGAAATCCGCGACCGCGAAACCGCGGATATCTCCATTCGCGCCGCGCTCACCGGGCACCTGGTTTTTTCCACTTTGCATACCAACGATGCGCCCAGCGCCATCCCCCGTCTCACCGACATGGGCGTGGAGAACTACCTGGTGACTTCATCGCTGGTGGCGGTGCTGGCGCAACGGCTGGTGCGGCTGCTGTGCCCGCATTGCAAGGCTCCGGCAGGCACCGCCATATCCCCCGAAGGCGAGCGCCTGGAAACCTGGCTTGGCGCCGGTTGCGAACACTGCGGCGGATCCGGCTACCTGGGCCGCATGGGCATCTTCGAGATGATGGAGTTGAACGACGAACTGCGCACGCGCATCATGGCGAATGAAGACGCCGGCGCGCTCACCCAGGCCGCCCGCCGCTACGGCATGCGCAACTTGCGCGAGGACGGTTGGCGCAAAATACGCATGGGACTGACTACGGTAGCCGAGGTGATGCGAGTCACCCAGGAGTTCTAATGAAGACTTTGTTTCACCGTGGGGCGGGCAATATTGCCCGCAGCCGCCTTTCAGGCGGCTCTTTGTTTGTAAGCGCTCGACCAAGGAAATTCTTCGGCTGTGGACGCCAACCCCGCCTTGACCGGATTCTGCCCAATATAAGCCCGAATACGATCAAACTCCGCATCGGTCCGGACCAAATGGTCGTAACTCTCCTCCTGCCAAAATGCCCCATGCGTGCCCAGCAGCGCGTTAGCTTGGTGAGCGGTAAATCCCTTGAGAGGACCCAGCCACTTTGTGGCCGCCACGTGCGGGGTGACCAGCAAATGAACATGATTCGGCATCACGACAAACGAATGGAGTTGATACCGGTGCAATTGCCGTTCGCCGTGCCGCAACGCAGCCACCATCATCTCCGCAACCTCCGGCCGCCGAAGGAACAGCCGGCCATACGTGCTTGCGTCCAAAAGCCGGTCAATTGCCACGAACGCCTTTCCCGCCGAGACCAGTCCTTCCGGTGGGAATACCCGGTTCGCCGGAAGGCTTCCATGCAACCGGAATGTGACAAACAAAGCTTGCTCGATTACGTCCCAGTGGGGCAGCCGCCGTTCATAATGCCGCATACGTGCTTCTTGTGGTTGGAGGCCGGAGAAACTCTCACAGAATTCGTAGGGCGGCCGATCTTGGCCGCAGCCGCCTTTCAGGCGGCCAAGCCGGCTAAAAGCCGGCTGCGGGCAATATTGCCCGCCCCACAAGAAAGTGGATGGTAGTTGAAATGACCACCTACTTCTTCCGCGCTGTAGCCTCCGACGGCAAGGTCCGCACCGGCCAACTTGCCGGCGATACCGACAAATTCGTCGCCCGCGAATTGCGCAAACAGGGACTGACTCCCGTCTACGTCGGCGTGGCGCCCAAGAAATCCTACGAGCTGAAGCTGCCGGCCTTCGCCAGCGGCCGCCGCCGCGATGTATTATTCTTCACCCAGGAACTGTCCACCCTGCTGAACGCCGGCGTGCCGCTTGACCGCGCGCTGGCCATTACCGCCGAGCTCACCGAGCGGCCCTCCTTCCGCGTCGTCGTCCTGGATGTTCTGCGCGTGCTCAAAGGCGGCAAACCGTTGGCCGACAGCCTGGCCACCCACGGCGAATATTTTTCCGACCTCTTCGTCAATATGGTGCGCGCCGGCGAAGCTTCCAGCGCATTAGCCGTGGTCTTCGAGCGCCTGTCCGAGTTCGAACGCTCGCGCGACGAGCTGCGCAACTACATCGTCTCGGCCATGATCTATCCCGCTCTGCTTTGCCTGGTGGGTCTGGCCTCCGTCATCATCCTGCTCACCTTCGTGGTGCCCCGCTTTGCCTCCCTGTTCGAGGATTCGCACATGCAGATGCCCCTGCCCACGCAGGTCATGCTCGAAGTCAGCAACTTCGTGAAGACCTGGTGGTGGCTGGCGGCGCTAGCCGTAGCCAGTATCGCGATCTCCGCGCGCGTTTACATCGGCACCGTCAAGGGGCGCTTGCGGTGGGACCAGTGGCGGCTGAAGCTGCCGCTCTTGGGTGACGCCCTGCGCAAGGCCGAGACGTCCCGCTTTGCGCGCGCCATGGCCACCCTGATCGGCAACACGGTGCCGCTGGTGCAGGCCATCACGATCTCCGGCGCCATCCTGAACAACCGTTACATCGCCCGCGGCCTCGACGCCGTCTCGCAAGGCGTCAAGCGCGGCGAGGGCATCGCCGCTCCCGTCACCAAGGCAGGGGTCTTCCCGCCGCTGGTAGGCCACCTGTTGACGGTTGGCGAAGAAACCGGCAAACTGGATTCGATGTTCACCCGCATGGCGGACATCTACGAAGAAGAAACGCGCGCGTCCATCAAACGCTTTACCGCGATTTTCGAGCCGGTCGTCATCCTGGTCATGGGGGTGATCGTCGGCGGTTTTATCCTGAGCATTCTGGTGGCAATCACCAGCATCAACGACGTGGCCATATGAAGACACACAATCGACGAAAACGCACCCAGGCGGGCGTGACCCTGATCGAGATGATGGTCGTGGTGATCATCATCGCGCTGTTCGCGGTCCTGGTGGGTCCGAACCTGTTCAAACAGACCGACAAGGCGCGCGTGGCCGCGGCCCGCGTGCAGATCGAAACATTCGAGGGCGCGCTGGTGCAGTTTCACGCCGATAACGGTGTCTTCCCCACCCAGGAGCAAGGCCTGGATGCGCTGCGGCCCTATTTGCGCAAGGACGTTCCGCTGGACCCGTGGAAGCACCCGTATGTCTACAAGTAACCCGGCGAGCACGGTGAGGAGCCCGACGTGATTAGCTATGGCGCCGATGGCCAGCCCGGCGGCGAGGGAACCAATGCCGATATCGGCAACTGGAAATAAGTGGGGCAGGCGTCCACGCCTGCAGCGGGTCTCCAGACCCGCTGGGTTCCGCGGTGTCACCTTGATGGAAATGATGGTGGTCCTCGCCATCATCGCCCTCATCGTAGGCATCTCTTTTCCCAGCACGATCGCCGGCCTGGAGAACGTCCGGCTCGCCGCGGGCGCGCGGTCGGTGGCCGCTTTTATGAACGCCGCCGCCAACCGGGCCGAGCGCCGGCAGCAGGCTATCGAATTGTCCGTCTCCGTTAAAGACAACACCATCGCCATGCGATCGCCGGATGCCGGTTTTCTGAAAACGCTGGGGCTGCCGCCGGGCATCGCGGTGCGCGCCGTATGGCCGGCCCTGCCGGAGCCAACCGATGCGCCGCGGCGATTCCTGATTCAGCCTGGCGGCGTGCCTCCCCGCATCGGCATCGAAATCGTCAACCGGCGCGGCGGCCGGCGTATCGTGCGCCTGGATCCCATCACGGGCGTCACCGAGATCGAACAGCCGGTGTCGCCATGAAAAGCCCACAGCGCGGATTCACTCTGCTGGAAATGCTGGTGGCCACCTTAATTATGGGCATTGCCGTGGTCGGCCTGATGTCCGAGATCACCGCTTCCATGCGCAACGCCTCGCGCGTGACCAACCGCGATCGCGCCGCCCTGCTGGCGCGATCCAAGATGGATGAGTTGTTGACGGAACCAACATTCCCGTTGGATACCCTGGTCCAAGGCGCTTTCGATCCGTCGCTCACCGGCGGCGTCGAGGGAGGCTGGCGCGCCCGTCTGACACGCTTCGAGATGCCGCCGAGTCCGGCGCCGGGCCAGCAATCGCTCGATCGCATGTCGCTCGAGATCTGGTGGATGGCGAACAACGAGCATCGCACTTTCGCCATGAGCGGTTACCGCACGCACGTGCTGCGCCCCGAGGATTTCCAGCCATGACTTCCACCGATTGCCAGTGGGGCTTGCGTCCACGCCTGCGCGGGTTCTCCAGCACCCGCTCGGTCAGGAGTCCCGCCCCACAAGCCGGTGTCACCCTGATGGAAGTGGTCATCGCGGTCACCCTGCTCAGCATGCTTTCGCTCGGCATGCTCGCGGCCATTCGCATGGGGTTCGACGCGCTGCACAAAACCAACGCCCGGCTCATGGCAAACCGTCGCGTGGCCGGCGCGCAGCGCGTGCTGGAGCAACAGCTCGCCGGCTTCATGCCCATCCAGGCGCTCTGTTCGGCGCAATCGGAAGCGCCCATGGCACCGTTTCCGTTCTTTGAGGGGCAGCCGCAATCCATGCGCCTGGCATCCACCTATTCGCTGGACGAGGCCTGGCGCGGCCAAGCTCGCATCCTGGAGTTTCAGGTAATCGCCGGCGACGAAGGCCGCGGCGTGCGGCTGATCGTGAACGAAATTCCGTACGCCGGCCCGCTCAGCGCCGGGCAATCGTGCCTGGGTATGGCGGCCAATCCCGCGTCCGGTCTGAGCACGCCGCAGTTCCGGCCGATTCAAGCTTCGGGGCAGTCCTTCGTGCTCGCCGACAAACTGGCTTGGTGCCGCTTCTCCTATCTGGAGCCTGCCCAGCCACCCGACATCGATCAATGGCGCACGGATTGGGTCCTGCCGCGCTGGCCGATCGGCATCCGGGTGGAAATGGCCCCTCTGGAAGACAACCCCGCGCGGCTTCGTCCGCTAACCGTCACGGCCAACATCCCCATCAACCGCCGGCCGGATACCGCCTATGTGGACCTCCAACAGTAACCCGGTCTCGCAGTCGAAGACTGCCCAGGGCACCGCGCTCCTGGCTGTTCTATGGCTCTCGGCCGCCCTGGCCACCATCGCCATTTCGCTCGCCGATACGGTGCGCGGCGAGGCCGAGCGCAGTGCCACCGCCGTGGATGGACTCCGCAGCCAGAATCTCGCCGTGGGCGGTCTGCGCCGCGCCATCCTCTACATGGATTGGGGCCGCACCCACCCCGACAACCCGCGCTTCAAACCGCCCGTGCCCTTCTTCACGCTCGATTTTCCCGAAGGGCAAGCGGTGGTCGATGTGATCCCGGAGACGGCCAAATTCAACATCAACTCCGCCCAGCCCGAGGAGTTGTTCCGGCTGCTGGTGAATATCGGCGTGGCTCCCGCCCGCGCCGAAGAGATTACCGCGGCCATCGTGGACTGGCGCGCCCCGCGGCCCGCGCTTTCCAGCAGCGCGTTCGACGAATTCTATGCGTCACTGCACCCGCCCTATCTCGCGCCGCATGCGCGCTTCCAGGAAATCGAGGAACTGCTGGCGGTGAAGGGCATCACGCCGGATCTTTTCTACGGGGCCTGGCAACCCCCGCCCGAGGGCGGCCCGCAACATCTCACGTTGCGTACGGGTCTGGCCGACTGCGTCTCGGTGTTCGGGGCCACCGCCCAATTCGATGTCAACACCGCGCCGCCGGCGGTGCTGGCGGCTGCCGGCATCCCGCCCGAGGGCGTGGCGGCCTTGGTCGAGCGGCGCCGCGCGCAGCCCTTTCTCAACCAAAACGATTTGGCGCCCTTCGCGCAAATCGCCGGCGCGGGTTTCTCCCGGCTGCGCATCGGCGGCTACACCATGTTCACGCTGCGCTCCACCGCGCGCCTGCGCCTGGTCAACGGCCAGTTCTCGGACCTGCGCCGCACCGTCGCCGCACTGGTGAAGTTCCTGCCGCCGGGCTACGCGACGTCGTATCATATCCTGCGCTGGTACGACACCGCCATCTAGTAGGGCAGCGCCATGCGCTGCCAGCACAGGCTGAAGCCTGTGCTACCAGCGGGGCTGAAGCCCCGCGCCGGCTAAAGCCCGCCCTCCAATTCCGGGTCCAGCAAATGTGGAAACTCCAGGGCAGCGCCATGCGCTGCCGCCGGCGTTACGCTACCATCGGGCGTGGAGTTGGCGCGGCGGCAGATCCGCATTCGCGGCGTGGTGCAAGGCGTAGGCTTCCGGCCATTTGTGCATAACCTGGCGCGGCGGCTCGGCCTTGCAGGCTACGTCCTGAACTCGTCCGCCGGAGTCCTGGCGGAAGTGGAAGGCGCGCCCGCCGCGCTCGATAGTTTTGTCGAAAGCCTGCGTAGCGAAGCGCCTCCGCTGGCGCGCATCGAAGGGATGCTGGTCGCGGAGATCGATCCGCTGGGCGAGCGCGATTTCGCCATTCGCGAAAGCCAGGCGCACGAGGGCGAGTTCGTGCTGGTATCGCCCGACGTGGCCACCTGCCCCGATTGCTGCCGCGATTTCACCGATCCGGCCAACCGGCGCCATGCCTATGCGTTCACCAACTGCACGAATTGCGGCCCGCGCTATACCATCATCCGCGACATCCCCTACGACCGGCCCCGTACCACCATGGCCGGCTTTCGCATGTGCGCGGCCTGCCAGGCGGAATACGACGATCCCGGCAACCGGCGTTTTCATGCGCAGCCCAATGCTTGCGCGGAATGCGGTCCGCAATTGTCCGCGCCCATCGGCGAAGCCCAGCGGCGCCTGGGCGAGGGCCAAATTGTAGCGATCCGGGGTCTGGGCGGGTTCCAACTGGCCTGCGATCCGCGCAACGATCGGGCCGTGCGGCTGTTGCGCGAGCGCAAACGCCGCAGCGACAAACCTTTCGCCCTGATGGCGCGCGACCTGGCGGCCGTAGAGGCGTTCTGCGCGGTTTCGGATGACGATCGCCGGGCACTCGTCAGTCCGCGGCGGCCCATCGTGATTCTGCCGCGGCGCGCGGATTCGGGCATTTCCGCGGCGGTCGCGCCCGGAAATAATACCATCGGCGCGATGCTGCCTTACACGCCCCTGCATCACTTGCTGTTCACGGGCGCGCCTTACGATGTGCTGGTGATGACCAGCGGGAATCTGAGCGAGGAACCTATCGTAACCTCGAACCCGGAGGCGCTCGACCGGCTGCGTCCGTTGGCGGATTGGTTTCTGCTGCACGATCGCGACATCTACATGCGCGCGGACGATTCGGTGGTGCGCACCTTCGAAGGCAGGGAACGCGTGCTCCGCCGATCGCGTGGATTCGTGCCGCGGGCCATCGACCTGGGCATGGAGGTGGCCGAGATTTTGGCTTGCGGCGCCGAGTTGAAGAACACCTTCTGTCTCAGCAAGGGGCGTTACGCAGTGCTCAGCCAACACATCGGCGACATGGAGAATTACGAAACGCTGGTGTTTTTCGAGGAAACGCTGGCCAACCTGAAGAAGCTCTTCCGCGTGGAGCCGCGCGCTGTCGCGTACGATTTGCATCCGGCGTATCTAAGCACGCAATACGCGCTGCGCGTGCCGGATCTGCGGAAGATCGGCGTGCAGCACCATCATGCGCATATCGCCACTTGCATGGCCGAGAACGGGCTGCGCGGCAAGGTAATCGGCGTGGCGCTGGATGGCGCCGGCTACGGGACCGACGGCCAAATCTGGGGTGGGGAATTCCTGGTGGCGGACTACGGCGGCTTCGAGCGCCGCGCGCACCTGCGCTACGTGCCGCTGGCGGGAGGCGATGCGGCGGTGCGCCAACCGTGGCGGCCGGCGCTGGCATACCTGGCCGATACGTTTGGTCCGGCCGCCCAATTTCCGGAACTGGCGCTCTGGCGTGAGGTTCCCGAGGGTCGGCGCAAGCTGGTGCACAGCATGCTGGCGCATCGCGTAAACACCATCGACACGTCCTCTTGCGGCCGGCTGTTCGACGCGGTGGCGTCGCTGATCGGGCTGCGCCAGGAGATCAATTTCGAGGGGCAGGCGGCCATCGAACTGGAGACGATCGCGGCGGAAGGCTTCGCGGATTATTACTCGTTTGCGATCGATGGTGACGCGCTGGACTTCCGCCCGGCGATCGAACGGATCGTCGCGGAGGTGCGCGCAGGTACGCCGGCGCCCGTGATCGCGGCGCGGTTTCACAATACCGTGGCGCAGGCGATTGTGGAAGTCTGCAGGCGTTTGCGCGCGGACGAGAAACTGAACCGGGTGTGCCTGAGCGGCGGAACATTTCAGAATATGAAGCTGTTGGCCCGCACGCTGGCGGGTCTGCGGAAGCTGGACTTCGAGGTCTACATCCATGCGCAGGTGCCGCCCAACGATGGCGGCATCGCGCTAGGGCAGGCGGCGATTGCCACGGAAGTACTACGGCACGGTTAGTGGCGGCCTGGGAGGCCGCCGCAGGGTGTGCCCAGCATGGGCAGAATCTAGTTGGATGAGAGGAGCCAATCGGAGCCGATGACGGCAACCGTAGTAGCGAAACGCAAGACGTAGCCGCGAGGTGAAGCTGAAAGAAGCGCCGGGTGCGCGCGGCGAGCCGGCCCTGAACAGCGAAGCCCAAGAGACGCATCAGGTAGAGCCAGACGGCACGGGGGAGAGATTCTGCACCTTACCTGGGGAAGTCAGGAGAGGCCCTAGTTAAGTTAGCTAAGCTAGGGCTGATTCTGGAGGACCCGCGCACGGTCGAAAACCCACTGCGTTTCGACATTCCGTCCGCCGCCGTGGGGCAGGCTCGCAGCCTGCGCGGGCCTCGCAGGCCCGCTCTTCGGCGGCGCACGGCGCCGCCCCACAAGGTTTTCATCACGATTGGTGGGCCGCA
>JBEKMJ010000173.1:0-11161 GCA_050008575.1 Bryobacteraceae bacterium
GGGAATGGAGGCATGCCCACCGACCGAGCCGCTGCAAATCAGGTTGCCACTCACAAAGATGTCGCAATAGCCGCCGTAATCGCTGTAAGTCGCCAGAACGATCCCCGAATCGGTGGTGTCCTTTTGGTTTTCAACAAACAGCGTGGCCACAGTGGCACTGTTGTTGTACGCGGCGATGGCCTCCGCGGAGTCCGCCGTGGCCAGCACGCCGGCGGTCCCATTGTTAGTGTCACCCCAGACTCCCGCAACAGTGCCCGCCAGATCGGCCCCTATCGTGCTTGCAGTGGTCCCGTAGCCGTAGACGTCCGCCGCGACCGCCAGCGGGCGGACGGGGATGCGATGGGCGAGGGGGCGCTGTCCAAGACCAAGGCCTCCAATGCGCCGGGAGGGTGCACCAAGCGCCACGCCCCGAGAGCTGGCGCCACCTGCCAAGACACCATCCCGCGGGCCAGGCCAGAACTGGAGGCCGCTGTGGTGGTCCTACAATTTGAGATCGGCGAAGGGCCGCGGGGTGACGTTCCAGATCCCCTTCAGCGGATTGTCGGTGTCCATCATCACCAGATTGGCTAGCCAGATGACACAGGCCGCCAGCGTGAAGCAGAGAGCGCCGGTGACCCAATAGCGAAAGGGGTAAACGAAGATCAACAGGACTAGCACGCCGGCAATGGTGTTCACCAAGGCAGCCAGCGTGGGCGGAATACGGGTCAGGCTCTTGGCGACGCGGTCATCGCGGCGATCGCTGGTCTTTTGGGCCATGTCCAGCAGCCGGACGAGGATGGCCTGTTCGGCTTCGTTGCGGGGCGTTGTTTCGACCACCGCATTAATGAACTGCACGAACAACTCTTCCGTGCGCCTGTCTCTGCGGCCGTCGCCCAAGGCTTGCCACTCGTGATCGAGGACTTGCCCCCGGTAAGCCTTCACGGCGCGACGGATGTTGGCGGCATCGTCCGCATTCAGATAGCGGCTGAAGCGCAGCAGCTCATCGAAGGAGTTGCACTCGCGGATCACGCAATTCTCCACTTCGGTGAACTGCCCCCAGATGACGAAAATGGTGAAGGCCAACAGGACAGCATAGATGTCGCCGAGGAACTGAGTGAGGGTCGCTAGACCCTCGGCGTCGCGGCTTGCGAACTCATAGAAGCCGGCCCAGCGGAGGCATCCGTATAGCGCTAACGCGATGGCGAGCGCTCCAACAAGCTTGCGGACTTTGTCCGATGGCAGCTTCCATTCCACGACTGACTATTGTACGCAAATCTGGCGCCGGACGTGCGCGCGGTACGCCGTGATATGGCGGCCGTGCCCCTTCGCCGACGCACCACCAGCCATCCCACCACTCGACGTGGCCCATCGTGATCGCCGCGGCCTCGGACCGGCGCCGCCCGCGGTCCAGGAGCAGTGCTGGGCGCGTCGCGCCCGATGCCGGATGGGCGACGTAATCGGCGCGGGAAAGAACCAGGACGCCGATTGGGTGAAGCGCGAATTCGACGCAGCTTGGGCCAAGGCGGATGTGACGTTAAAAGTGGAGGAAATGTAGCACTCAGCGGTGCATGGCCGTCTCACGCGCCACAGATTCCCTTCAGGCAAAACTACCGCGGCGGACCAAAGCCAGCCTGTCCCACACGCGAACTGAAAGGCGGCGAGCTACCCCGCTTCTTCACTGCAAGGTCACGAGCACCTCAATAACGCCGGTGTTCGACTGCAATGGTTCCATGGCCTTGCCCACTACGGCGCCGAACATCCGTCGGCGGTTGGTGCCCTTCATCGCGTAGCCAGGCTTGGACGAAGCTACCAGCAGATCTCCCACCTCGATACGGCCGTTTTCCGCCGTCACCTTGCAGGGCACAATCCCAACCACGGCCAGCGGGACCTCCTGCGCCAGTTGAGAGGCCGCCATCTTGTGCGGCGTGGCCAGTACCCCGGGCTTGGTGGAGTAGATGCCGGCGATTCGCGTGGAATATGCCTGTTGCGAGAGCGCCAAACGCCGTTTGCCGCGCGAGTCGATCACCAGCAGGTCGCCGGGCGTGTACTGAGCGCGATCTCCCAACACCGTTACCGACTCGGCAAAGTCCGCGCCCCCGGTCTGCGTGCCGTTGTCGAAGAAGCCTTTCCCAGTGCAGTCCACGCGGAACACCTGGGACTGCTCATGCAGTACACCGCCTATGGCCCGCCCGATGAGGATGTTGCCTTCGCACGGATAGTCCGGGAAGCCCCCCGTGGCGGAGGTATCAAACACACCGGCAGCCCCGACGGAGCTGTTAGTCGTTCCATGCGCGCCGATCGGAAAGCTGGCGGCGCCCGTGGTGATGCCCTCGATTCCCGTTCCCGGCGAGGTTCCCTGAATGCCGATGCCCGAGGCGCTGGAGGACTCTCCCGAGACCCCGATCGGTACGCCCGCCCCGCTGGTGTTGGTGGCCTGCCCTTGCACCCCGATGCCGTTATTGTCGGGTGAGATTCCCAGTACTCCGACTGAGGTGCCCGTGCCACTCGATTCGACGCTGATCCCCTTGACGCCAATGCCGGTTGGACTGGCGATTTGGCCCTGCACGCCAATGGGGCTGGCGGCAGTATCATTTGAAACGCCTTCGACTGCAATTTGAGTGGCGGTCGAGCCTGTGTTATTGACGATGTACCCTTGCACTGCGATGCCGGCTGAACCGCTGGCCGTGCCGTAGACCCCGACACCGCCCGAGCTGGCGGCGTTCCCCTCCACGCCATAGGTGGTCCCCCCGCCAGTGTAGAGGGCATTTCCCTGCACGCCGATGCCGCCGTCGAGGAACCCGGTCGCGTTACCAACCAACGCCTCCACTGGCGCTGTCGAGACCAGCCCGAGCCCTGAGGTATTGCTTTGGGTAACAGTAACCGATTGCCCGGCATTGTTCGCCGCAAAGGTGGCGGTGATCCCATTCAGATTCCCGCGAACCCTGGCGGCTCCTGCCACATCCAGCTTGGCGGCCGGCGAGGTTGTTCCAATCCCGATATCTGTCGAGGGGGCTTGAAATATGGCCGAGTTCCCGAGAGCGGTCGAACTGGTCCACATTGGAATAAAATCGGTCGTGCCCGTGCCCGAAACAGCGGGTTCATTCGCACTTGGAGATGTATCCTTTGCCGCGGCAGCCGTGCCGCCACTGCCGCCGCCTACCCCGGATCGCGGCGCCGCAAGCAGGAAGGCGGAAGCCGGTATGCCGCCGACGGTTTCGGCATCCGCCGCTTTCAGAGCGTACGGCACACTCATCAGAAGGATGCGCGGCTGCTCAGGCTGGCCTTGCGCCTGAACTTCCAACCAGCGCGCCTCGCCGGAAGCAAAAACGCCGGCGGGCAGGCCCTGGTTGCTCGAAGAACCCAGCGCCGCCGTGTAATGGCCGGCACTGTCGGCTTGCACGTTTTGGGTTTCCGTCCAGACCGGTGCGCCACCCTGCGGCTCCTTATAGAGACAGAACGTAATGCCCACTACACCGGTCAACGGTTCGCCCTTGACATCGGCGAGCGCGCCGCTGAAATTCACCAGCTGGGGAACAGTGACGCGCGTTCCAGTCGCGGACGATTGGCCCAACACGGGAAGAGCGCTCCATATTAGCAGACTCGCATACGTTCCAACGTTGATTCGTACCATACAATCTCCTTTGTTCGGTTTCTTAGGCGGCGGAGGTAGATGCTAGGCTGCCCAGCGAATTGGTCCCGTGCGCCACCCTCACCTACCCGTGGTATCGTGGCCCAAACGGCAGATGGCAGTCTTCAGGCTGGCAAAAAGTTTTTCTAAAGTTTTTGCGAATACAGCTATGCCATTGCAGACAAAGGCTTTTTTAGGGTTTGGGTTTTGTTCGTATCATGACCTTTTCTCACGCTCTTCGTTGGGCCGTTAACGTAATTAACAGCATGGCCCGTACTTGCCTCCCCAAGTAACAATCTCGGAACATCGGCCTTTGGTGAACGCGGCCCATGAAAAGCCGGTGAATGCCAAGTAGCCGTGCGCGGCAGGCATTGCAGAATTCAAACCGGGCGCCCAAACAAAGAAAAGCCCGCCGCGGCAGTGCCGGGCGGGCGGAAGGGCGGGCGTCCGATGCTATTTTATGCGATAAGTACGCTCGCCTCCTTCTGACTTGAAGGATTCCACGGCGTGCCTGCCTTTTTCATCGCGCCCGCCATGAACCCGCGCACCGTGTGCTTCTGCCCCCTCATGCTCTGCACGATCTCCGAGAGCGTGACGCCGTTCTCGCGCTGCGGCATGGCCACCACCTGCGCCGTCTTGCTACCCGGGAGCGCGGCGGGATCTCGGGCACCGGAGCGGACTTCTTGGCCGTGCGTCCATGTCACAAAATGTCATAGCTCGGCGAAAACGCCAGGCGGCGTGTTTTCAGCGATTCGCCAGACTTCATTTTTCGCTTGACAAAGAAACAGCGTCAAGCGCAGGCTCTGGGCGCCCGCCGGGCTGGCGCGTGTGGCCACTATGCCCGTGCGGCGCCATGACGCTGGCGCGCGCGGCAGCGCAACCACAAGTGCGTCCTCGGCGACTGACGAAAGCAGCCGTTCTGAAAGTGCCGGCGGCCAATCCCCATGCACGCGATCCCCGCCCGATCCTTCGCCACCGCCCGTCGCTCGACGTGAGTGGCGCTGGAGGCGTGCGATCTGTGGGCCGCGCGCGATACGCCGCCCGCGCCCGCCCCACACGGCGGTCGTCGCCGCGACCGCCGGCAGGCGGATGGGCGACGCGATCGGCGATGAGACGCTGTCCGAGACAGGGGCTTCATCGGGCGCAGTGGCGCACGCCGCTCGACGTGGCCGAGCCGTGGTTTCTCACTTTTAATGCCAAAGTGGAGTTCCGCATTGCTATGACGCCCGAAGATCTCTCTCGCGCGAGCCTGGACACGTTGGGAAAGAAGTGGCCTTAAGTCAATCGGTTCGTCGAGACGCTGACGGCCCGTCCGCGTTACATCCCGTTTAACGGAGCATCCGGAAGTAATCCGAACGCGCCCCTGGTAGGTGCCTTTGCACGGCCATTTCGCGAGGGCGTTGTCCCACCATTATCGCTTGCTGATTTCAACGAAGGTCAGCGCGGCCACGGTGTTTTGACCCCTCGCCAAAAGCGATCCAGATACCTACACAGTTCGCCGCGTCCGCCGTCGTGCCGCGCGTAGCGACTCAATTTGGCCGCTCACCCTTATTTGGCCGGATCGCATCATCCGTGGATCCTGCGAATTCTTCCCTAAAACGACGTACCCCTCCCACGCCGCGATCAGGAACGTAGCCGTTTCATTCGCGTCTATATCACTCCGAACTACCCTGCGTTTCTGCCCCTCGCGCAGTGCCTCAGCCATGGCGTCATGCCAGTCCTTATAAACCCTAGCCGTCCTTCTGCGGAATCCCTCATCAAGACCTGACATCTCTTGAGAAAGGTTAAGCAAGGGGCAGCCACGCTGAACGTCCTCTCTTTTCAGCGATTCGGACTGAATGATGCGGACCAGCGCATCGATGGGGTTCTTTGCGTTCCGTAAAGGCAGCACCCACTTGTGGTGAAGGTTACTTGCGATGACCTCGTCCACCACCGCATACCCGAGAGCATCCTTATTGTCAAAGTGGTGGTATAGCGCTCCTTTGGTTACGCCCGCTGCAGCCAGAATGGCATCCAGGTCGGCGCTCCGAAAGCCAGAGCGGTACATCTCCTGGAAGGCAGCCTGCAACAGGAGCGTTCGTGTGCGTTCCGGATTCCGCGACGTCCCCAGCGAGCGTCGCGGTCGTTTTTTAGCAGCGGACATACTAGCTAGTATGCATCTTCAGACGGGGACATGTCGAGCCCAGCGTTTCATATTCTGCCAGGGGCAGATAAGAAAACAGGGAGGGCAAAAGCGCCCTCCCCAGAAAAATGGAAGCGTTGTGGGACGCGGCTATCGCCCCAATTGGCCGAGTCCAAATCTCTGCAAGGGCTGTCTGCTAACATTCGCGGGCAAATTGGATTTCGGGTGTGTAGGTGCAATATCTGCAACCGACGTACCGATGCTTTCGTTTACAGGGGTTGCCAGAAACTCGTGGACGTCGCCCCGATCCGGACCGCTGAGCACCGTTGCCATGCCCGAGATTTGTCCGCGCTCGTTGATCGAGTTAGCCATGGTTGCGTAGAGGTTGGAACTGGCAGGAAACAGCGTGTTAAGGTCGGTCATCACACCGTTCTGCCAGATGAAGGCATGCGACCACTGGAAGCTGGAGTCCTGAGTGCTTCCCACCACTTGGCCCTGGTTGTTAATGCCTTCGGCGAAGGAGGTAAAATCTCCCGGCAGAGTGCCGAGGTTTGTGATTGCGCCCTTCTGCCAAAGGGCGCCATAGAAGGTTGTGCCGTCAGCGCTAGCGACTTGCCCAACAATTTGGCCCTGGTCGTTAATGGCGATGCCCAAACTGGCGCCCGGAACTCCGAGGTCGGGAAGGGGGATGGCAGTGCGATTTTCCCACAATACCGCGTGATTCGCTGCGGTGCAGGTTCCCGAGTAGCCCGCGGCTTGGCCTTGAGCGTTGATGCCGAACGCAACCCCGTCTGGATCGCTACCCACCGTAGGAAGAGCTTGGGCATTGCCTTTTTCCCACAACACCGGCAGTACAATCCGATTATTAGTTGTGTCAGCCGGGCATGTGGAGTCCACGATACCGTTTTCCGCATATCCTGCGATTCGTCCATAGTTATTGATCGCGCTCGCCTGCCGTTATTTCCGCCCAGTGTCGGGAGAGCGCTCATGTGGCCGTCTTGCCAAAGAAACGGAAGGCACGTAAGGTGTGTGCCGAAGCCGCAAATGTCTTCGCCGTTCGGATCGGGAACAGATGTTTCGGCCAAACCGACGGCTTCCCCGGGGTCGTTGATCCCGTTGTAGTTGATCCAACTGTTCGGTCCTCCAAGCGTGCCGAGGTCGATCTTGGATCCGTCGATGTTTATCACCGCCCGGCCTGTTGCGAGTTGCCCTGAGGGGTCCAAGATCCCATCCATGCCCTCCGTCAACCGTGATTATCGACGCCCATGGCACAACCCTGATTCCAATTGTGCAGAACGCCCAAGTCGGTAACCTTGTAGCTCACCTGAGCGACTGCATTGCTGAAGCAAGCAAGAACAATCGTCGTAACCGACGGCATCCAAAAAGTTCGCAACTGTCTTAGTACGCTCATATCTTCTCCTTTTCGTTTGTTCAATAGTGTAGGCCGCAGCCTCTTAATTCAGGGCGAGCTTGCAGCACGCAGAGGTCCACGTTCGAAAGCAAATCAGGCGAATGAGGTGAGCTTGTTGAATTCGAGTGCAACGCTAACAAAAGAGGAGACGACACGGCGAAGTGTTCCCAAGAGCCGACCGCGCGTCATGCGTCGATTCATATGGGTACCAGTGGGAGTACATTGACCGCCCTATGGATTTTCGTAGCGAGTTGCGCTATCATACCAACCGGTATGCATGATGTGCTCCGTCGCGGCACATGCCTCGGCACAGGTCCCCCGCTGGCGAGTGCAGGAGAGGCGGCGCAGCGCGCACCTTCTCCGGGTCGCAAAGCGTCGATTCATATGGGCGCCATGGGTTTTTCGTAGCGAGCTGCACAATCATACCAACCGGTATGCATGATTTGCCCCCCGCGAGGCGTGTCTCCATATCCAGATCCAATCCTTCACGCGCAATGCCGAAGACGCCCGCAGACGCCAGAGGCCCTAAATACGAGCAGATTCGCTGTCTGTTCGCCTCATGGGAATCGGTAACTGCCTCAGAGTGATTAGATCCTCGATCCTTATGAAATTTTCTGGCTCGCCATCTGGTGCCATCTGGCGTCTGCAGGTTGGCGAGGTCACGCGAGGTCCCAGATGGGGGGAGGAGGGCTAAGTCGGACGGAGCGGATCGCCGCGGGAATTTGGTGGTCCTAAGTCTCGTTGTTTCAGTGGTGGTCTGCCTGCCTTGGGGGAGCAATAACGGTTCGGAAGAAACCTGAGGTCCGATGAGGTCCGAAGTCAGCGGCGAAGCACATCTTTCCCCACGCCAGTGCGCAGGGTCAACCTTGACACGGTAGCGCTCCAACCAGGACGCCGCGCGCCACCCGGCGTGCGCGCGTCAATCGCGGAGTCCGCCGTGCGGTTTATTTCAGCGGTTGACCGTTCGCCGTGAGCTGTGGCAGAAGAGCCTGCGCTTCTTGTTGCACGAATGCCGGGAGCTTCGAATACGACAGCCACTCCGCCGATTCTTGCCCACTCGATATGGCGTATGCGATGAAGTCCTTAACCGCCATTTGCTCGTTCCTATCCGCGCGCTCCCTCGGGAGCGGCATCGTGTGGTCTGCGGCACCCCCCTATACCCGTGCATACCCGTGACGAATCGTGCAAAGCGCTACGGCGCCGCCCATTTGGTCGAATATGCCGCATTGGTCGCCGGACGGGAAGCAGATCGCCTTCTTCGGAGCGCGTCGGCGCTCTCGAAATCGGGGACATTTTGGCACACGCAAAGGGGGGCACACAAACTTTGTACGCTCAGCGACGCGCGCGACATGAGTGCTCGCGGAACGCATCGAGCGTGCCGTAGAACGAGCTGCAGGCAGTCGCAGGACCAACTGATGAAAACATTGTGATTTTTGCTCACGACCCATTTGCCTCACATCTGGCCAGCGAAGGGCGAATCACTGCGGCGACGTGTTCTGCAGCAGCGAGATGCTGCCACCGGTTGCCACTGCCAGATCCGGCAAAGAGCTCCCAAAGAACCGGCCAGGAAGCACGGCCCCAGAGTCTTGCTGGGTCCCGTACAGAACCGGCGGTCCGAACGATCCATCGCCCTTCCCCTGCAGTACGGCGACGGCGCGCGCCTCGTCGAGCGGCACGGCGACATCGGGGATGCCGTCGCCATTGTAGTCGGCAACGGATAAGCCACTCAGTTCGCATTCCAGGTATCCAATGCAAGGAGAAAAGCGGGATAATTCGAATCCACCGCCGCCCCGATTGAGGAACACAGATACATAACCATCCACCACAACGATGTCGCCCAGGCCGTCGCCATTGAGATCCGCAATCTGGACGGCGGAAGGCGGGTACCCATCCGAAATGGTAAGCGCCGGCTGAAATGTGCCGTCCGGCTTTCCGTAGAAGACAGAAAGGTTCCGGCTCTCGTAGTTGGCGACGACCAGATCTGTGATTCCGTCGCCGTTCAAATCGCCCTCGGCGATCGCACTAGGAACCTGACCCGCCGCGTACGACTTGGCCGGCTGGAAAGTGCCATCGCCATTACCAAGCAGGATAAACAGCGAGCCTTGCCGCGCAGGTCGCGCGCCGATCGAAACAACGGCCAAATCGAGCTTTCCATCCCGATTGAAGTCGCCCGCGGCCATGGCTCCCAGATCGTGAGACAACTCTAAGGTGAAGGGGGCGCCGAACGTGCCATCACCCATTCCGGGATAGATCGCAATGTGGTCCGCGGCGTTGGGAGTGGTCGCCAGATCCGGCACGCCGTCCCCCGTGAAATCGCCAACGACCATGCCGCCCACTCCACCTACGGTGTAACAGCCAAAGGTTTGGGAAGGCGTAAAACCGCCGCGGCCGTTCCCCAGCAGAATGTGTATCTCGTCGCAAGCGCCGGAATCGCCCGGTCCAAATATCCACTGGAAACCAGAGGCCGCCAGATCGGGATGCCCGTCGCCGTTGAAATCGCCCGAGACCAGCCCCCATGACGGTATGTTGGGCAATACGGGAGCAGTCAATAGACCGGCTTGGCTGCCCAGGATAACAGTCATGGCCGATGCTTCCAAGTTAGGATCCATCAGGCCAACGACATCGGTGATGCCGTCGCCGTTAAAGTCCGCCAAAGCGAGGGAGGTCACCAACTGATAGGTGAACGTCGCGGGCTGGAAGCTAGCGTCTCCATTGCCCAGCGCATAACCAAGCCCTACGTTATCTGCACTATCGGTGAAGATCAAGTCGCTGACGCCATCGCCATTGATATCGGCGACGAATACAGAGCCAGCCGCGTCCAAATAGCTCCGCGGAGATGAAAAATGGCCGCCGCCGGTTCCCAGCAGAATGGCGTACCCTTCGGAGCCTCCGACAACCAAATCGAGCCGGTGATCCGCGTTGAAGTAGCCGGACGCGATGCCGGAGAGGTAGCCGATATTGTTCAATCCTACGGAAATCTTCTCCGATTTCGGAAAGGCACCTTTGCCGTTTCCGAACTGTAACAAGATGTTAGATCCCTCTGTAAACACCGGGATCGTCGCGATATCGATGTAGCCGTCACCATTGAAATCACCCAGAGCGAGGCCGGACACCGAGTCCAGATTCGAAACGGCGACGGGCGTCTGAAACGTTCCGTCTCCGTTGCCGACAGCCACGACGGCACCCGTGGATCCCCACACCAGGATATCCGGTATGCCATCCCCATTGAAGTCCGCGACCAGCGGGTAAGAGAGTTCCGGCGAAGGCAAGGCGACGGGCATTGGTGGTGCGAAAGTCCCATTGCCTTTACCTAACATGATTTCCAGCGTGCCCGCGTTTCCGTCCGGATAGTAAACCGTCACAGCGAGATCGGTGTAACCGTCGCCATTGAAATCTCCGGCAGCCGCGGCGAATGGCATAAAGCTGACGTTCAAATTCACCGGCGGCGCCAGCGTTCCATCGCCGCGCCCGGGATAAAGCAGGAGCGCTTCGAGCCCGGCAAGGATTACGTCGGGGCGGCCCTCACCGTTGAAGTCACCCGTGGCAACTGTCCAGTTGGATCCTAGTGTGGCGCTGTAAATGAGGTTTGCGCGAAAAGTAATCGGCTGCGCGGCGAGTGTACCGGCTAGCAGCGCCAACAGGAATCGCATCGAATCGATATTACCACGTTACTGCTTCCAGGTTCACTTCCCAGCAGATCCGCCACCTGCTGTCTGAGATCGCGATGGCGAACCCGTCAATGAGACGCTGGCGGCATTGGCGAGTTCGGATGGCGGACAAGATCCGGTGGATGCGGCGATCCGCGCCGCCGCAAGAAAAGCGGCCGCCGACCTGCTTCGCGCACGGAGCGCCTCCGTGCACTAGTCTAGACTAGTACTGCTAATTCGATTCAACCCATTGGCGCGGCTCGGTTCCGCTCTATACTATGGGGATGCGCCGGGACAGAATGGAAAACAGACGGAATGGCGGGGGTTACGCGCGGCTGTTGTGGATGCTGGCCGCGCTGACGGTGGCATCGGCC
>JBEKMJ010000174.1:0-11089 GCA_050008575.1 Bryobacteraceae bacterium
ATTGAAGCGAATCCACCGCCGTGATGATGTTGTCGCCCAGGATGATTTCCGGGAGCGCGCGCTCCCGGCCTCATTGAAGCAGCCAGCGTCGTCGAACCGTTATAGTCGGACGCGGAATTTCCGGGAGCGCGCGCTCCCGGCCTCATTGAAGCCACGGTACCCGGGTACGATGGCAACGGCATCACGCTATTTCCGGGAGCGCGCGCTCCCGGCCTCATTGAAGCGGGACGGCCTGCGTCGACGGGGTGTTAACAGTTTTGGGGAAACCGCTCCCTGACGGTCGCGGCTCGGCAATACTCGCGCTGATTGCGCACGGCTAAAAATCAAGGAAGACGCAAGCAGGAAGACTTTTCCATTTTGGGGTTTAAGGCCCTATACATTGAAAACCAGGGCGAATCCGACTACTCTGTCAATAGGATGGATCGCCGAAGGTTTATCGTCGCGGGCCTGGCCGGAACGGCGGTGAGCTGCGGGCCGGCGAAGAGCGCATGGCGGTTTTTCAGCGTTCAAGAGGCGTGCACGGTGGAAGCGATCTGTGCGCACATCATCCCCGCGGACCAGGACCCCGGCGCGGTCGAGGCTGGGGTGGTCGTGTTCATCGACCGGCAACTTACCGGATTCTATAGGCCGCTGCAGAAAGCCTACCGGCAAGGGATCGCGGCCATCGGCGGCGATTTCGCGGACCTGTCGGCCGCGTCGCAACTGGACGTTTTGCGGCGCATCGAACGGGATCCCGGCACGCGGCCGTTTTTCGAAATGCTGGTGGCGCACACGATGCAGGGATTCTATGGCGATCCGCGGCATGGCGGCAACCGGGAGCGGGCAAGTTGGAAGATGCTGGGCGTGGCGTCGCCGCCGGTGCGGGGGCGGGCGTGAAGCGCGTGAACGCGGTGGTGGTGGGGGCGGGCGCGGCGGGCGGCATCGTGGCCAAGGAGCTGGCGGAGGCGGGGCTGAGCGTGGTCCTGCTGGAGCGCGGCAAATGGTATACGGCGTTCGATTGCCGCAAAGACGATCTGCGCAACCAGCGCAATTCAACGCTGGGGAACGCGTTCGGGCCGGACGACGAGCGCAATCCGCGGGTGGCGGTGGATCTGAAAGGGCGCGCGCACGTGGTGCGGGCAAGCGGTCCCGGCTATTCCAACAATGCGGCTTGCGTGGGCGGCGGGACTCTGAGCTACGGCGCGATGGCGTGGCGCTACATGGAGCGGGATTTCCGCATGCGGTCCACCTACGGGCAGGTGGCGGGGAGCACGCTCGAAGACTGGCCCATCACCTACGGCGATCTGGAGCCTTACTACGAGAAGGCGGAATGGGAGATCGGCGTCTCGGGCGACGATTCAGGGAACCCGTTCCGCGGGCCGCGGAGCAAGGCGCTGCCGATGCCGCCGCTCGAGCCGAATCGCGAGTTCGAGATTCTGGAACCGGCGGCCAGGCGGCTGGGGCTGCATCCGTTCCACATCCCGATGCTGCGCAATAGCGTGCCGTATGGCGGGCGGGGGCCGTGCATGCGGTGCCGCTGGTGCGTGGGCTTCGCTTGCGAAGTGAACGCCAAGTGCGGGACGCAGAACACGGTGATTCCCAAAGCTCTGGCGACGGGGAACTGCGAGCTGCGCACGGAGTCGATGGCGCGGCAGGTGGTGACCGACGCGGGGGGGCGCGCGACAGGCGTGGAATATTTCGATGCACACGACCGGGTGCGGCAGCAGGACGCCGACCTGGTGGTGGTTTCGAGCGCGGCGGTGGAATCGGCGCGGCTGCTGCTGAATTCGAAGAGTCCGCTGTTCCCCGGCGGGTTGGGCAATCGCTATGACTGGGTGGGCCGCAATTTCCAAGGCCATAGCTATACGGGCGCGTTCGGTATTATGCCGGCGGATATCTACGACGATCTGGGGCCGGGGGCTTCGATCGCCGTGTGCGACTACAACCACGGAAATCCGGGCCTGGCGGGCGGCGCCATGCTGGCGAACGAATTCATCCGGCTGCCTTACCAATTCGTGGGCATGCTGCCGCCGGATGTGCCGAAGTGGGGGCAGGCGCACAAAGATTTCATGCGCAGTTTCTACCGGCGGGCGGTTGCGATTCAGGGTCCCACGCAGGAGATGCCCATGTTCAGCGCGCGCGTGGAAGTGGACCCGAGTGTGCCGGATTATTGGGGCATTCCGGTGGCGCGGCTTTCGGGCGACAAGCATCCGCACACGATCGAGATCGGGGCGTTTGCGGCGGCAAAGGCCGAGGAGTGGCTGAAGGAAGCCGGGGCGGTGCGGACCTGGAAGAGGCTGGCGGGGCCGGGATTCACGGGCGGGCAGCATCAGGCGGGCACGTGCCGCATGGGCGACGATCCCAAGACGTCGGTGGTGAACCGGTATTGCCAGGTGCACGAGATCGACAATCTGTTCGTGATCGACGGCAGCGTGCATGTGACCAATGGCGGATTCAACCCTGTGCTGACGATTATGGCCAATGCTTATCGCGCGTCGGACCACTTGGTGAAGGGGTGGAAAGGCACCCGTTACCGGTGAGGCCACGGGCGATACGCACACATTGGTGGTGGGCCGCGGCGGCATTGCCTTGCCTGCTGCTGCTGATGCTGCCGGCTTCCAGTATCTATTACAAATCGACGGCGGGCGAGGGGTGCGCGCGGTGTCACGAGATTCGCGCGAACTGGAACACGTGGCGCGAATCGACGCATCGCGGCGTGGCGTGCCTGGCGTGCCATGGCGGTTCGGCGGCGGACAATGCGCGCCGCGTGATCGACCACGTAAGCGGCGGCGTGCCGGAGCAGATCCGGGTGAAGGGCTTGGACGTGAACGCCCTGATGGAGCGATGCCAGGGGTGCCATCGCCAGGAATTCGCGGATTGGCAGGCCGGTCCGCACGGGGCGACGTTCGCCAAATTCTTCCTGGATCAAAAGCAGAATCGGCAGCGGCTGTTAATGGACGATTGCCTGCGCTGCCACGGCATGCAGTTTGAAGGCGGCATACGCGACCTGGTGACGCCCATCGACACGCGGGGGCCGTGGAAGATAACGGACGCGCGATGGACGAAGATGGCGGCGATTCCGTGCCTGGCGTGCCATCAGATGCACCGGCATGGCGAGCCATTGCGCCAGCAGCCGGACCGGATGGCGCGGTCGTCGGCGCGCGAGCCGATCTACCGGCCGTCGCTGGCGCTGTTCGACCGGCGCGAGATGGGGCACGTGGCCGATGCGAATCTGGCGCTTCCGCAGATTCTGGATGGAGCGCGGCCGGTGCGCATGAGTCCGGACCAGCGGCAGGGGTTGTGCTACCAATGCCACGCGCCGCTGGCGACGCGGCAGGCGGGATCGGGCGACGACCGCACGGGCAACGGCATTCACGAAGGGATCGGTTGCCTGGCGTGCCATCAGAAACACGGGCAGCAGACGCGGGCGTCTTGCGCGAATTGCCATCCGCGGCTGTCGAACTGCGGGCTGGATGTGGAGAAGATGGATACCACGTTTTTGTCGGCCAAGAGCGCGCACAATATTCATAGCGCGAAGTGCATGGATTGTCATACGAGGGGCGTGCCGGAGAGACGCCCTGCCGCGCGGATGTGACATAACTATGCACATGAGCGTGGTTCCAACTTGGTATCAGTCGAGGAATACCTGCACACGTTGTATCGTCCGGATTGCGATTATGTGGATGGCGCGCTGGAGGAGAGAAACGTGGGCGAAGTAACGCATGCGATGGCGCAGCAAGATTTAGTGGCATACCTGCGTGAGCGGCGCGCTCTTTGGAATATGTGGGCACTGCGGGAAGTTCGAGTGCAAGTCCTTCCCACACGGTATCGGCGGGCCTGGATCTACACTCAAGACGAAATCCGCGAAGTGCGCGACGGATTGTTGCGCACACGGGATCCGGAGTGAATCGTTCCCCTCGCTGAAATCTTCGGTCAGTCGGCGTAAATGGCGTTGAGCATGGCGGCCAGCCGGACTCCGCCTTTGTACAACTGCTTGCGGACCACGTCGACGGAGTTCGCGCCGTAGGAGCGCGGGCCATCCACCTTTACACTGCGCAGGCTTTGTGGCGCTTCGGTGGCGCAGTTGCGCGGTTGGACCTCGATGAATTTGGGGATCACCGGGAGGCGCGGGCGGGCTTTGCCGTACACCTGCGACCTGGCGAGGCCGAAAGATTCGGCGGCGATGTTTTCGATGCTGCCGTAATCCCGCCAGCGGCGCATCTTGGCGCGGAAGCGGGATTCCATGCCGGCGGTCATGCCGGGGCCATCGTGGGCCATCAGGTTGCGCACCAGAGCGATATCCCAAACCGCGTGCAGGTTGGCGATAGGCTCGAAGCCCACTACGTTCACGCAGTTGCCGCCGGCATCGGCGTCGCTCACGCAGTGCAGCGGTTGATGGATGTCACCGGCGAAGTGCATCAGGAAGGCCAGTTCCTTCGATTCGGGCCAAGTGCCGTCGGCGCGATGCCGCTTCAGGTTCACGAGGTACTGCTTCATCTTTTCGACGATGCAATTGCCTTGCGGGCAGCGCTCGGCAATGTGGGACGGGCCTTCGAACAATCCGATATCGATGTAGTGCCACGGGGCGGTTGCGCCCTTGCCGCCGGGAATATGGTCGGGCCAGATGGCGGCGCGCGCCATGGCTTCGGCGAGAGAATCGGCGCCAAACGCGGCGTCCTGTTTCAAGAGGTTCGTCACGGCCTGGCGCGCGCGTTCGGTTAGATGCGCCGCGGCAATGCGCGCGACGGTCTGGTGTCCCTCATCGCCCCAACACCATGCCTGGCTGGGGTTCAGTAACAAGACGGTGACGAGGATTTTCCGCATCGATACAGCCAGTATAATGGCTTCGAGGAGGGCGCGACGTGCAAGGTCCGTTGGAGAGCCTGGAGCAGTGGGACGATTTCGTGAAAGACCGCTACGACCCTAACCGCACAGAGAATGGGTTCCGGCAATTCACTCTGGAAGCGCCGCCGGTGGTGCGCGAGTTCTATCGCCTGAACCACACGCATCAGACGCGCGCGTTCGTCGAGCGGAAGAAGCGGCAATACCTCGCGCGCGACCAGGGCAGGATGGGCATTTGGGAAGCGCTCGAGTACCTGAACACGCTGGTGGACGATAGCGATCCGGATACGGATCTCTCGCAAATCGAGCATTGCCTGCAAACGGCCGAGGCGATCCGCGCCGATGGGCATCCGCGCTGGTTCGTTCTGGCGGGACTGATTCACGATCTGGGTAAGATCCTGTGCCTGTACGGAGAGCCGCAGTGGGCGGTGGTGGGCGATACGTTTCCGGTAGGTTGCGCATGGTCGGACAAGATTGTGTATCCGGAATTTTTCGCCGCGAACCCGGACTCGGCAGTGCCCGCTTATCGGACGCGCACCGGCATTTACGAAGAGGGCTGCGGATTCGACAAAATCGATCTTTCCTGGGGGCATGACGAATATCTGTATCACGTGGTGAAGGATTACTTGCCGGAGGAAGCGCTTTATATGATCCGGTATCACTCGTTCTATCCGTGCCATCGCGAGCGTGCGTATGCATACCTGATGAGCGACCAGGACCGGCGGATGTTCGAGTGGGTGCGGGCTTTCAATCCGTACGATCTATACTCCAAGAGCGCCGTGCGCCCCGATGCGCGGGCGCTGCGGCCGTATTACGACGAATTGATCGCCGA
This sequence comes from Bryobacteraceae bacterium, assembly GCA_050008575.1. Lineage (GTDB taxonomy): Bacteria > Acidobacteriota > Terriglobia > Bryobacterales > Bryobacteraceae > Bog-159. The sequence continues at coordinate 5,654 of JBEKMJ010000174.1, forward strand.
GTATTTTCCGGCGCAAGTGAGTTGGTAAGACCTTGCAAATCGGCCAACGCGTGGCGCTTGCCGGGATGATCGTCAGCGGCGGCCTGGCGGCGATCAAGATTACGGCTGGATGGATGGGTCATTCGCATGCGGTCGTCGCGGATGGATTGGAGTCCGCCGGGGACGTGTTTGCGTCGGGCATTGTGCTGCTGGGGTTGACGCTGGCGGCCAAGCCCGCCGATTGGGATCACCCTTATGGGCACGGCCGTATTGAGACGGTGACAGGCCTATTCGTGGGCGTGCTGCTGGCACTGACCGGTGTCGCGATTTCGGCGACTTCGTTACGCACAATGGGCGCCGCCGTATTGCCGCCCGCGCCGTTCGTGGTGTGGCCGCTGATCGGATCGGCCCTGGCCAAAGCCGTGCTTTCCGGCGTCAAAATGCACTATGGCAAGAAGATTCGGAGCACGGCGCTGATGGCGGATGCGTGGAACGATTCAGTGGATATACTGTCGGCCGTGGCCGCGCTGGTGGCGGTGTCGCTGACGATCGTGACGCCGCATCGGTTCCCGTCGGCGGACCATTGGGGCGCCTTTGCGGTGGGGCTGATCGTGATCTTCACCGGCTTGCGTGTGACGCGCGATACGACGCTGCAACTGGTGGACACGATGCCGGACAGCGAAAGCATGGCGCACGTCCGCAGCGCGGCGATGACGGTGCCCGGGGTGCGCGGGGTGGAGAAGTGTTATGCGCGCAGGACCGGGCTGCAATACCATGTGGATCTGCATTTGGAGGTGGACCCCGAGATCACGGTGCGGCAATCGCACGAGATCGCCACGCAGGTGCGGATTGTGATTAAGGAGACGCTGCCGTGGGTGGCGGATGTGCTGGTGCACGTTGAGCCGGCGCCATAGGGGAGGCGTTAGCGTTGCGCATCGTTGACGCGGACTACTTGTCCAGGCTCCACGGATTGGATCAGCCGAACTAGTTCTTGCATCACTCTCTCATAGGAAGACATCTGGTTGTTCGCTGTCTGAATCACGATGATCCCGAAGGATAGCTTCCTTAAATCGTGTTCGAATTCGAAGCCTTTATCGATCGTCACGAAAGCGTCAAACCGGCCTTGTATTTTGGGGACGAGGACATGGTCCTGTTGACCAGCCCATCCCAGGTCTCTGACGGTCTGGACCGAGCAATCAGGCAGAACCTCTCGAAGGCGGCGTGCGAGGCGGGGATTGATGCACTCGTCGATCAGGAGACGGCGCATTCGGCGACCAGGTCCTGCGCCAGTTCAAGGTACCGCTCCACCTGCTCGCGAGTGACCGTCGGGCACCCCGCCAGGAAGTCGTCTATGGTGAAGCCGGACTTGAGATCGTCGAGCAGAAGGTGAACGGGAACGCGCGTTCCGCGGAAACAGGGGGTTCCGTGCATGAGATGCGGATCGACCGACACAATCTCGCTCATGCGTGTTTTTGTCTCCCCGCTCATGCACTTTCAGGATACGCCTGGTATGGACGGCGTCGCAAGGAGGCAGAGGACCCCAGCTTCCGGCCGGGGTAGAGGCTTCGATTGTGCAAAGCCCGACCTTGCCGTGATGAAGGCTGCGGTGGATTTGGGCATCGTAGCTCCGGCGCCTAAGAATCGCAGCCACGGCGAGGCTGACTTGAAGAGAGCGGTTGCGGCTATTCAGGCCTATGGCGTTTCCAAGGGTATTCGTGTGCCGGTAATCGACCTATATTTCCTCATCCGAGGCGGGCAAACAGGGGTAAAGCACCTTGTCCGACCCGAATACTACCATGAGTCGTATTAGGATCAGACAACGTAAGTACCTTACGCCGTCTTCTTCTGCGCGGCGGCGTCGAGCCTTGCCTGCGCGCGCGCCATCGCATTCAACGCGGCGGCCGGATCGACGCCAAGCGACGGATTGAACATCTGCTCCTGCGCGCGCTTCAGGGCTGTTTTCGCCCGCTCCACGTCGATCTCTTCGGCGCGTTCGGCGCCCGTTGCCAGCAGGCGCACACGGTTCGCCAGGATTTCGAGATAGCCGCCGTGCACCGCCAGGAACCAGCGTTTGCCTCCCGCCTCGTAATTCAGATAGCCCGTGCCCATCTCGGCCAGCAACGGCGCGTGGCCTGGCAGGATACCGAGATAGCCGTTGGCGGCGGGGGCCTGCACGGCAGTGACATCCTCGCGCACCAGCAGGCGCTCCGGCGTCACGATTTCGAGTGACAGCATGTCGGCCATCGGTTACCCTTGCAGCGCCTTGGCGCGCTCCGCTACGTCTTCGATGGTCCCCTGCATATAGAACGCCTGTTCGGGCAGACCGTCGCGCTTGCCATCCACAATCTCCTTGAAGCCGCGGATGGTGTCGGCCAGCTTCACGTATTTGCCCGACACGCCGGTGAACTGCTCGGCCACGTGGAAGGGCTGCGAGAGGAAGCGCTGGATCTTGCGCGCGCGTGAAACGGTGAGCTTATCCTCATCCGAAAGTTCGTCGATGCCCAGGATGGCGATGATATCCTGCAGGTCTTTGTAACGCTGCAACACGCCCTTTACGGCCTGCGCGCAATCGTAATGCTCGTCGCCGATGATGCGTGGATCGAGGATGCGCGAAGTGGATGCCAGCGGGTCGACGGCCGGATAGATGCCCAGTTCCGATATGGCGCGGGATAGGTTCGTAGTGGCATCCAGGTGCGCGAAGGCCGTGGCCGGCGCGGGGTCGGTGTAATCGTCGGCGGGCACGTAAATGGCCTGCACCGAAGTGATGGAGCCGGTCTTGGTGGAAGTGATGCGCTCCTGCAGTTCGCCCATTTCGCTGGCCAGGTTGGGCTGGTATCCGACGGCGGACGGCATGCGTCCCAGCAGCGCCGAAACTTCCGATCCGGCTTGGGTAAACCGGAATATGTTGTCGATGAACAGCAGCACGTCCTGATTCTGTTCGTCGCGGAAATACTCGGCAACCGTGAGTCCGGTCAAGCCCACTCGCAGGCGCGCGCCAGGCGGCTCGGTCATCTGGCCGTAGACCAGCGCCACCTTGGACTTCGTGTAATCGTGCGGGTCGACGATGCCGGATTCCTGCATTTCGAGCCACAGGTCGTTGCCTTCGCGGGTGCGCTCGCCCACGCCGGAGAACACCGAAACGCCGCCATGTTTCATGGCGATGTTATGAATGAGTTCCTGAATGATAACGGTCTTGCCGACGCCGGCGCCGCCGAACAGGCCGATCTTGCCGCCGCGCAAGTAGGGCTCGATCAAGTCGATGACCTTGATGCCGGTCTCGAACATTTCCTGGCGCGTGGACTGCTGATCGAACGAGGGCGCGGGGCGATGGATGGGATACATCTTCTTGGCGTTGATGGGTCCCATTTTGTCGACGGGCTCGCCGATCACGTTCATCACGCGGCCGAGAGTCTCGTTACCGACGGGCACCTCGACGGGATGGCCGAGGTTGATCGCGTGCATGCCGCGCACCAGACCCTCGGTGGGCTGCAGCGCGATGGTGCGCACGCGGCCTTCGCCGATGTGCTGCTCCACCTCGCAAATGATATCGATGGGCGCGGGGACGTCGAAGCCCTCGCTGGTTATGCGGATAGCCGTATAGACCAGAGGAATCTGGCCCTCGGGAAACTGGCAGTCCACGGCGGGGCCGGCTACCTGGACGACTTTACCGATTGCGTTTGCGTTCATTAAAACCTCAAAGCGGAACCGCACATGGAACCACGGATGGACACAGATAAACACGGATCAGAACAAGAACACCGGCTGCTTGGGTTTTGGCTTTCATCTGTGTGTATCTGTGTCCATCCTGGTTCCATGCGTGATTCCAAGTTCTTGTGTCACTCCGCGGCGGCGGCGCCGCTGACTACTTCGATAATCTCTTTAGTGATGCTGGCCTGGCGGACGCGGTTCATATAGAGCGTCAGGGTTTCGATCATGTCCGCCGCGTTGGAGGTGGCCGCGTCCATGGCGGTCATGCGCGCGGCATGCTCGGCGGCGGCGGATTCCAGCAGCGCGCGGTACAGCTCGCTTTCGACGTAGCGCGGCAGCAGGCTGGCCAGCATCTCCACGGCCGGTGTCTCGAAGATGAAATCCACTGGCTCGGTTTGCTTGGGCAACTCCATCGGCAGCACCTGCGCGAGAGTCACCTTTTGGGCCATCACCGACTTAAATTCGTTATACAACAGGTAGACCGCATCGATCTCTTCGCTGCGGAAGCGCTCCATCAATTTCTGGCCAATGGCCGCGGCGTCTTCATACTGCACCTTGGCCATGCCGAGGTGCTCGCCGGTGATGGGTACGGCGCGCTTGCGGAAAAAGTCGCGGCCTTTGCGTCCGATCAGCAGGAAGTCGGTGGCGGCGGGCTTGTGCTCTTCCGCGAAACGCTGGGCGGCTTTGATCAGGTTGGCGTTGAATGCGCCGGCCAGCCCTTTGTCGGAAGTGATGAGGACCAGTTGCACGCGCTGCTCCGGGCGGCGCGCGAGAAGCGACTGGGCGGCGACGCGCTCATCCGTTCCGGCCGCGGCGGCTACATCGGCCAGCAGGCCGCGCAGAGCGGCGCCATAGGGGCGCGAAGCGATGACGCGATCCTGGGCGCGGCGCAGCTTGGCGGCCGAGACCATCTTCATGGCCTTGGTGATCTGCTGCGTGTTGCGCACCGAGCGGATGCGCCGGCGGATATCGATCAGGCTAGGCATGCGCGGTGGCCGCGGGCTGCTCGGCGACGAAGCGGTCCTTGAATTCTTTAATTACCGCCGTGATTTCCGCCTTGAGGGCGTCGTCGAGAGTTTTCTTTTCCACGATTTTGGCCAACAGCGGGCGGTGCGCATTATCCACAAAACGGTACAATTCCGCTTCGAACTTGCGGACCTGTTCGACGGGGAGATCGTCCAAGTGGCCTTGCGTGCCCGCGAAGACGATCAGGATTTGCTTTTCGACGGGCAGCGGCTGGAACTGGCCCTGCTTGAGAACCTCGATCAGGTGTTTGCCGCGATTGAGCTGCGCGAGCGAAGCTTTGTCGAGGTCGGAGCCGAACTGCGCGAAGGCGGCCAAGTCGCGGAACTGGGCCATGTCCAGGCGCAGCGTACCGGCCACCTGCCGCATGGCCTTGATCTGCGCGCTGCCTCCCACACGGCTGACGGAAATGCCCACGTCGATGGCCGGGCGGATGTTGGAGTTGAACAAATCGGCGATCAGGTAGATCTGGCCGTCCGTGATGGAGATGACGTTGGTCGGGATGTAGGCCGAGACATCGCCGGCCTGGGTTTCGATGAATGGCAGCGCGGTTAGCGAGCCGTCGCCGTTTTCGGCGTTGAGCTTGGCGGCGCGCTCCAACAGGCGGCTGTGCAGATAGAAGACATCGCCCGGATACGCTTCGCGGCCGGGCGGGCGGCGCAGCAGCAGCGAGATCTCGCGATAAGCCGCGGCGTGTTTGGAAAGGTCGTCGTAGATGCACAGCGC
>JBEKMJ010000175.1:0-11518 GCA_050008575.1 Bryobacteraceae bacterium
TCGACGATTCTTGGCTCGGCCTTCTTCGCTACCGTTATCAGCGACAGGCACCTTCATACCGTATCCGTGCGCTGTTAGGCGATCGGCCGCACTGCCCTTCGCGCGAAGCCACTCGAGGACGGCGTTCGCTCGCGAGTCCGATAGCTTCTGGTTGCAGTCGTCGCCGCCGACATTATCGGTGTTTCCCTGCACTTCTAACTTTTAATTCCGGCCTCGCTTTGAGCAACGCCAGTATCTTCTCCAGAACCACCTCTGAATCCGGTCGCAATGTCGCTTTGTTGAAGTCGAAATGGATGCCGTACAGCGCCACATGGCAATCTCGATCCAGTTCCTTGCCAATGTCCTCGACGCCAACGTCTTCGACTTGGATTGTGTAGTCTGCGCCACCGGCGTGCAAAGCTGCCCTAATATTGCGTCCGTTGGAATGGTAGTGCGCGTTGAGCACCGCGTCCGAGCCCTGAATGCTCTGGACCTGATGAACAATCGTCCAGCCTGCTTGAGTTAGCGCTTCGCGATAGACGGTGACAAACAGGATCGTCGTTCGGAGCGGCGGAGGCAGGGTGTAGGACTTAATGATCGATCTCGTGGGTGTTCTTATCAACGTCCACGTCTAGCATCATTGGCGAGTCGTCATGACTGCCGTTTCCGGCTTTGGAGCCGGGTATCGGAGGCAAATACGGAAAGTCACCGGTTTGGACGCCCACCACTTCGGGTTTCGCCGCGGGAGGATTCAGTTTCATCTTGAGAGTGGGCGGGCCCACTTCGACAAGATCTAAACGCAGATCCTCCGCGCCAAAAAATCCACAGACCGAACCAACTGTCGTGGCCATCCTTCCGATATTGCGCGACCTTCTCCCGCCCAGCGGGGTCGGAGAGAACTGTCCAACCACCCCGTACCGTCGGGTGCAACACGCGTCATCGAAACCTCCTTGCGTGTCGTGAAGCCAAGCATACCGAAAGGGCGATTCAGATTCCTACTCGTAGGATCCGTGGCCGGGATCGTCGGTCCGATGGCAGGGGCAGTTTGGATTCCCACAACGGCCACCTGTTCCGGTATGGAGCCAGAGCGCATGTCGCCCAACTGAGCAATCTGCGACTACGGCGGTGCGCCGGCTTTCCAAGTCAAGCAGAAAACTCGCGAATCGTCACTTTTATGTCCCGCACCCAGATGCCTGTCCAATCCAGGGTCCTTTTGGGCTTCCAAGTCGTTGATTCGAGGTTCGGGCGTAGAGTCTGCCATCTTCATGTAGTGTCCAATCCAGCGTGTTTTTAGCCCGTTTTCAAGCACTTAGCCAAGGGCCATCTTCATCGTCGCGGTTTGGCGCGTTTTGAGCAATATATAGCCGATAGTTGGCCGATTCCCCCCGGAGTCTCCCATATTTGCCGCCGTATCCGGGCCTCCAGCGCGTCCAACCCCTCGTTTTACTGGATTTTGGCGCGCCGGGCGGCGTCAAGGGCACGCCTACCGCGAAATTCGCCGCGAAGCCGTGCCGCTGGTAGACGTTCCCGCGGCAGCGCCGCATCCGCCAACCAAGCAAGGCTTCATCCTGATTCCAAGGCAGAAGCCACATTGGGGATGCATCGCCTCAAAAAAAACCCCCTCCCTCGCGGGAGGAGGCGAGTGCTACCCACAAGAAAAACCGTTACTGAGCGGCAACTTCGATCGGTTTGTAATCCAGAATTAGGCTGCGCATGGAGTGTTCGGACGACGCCATCTTCATTGCCTTGGCCTCGTCCAGTGCCTTTTCGTTGCCCCAGTGATCGTGCGTAATCCGGTATAGGGCCAGTATCGTCCCCGTACGATCCGCGCCGCGTCGGCAATGCACGAAGACCGGGCCGCCGCTCTGGTTTTCGAGAATGCCCAACAGCTTCGATACCTGTTCAGGAGTAGGGGCTTTGAAGCCGGCCAACGGCACGTTCACATACTGCATCCCAAGACCGACTACAATCCCGTCCTCTTTGGAAGACCGACCGCCGGAACCGCGGAGGTCAACCACGGTGTGGACGCCGAGCTTGGCGAGTTCGCGGAAACCTTCCTCGCTCGGCTGGGCACCTCGGTACAACGACGCCTCAACCTCTTGGAAATTCTTAAGATCCGTAGGCTGCATGACCGCAGCGAAGCTACTGCCTACTAACACGATACCCGCCAACGTTATCGCCGATGCAACCGATTTGAATTCCCTAACTCTCATAGCCAATTGGATGCACGTTTCATCAGTTCGGTTCAGGGTAGACGGGCTAGGCACGCCGTTAAACCCATTGTTTTCTGTGGCTAATATGTTGGTCTTAGGGTTATCCAGGCCTGGCGAAATGGCCCGTCGGACAAGAAACAAAAGGCGATTCCGTCGAGACGCTATGGAAAGGATGAAAAGCCTGAATGGGGATCCGAACGCCGTCCGTGCCCCTTCCACGACGCAACCGGCGATGGCACCACTCGACGCGCGCATCGCCAGCGCCGGGGCCTCGGACGGGGGCAGCGCGCTTCGTGCCGCCTGATCCCGCGGGGCAGCTCCGGCGCCAGCCCGTGCGGCGTCCGTCGCTGCGACGTGTCGGTCGGCGCTCGGGAGGCGCCCGCATCCAGGGCTTGCGTCCGCACCTCCTGCCAGCGCAGTCGTATGTCGAACACTGGATCGGCATCTTTGGTCCTCCTTCTGGTGTCTAGTGTTTTGCTGGCGAAAAAAACCCGTGCCCGAATTGAGCGATTTTTCAGAGGATCAGTCGCGCATCGTGTTTGGAGGGAGGGGACTAGGCGAGCGACCGCATCTGGTCACGTGACCAGGAGTGGTCGAGTGTTCTGAGGGATACCGAACTTCCGGTCGGCTCGGCCCGGGCGGGGCCGCCGGACACCGTGTGGGTTGATGAGAAGTACCGAGCGCGCGCTCGACGTTCTGTCCACGACCAAGGGGAGGGGTAGCTATCGGCGGAGAGCGGAGATCCCGGGTATCATCGGCGGGCCAAGCGCTGCTATTGCGCTCCGCTCCCAAGGCGGATCGATATGAAGTTCAGTCTGGTATCACCACCGGGTTTTGACGAAGGTCAACTCGCGCGGCAATAGAATTGCACGTAAGTTCACATGCTCATCGAGCAACCTCGCGCCACCACTCCGCACAGGGTCCCGAAATGGTTCTTGGTTGCCGGAGCCGTATTTTTCGGCGGGATCGCAGCGGGCATTGTGGTGCTTGCCATTCATTGGCCGTTCACCCAGGATGCCATAACCAAAGCCCTGGAAGAGGCTTCCGGACGGCTCGTGCAGATCCGCACTTTTTCCAATTCTTACTTTCCTCCCGGGTGCACTGCGGAGGGGATTCGGTTCCTCCGTCACAAGCACCCTGAAGCGGCTCCCATTATTACCGTCGAGAGACTGACTATTCAGGGCACCATCGCCGGATTATTCAGTTCTCCGAAGCGGCTTTCCGCCGTTCGGGTGGTGGGTATGCACATGATCGTGCCTCCGGATACGCACGAGGGGGGTGACAATCGCGTGGCCCTGAATACCGGACCTGGTGGAAAGTCACTCGCTATTTCGCAAATCACGGCCGACGGCGCCGTCCTGGAATTCATTCGGGAGGATCGCCAGGAGAAGCCGTATGTCCTAAAGATCGACCGCCTCGGAATTACGAATGTCGGCACTGGAGCGCCTATGTTGTACCGAGCGACCCTGACCAATACGGAACCGACCGGGGTCATTCGCTCCGAGGGCAAGTTCGGTCCCTGGAATCCCACCGACGTGGGAGCCACTCCGGTCTCCGGCACATATACGTACGACAACATCGAACTGAGCCATTTCAAGAGCATCTTTGGAGTGGCCCATGCGCGCGGCCGGTTCTCCGGCCGGCTTTCGCAAGTTGAGACCAATGGCAGCGTGGACGTTTCGGGGTTCCGCGTAGATGGCAGCAACCATACTGTTCCCCTGGCCGCTACGTTCGAAGCAACGGTTAATGGCACCAATGGCGACGTGCTGCTGACGCCGGCCGTTGCTCGCTTCCGCCGCACGCGAATTGAGGTACGCGGCTGGATCGCGGGACGTGAGGGGGAAAAGGGCAAAACCGCGAGCTTCGACTTTTCCGTACCGGAAGGGCGGGTGGACGATCTGCTGTACCTGTTCACGAAAGACCAGCCTGGAATGAGCGGCGATGTCAAAGTGACTGGTAAGTTCCTTTGGCCGCCAGGCCCGCGGAAGTTCCTAGAGAAAATTCGCATGGACATGGTCTTCGGCACAAGCGACAGCCGTTTCACGAGTCCTAACACCCAGGGCAGCATCGACCGGATTAGCGAAAGTGCGCAGGGCGAAAAGAAGAAAGAGCAGGATGAAGATCTCCGAACCGTGCTCTCCCAGGTTCTCGGCAACATTCAGCTTCGCAATGGGATCGCTGCCATTTCAAACGGAGGTTTTCAGGTGCCGGGAGCCGACGCCGCCGTCCACGGCACATACAATGTTTTAAACCAGCGAGTCGATTTGCATGGCACGCTCGACACCCGGGGGCATCTCTCAGACACCACGTCGGGTTTCAAAGCGCTGGTGCTCAAAGCAATCACCCCGCTATTCAAGAAACGTGGCTCTACACGGATCGTTCCGTTTGAAATAACCGGCTCGTACGGCAATACCACGGTCGGAGTCGATTGGAAGAAGGACCTGGCGCGTTTGAAGTAAGCATCGCGCAACCCTACCGGCGGCCGCCATTGTGAGCGCCGTCAGAGCCGGTGCTTGCCCAGCCCCAGGAGTATGGCGGGCGCTTCGCGCAGCCCGCTGTCCGCCGCCGCGGCCGCCGGCGGGCGGATGGGCGGCGCGATGGGCGACGAGATGCGGTGCGGACCTCTGTCGAAATCGGCGATAATTTGGCATGGGCCTAAAGCGTTTAGTGCTCATCATCCTTATCGTTCTGCTCGTGCTTGTTTTCTTCGTCTATCGCTCTCGGCAGGCGTCAAGGGGTTTGAACGTCGAGCCGCACGCCGCCAGGGAAATAGAAAAGGCTAAACGGCGGTGAGAGTTCGAGGACACACCTAGACGCAACGGGCACGCAACGCCCGTTCAGGAAGAAGGCGGACGACCGGCATCTTCGCCGTCCGCTGCAAAGCGACCGGCGACGTGTGGGTCGGTGATTGCAAGCGCCTCGATTCGCAGGTGAAGCGGATCCGGTTTGAAGTGCGCGGCGGGCTCCACCGAAACAGGTCCATGCAGGCTGTCTGGAACGCGCACGGCGAAGCTGAGTTTGGTCACGAAGTCCTCGTAACCCTCGACGACGACGTGGCGCCGCTACTCCTCAAAGACTTGCTGGCGGAACGCCAGAAATACTGGCGGCAAACCTTGGGCGCGCATCAAACGGATCCCTTACGGGGATGATTGCGGGCGTCTTTTGCCGGCCAATGTGCTGATGCACTTAGCCCATCGTGAGCGCCGGGCGGCCTCGAACCGGAGTGGCCCGCGCAGCCCAGGAGCATTCTGACACCTCGCGTAGCCCGATGTAGTCGGCCAGTTCCGAGTGCCCGCCCCGCCCGTTGCCCGTCGCCGCGACCGCCAGGGGCGGGTGGGCGACGCGATGGGCGACGTGACGCTGGCCGAGACCAGAAGCCTTCGTGCGCGACGCACGCCACTTGACGCGATTAGCACGGCCTAGCGCCGGCGGCCGTGCGCCCTTCCACGACGCGCCACCGCCCGTCCCGCCGCTCGGCGTGGCCCATCGTGCGCGTCGCGCAGCCTGCGTGCCGCCAGTCCCGGCGCCGCCGCCCGTCGTCCCTCGCCGCGCCCGCCAGTGGGCGGATGGGCGACGCGATCGGCGAAGAGGCGCTATTCGGGACCATGGCGTTCATTCGCCGCGAGGGCGCATGCTGCCCAACCCGATGACCACGCCCGAGCGCCGCGCGCCAAAAGCTGCCAAGCACGCGGCCTGTTGGGTGACACAGCGTCGGCGTGGAAGCCGCGGCAGCACATTCGGGCGACGCTTTCGCGTAGCTCTTCGACTGCGCCGAAACGCCCATCTTAGCGGGGCCCGATATACCTTCCTGGATGCCTGATGCACATCTCTGCGCCCGTACCACCGTTTGATTTCCCATCGCATAAACATTTCTCCAGTGCATCGTTTGCTGTGTACGCGCTCTGCTCGCAAGCGCCATTCATTTTCTCTCTTCAACAACGAACTGTTAGGTTCGGCCCCCGCATGCTACTCCGCAGCCTTGTCACCCGGGAACCGCCCGGTATATAATGCCCCATACGCCGCGCGGCGTGCGGGAGGAAACGATGCGTTTTACAGGCCCTGTTACAGCGATGTTACTGGGTGCGGCGATTGGGGCCGCGCAGGTCCCCACGAGCTTTCCGGGCTGGACTCTCAATGGTTCCGCAACCATGGAGGAGATGCAGGGCGGAGGCTTCCGTCTGCTGCTGACTCCCAGCCAGACCGGCCAGTCCGGATCGGCTTTCGTCACCAAGCCGATCTCGTTCCACGCCGGAAACACGTTCAGCTACGCCTTCCAGTTCCAGATGACGGATCCGGTCTTCGAAGCCTCCGACGGGATGACGTTCGTGCTTCAGACGCAGGGTCCGACAGCCGTGGGCGGCAACGGCGGATGCCTTGGCTATGCCGGCGCGCCCCTGGCCGGTAACTGCCCACCCGCTACCGGCGGTATTACGCCAAGCGTGGCGGTCGAATTCGATACCTACGAGAACGCTCCCTACGACATCAACGATAACCACGTGGCGGTCCTGACCGATGGCCAATTGAACGACCTCGACCCGCAAACGCCCTATGGCGTGACTAATTGCCAGCCCACGGGCGGATTCGGATGTATGAACGATGGCGACGTCTGGTACGTCTGGATCGATTACGACGGCACGACGCTGCATGTGGCTCTCGCCGATAATACTGACGTCCGCCCGGCGAACCTGATCAACTACGCCATCGACATTCCAAGTATCCTGGGTGGCTCGTCCGCTTACATCGGCTTTACCGCGGGCACCGGCGCGGGTTCCGAGAACCATTACGTCATGAATTTCAAGCCGGGCAATCCGTGAACCATCATCACCGTTAGGAGGAGAGACAGATATGCTCGCGGTTCGACCATGGTCCCCTTTGCGGTCTCATAGATGCCAAGCCCTCATCCGCCGCGAGGGCGCATGCCGCCTCGACGCGAAGACCACGCCCTCGCGCCTGGCGCAGGGGGTGTACGAGCGCCGAGCTAGGAGCTAGGCGGCTCGCGATACGCCGCCAGCGCGTGGCGGCCCCGCCCTCCCACCACGAGCACCCAGGACAGGGCCGGCCTTAACTGGAGGAGCCTGGATGATCATCGTTGCGTGTCTGGCAACTGCCAATGGTCCTTGGCCGAGGCGAAGATGATATCCCCGTCCGTGAGCGTGCCCAAGAGTGCCTCGTCGGCCTTAGCATCGACGGCGCCGTTGACAAGAAGTCCCCATTGGAAAGCGGCCGAATAATGTTCTCCGTATCCGCAGGGCCCATTTCCATAGATGAACTGTTCATTCGCGCATCGCTCGCCTCGGTAGACCTCGATAGCCCCGCCTTTTCCGGCTCCCAACTCTTCTGATAAGCCAATGTCCTTGAACCGACGCGCCCTGGCTTTTCCTCGAAACATCCAAAGTAGGCTCTTGAGTTGCTCGTTTGTCGTGTTTGGCGGAACCACAACCGAGATCATTTGGTCGGCGGGCTTGGCACGGTAGACCAGAAAGCTTGGGACATTATGTCCCTGAGCAGCGGACCCTGCTGAAGATTTCTTTTTTGCTTGCGTCGGTGACACTGCTGAACCCTGCAGAGAGGTTGCTTGGGCGAAAACGTGGTTGGGAAAAAACTGGAAGTCGCAAGCCGCCACGAAAAAATGCGCAAGCGAATGCAATCGTCTGGAACGGTGAGTTCTTCGGACAGCCATACCCAAATCCTTCATTTGTGGAAGAGTAGTTTATTTTGTCATTCCACGTAAAGGTGCCATGCACCACCGACCATCGTCCTTCCCCACGCAGCCATCGCGCGACAGACCGTGGAATTTCGGAAACTAGGGTCCATACGGCTGCATAGGGGTCATTCCCCGAAGCTTCCGAATACTCCTTGAGCGCGTTTTCCCCGGCTAAGCGCCGCTCAGTACTCCAACGGAATCAGTTCCGCCGGCGGCCCGATACCCAAACCAGCATCACCACGCGATTGCGGTGCAACAATCCCTCACGTGGCAGGCTCCCCCGGCGCGTCGCACATCCCCCTGTGCCCGCCTCCCCACCTCGCATACCCCGGATGCACGCCCGGTGCCAGCCCCTGCTGATCCGCCACTCTGCGCAACAGCCCCGCGAGTTGCCGCTGCTCATCCTCGTTCAACGCCGCCAACATCGCCTGCTGATGTTCGCGCCCCAGGCGGCCCACCGCCTCCAGCATCGCGCGTCCCTTCGCCCTCAGATGCAACTCGTACCTGCGCCGGTCGTCCGGATTCTCGCGCCGCTCGACCAGCCCACGCGCTTCGAGTTCGTCCACCAACGCCACCAGCCGGCTCGGCTGCATCGCCAACGCGCCGGCGAGCGCCTGCTGCGTAATGGCCGGCTGCGCCCCCAGAATTCGAAGAATCCCGGCATGCGGCGGCACTAGTTCAAGCGCCGCCAGCCGCACGGCGAACTGCGAGGCCGCATGCGCTCCCACCTGGGCGAGCAGAAAAGCAGCCGGCGGGCCGCCGGGAGGGGCGCCCCGGGGCGCCCCCAGCGGCCGTTCATTCGATGGCTTCATAATCCTACTATTGCATATCATAATCATTACATCGTAGAATGATTGGTATGGACAACAATAAGGGTTCCGCGCGAAGCTGGACCGGCCTCCTCCGCGACCTCAACTACGGTTGGCGCGGCATGCGAAAAGCCCCCATCTTCACCGCCTTTGCCGTGCTCACCCTGGGACTGGGCATCGGCGCGAACACCACCGTATTCACCATCGTCAATACGCTGCTGCTGCATCCGCTGCCCGCCGCCAATCCGTCGCGCCTGGCCGCACTTTACGACACGGGTTCCAAATCGGCGAAACCCGCCGCCGCGCGTCTCCCGCTCGCCTATGCCAATTTCGCGGACTATGCGGAACACCAGGCGAGCTTCAGTGGCATCGCCGCCTTCACTCCGCCGAATGTGATGACGCTCCGCACCGGCGCCCGCCCGGAGCGCGTATTCGGCGAGTTCGTCACCCAGCGCTACTTCGAAACCTTGGGCATCACCCCTGCGATCGGCCGCTTTTTCGCGCCCGCCGAAGACAGCCAGCCCGGTTCTGCGCCGGTCGTCGTGCTCAGCTACAACGCCTGGAGGGCACGTTTCGGCGGATTCACTGCGGCCATCGGCCGCACTCTGGAACTCAACAACGTCGCCTTTACCGTCGTCGGAGTCGCCCCGCCCGGCTTCCTGGGCGTCAGCGCGGTTTTCGGCCCGGATGTCTGGCTCCCCGCCACCATGTGCGAGCGCGCCTTTCCGGCCGAATTCCGCAACGCGCTGTCGGATCGCGGCAAGCCCCTGTTCCACGCCGTGGCACGCCTCGCGCCTGGCGCCACGCTCCAGCGCGCGCAGGCCGATCTCGAAACCATCGCCGCGTCACTCGAACGGGGATTCCCGGCAACCAACGAGGGCCATGGCATCGCCGTGCGGCCCATCAGCGACGAGCTCTATACCAACGGCGGCGGCACCGGCGGATTCGTTTTCGGAACCGCGGTTCTGCTGGCCATTGTCGCGCTCATCCTAGCCATCGCGTGCGCCAACATCGCCAACCTGCTGCTGGCGCGCGCGGCGGCGCGGCGCCGGGAAATTGCCGTGCGTCTGGCCATCGGCGCGGGCCGCGGTCGGCTCATCCGTCAATTGCTCACCGAGAGCGTGCTGCTCAGCTTGCTAGGCTTCCTGGCGGGCATCGGCGTCGGTTATGCCGGATGCCGCTTCGTCTGGTCGTTCGTTCCACCCGAGGTCGCCGGAAACATGACCACCCCCAGGCTCGATGGCGCCGTGATGCTGGCCTCTTTGGCCGTCTCGCTCGCGACCGCGTTCCTGTTTGGCCTGGCCCCTGCGTGGCGCGCATCCAAGACCGACGTGATCAGTGGCCTGAAAGAAGGCGGAGCCACCGGGGAAAGCCGCCGCACCGTGAGTTTCGCGAACCTGCTGCTCGCCGGCCAAGTAGCTTTTTCGCTGGTCTGTCTCGTCACCGCCACGCTGTTTTTCCGCAGCATCCAGCGGGCTTACACCATCGACCCCGGCTTCCCCAGCAATCGCCTGGCGCTGCTGATGATGGACCCGGCCCAGGCCGGTTACAGCGACGCGCGCGTCAAGGAGTTTTACCGCGCGGCGCGCGAGCGCGTCGCCAATCTGCCTGGTGTGGCCGCGGCCTCCTGGGCCTCCGGACTCCCTTTCTGGAACACGCCTTCCCGCTCTGTCTCCATTGAAGGCCAGGAACAGCGGCGGAAGTCCAACCGCATCCCCTCCGTGGTGATCGCGGTTGGTCCGGACTATCTCAATGCCGTGGGCATTCCCCTGGCCGAAGGGCGATCCTTCAGCGATTCCGATGACGACGCGTCGCTGCCCGTCGCCATGATCAACGAGGCCCTCGCGCATGAGCGCTGGCCCGGCGGCGCCGCCCTTGGACATCGATTTCAATTGGCCGGCGAAGTAACGCCCCGGCAGGTCGTCGGTATCGTGAAAAACGCGAACTACACCACCCTCGGCGAGGCCCCCCAACCGTGCGTATATCTTCCAATGAATCAGAACTTCCTGGGCGGCATGGTCCTCTACGTCCGCAGCCAGGGCGACCCCGCGACCGTGCTGCCCGCCGTGCAACGCCAGATCCGTGAGGTGGACCCGAACATCCGGATCGGCGATGTGCGCACCGGCGCGAAGCTGATCGAGCAGGTTCTTTTCGGACCGCGCGTGGGCGTCGCCCTGCTGGGTGTCTTCGGCTCGCTAGCGCTGGTTCTGGCCAGCGTCGGCTTATACGGCGTGATGGCCTACTCCGTCACCCGCCGACGCAAAGAGATCGGTCTCCGCATGGCCCTGGGTGCATCGCGCGCCGCTATCCTGCGGGTCATATTGCGCGACGGCATGGCGCTCGTCGGCTACGGCATCGCCGCCGGTTTGGCCGCATGCCTGCTGCTCGGTCGTGCGCTATCGAAAATCCTGTTCGGCCTCAGCGCCGCCGATCCCGTTGAGCCTGGCCGCCGCCAGCCTGGTGCTGGCGTTGGTGGCGTTCTTGGCCTGTTACCTGCCCGCGCGCTCGGCAACCCAGATAGACTCTCTGGTGGCCCTGCGCGACCAATGACCGGAAAGGGGGACAGGCCATGATCGTTCACGCGCGCCAGCCGCTCGACGCGATGACCGCACCCGAGCGACCGGCGCTGGACGTTGTGCGAGGTGTAGCGCGACGCGGGATTTGGCGCGGGCGCTAGCGCGTGGATGCGATGGAGCGGTGGCGAACCGCCGAGGTGGGCGCTGGCGGCAGCCGACGCCACAGATTCGGCACCGGCTGAACGCCTTGCCTCACGGCCGTTGGGTCAAACTGAAATCATGATCGATCTCTGGACC
>JBEKMJ010000176.1:0-11019 GCA_050008575.1 Bryobacteraceae bacterium
ATTCCAGTAATATTTGAACCAAACTGACGACGGAAGAATCGTCCTCCACCAGGCATACGTCCACATGTTTGGCGGTTCTCCGCATTTGCTGGCGGGCGCTCCAGGCAGATTCGACTTCCATCTGGCTCATCGTCATTGTACATATCCCCACAAGCTCCTCATCGGCGCAATTGTCGAAAACCGCCGGTGAGATTTTGCCGAAAGCTGAAAGCTGAAAGCTGATACCTGCTACCTGATAGCTACTCCACCCGCGCCGCGCAACGCGCCATCCCCACCGCCATCCGCTCCGGCTGATTGGCATCCTCGGGCGCCAACGCCTGCAACTCCCGCAGCGCGGACCACGTCTGCCGCGCGCTCCCGTATCCCTCCAACGCCTCCCGCCATCGGCCCAGCCGCTCGTTGGCCGTCGCCGCGCCCGTCTGGCTGCGCGCCAAGTCCGTTCTGGCGCTGACCTGCCCTGCCTCGGCCGCCACGATCTCCCCCGCGGCCTTGCCCGTCTGCCGATAATGGCCCAGCGCCGCTTCCGCCCGATCCATGCGCAATTCGATATCTCCCGCCGCCAGACCGGCCCGAATCCGCATGCGCATCAGATTCGAGTCCTTCGAGCGCGCCAGCACGCCGTCCAGCAGGGTCATCGATTCGATCGCATACCCCAACGCTGCCGGAAAGTCGCGCCTGTCCATCAGCACCTGTGCCAGCTTCAGATCGCAGTTGGCTACATCGGAGAGGATCTCGATGTTCCGCGGATCCGCGGCGCTGAGCTGCCGGCTCAGAACCAGCGCCTTTTGCGCGTGACCCAACGCGCCCGCCGTGTCGCCCGACTTGCGCAGCGCATTCACCACGTGCAGCTCCGTCACGGCCAGGCTGCGCTCGAGCATCCGATTGGCTGGGTCGGATTTCACTTGCGCCTCCATGATCGACACCGCCGCCAGCACCAGCGGCACCGCTTCCTTCCCTTTGCCGTTGTCCATCAACACTTGCGCCAGGCGCGTGGACATGTTCGCCACCTCGGTCCGGTCCAGGGCGTTTCCAGGATCGCCCGCCGAGATTTCCTGAATCATGGCCAGCGCCCGTCGCGCTTGTTCCTCCGCAGCCGCGTGCTGGCCCGCCGTCGTCTCGGCGTCCGCCAATACCAGCAGACTGTCGTAGAGATCCTTCTTCGCCAGCGGCGAACCCGGATACTCCTTTACCAATCCGTTCACTATCTCCAGCGCCAGCCGGTAGCGCGCCAAGGCCTCCTCCGGCTTGCCCATATTCGAGATTCCCTCGGCGCCCGCCAGGTCTCCCCAATTGCGCAGCGTGGCGGCCAATTGCCGCCGCGTGTCCAAATCCGGCGGCAGCTTCCGCACCGCGGCTTCGGCCCGCGACACCGCTTTGCGGTAGTTTTCGTTGGCGCCCGGCAGATCGTTGGTGCTGTACAGAATGTCGGCTTCCGAGGCGTACGCCGACGCCAGCGCCCGCTGGTTCAAGCCCCTCGCATCGCGCGCCACCAGCCGTTCACCCGCCGCCACCGCCTTCCGGGCGCTGGCCAGTGCGCCGGCTGTGTCGCCCAAGTTCGAGTAATACGAATTCCCCTGCACGTTGCCGATCTTGACATAGGCTTCCACTAACTCGCGCTGCAGCGAAGCATCGCCGCTCTCGTGCGAAAGTTTATCCAGATAAACCAGCGCATCTTTCACCAGCATCCGCCGCACCGGCGTGGAACCGGGCAGAGGCTCGATGGCGTCGTGGAAATCAAACACCACCGCATGCGCCAATTGGCGTACGTCGTTGAACCGCTGGTTGGCGATGCGCGCCTCCCAGGCCGTGGCGGCGATTCCGCCGACGAGCGCGAACAAAACCAGCGCCGCCGCCGCCACCGGCGCTTTGTTCCGCCCGGCGAACTTGGCGATCCGGTATCCGCGCGTGGCGGGTCTCGCCATCACCGGATATCCCGCAATATAAAGGCGCAGGTCTTCGGCCAGCAAATCCGCCGACGCGTAGCGGCGTTCCGGCTCCTTGCGCAGCGCCATTTGCACGATGTTGTCCAGATCGCGATCCAGGCGCCGGCCCCCGTGTTGGCCGAGCGGCCGGGGAACTTCCGCGGTGATGGCCTGGGCCAGTTCCAACGCGCTGCCCGTGTTGCCGTACGGCCGCCGGCCGCTCAGCAGCTCATACAAAAGCACGCCCAACGAGTAAGTGTCGCTGGCCGTCGAGATGGGCGCGCCGCGCACTTGTTCGGGACTGGCATACTCCAGCGTCATGGCGCCCGCGCCGGTCTTGGTCCGCTGCGCCGACCCGTCCAGCAGTTTGGCGATCCCAAAATCCAGCAGCATGGGCCGCCCTTCCCCCGTCACCAGAACGTTGCCCGGCTTCAAGTCCCGGTGCACGATCAGGTTGCGGTGCGCATACGAAACCGCCCCACAAATCTTGCGGAACAGTTCCAGAATTTCGCGCAGGGCAGGCTGGCGTTCCGCCACGTAGCGGTCCACCGGGATGCCCGCGACATACTCCATCACCAGAAATGGCCGGCCATCCCGCGTGCTTCCGCCGTCCAAGAGCCGCGCGATGTTGGGGTGCTCCAAGCCTGCCAGAATCTGCCGCTCCTGGCGCAGGCGCGCCACCATGGCCGGGTCGGTGTCCTGCACAATTTTCACCGCCACCAATTTGGAGAATTCGTCGTCGGCCCGCACGGCTTTGTACACCACGCCCATGCCGCCGGCGCCGATTCGCTCCATCAGCCGGTAACGGTCCAGCGTGGCCGTGTCGCTGCCGGCAGCCAGGCTGGCCGCCTCGAACCGCGCTTCATTGCGAATGGCCGGCTCGCTCCACATCGGGTTGCCCGCGGCTTCCGTGGACCCGCGCAGCAGATCCTCCACGGCGTGGCGCAACGGCTCGTCGCCATGGCAGGCGACGGCCAGAAACGCCGGGCGCGCGCCGGCTTCCAGGTCCCAGGCCTCCTGGAAGAGCTCTTCTACACGCAACCAAAAGGATTCAGCTTGGTCCGATGGCATTTTGCAAGTCGTTTTGCAGCCAGGCCCGCGCGAACGTCCAATCGCGTTCCACCGTGCGTAGCGAACATTCCACCCCGGTGGCGCTCAACACCTCGCAGGTTTCATCCGCGGTCAAACCGCCGAAGAAGCGCAACTCCACCACCCGCGACTGCCGCGGATAGTGTTCGCCCAGGCGATCCAGCGCGTCGTTGATCTCCAGCACGTCCGACTTCAGCGCCGGATCGTCGATCCGTGCATCCACGATCACCGGCGCCACGCCTCCCCCCCGCTTGGCGGCGTGCCGTTTGCGGGCATGGTCCACCAGGATGTTCCGCATGATCCGGGCGGCCACGCTCAGGAACTGCGCCCGGCTTTGCCAATCCATGTGCTGCACGCTGGGCAGTTGCAAATAGAGCTCGTGCACCAGCGCGGTCGGCTGCAGAGTCCGATCGCCGCTTTCGCCGGCGAACAGCGCGGACGCCAGCCGGCGCAATTCCCTGTATACGGCAGCGGTCAGGCGGGAGAGGGCGTCCTGGTCGCCGCCGCGCCAGTCCTGGAGGCATCGCGTGATGTCGCCAGGCGCGGCTTTTTCGTCCTTGCTGGCGGGCATGGCTTATCTTTACTTTACTTGTTTTCCGCCTAGTGGGGCAGGCCTCCAGGCCTGCGCGGGTTCTCCAGAACCCGCCCTTCGGCGAGCGAAGCTCGCCTCTGGAGGAATGGGAGGGCGGGCTTTAGCCGGCGCGGGCTTCAGCCCCGCAGGTAGCGGGCCTGCGAGGCCCGCGCAGGCTGCGAGCCTGCCCCACTACGGCGTATGAAATAAATGGCGGGTTTCTCCGCCGCTTTGCGCCTTAAGGGAGACAGCATCACCACCAAGGAGAGTTCATGACTAAGACGAGGCCAGCCGCGCTGGCCATACTAGCGGCAATTTACATGACAATGGCGAACGGGACACCCGCGGCGCAGGCGCAGACTTTCAAGGTGCTGCACACGTTTGGAGGGCCGGGAGATGGAGGAATTCCCTACGGAGGACTCGTCCGAGACTCGACGGGCAATCTCTACGGTACGACTCAGCTCGGCGGCGTCGCCGGATCCAACTGCATAAATGGCTGTGGGGTGGTGTTCAAGGTCGACAAGACCGGCAATGAGACGATTCTGTATAGCTTCACTGGGGGAACGGACGGCGGAAGCCCGGTTGCAGGCCTGCTCCAGGACTCGGCCGGCAATCTCTACGGCACCACCCTGCTCGGCGGCAGTACCGTCAACTGTGGGTCCGGCTGCGGAGTCGTATTCAAGCTGGACACGGCCGGCAACCAGACGGTGCTGCACACCTTCCTGGGAAGCGGTTCGCGGGCGGCCGACGGCGCGCAGCCCGAAGGAGTGCTGATTGAAGACGCCAAGGGCAACCTCTACGGCACCACCGCCATCGGCGGCGAAAACGGCGGGGGGACCGTTTTTAAGCTCTCCACGACCGGCAAAGAGACGGTCTTCAGCTTCGGAAACGACGCGCAGCAGCCCACTAATCTCGGTGAACAACCCCTGGCAGGCGTAATCCGCGACACGCAAGGCAACCTCTACGGCACCAGCGCGGGCGGCACGAACTCGTCTACCCCGCCAACAGGCTCGGGGGTAGTGTATAAGCTTAGCGAAGCCGAACTGGCCGGCAACAGCGAGGGGACCATACTCCACATCTTCACAGGGTTCACTGGAACCGTCCCGGACGGGTCGGTACCCTACTACGGAAGTCTGCTCCGCGATTCCGCGGGCAATCTCTACGGCACCACTTACGTAGGCGGCATCGTCGGCAACTGTCCGGCCGGTGCTGGCTGCGGAACAATATTCAAACTGGATGCGGCCGGCGCGGAAACCATACTGTACAACTTCACCGGCGGAGCGGATGGGGGATATCCGGCAGCCGGCCTCATCCGCGACTCGGCCGGCAATCTCTACGGCACTGGAATCCTGGGCGGCACTTCGAACGCCGGAGTCGTGTTCAAGTTGGATACGGCCGGCACGTTGACAGTGCTGCACAACTTCACCGGCGGAGCGGATGGCGGCGCACCCCTCGGCGATCTGGTCCGGGACTCGGCGGGCAACCTCTACGGCACGACCTCGGCCAGCGGCGGGTGCGGCCAGTGCGGAGTTGTGTTCAAGATCAGACCTTGACGGCGCGAAACATCCAGCCATCCCGTAAACCAACAAACAGAGAGTAACGGCAATAACTTAATAAGGAGAGTCTATGAATAAGACACGGCAATACCAACACTGCGCGCTAGCGGCGATTTTCATGACAGGAGCGATCGCGATACCCGCCGCGCAAGCGCAAAGACTGACCTGCAATCATGACACCATCACCGCCTCACCCGGATGCACACCGGCATATTTCTTCCAGGGAGGTTCCGATGGAGGCGATCCGGTTGGCGGCGTGATCCTAGGCAACGGCACGAACCCGCCGCTCTATGGCACGACCAATGGGGGCGGGGTGAATGAGGGTACCGTCTATGAGTTAACGCCGCCAGCCAAATCGGGCGGAATCTGGGGATATAACCTGCTCTACAGCTTTGGCACGAACGCCGGCGACGGCGCCAACCCCCAGGGTCCCTTGGTCATCGATAAGAACGGGGCGCTCTACGGCATGACTTCGGGCTCTTGTGGCACGGTATTCCAGTTGACCCCACCGGGCTCGCCTGGAGGGATCTGGACCTACAATCTGCTCTATACCTTCACGGGCGGCAACGACGGATGCCAGCCCTGGTGGTCGGGATTGGCGCTCGACGAGAATACCGGCTTGTTCTACGGGACAACGGCATACGGCGGGAGTACGGCGAATAACGGCTACGGCTGGGGCACGGTGTTCGAGTTGGCGCCTCCGGCCGCTCCCGGCGGCGCCTGGACGGAATCCGTGCTCTACAGCTTTACGGGGGGCAGCGACGGAGGGCTACCGCAGGCAAGCCTGCTCATCGGCACGAAGGGAGGAGTCGCCGGCAAACCGCTGCAAGAACTCTACGGCACGGCCTACTCGGGCGGCATCGCGGCGTGCGGTCCCGCGCTCACCGAGGGCTGCGGCACGGTATTCGAATTGAAGCCGCAAGCCAAGGGCAAATGGAAATTGTCGACGCTCTACAGCTTTAAGGGCGGCAACGATGGCGGACTGTCCAGTGCGGCTCTGGTAATCAAGGGCGGAGTCCTTTACGGCACGACCTCACAGGAGTATAGCTTTTACGACAATGGCGGCGACTGCACATGGGGTTGCGGCACAGTGTTCTCGTTGGCGCCGCCGGTCCCCCCTGCCTCAGCTTGGACGGAAACCATGCTCTATCACTTTCAGGCGCCCTACGCGCCTCCGTATTCGACCTGCCCGACCGAACAGTGCGACGCATCCATCCCCGTGGGAGGTGTGGTCTTCGGTCCGAATGGCGCACTCTACGGCACCACCGAGGCTGGGGGCGCTTTCAGCACCGGGACGATATTTGAGTTGGCCCCACCGGCGGCTCCGGGCGGCGCCTGGACGGAAACCGTGCTCTACGATACGTCGTTCTATGCGCCAACGGGCGGCTATACAAACTTCCCAACGGCTCCCTTCGCCGGCCTGACCGTCGGCAAGAAAGGGACGGTCTATGGCACGTCCACGGGGGATGCCGGCATGGTCTTTCAGTTGAAGCCGTAGATCCGCCAGTTGGGGGGCGGGATTTATCCCGCGCGGGGCTTTAGACCCGCTGCGCCCGTGGAGTACGCAGCTGCTGACAACGAAAAAGCCGCGACCAAAAAAAAAACGGATGCGGACCTGAGCCGCGGTCCGCATCCGTTCCTACTGCACTTGCCCTACCAGCGTTTGCGTCCGAAGCCGCCCCCGCCCCCGCTGGCACGATCCGCCTTCGGACGCGCCTCGTTGACGTTCAGGGCACGGCCATCCAGGTTCATGCCATTGACGGCGGCAATCGCTTTGTCGCCCTCTCCATCGTTTGCCATCTCCACAAAGCCGAAGCCACGCGCTTGGCCGGTGTCGCGATCCGTAACGATATTCACACGATCGACCGTGCCGTGCGTCTCAAACAACGCGCGGACGGAATCTTCGGTAGCCCCAAAACTGAGGTTTCCAACAAAAATATTTTTCACGTTTACTTTTCCTTTACTGATTTGAAGGGCGGCTAATTTGGAAGGTGGACGAAGGTAGGTCAGCCTTGAATTGGCAGGAACATCAAACCATAAATATTATAGCACAGGCGCAAGCGTGTTATACTCGTAATACGATCACCATTCCAGCAGGAGCCCGGTCTGGCACCCACCCGCCCGACCGGAGCAAGGAGCGCATCTTTATGTTGTACGACAGCACCAAAAGCTTGTTGCAGACGATTTTGCGGTCGCTCGAAACCGGCGACGAGAACCGCTGGGATGACCAGACCGAATCCGGCAATTCATGTCTTTTCGAGATGCACCAGATGTCGGGGTCGCTGTACAAGCCCTATAAACCCGACCGGCTGAACGCTAACTCGCTGGCGCAAAGCAACCTTCCCGAAAAGTTGACCAGGGCCATACCGCACGTCAGAACCATGGTGATTGCCATCCGGCATAAGGACCGCCCCCGGGCGCTGGAGAGCGGCAAAGCGGCCCTCGCTGAAATGAATGGCGCTATGGCTTCGGTTCGTTCGGCCTCGCGTGCCTGAGGATTCCGCATGAGCCAGTCGTTCACGTTCATCGATGTCGCCGGGAATCGCGCGGATTATACCGTCTCCGATAAGGACCACCGTGACGACTTCCGCTGGTCCACCGATCACGGCGATCACGGCGTTGCGCCATCGTTCGAAGAAGCGCAGTGCCGCGCCAGAACCGTCTTAAAAGACAGCATGGCGGCGAACCGGCGTTCCGCTGAAGAACGATCGCGCTGAACCGGCCCCGTGGCGCAGGCCCGTGGCTGCCGGCGGCCTCTCAGGCCGCCTAGGCGAGCGTAGCTCGCCTCCCCAGTCTAAAGCCTATGCCACCAAGCCTTGCAAAAAAAGCCAGCCAGAGCTTCGAGGCAGGCGGCCTACGAGGCCGCCGCAGGCTGCGAGCCTGCCCCACTTAGGCCGCTATCGCACATCCCATCCTATTGTAAATAGTCACTGGAGGACGCCCAAGACCCACCCCCTCGGCCGGCCTCCGTGCTACTGTCATATCGGACACCGTCATGCGCGCCAAATCAAAGTCGCACCCGGCCCGGACGCCGCCCGCGTTGGACTCGTCCAAGAACTTTTCTCCCACCCCCGCCGTTATCCCTACCGGGCTTGTTAAATACCCGCCCCCGGAGCCGTCTTATGTATGAAGAGCAAGGGAGGAAAGAAGACGTGGAGGCCACCGCCCAATTGGAATCGCTCCAAACCGGTCCACCCCCGGCCGGTCCCATCCGGACCGCCCCGCCCGTGGACTTGGATCTTATTTTCCGGGAGCATCACGCCACCGTGTTCCGCGCCGCCTACCGCGTCACGGGCAACGCCAGCGACGCTGAAGACGTCCTGCAAACCGTCTTCATGCGCCTGCTGCGCCGCCAACCGGAAGCGGAAGCCGTCGGCAACATGGAAGGCTATCTGCGGCGCGCAGCCGTAAACGCGGCGCTGGACCTGATCCGCTCCCGGCAGACCGCGCCGCATGTCCCCCTCGACGATGTGGCTCCACTACTTCCCGAAAATGCCTCCTTGACTCCCGATCGTCTGCACCGGTCCACCGAAATCCGCCACTGGCTGCGAGAGGCCGTCGCCCGGCTCAATCCCCGGGCCGCCGAAATGTTCACCCTTCGCTTTTTCGAAGGCCGCGACAATCCGGAAATCGCCCAAGCCCTCGGCACTACGCCAGCCAGCGTAGCGGTTACCCTGTCCCGCACGCGCGATCGTATCCAGCAGGAATTCCGTTCATACATGGGAGAAATCAAATGACGCCACAAGATCCGAGCCTCGATCCCCTCGTGGAGCAAGCCCTCGCCGAAATCCGCGACGAGCAGGCCGATCCCGCCGTAATCGAAGCCGCCGCCGGCCGTGTCCAGCACCGCCTCGCCGAACATCGCACACTGCACACGTGCGACGACTTCCAGGCCCTCATTCCCGACTATCGCGCCGGCAAGTTAAGCCCGGCCCGCGCCCTATTGCTCAAAGACCATACCCACGAATGCGTGGCCTGCTACCGCGCCATGTCCACCGCCGCGTCCGGAACTAAACACCAGCCACCAGCCACCAGCCACCAGCCACTATTTGCCGCCCGCTGGGCCATCGCCGCGACGCTAGTCGCCGCCGCCGGCCTAGCCTTCTGGGCTTTCGGCGACCGCCTCCGCCCCGCGTACAGCGGACCCGAAGCCGTGGTCGAATCCGCCGACGGCCTCATTTACCGCGTCTCCGATACCGGCACCGTTCCCATAATCCGCGGCGCCGCAGTGGCCGCCGGAGCGGATATCCGCACCGCCCGCGATGCCCACGCCATCCTCCGCCTCCGCGACGGCTCGCATGTCGAAATGCGCGAACGCTCCGGCCTCTCCGTCTCCGAACAGGGCCACGATACGACCATCGGCCTGGATCGCGGCGCCATCATCGTACAAGCCGCCAAGCGCCACACCGGCCACCTCTATGTCTCCACCCGCGATTGCCGCGTGGCCGTCACCGGCACCGTCTTCAGCGTGAACAGCGGACTCAAGGGATCGCGTGTTACGGTGATCGAGGGCACCGTGCTGGTGGCCCAGGACCGCCACGAAAGCGTGTTGCATGCCGGCGGCCAGGTCTCCACCAGTTCCACCATGGGCGCTACGCCCGTGTCCCAGGAAATCTCCTGGAGCCAGAACTCCGACGCGTACATCGCGATGCTCAACGCCGTCACCGCCCTCAACGCCAAGCTCGATCAGGATCGCTTCCCCGCCCTGCGCTTTTCGAGCAACCTGTTGACCATGGTGCCCGCCGAAACCGTGGTCTACGCGAGCATCCCCAATCTGAGCCAGGCGCTCAC
Organism: Bryobacteraceae bacterium; assembly: GCA_050008575.1. Classification (GTDB taxonomy): domain Bacteria; phylum Acidobacteriota; class Terriglobia; order Bryobacterales; family Bryobacteraceae; genus Bog-159. Next base: position 9,930 of record JBEKMJ010000176.1, read on the forward strand.
CGAAGTGCAACAGGTCTTCGTCCCGAAGATCCAGCAGAATCCGACTCTCAGCCAATGGTGGCAGCAGAATAAGCTCGACCAGGTGATCGCCGATATGAGCGCCATGAGCGCTTACCTCGGTAATGAAATGGTGATCGCCGCCTCGCTGAATTCCGGCGGCCACCCCGGCCAGCCAGTCATCATGGCCGAGTTGAAACAGTCCGGCTTTGAATCGTTCGCGCAAGCCGAAGTCGCCAAACTCTCCAGCGGCGCAGCCTCCCAGCACATGCGCATCGTCACCGATCCGTCGGCCATCGGCGCGATTCCGCAGGGCCAGTGCGTCCTGTTGATCCTGCCGCACCTGGTCGCGCTCTCGCCCGATGCCGCCGCTCTCCAGCAGATCGCCGCCGGCGCGCCCACCACCTTCGCCACCGCCGAATTCGGATCGCAGATCGCGGCTGCCTACGGCTCCGGAGTCGGCCTACTATTCGCCGCCGACGTGCGGGCGATGCATCAAGCGATGCCTGCCGCCAGCCAGAACCACGCGCCGAATGTGCAGTATTTCATGGTGCAGCAAACCGGCAACGCCGGCGCCGCCGAAACGCGCGCCTCGCTGATTTTCAATGGCCAGCGCACCGGGGTAGCTTCCTGGCTGGCCGCCCCCGCGCCCCTCGACGCGCTGGATTTCATTTCCCCGCAAGCTACGCTGGCCTGGGCCGCCGCCGTGAAACAGCCCACCGCCATCATCGACGAAATCATGACCATGCAGCAGTCCAACCCGGCCTTCCAACAGCACCTCGCCGAAGTCCAGGCGCTGCTCGGCGTGGATCTGCGCAACGACCTGGCTGCCGCGCTCGGCAGCGAAGTCGCCATGGCGCAGGATGGTCCGCTGCTGCCCATGCCCTCCTGGAAAATCGCGGTCGAAGTCTACGACCCCGTCAAGCTGCAGACGACCATTGAGAAGCTGCTGGCTTCCGCAAATGCCGCCGCAAATGCCGCCGGAGTCCAGCTTCAGCAATCCACCGCGAATGGCCGAACTTACTACACGCTCTCCAGCCAGAACGGTACCCCGTTCACCACGGTATGCTACACCTACACGGATGGCTACCTG
>JBEKMJ010000177.1:0-11010 GCA_050008575.1 Bryobacteraceae bacterium
GCAAGCGAGCTACGCTCGCCTGTGTCGGCAGGAGTGCCGACACGGCACGCACGAGTGCGTGCGCCACGAGGGCACCCAACTGGAAGAGGCGAGCTATGCTCGCCCTCGCCCAAGCCGGCTAAAAGCCGGCTGCGGGTATAATTGCCCGCCCTCCAATCCATGCCGAATCGAGTCTCATTGGAAAACTACCCGGCATTCGACAATTCCACCCGCGGCCGGCTTCAGCCGGACTTGCCCGCCCCCCAAGCCGCACTTCCCTTGGATTTTTTGAAAGGAATAACCGAGTGGCGCAATTCCTCTGTGACAGCTTTTGTGGGAACCCACGGGCTGTTTGGACGGTCCAAGTCCACGAGCGATAGATCACAGTCACGGAGACACATCATGAAAGCGTGTTTTTTGCTTTTGGCGGCGCTCGGCGGCATAGTCTGCCTGACGATGCTGCAATCCTTCCAGGGAACGGTGGCGGATGGCGAATCGCCCGTTCTGACTTACTCGCACGGGACCGTGCGGGTGTCTCTTCCATATCGTGCGCCGCGCGCCGGCACGGGGCAACTTACCGTGGACGTATTGGATCCCGACGACCATGTGCTGGGGCGCGCGGAGCGGAGCGTCGCGGCGGATGCGGGGAAGGGGCATTGGCAGCAGGAGCTCAAGCTGACGAAGCCGATGGCAATTGACGAGTTGGCCTGGCAGCGCCTGCGCTACCACTTTGCGTATGATGGCCAGGCCGCGGGCGGCGGGATCGAGGGCACCGAATCCATCTCCCACATCCTGCGCATGCCGGTGGTCCACATCCTGGGCCAGCAATCCTATTTAAGCGGGGGCCAGGCGGCGGTGCGCGTGATCGTCACCGATTCCAAGAATGAGCCGATCGCGGGGCCCAGCTCCGTGCGCATCGAATTGACGCCCGAAGGCCGGAAGGTGCGTCCGCTTTTCACGGGCCGACTGAACGCGCGTGGCACCACGGAAGCGCAGTTCCGGTTTCCAGCCGGGTTAGTGGGCAGTTATCCGTTGCATTACGTGGCGGACACGCCCATCGGCGAGGCGGAGTTCACCGGGCAGGTGCGGCTGGAGGACAAAGTCTCGATTCTGCTGACCACCGAGAAGCCCATTTATCAACCCGGCCAGACCATCCACGTGCGGGCTCTGGCGCTGGATCGCGCGCATCATGAGGCGTCGGGCGGACGCAAGCTGACCTTCACCGTGGAGGATTCGCGCGGCAACAAGGTATTCAAGAAAGCCACCCAGACGGATCAGTTCGGCATCGCGTCGGCGGAGTTCGAATTGGCGGACGAGGTGAATCTGGGGACATATCATTTGCGCGCCGCGATGGGCGAGGAGGGCGATGCGAGCAACGCCGCGGAGCTGGCTTTGAACGTCGCGCGATACGTGCTGCCTAAGTTCAAAGTCGCCATCGATTTCGACGCCAAGGACAAACTTACGAAGCACGGCTACCGGCCGGGCGACCATGTGACTGGCACGGTGCGGGCCAACTACTTCTTCGGCAAGCCGGTGGATGGGGCGCAGGTCGAAGTCAAGGCGTCCGGCATGGACGTGACTGAGTTTCATGCGGTATCGGAGCAAGGCAAGACAAAGGCGGGAGGCGACTACCGGTTCGACCTGAGGCTGCCGGATTACTTCGCGGGGCGGCCGCTAAGTCAAGGCGCCGCCGTTGTGCCGATCGAGGCCACGGTGAAAGACGCGGCGGGCCATGCCGAGACGCGCGGCGAGCCAATCACGGTCAGCGAATCGCCTTTGATCGTCACGGCGGTTCCGGAGGGCGGCACCCTGGTTCCGCATCTGGAGAACCAGATCTTCGTGGTGACCGCTTATCCCGATGGGACGCCGGCCGTGGCCACCGTCAAGGTGCATGCGAGCGGCAATGCGGATCAGCGCGCCACGACCGACGAAGGCGGCGTGGCGGTGATCAAACTGCGGGCCGGCGACGGGCAACAATCCGTGCAGGTAGAGGCGGCCGATAAGGAGGGAAACCGTACGGCGCGCACACTGTGGCTACAAGCCCGCGACGGGTTGGACCAGGTTCTGCTGCGCACCGAACACGCCGTGTATCGCGCCGGCGACCGTATTGCGCTGCAGGTCTTTTCGAGCAAGAAGCGCGGTACGGCTTACGTGGATGTGGTGAAGGAAGGCCAAACCGTGCTGACGCGCGATCTGGAGATGGTGGAAGGGCAGGCGGAATTGACACTGACCGCGACACCGGATTTGGCGGGCACGGTCGATATTCACGCGTACCTGTTCGGGCAGGACGCGCGGCCGGTGGGCGACCATCGGCTGGTGTTCGTGCAGCCGGCGGATGAGTTAAAGATCGACGCCGAGGTGGGACCGGCCGCGGCCGGTCAAGCCTATAAGCCGGGCGATGAGGCGCGCATACGTTTCCACGTGACGAACGGGCGGGGCGAAGGCGTGCAGGCCGCGCTGGGCGTGCAAGTGGTGGACGAGGCCGTGTTCGCGCTGGCCGAAAAGCAGCCCGGGATGGCGAAGGTGTTTTTCTACCTGGAACAGGAGGCTATGAAGCCACGGTATGAGATTCACTCGCTGGGCATGCCGGAGATCGTGGAGCCGGTTCCCGTGGCGCGGGCGGCGCAACGCGACCGGGCCGCGCGCGCGCTGTTCTCGGCGACCGAGATGGTGAACGGCAACAAGTTCGAGACCGAGTTTGGGCGGACCGTTCCTTTGACGAAGTACGCGGAGTATTTCGAACGTTACCAGACGCATTACCGCGCGCAGCTAGCCCGGCTTGCGGATCGGTTCTCGCAGGATTGTGGGGCGGACCTCCAGGTCTGCGCGGGTTCTCCGGAACCCGCTCTAAGGGACGCACTACGCGACGCATGGGGCGGCAGCCTGCGCGTGGAGCGCGTCGATTGGTATCGCCAAAAGACATACTACCTGGTGCGCAGCGCGGGTCCGGACAAGCAATTCGACACCGCCGACGATTTGTCGGGTTATCTGGAAGTTCGCGGACGGAAGGGAGTGGGCGGTTCCAGTTCTGGGCCTAGCCGGATCGATCTAAGTGTGGAACACGACCGCGGCCCTTTCAACGGATTGGCGGAGATCGCCGGATCGGTGGTGGACCAGCAGGGCGGTGCGCTGGAAGGCGTCGCCGTAACGGCGCACGGTCTCTCGAACGGAGTTACGCGCAGCACCTGGGTAAGCGCCAACGGACAGTTCAGCCTGGCGGGTATTCCGGAAGGTGAGTACGATGTGAAGGTATCCAGCGGGGCGAAGGGTGTTTCGCGGAGAGTCACTCTGCAGGTGCGCGACCGTGGGGTGCTTTCCGTGATGCTGCGCCAGGAAGGCCACGGCAGCGTGGTCGTGGCCGACGTGCGATTTGGCCCCGGCCGGGGCGGCGTAATCGGGGGGATGGCACGCCGTTTTCAGGCCGCGGACGGCATCGCTATGGGTGACGTCGCCGGGGCTGGTGGCGGCGGCTTGGCAATGCCTCCGATGCCAGCTATGATGGCGGCGCCCATGCCGGCGGCCAGGGTCAAAGCAGGGATGGCGACCGGCGCGGGCAGCTTTAGGCCAATCGGCACGCTGACGGTTGCCAAGACAGAGCCCGCCGCGCCCGCCGCGCACGTGCGGTCATACTTCCCGGAGGCGCTGTATATTAATCCCGAAATTATTACGGACCAGAAGGGCGAAGCCAGCATCGCGATTCCGCTAGCGGACTCCATCACCACGTGGCGCATGGCGATGCTGGCCTCCACCCCGCACGGTGCTCTCGGCAGCGGCGTATCGAGCCTGAAAGTGTTCCAGGATTTCTTCGTGGACCTGGATCTGCCAGTTACACTGACGCAAGGCGACCGCGTGTCGATTCCAGTAGCCGTCTATAACTACTCCGCGGCGCGCGGCGATGTGCGGCTGGAGTTGAAAAAGGAAGACTGGTTTACGCTCGCTGACGACAACGCCGACAAGAATGTGGCGGTGGAATCCGGACGCGTGGGCGCGTCGCAGTTCACGGTGCAGGCGCAACGCATCGGGAAATTCAAGCTGACGCTGACTGCGAAAATGAGCGGCGGAAACAACCCCGCCGATATCGTGGTGCGGGAAATCGAAGTCGTCCCCAACGGCCGCGAGCAGAACGTGGTGTTCAACGGGCGTCTGGAAACAGCGGTGCAGCACGAAGTGACTTTCCCGCCGATGTCCATCGCGGATGCCAGCAAGATCTTCGTGCGGTTGTATCCGGGTCCGCTCAGCCAGGTAGTGGAAGGCATGGATGCCATCCTGCGCATGCCTTTTGGCTGCTTCGAGCAGACATCGTCCGCCACTTACCCCAACGTACTGGCGCTCGATTACATGAAGCGCACCAAGAAACTGACTCCCGAGGTACACGCCAAAGCCGAGGGTTTCATCGCCAACGGGTACCAGCGGCTGCTGACCTTCGAGGTTCCCGGGGGCGGATTCTCGTGGTTCGGCAACGCGCCCGCCAACAAGATCCTGACCGCTTACGGATTGATGGAGTTCTCCGATATGTCGCAGGTGCACGACGTGGATCCGAGACTGATCGAGCGCACCCAGCAGTGGCTGGCCGGCCAGCAGCAGGCCGATGGGAGCTGGAAGCCGGACGCCAACTTCATCAATGAAGGCGCCACTAACCGCTATAACAGCGACGTGCTACGGATCACGGCTTACCTGGGCTGGTCTTTGCAGAATACCGGTTACAAGGGTCCGGCGGCCGACAAGGCCAAGGAATACATAGCCGCGCACCTCAATGGCAAGGTGGACGCGTATACCATGGCTGTGGCGGCTAACTTCGCGGCTGAGTTCGGGAAAGACCGCGAGTTTACGCGCCAGGCGATGCGCCTGTTACTCGATGCGCGCACCGAGAAGGACGAGCAAGCCTGGTGGACGGCCGAAGAGACCGGCGTTTACGGCAGGGGCGCGAGCGCCGCGGTGGAGACTACCGGGCTCGCCGTGCAAGCGCTGTTGAAGTGGGGCGAGGCTTCCGAAACGGCCAGCAAGGCGCTGCGCTATATCGCGGCCAAGAAGGACGCGGCGGGCACTTGGGGCACGACCCAGGCCACCATTATGGCGCTGCGCGCGCTGCTGCTTTCAACGGAAAAAGGCGCGGCGGATGTGCGGGGCGCGGTGGAGCTTTCGCTGAACGGCAAGGTGGTGAAGAAGTTGGCGCTGACGCCGGAGAACAACGATCTGCTGCACCAGTTCGCGTTCCCCGGTTGTGGCGGTGGGGTGGCGCCATGCGCCGTCACGGTAGCATTGCATTTCGAAGGCAAAGGCGGGCTGGCGTACCAGGTGGTGGGGCAATACTTCGTGCCGTGGGGCGAGAAGCCGGCGGACGAGCCGCTCTCCATCGACGTGGCATACGACCGCACACACCTGGCGCAGGACGACATCGCGACGGCCACCGCCACGATAAAGAGCAACCTGCACAAAGCGGCGAACATGGTGATGGTGGACCTGGGAATTCCGCCGGGATTCGACTTGCTCAGCGAAGACTTGCAGAGTTATGAGGAGAAGAGCCGGGAGCGCAAGAGCGGACGGATGGAGAAGTTCAGCCTGACGGCTACGCAAGCCATTCTGTATTTCGATTCAATCGGCGCGGGCGACACCGTGACGCTGAAGTTTCGATTGCGCGCCAAGTATCCGATTCGGGCGCGGACGTTCCAGTCGCGGGTTTATGAGTATTACGATCCAGCGGTAAGCGGGGTGGCGCGGCCGGTGGCGTTGGAAGTGAGCAAGCGATAGCGGCGGCGCATGGCCCCCGCCGAAGGGCGGGCCTGCGAGGCCCGCGCAGGCTGCGAGCCTGCCCCACAGGTGACCTCAAGCCCGCACAATCCCCTGCCGCACCGCGTACCTTACCAGGCTGGCGGTCTCATGCAGACCCAGCTTCTCCATGATGCGGCTGCGGTGCGAATCCGCGGTCTTGTAGCTGATGCCCAACAGCGCGGCGATCTCCTTGGTGGAATGCCCCTCGGCCACCAGCGCCAACACCTGCACCTCCCGCGCGGTCAACGGGCTGACCGCCGTGGTCCGGCCGGGCGCCGGGATTTCCACGCACGAGCCCAGGTAGCCGGCGAATGTACCGTTTTGGTCGAACTGTGCCGCCCCGGCGTCCCGAATCCAGCAGTATTGCCCATCGGCCCGCTGCAGGCGGTACTCCATGTCGAACGGCTGACGCGCGTCCAACGCCCGCCGGTAGGTAGCCAGGCAGCGTTGCCGGTCGTCAGGGTGAACGCCTTCCACCCAGCCGTCGCCTACCTCCTGCGCCATCGTCCGGCCGCGGAACTCAAGCCAGCAACGATTGAAGAACGTACATTGCCCGTCGCTGGCCGCCGACCAAAACATGAAGGGCGCCTGGTCTACCAGGAGGCGGAAACGGTCGTCCACCGGTTCCGTGCATTCTAGAGTCGCGTAGCTCGACTGGGCCATATTCTTAATGAAATACTAACGCTTTCCGGCGGCCAGGTAAATAATGGTAGTACTATTCCCTACGGTGAATCCCTGCTCAAGGCTGGTACCGTTTGCGGCTTGCCGACACATATCGCCGAGTGTTACCATGGTGGAGACACTGTGCCAGCGTTGCCTGTATCCTCTCGATTGTGCACGTCGAATCTCGCCAAGATCTGGAAAATAAAGGAGTAAACCCTAAACTAATGGCTTCCAACAACTATTCCCAAGGCGCTCAGGTGGAACACGACAAATTCGGCTTGGGAACCGTGCTCACAAGTACTGAGGAGCGCATTGTGATCAAATTTGACGATCACGGCGAAAAAAAGTTCGTCACCCCCATGGTGATGGGGCAGTTGAAAAAGAGCGACCGGCAACCCCCGGCCGAAAAACGCGCTTCCCGCGCACGGAAACCCAAGGCCGCAGCGGCTCCGGCACCTGTACACTAGAGACGCCCAAAGGAATCGATTTTGAACGCCCGAGCAAGACGATTATTCGAAGAAGCCCGCAAGAAGAATCCCGATCTGAAGATGCCCTCCGAGACCGCTCCCGACGCGGAACTGTCCGAGGACGACCTAGCCCTCATCAAGCAAGGAGTTGGCGACAAGAGCAGCCGTTCCGGTGGCCAGGGAGCCGCGGAAGGTGGAACAGGGGATGGCCCGCGCGAACAGATTGGTTCGGTGGTCACCTATTTCGAAGCCAAGGGTTTCGGCTTCCTGCGTCCCGACGATGGCGGACGGGACGTCTTCTTCCATGTCTCGCGTTTGGCAGAAGGCGATCCCACCACGCTCAAACCGGGTACCCGCCTGCTCTACGAACTTGGTATGGACCGCACTGGCAAGCTGGCCGCCAGCAGCGTACGCATCGCCCCTCCGGCCGCCGCCGCAGAGTAGCGCCTAAATCGTATCGGCTAAGTTGTTTGTTTTCTTGTTTGGTTTTAAAGACCCAACCCTTTCGGGCGCCGGGGAGGTTGCTTCAGGGGTCTTTTATTTAGAGGTTAGTCTCGCTTTGGTGGGAGTTGCCTCCCCGGCTTAATTCCAATATTAGAATATCCGACCTAGAAAAGCAATAGTTTTTTATACTTTTTGGTAGGCTATGGCCGGCCGCGTGATAAAAAGTACCTAACGGCTATGGAATCACGTAGCGTCCGCCTTCGGCGCTTCTGCAGCCTTCACCTCCACACCGGCCAGATCCTCCAGCACCTTAATCGTCGCGCAAATGTCTTCCTCGCCATGCCCTTTGGCGATGGCCGCTTGAAACATCTGGTGCGTGAGCGCGGTGAGCGGCACCGGCACGCAAAGCTCGTTGGCGGAATCCAGCATCAGGCCGATGTCTTTATGCATCCACTTCACCGAGAAGGCCGGTGCGAAGGCGCGACGCAGAACCAACGGAGCTTTGGCTGATACCAATCCCGACTTGGCGGCGCTGTTGTCCAGGATGTCCAGCATCAGCGCCGGGTCTACGCCGGCTTTGGCCGCCAGCACCATTCCTTCGTTAAAGCCCTGCAGAAGATTCGACAGGATCAGGTTCTGCGATAGTTTGGCGTGCAGGCCCAGGCCGGGTCCCCCGCAGTGGTAGAAGCGTTTGCCCATCACTTCCAGAAACGGGCGGACGCGCTCCAGCACCTCGGGACTGCCGCCGATCATGAACGTAAGCGTGCCTCCCTCGGCGCCGGCCTTGGAGCCGGTGCAAGGGGCGTCGAGAAAATCCACACCCTTAGCGGCCAGCGCCTTGCCGATTTCCCGGCTGGTGGTGGGCGCAATAGTGCTGGCATCGGCCACTATCGTGCCGCGGCGCGCGCCTTCGACGATGCCGTCCTTGCCCAGAATTGCCTCCCGCGACATGGCTGTGTTGCCCACGATCAGGAAGATGAAGTCAGCGTTTTCCGCGACTTCCTTCGGTGTGGCGCAGAACCGGCCCTTCTCCGCCGCGGCCAGTTCCCGCGCCTTGGCCGCGCTGTGCGTCCAGAGCGCCACCTCGTGACCCGCGCGCAGAAGGTTCCGGGCCATCGGGTAGCCCATGATTCCAAGTCCTAGAAATCCTAATTTAGCCATGTCCGAATTGTAAGCCGAGTGCGGCATGTGCGACAATTTGCGTTCGATGAAACCCGCCGTATTGGTTACCAAACGCATATTTCCCGAGGCCATCGCCTACCTGAAAGAGCATGCCGAGTTGGACTACGCCGAGTCCGACGACGGCATGAGCGCCGCGGAACTCGCCGCGCGCATCCGCGGCAAACAGGCCGTGGTGAGCCAGCTCACGGACAAGTTCACGCCGGAAGTATTGGCGACCCTGGATGGAATCAAGGTGATCGCCAACGTGGCCGTGGGCTACGACAATATCGACGTGCCGGCCGCCACGCGCCACGGCATCCTGGTGACGCACACGCCCGACGTGCTCACCGATACGACAGCCGATTTCGCCTTCACGCTGCTGATGGCCGCCGCGCGGCGCGTGGTGGAGGGCCATCATTATGTGCACTCCGGCCAGTGGACCAAGTGGCGCGTGGACCTGCTGGTGGGGCAGGACGTGCATCACCGCACGCTGGGGATTTTTGGCATGGGGCGCATCGGGCAGGCGGTGGCGCGGCGGGCGCGGGGCTTCTCGATGCGGGTCATTTATTACGATTCCCGACGCGCGCCCGGCGCGGTCGAGCAAGAGCTGGGTCTGGAGTTGGTGACCGCCGATCAGTTGCTGCGCGAAGCGGATTTCGTGAGCCTGCACGTGCCGCTGATGCCTGAGACGCGGCACCTGATCGGCGCGCGCGAGCTGCGCATGATGAAGCCCACGGCGATCCTGGTGAACACGTCGCGCGGACCGGTAGTGGACGAGCCGGCGCTGGCGGAGGCGCTGGAACAGCGCGTGATCGCAGGCGCAGGCATCGACGTGTATGAGAACGAGCCGCGCGTTTATCCGCTGCTATTGAAGCTGGAAAACGTGGTGCTGGCGCCGCACATCGCCAGCGCCTCGGTGGATACGCGGATCAAGATGTCCATGATGGCGGCGGAGAATGCGGTGGCGGCGATCGAGGGGCGGCGTCCGCCGAATCTGCTGAATCCGGACGCGTGGCTGGAGGGCGGGCTTTAGCCCGCGCGGGGCTTCAACCCCGCTTACTTCCCAAACATTTACTTCGCCGCGATGCGGAAATCGTCGAAGTAGGTGACGCCGTCCGCCCTGGTCCACAGCCCCACCTTACCGGGCTGGCGGAAGGTGGAATCCAGCACCTCGAACAAGCGCCGGTGATTGAAATAGACGCTGAACAGCGGACCGCGGAATTGTACCTTGAGCACGCTCCACTGATTGACCGGCACGGGGTGTTTCACGCCGTAGCTTTTCGGCGGCGCGCCGCGCGACGCCAGCGGCGTGCGCTTTCCGTCCTCCACCTTGAACAGCATGATGCTGTTTTCCAGCGCGTTGGCGCGCACCACGTAGTAGTTATCCGGATCGCGGTAACGGAACACCAGGCCTCCGGCGCGTTCCTCCTTGCCGGCCACCGGCTTCACCTTCACGCTCAAGTCGCCATCCTTCACTTCCATCTTGTTCAGAATGGCGAGCGGGCACGGGCCGCCGGCCGCATTGCCGGAGGTTTCCGCGAGCACATAAGGAGGGCTGGGGGCGCTGGGGTCTTTCAAGATTTCCCAGTTGGGAGGCACGCCGGCATTCGGCGTTACGGTCCATCCCGGCGGAGCCGAGCCCAGCTTCGCGGAATCGAAGTTGATGGTCTGCGTGACCGTGCCCCAGAGCGCGAAGGACATCAGCCAACCAAGAGTCCTCATACCTAGGCGCGCCTCACCCCGGCGCTGCTACCTTCTTTGTAACACCCGGCGCCGCCTCGCCACAACTTTCCGGCCGTGCTACATTCGGAGCCGTGCGACTTTTGCTAATCGACGACGACACCGAACTCTGCTCCCTGCTGGCCGAGCTTCTCAAAGCCGAAGGCTTCGCCATGGAATCCGCGCACGAGGGACGCCACGGTCTGGAGCGCGCGCTGCACGGCGGTTTCAACCTCGTGATTCTGGACGTCATGCTGCCCGGCCTGGACGGCTTCGAGATCCTGCGGCGGCTGCGCATGGAAAGCCGCGTTCCGGTGCTGATGCTGACGGCGCGCGGCGACGACGTGGACCGCATCGTCGGCCTGGAACTGGGCGCCGACGATTACCTGCCCAAACCGTTCAACCCGCGCGAACTGGTGGCCCGCGTACGCGCCATTCTGCGCCGCTACGAGCCGCGCACCTCCACCGCCGCGCGCGTGGAAGTGAATGGCGTGATACTCGACCCCGCCACCCGCCGGGTGACGGTAGACGGACAGGAGGTGGATCTCACCACCTTTGAATTCGACATCCTGGACGTCCTCATGCGCGCGGCCGGGCGGGTGCTCTCGCGCGACGACCTGATGGAGAACCTCTACAACCGCAAAGCCACTTCGTTCGACCGCTCTATCGACATGCACATCAGTCACATCCGGCGCAAACTGGAAACCCAGCGCCCGTTTATCAAAACCATCCGCAGCGTCGGCTACCAATTCTTGCGGTCGCCCAATGACGAGGCGCCGGAATGATCCGCCGTTGTGGGGCAGGCTCG
>JBEKMJ010000178.1:0-10789 GCA_050008575.1 Bryobacteraceae bacterium
GCTTGCCGAATCCAATTCCATCATCGCAAACCTGTCAAGTGGAGCCCGGTTTCTGGCGCCAGAGAGGTTCCCGAAGGGACCGCCAGTGCTCTTGCCGACACAGGCGAGCGCAGCTCGCCTTCTGGACTTTGGCCTTTTGGGGCAAGCGTTCTTGGGGGGCGGGATTTATCCCGCGCGGGGCTTTAGCCCCGCGCTCAGAGGCGAGCTTCGCTCGCCTCCACAGGCTAAAGCCTATGCCACCAAGCCCTGCAAAAAGCCAGCCAGAGCTTCGAGGCAGGCGGCCTACGAGGCCGCCGCAGGCTGCGAGCCTGCCCCACAAAAAGGCCAATCTCCAGAGGCGAGCGTAGCTCGGCCTAGCTGGCTTTCAGCCGGCTGCGGCCAAGATTGGCCGCCATCGCCGCCGCGAACGCCTCAAACAACTTCCGCTGCTCTGCATACCGCCGCACCTGATCCTCCGGGTGCCACTGCACCGCCAGCGCGAACCGGCGATCGTCCCGCTCCAGCGCCTCGATCACTCCATCGGGCGTAGATCTAGCCGTCACGCGCAAGCCGGCGCCGACCCGCCCGGCCGCCTGATGGTGGCGCGAATTGACCGCGTGCACGCCCTCTCCCAAAATCGCCGCCAGCCGCGTGCCCGGCTCGACCAGAATCCGGTGTGCCGCCAGCGCCGGATCGTCGCCGCGCACCACGTGCACCGCGGAGTTCGCCAGATGCTGGATCAGCGTGCCCCCGAGTGCCACGTTGAACAATTGCAGCCCGCGGCAGATCGCCAGCACCGGCAAATCCGCCGCCAGCGCCTCGGCGAGCAAACCGGTTTCCATGTCATCGCGTGCGTCGTCCGGCGTTTCGTCCTCCGGACGCGCCGTTGCGCCGTAACGGGCAGGATTCAGATCCGTCCCGCCGCTGAGCAGCAAACCCTGCAATCCGGCCAGCGCGCACGGTTCGCCGGGCGAAATCAAAACCGGCTCGATACCCGCCTGCCGCAGCGCTTCGGCATAGGGCTCAGCCTTGTGCGGCTCGCGAAACGTCAGTCCGGCCTTCAACGGCGCACTCATCCGATCCATTTCCTAAGGATAACAACATGGTTAACAAGTAGTGCACAAAAGCCGTTTTGAAAGTATAATCGAAGAGGATAATCGGGCGCATGTAACCGTACATAGAGCGGTAAGATTCAACGTTTTGCGAGTATAAGCTGGAGATTCTTCTTTATATCTTGAAACATTCCATGGTAAGTATGTTTTATGGAGAAGTCCAGTCAGTCCTCGTTCCTCAAGAGTCTCGCGCTGGCATTTGGCGACGGGCTCTTGTTCGGCGTAGCGATGAAACTCGCGCAAGGACCCTCTAAATCCCGGGAGGATACTATGACCGACCTTGGTCCCCTGGCGGAAAGGCTTAGAAACGTGGAAGACCACACACAAACGATCGACAAGAACGGCCTCATGAAGTTCGGTGAAGGCCTGGACGGACGCGTACTCGAGAAGGTGATTGTGGCGCTGGAAGCCCGCCTCACCGAGCATGTGGGACAAGTGGACCGGCGCCTGGCGGAGATCGACGCCCAAGTCGCCCTGGATTTGAAGGCTGTGGACACCCACACGTCCGCGCAGACCAACGCCGTCGAAAAGGCGATTCAACAGATCGAAACCCAGGTTCGCGATTACGTCGCGGCGGCCCAGCAATCCAGCGCCGAGCAGATCTCCGGTGTCGATCAAAAGCTCTCCGCGCTGCAGGAAGCCCTGCCGGCCAAGTTCCGCGAGATCATCGAGGCCGTGCGCCAATCCATGGAGGCGCGCGTCACGTTGGAATTGACGGAGATGGAGAACCGCGTGTCGTCGCGCGGCGTCACGCCCGAGCGCCTGGAAGAAATTCAGGCGCATCTGCGCGGCGCAGTGGAAGCGCTATCGGGCAGGCTCTCCGCGGAGATGCGCGGCTTGGCGGAACACCAGCAGAGCCAGACCGCGCCGCTACAGCAGGCGCTGCAACAGCTCGAAACCAAACTGACCACGTTGCGCGAGGAACTGCCGCCGAAGATCCGGCAGATCGTGGAGGCCGTGGAAGCTTCCATGGATGCGCGCATCTCCGCCGGCGACCAACAATCCGCCGAACGGGCGGCCAGTCTGGAGCAGGCCCTGGCGGCGTTGCGCGCGGAGATGCCCAGCGCCGGCGGCTTCCAACAGGCGGTCGACGAAAATCTGCGCCGCCACGCCGAACAGGTCGGCGCGCTGGACCGGAAGCTGACCGTATTGCAGGAAGAGCTGCCGCCCAAGATCAAGGCCATCGTGGATGCCGTGAGGGAGTCCTTCGATGCCAGCATCGCCGTGGAGTTGCGCGGTATTCAGGAACGCCACAGCGCGCAGATCCAACAGACCGAAGCTCGCTTCACCGAGGCGCAGGAGCAATTCCGCCGGCAACTGGCCGCGGAATCCAAATCGCCGGAGTTGGAACAGAACGTAGCGAAGCTGCAGGCCGACTTCGCCGCCATGGACGCCCGTCTCCAAACCAGCATAGTGGAGCGTCTGGCCGGAGTCGAACAGCATGCCGCCCAGGCCTTCGCCAGTGTGTCCGTGGAACTGGAGTCCTTTGCGCGGCACCGCGTCGATATCGAACAACTGGAAACCCGCTTGCGGGCTGAGCGGGCGGCGGAGAATGTTCCGGCCCAGATCGAGTCGGCGGTCGCTGGCTTGCGGCAGTCCCTGGAGGCGAAACTCGCCACGGAAATCCACGATCTGGAAGCCCGTACACCGGACCACTCTCCCGAACTGGAAAAAGCCCTGCAGTATGCGTCTCTTTTGGAAGCCCGCGTCCAAGCGCTGGAACAGAAGCTGCAGCGCAGCGCGGAGGAGACCGTCGACCGGGCTGTGGAGCGGGTCTGGCAGGCCCTCGAGAGCCGCTTGCAACAGCGCGAAGCGCAAGCGCCGCCGATGGCTGTGCAGCCCCTTGAAACCATCACCGGGTTGCGGCAGAAATCGACCAGCGCCGAGCAGAGCGTGCTCGACCTGATCGCCGGCATCGGGCAACTCTTTGAGAAGCCCGCGCCGCGAGCCGCGCGGGAGACGCCGGCGCCCGCGATGCCATCGCCCGAACCCGAGCCGCCTGCCGCCCAAATGCCCGCCGAGCCTGAGCCGGTTGCGGCCGCGCATGTCGAACCGGAGCCTGTTGCGGTCCATGTCGAGCCGGAGCCGGTTGTGGAAGCGCATGTCGAGCCGGAACCCGTCGCGGTGCATGTGGAGCCGGAGCCGGTTGCGGAGGCGCACGTGGAACCTGCACCCATCGCGGCAGCGCACACACCGCCCGCGCCGGTACCCGAGCCTGAAGCCAAAGCGGAACCCGCACCCGAGCCCGAACCGGAAGCGCAGGTCATTGTCATACACAAGCCTGAGGCGAAAGCGCCGCAGGCCGCCCCCCCACCGCCACCGCAACAGGAGCCTGCTGGGGCGCCCGTGGCTGCGGCGATGGCTGTAGATCATGCCCTGGAAAATGGCGTGGAAAAAACTGTCGGGGAAATCGCCGAACCAAAGCTCGAAGAAAAGCCGCCGGTCATCCTTTTCAAGCCCAAGGAATCCGGCCGCAAGTGGCGTATCCCGTTCGTCTCGTCGTTCCTGCTGATGGCCGTAGCCATCGCCTGGCTGCAGTTCACGTAAACGGCCCGCACACCCCGTTAGGTGTATACTGAAGGCCGTCCGGGGGGCAAGGATGGCTTTGCGGAACTGGGCTGGCAACCTTACATACAGCACCGGGCGGGTGTATGCGCCCGACCGCCTCGACCGCGTCCCGAGTATCGTCAAAGCGGAACCGAAACTGAGGGTCTTGGGGACACGCCACTGCTTCAATCCAATTGCAGATAGCTCCGACGCCCTTCTTTGGCTGCGGGCGGCGGACGACGATCCGGTAAAGGTGGATCGGCAGAAACGCACCGCGACTTTCCATGCCGGCATGACCTATAGCCAGTTGTGCCGCACCCTCAATGGCCAGGGCTTTGCCCTGCACAATCTGGCATCGCTACCGCATATTTCCGTCGCGGGGGCGTGCAGCACCGCGACGCATGGTTCGGGCCAGAAGAACGGCAACCTCGCTACCGCCGTTGCCGCGTTCGAGATCGCTACAGCTTCGGGCAAACTGGTGAAACTGTCCCGCCAAAAGGATGGTGAGACGTTTCGCGGCGCCGTGGTTGGCCTGGGCGCCCTGGGGGCGATCACCCGCATCACGCTGGCTGTGCAGCCTGCGTTTGAGATGCGGCAGTACGTCTATGAGAACCTGCCGTTCCAGCACGTGGAAAAGAACTTTGACGCAATCGAGGCCAGCGCCTACAGCGTAAGCCTGTTTACCGACTGGCGGCATCGTTACGCCAATCAGGTCTGGGTCAAGGCCCGCCGCGAAGATGGCGATCTGTTTGATGGTCCGCCGGAATTCTTCGGCGCCAAACGCGCCATTCGCAAACTTCACCCCGTTCCCGGCATCCCCTCCGAGAAATGCACGGAGCAAATGGGTATGCTGGGTCCCTGGCACGAACGGTTGCCGCATTTCCGCCCGGAATGCGAGCCCAGCGCCGGCGAAGAATTGCAATCGGAGTATTTTGTGCCGCGCCAGCATGCGGTGGAGGCCATTCTTGCGATCGATCGGCTGGCCCGCCGGTTGGGTGACCGGATGGCCAAACATTTGATGATCTCGGAAATTCGCACCATTGCCGAGGACAGCCTATGGTTAAGTCCTTGTTATGGGCGCGCGAGCGTGGCGATTCACTTTACGTGGCAGCCGCATTTAGCCGCCGTCGAGGAGCTCATGCCGCCGATCGAAAAAGCGCTTGCTCCTTTCAACCCGCGGCCACACTTGGGAAAGTTGTTTGCCATGCGCCCGCCAGAGCTGCGAGCCGCATACGAAAAGCTACCGGACTTCATTCGGCTCTGCGACAGGTTCGATCCCGAGCGCAAATTCCGGAACCCGTTCCTGGAGCGGTATATCTTCGGTTCGTAAGAGTGCGTGCGATCCCCGTACGCCACCAATCGTACTTTGTTATCCTTATGTGCTGGATTCGATGATCATCTCCAGCGTGCGTTCCTTCCTATTGTCTTATCCGTTCCCCGAACCGGTGCGGCTGCCCTTCCATGGGGGCGAACGCACCATCCTCAAACGCGACGCCATGCTGATCCGCATCGAATCCGACGGCGGCCTGGTGGGATACGCGCCGGGACCCGGCAGCCAGCGCGCCCAAGACGTCATCGAAACCCTGGTGCGGCCGTTTCTCGAAGGCCGCACATTGGCCGACCCGGACGCGTTGCGCATCCAGTTCCTGGAACGGCCCGAAGTGGATGCCGCCGCGGCGAAAACCTACTGCGCCGTGGAAGTGGGCCTGTTCGACCTCTGCGCCAAGGCCAGGGGAGTGCCGCTTTCCGAGGTGCTGGGCGGCCGTGTGCGCGGCGCCATCCGCCTCTATGGCAGCGCCGGGATGTATATGCCGCCCGAACGCTACGCCGCCGAAGCGGCCGCTATCGCGGACCTCGGTTTTCGCGCGTATAAGATGCGTCCGGCAGGAGGTCCCGAGGCGGATTTGGAGACCGTCCGGCAAATGCGCCGCGCCGTCGGCCCGGATTTCGACCTGATGGTGGATGCCCACACCTGGTGGCGCATGGGCGACCGCAGCTACAGCTTCGAAACCGTCGAGCAATTGGCCCGTGAGATGGCGGAATACCATGTCGCGTGGCTGGAAGAGCCTCTGCCCCCCGACGATCACGAAGCTTATTTGCGCTTGAAAGAGCGTCTTGGAGAAACGGACTATCTGCCCTTGGCCAGCGGCGAGCACGAGCCCAGCGAGGAGCGTTATCACGATCTGATCCTGCGGCAAGCCGTCGACTACGTGCAGATGGACGTCTTCTGCCAGGGCGGCTTCGCCATGGGCCGGCGCCTGCTGGGCGAAATCGCGCGCGCCGGGCTGGGGTTCGCTTTTCATAGTTGGGGAACGGCGCTGGAAGTCGTCGCCGCCGCGCACCTGGGCATTTGCTGGCCTGAGACTGTGGCCGAATGGCTCGAGTATCCGTGTTATTCCGCGCCGGCGCGCGAAGGGATGTACCCGTTTCCGCTGGCGGCCGAAATCCTGAAAGATCCGCTCGAAATCGATCATGGCGACTTGTTGGTGCCGCGCGCGCCGGGGCTGGGCGTCACGGTGGATGAGTCCGTAATCGACCGCTATCCGTGGATTCCCGGCCCGTGGTCGTACTTCCGCACGGATTCGCCGGCCGAAACCCGCGCCGTCACGTCGGATCACTCCGTCCAATGGGAACGGCGGGAGTCCGGATGAGCCGCGAATGAATCGGGACCGGTTCCGCTACTACGACCTCTTGGTTCACACGTTCGTCGTGATCCTGCTGATCTCCAACCTGGTGGGACAGAAGATCACCGCCGTGGGTCCATTCCGCTTCAGCGGCGCCATGTTGTTCTTCCCGATCACCTATATCTTCGGAGACGTGTTTACCGAGGTCTACGGATATGGCGCTTCCCGCCGCGCCATCTGGATCGGCTTCTTCGCGTCGGCGTTGTTGGCGGTCATGGGGATCGTCACGGTGTGGCTACCGCCCGCGCCGGGATGGGAGGGCCAGGCGGCGTTCGCCAAGGTCTTCAACTTCGTGCCGCGGATCGTCGCTTCCAGCCTGGTGGCCTTCTGGTGCGGCGAGTTCGCCAACTCCTTCGTGATGGCGAAAATGAAGCTGGTGACAAAAGGCCGCTACCTGTGGACCCGCACGGTCGGCTCCACGGTGGCCGGCCAGGCGGTGGATACGCTGGTGGTCACCGTGCTCACGTTCGGAGGCAGCCTCAGCGCCGGGCTGATTGCCAATCTGATCCTCTCCGGCTATCTGGCCAAGGTGCTGTATGAAGTGGCCGCCACGCCGGTAACGTATTGGATCGTGAATTCGCTGAAGCGGAGCGAAGGAGTGGACGTGTTCGACACCAACACGGATTTCAACCCGTTCCATCGGGAGGGGTGACGTGGCGGGCTTGACTCGGCTTTACGCTGTCTTTACTGTGTAATTGAGGATGCATAACAACTGGGCGCGCGGGTCTCGAACAACCAAGTAACCCGCGGAGACCGGCCATTTTCCGCTCCGATCCCTCGCCGCTTTCGCGTCATTCCGCGCGATCCTTCACTGGCTGCACATCACGCCCCGCCGCGCCGCCCGCAGGCGCCCGTTCTGAAACGGCACGACAGAACTGTGCAAGTATTCCTCAAAAACCTTGAGAAGAGTTGAAACGTTAGGCACCCGAGATTCACTATCACACATAGGTGAAGTTTCGCCGCGATCCGAGAAAGGATGCTGCATGAGTCTCTTGAGCCGTCTGACCATCGTTCTTCTCATCTTTACCGCCGTGCTGCCTGGGCAGCGCCGCGTTGACCCGAGGAACTCGTACTACCGCGTCATTGCCGTTGTCCCGCTCGTCGCTAGCACAAACGGCGCCGCCGCTTGGCCCAAATATATCCCAACCGAACCGTCGGCCGGATCTTCCGCCCCGGCGATTATCGCCTTTGCCAGCGAACTGAGCGACGATGGCCTGCATGCCGTCGTCGAACTGGTGGGCATCAATCGCGCCGCGCTGGCGGACATTCTGGCGGACAAATCGGTGCTGGCGTTCGAGAAAAGCAAGGTCCCGCAGCAGGAAATCGAGGCGGCCGTGCGCGCGTTTCGCAAGGATTTCTCGCTCTCGCGGTTTGGGGTGAACGTCCAATGACTGCAACTCGGATCGCAATCCTCTGCCTCGCCGCTGGCGGGAAGCTCTTGGGACAGAGCTATTACGGCTCGGTCACTTCGGCTGGTTGCGGCAGCGTCAACGGTTGGGCGTGGAATTCGACATCGCCCCAGACTTCTCCGGTCAATCCCATCGAAGTCGCCCTCTACGCCGACACGGTCTATCTTGGGTCATGGCCGGCCAGTGGATACTCGGGGTCCAACGGAAACAGCTATAGCGAGTTCTCGATCCCTATACCCGCCGCCCTACAGGATAACCGGGTGCATGCCGTCTCGGTCAGCTACGGCACAACCAACTCAAGCGGGAATCAGATCGACATACCCATCGGCGGCAGCACCACCCAGTTCACTACTACCATCCAATGCACGCCGTCATCCTCCGGCTACCAGTATTACTTCACCGACTCGTTCCAGAGCATCGGCGCCACCAACTGGATTCAAAACGGCTCGCCCTCCGTCGCTACCGGCGAGGGCCTGATCGCACAAACACGGGAGGCGGCAGCGTCATCTCAAATGTTAACAACGTCCCCGTGCAGGGGCCAAACGCCGAAAACTATGAGGTGAGCAGCGATCTTGTGCTTCAGGCCGGCGGCGGGGACTACGTTCAATATCTGCGGGCTTCGACCAACGCATTGTCAAAGGGATCGACAGGGCAGGGGTCCTACCTTGCCGTCGAGCTGCAGAGCCCCACCTTTAACTCCACTACCGGCAATTGCTCCGGATACCTCGCCGTCTACCAGGCGTCCAGTGGATCCGTCACGCAACTCACGAGTACTCCAATAAAGTGCCAAGCCCGCATGAATATCCGCTCCGTTGTATTCGGGACCTCACTCAATGTCTTGGTCAACGGCGTGGTGTACTCGTTCTACAACGTCGGCCCCACCACCGGCGCGCCTGGCGTGGGTGGACGTTCGATGCCAAACGGCAACTCCATCGCTCTCGCGAAGCTCGGACCGTGGGACAATGTGGCGCCGGCGCAAATCAACGCAAACACATTTACCACCTCCGTCTACTTCAGCAGCACGCCGGGGCAGCCGGGCAGCGTTATGGCGCAGTGGCAGGGCGCGGTGGATAACCCGGCGGGGGGAAACAACGCGGGAGACGGCGTGGGAGTGGCGTACTATACGATCACCCGCGGAACCGTCAGCGGCACGGATACGAACACGCCGACGTTTCAAAGCTTCGATGCCTCGGTCTACGACGGCACGGTGCTGCAATCGAATACGTACAGCTACTCGATCACCCCGTGCGATTTCCACGGCAACTGCGGCAGCACGCTGAGCAGCCTGTTCGTCAGCACCGGGCAGGGCACTGTCGATGGACACCGTATCGGCATACATCCTACCGGAAGCTACTGGGGTGGCGCGGGCGAGCAGCTCGACCTGCTCAGCGGCAACCTCAACTACTCACTGCCGCTTATGACGGCGGTGGGGCGCTCCGGGCTAAAGGCAAATTTCGCGCTGGTGTACAACTCCCAAAACTGGCGCGTGGTCGTCAACCAGCTTGGTACCGTGCCCCGCATCCTGGGCGCCGACACCGGCTTCGGATTCGGTTGGCAACTGATGCTGGGCTCGGTAATGCCCGTTTACACAAATGGCGGCGTGGTGGCCTTTTATCTCTTTACGGACTCCACCGGGGCGCAATACCACCTTACCCAAAACAACAGCGGCATTTGGACCTCCTCGGAACGCGTTTACGTCTGGTACGACTCCAACCAGAATCGCCTGTATTTCCGCAATGGGACCTACTGGGTGATGGGATGCGTTTCGGCGGGCGGCGAGCAGGACGCCGGGACGCTTTACCCAACCGTCGTGGAGGACACCAACGGAAACCAGATTATCGTTACCTACATGGCCGGCGTCGGCGTAAGCTGGAACAACTCCAGCTCTCGCATTACCATCGTCGAGGACGCCCGGGCCACCAACCAGTTGGTGTGGGGCAGCGCCGCGCCGGCCTCGTATTCGCTCTCGTATACAAACACCACCCCGCCCTACCTCTCCGGCATTCAGAACTACGTCGGACCGGCGAAACCTACACGGTCAACGTGAACCAGGGGGAAGCGCTGAATTCGCCAAACGGAACCAGTTTCGGAACCGCGGGCTTCCTGGCCAACGTGGCCTCCCCGCTTGGCTACTCCTGGACGTTCGGCTACGAAAACACGGGCGACGGAGACCTCACTGAAGTGCAGTTCCCGCAGGGCGGATCGCTGAGTTGGGCCTACGCCCCCTTCGAGTACTTGGGCGAGCGCGAACTGTGGCAGGTATCCAACCGCTACTTGGCGACCAGCGCCCAACAGTCGTCCCCCTATGCATATTCCCTCACCTGGCCGGACGCCTCCAATGCCGTCGCGTTGCACACCGGGGTGGCGCTCGACGACGCCACGGCCGGCACCGAGAAATATTGGAGCTTCAATACCGGCGGACTAGTGTCCGAACTGCAATACCGCACGGCTCCCGGCGTGACATCGCCCCTGCCGCGCGACGAGACCTACGCCTGGTCACAGGACCCCAGTGGCAATAACTTCCTGAGCTCGGACACAACCACGCTCGACAAGGGGCAAACCTACCAGCAATCCACGCAGACCCAACAGACCCAGGACGGCTATGGCAACGTGCTGATCACGACCGTTTCCGATTACGGCAACCTGACTACCCGCAGTTACGCTAACACGTACCAGTATCAGAACTCGACCAACGGCAGCACCTACGCGTCGCTGCACATCTACGACCGGCTGGCGACCACCAACCTGACCAGCGTGACGCCGTCGCTGCCGCTCGTTTCAAACGTCTACGACGCCGGTACCCTCCAGTCCACCGCGCCCACGCTGCCGTTCGAATGGGACTCGGCCAACTACAGCACCAGCTTCATATACCGGGGCAACTTGTCGCAATCGAATACGCCCGGCAGGACCATCAACACGACCTACGACATAACCGGAACCGTGGTCACGCAAAACGACAACAACGGCCACTCCGTCAGCGTCGCCACCTCGACAGCTACGAACTACACTCTACCGGACGTACTCAGCCCCAACGGGTCGGCCATCCTGCAAACCCTGG
>JBEKMJ010000179.1:0-10699 GCA_050008575.1 Bryobacteraceae bacterium
TTGTAGAATGGCGTTTCCACGGTGACCGCGGCCACCGGCTGGCTGCGAATGACGACCTCAATGGCGCGGCCCACGTGGGACTCCGCCACGGGCAAATAACAAAGACCGATGTTCTTGTTGAGGGCGGGCGCGGGCGATCCGCTGGTGACCCAGCCGGCCGGCGCGCCGTCCACCAGCACTTCGTAGCCGTCGCGGCCAATGCCGCGGCCGCACATCTCGAATCCGATGAGCTTGCGCCGGATGCCCTGCTCCTTCTGCTTCCCGAGCGCGTCGCGGCCCACGAAGTCGCCCTTATCGAGCTTCACGATCCAGGCCAGATCGGCTTCCCACGGCGTGATGGACGCGTGGATTTCGTGGCCGTAGAGCGCCATTTTAGCTTCTAGCCGCAGCGTGTTGCGCGCGCCCAGGCCGCAGGGTTTGATGCCGAACTCCTGGCCTGCATCCAGGATTTCCTGCCACAGGCGCGGGGCTTCCGCGGGGGAGATATAGATTTCGTAGCCTTGCTCGCCGGTGTAGCCGGTGTGCGCGATGCGGGCCGGCGCGCCCGCAACCGAGCTGTCGGTGAACCAGTAATAACGGATGGCGGGCAGGTCGGCGGCGGTGAGCTTCTGCAGCGTGGCGCGCGCGTTGGGGCCCTGGATGGCGATCTGCGCGTAGTCGTCGCTCGACAGGCGGACCTGCGCGTCGAAGGTGTTGTACGCGCGGATGTGTTCGAAGTCCTTCTCCTGGTTGGAGGCGTTCACGCATAGGAAATAGTGGTCGTCGGCGACCTTATGGACCAGCACGTCGTCGACAAATCCGCCGTGCTCGTAGAGCAGGCCGGAATAGTGGATTTGGCCCGTTTTGAGGCGGCCGGCGGCGTTGGTGGTGACGTAGTCGGTGAGCTGCAGGGCTTCGGGGCCGGTGATGTCGATTTCACCCATATGGCTGACGTCGAAAGCGCCCACGCTGCGGCGTACGGCGAGGTGTTCTTCGACCAGCGAAGTGTACTGGACGGGCATGTCCCAGCCGCCGAAATCCACCATTCTGGCGTTCAGGGAGCGATGCACGGCGTTCAGGCAGGTGGCTTTCAGGGCGGCGGTGGCGGGCATCAAATTGGTACTGTAGCACGGGTGGGGAGTGTCACGACGAGCGCAGATAGAGCTCGGGTGCTTAACAGCTTTGGGGGAAACCACTCCCTGACGGCCGCGGCTCGGTATTACTCGCGTTGACTGCGTATGTCCTTGCTGAGCCGCGACCGTCAGGGAGCGCTTTCCCTGGAGCTCACCGGTAAGACTTTTCGGAGCGAAGGAGAATGCGGAGGACGAAAACTGTCTATGTGGCGCGATCGGCGGTAACCAGAATGCGGTAATCGCCGATCCGGCGACGGAAGACACCTCGCCACTCGTCGCCTTTTGGCGCTTTCACATTCGCGTCGGACGGATCGGTTGCCATCTGCGATGGCGCGCTCTGGTAGCCGATACCTTTGCGCGCCGCCTGGGGCCGCGCGCGATCCAGGTCGTCCACCGGAATCCGCAGCACCACCTTCTGCGAGGGCGGCTTGCGCAACGCCTCCGTTTTCCTTGATAGCGTGATGCCGACGCTCTTCCCGCCGACACTCTCTAGATCGGCTGAAGCGCCGGCTCCGAAAGCGATTCATGCAATACCAGAAGACTGGAAGTGTGTAGCGAAATCAGAAGCCTGGGCGCACCCGCCGTAGTCACTACTATCGCAACCCACGGACCCGAGAAGCTGGGGGGTTGAGCAT
This sequence comes from Bryobacteraceae bacterium, assembly GCA_050008575.1. Classification (GTDB taxonomy): domain Bacteria; phylum Acidobacteriota; class Terriglobia; order Bryobacterales; family Bryobacteraceae; genus Bog-159. The sequence continues at coordinate 1,748 of JBEKMJ010000179.1, forward strand.
TCCTTTCTGGCCGCCGGTCTCCGACCCGATGCGCGAGTTTATCGTGCGCGACTTCTTCTGTTCTGGATGGGCGCCGTTGCAAGCTGGATCAATCTTGGATTACTCTTACTGGTAGGAGTATTACCATGCAGATCACCAGCAAGGGGCAAGTCACCATTCCGCAGGAGATTCGTAACCGGTTGGGCCTTCTACCGCATACGAGGGTCGAGTTCGAGCTGGCCGGAGATCACGCCCGCATCCGCAAGGCCCGGCGTGCGGTCGGCCAAAGCCTCCGCGGACGCTTGGCACTGGACGCCCTTCGCGGCACCGCGGATACCCGCATGAGCACGGACGAGATCCTGGCGCTTACCCGTGGCGACACCCACGCTACAAGGCGACGACGCAAGTGACGCAGGCTATCATCGGCTTGCCGGAGCGTTTGAGCGGCTGCCGCGGCGTGCTAGTAGACAGCAATGTCTTGCTGGATGTTGCCACCAACGATCCGAACTGGGGGGATTGGTCCGCACGCGCACTCGCCGATGCCGCAGAGCACACCATGCTGATCATCGATCCGATCGTTTATGCCGAGGTTTCAATCGGCTATGCGACGATCGAAGCTCTAGACGCGGCCCTGCCCGCCGCTTTGTATCAGCGTGAACCGTTGCCGTGGGAGGCCGGTTTCCTGGCTGGAAAGAGCTTCCTTTTGTACCGCCGGCGCGGAGGCTTGCGGACTTCGCCTCTGCCCGACTTTTACGTTGGCGCGCATGCGGCGGTGGCGCGCTTGGCGCTGCTCACGCGCGACGAAGCTCGCTACCGCACCTATTTTCCAAAAGTTGAGATCCTCGCGCCGGCAAAGCCCGGCATGTGATTCCTACCAAATATACTCTTTCGCCGCCTTGCGTTTATCATACCCATCCAACACATGCACCACCCGGATCTTCTTCAGCGCCACCGGCGAAAGCTGGCCGATCGGTATATAAATGATGGTCCGCCCAAAACGCGCGGCGACGCTGCGGAACACCGACCGCGGCGGCTTAGCGGCGACATACACCACGAACTTTTCCAGCGAGTAATCCAGGCCCGCCAGCAGCAGGCGCTCGGGTTTCGACTCGGCGAAATCGTAGTCCGGGTCCTGCCACACGTCGAACATGCGGCGCGCGGGCAGGCTCATCAGAAAGCCGCCGTACTCGCCGCGTCCGATGCCCGGCCCCACCACGTTGTCGAACGGAAACGTGGAGTAGAACGCCATGTCCGATTCGTTCTGATGCTCGCCCAGCCAGGTGGTGCGGTAATAATAGCGATCGTCGCGATCCTCGTCGAAGATCACGATCACCGATCCCACTTCGCCCGAGATCTTCTGAAACTGGCGCACGTAGATCTTGCCTTCGTGCCAGTTGCGAATGGTCTCGCGCAGATCGATGCCATCCAGCAGCGAGGTGGTAAACGGCTCTGTGCGCGTGCGTTCTTCAGACAGTATGCCCTTGCCCTTCTTCTTCAAAAACCGCCCGTAATCCTCGATCACCAGGTCTTCCGGCGGGTACGAGCAGATGCTGTTGCCATCCAACTGGCTGGCCCATTCGCCGGGAAACTTCTCCTTCTTGCGCGGCTTCAGGCCGACGGGACGCAGCCGCCGCTTGACGCTCGGCAGCCTGCGCCGCAGCCGGATGCGCTTGGTGTCGAGCCACACCTCCTCGCCCGAAATCTGCACGGTTTCCAGATCGCTGGCGGTTTTCTGCGCGGGATAACGGCCGGCCGTCTCCCACACCTCCCAGCCGTAATTGTCGTCGACGATGCTGCGCGCGGCCACGGCCAGGTCGAAGATGCCGGGCATCAGCGCCCGATCGGCCAGCGCCAGATTGCGCGCGTAGCGAGCCAGCAGACGCCGCTGCCAGTGCTGCACACGCTCGCCCGTGTTCACTTCGTAGCTCTTTTCCGCATCGCGAAACAGCGCAAACTGTGCGTGCCGCCGGTCGATCAGGTTCGTGTCCGCCAGCAGGCCGCGGAACTCCTCGTAGCGATGCTGCAGGTAAGGATACTCGATCGCAATTTCAGCCAGCGAATCGGGATGCGGATTGAGCAGACGTACGCCCTCGCGCCGCAAACGCGACATGGGCTGCGCCTGCGGCTCGTCCATGGCGTCCAGCACCGGGTCCAGCAGATTTAGCGACACTACTACCAGCACGCGCGCCAGCGGATCGCAGCCTTGCAGTTTCCAGGCGATGCCGCCGGCGTGCCGCGCGATTTCGTCCGAACGCGCCTGCGGATAAACGCGGTACGCTTCCACATATCTTTCGTAGCCGATGTGGCGAACCGAATATGGGTCCGGATAGGCGTCCTTCAGGTGCGGGCGCTCGCCGGAATCCGGGTCGGCGAACACAATATCCGCGCCCGTCTCGTTCGCCGTGCGGATGGCTTCCACGAATGGATCGGCCGGCTCGACGGGGACGTAAATGGCGCGCTCCGGATCGTCCGCATCGGGATACACAATGACGGACATCTCCGGCAGCCGCGCCACTGCGCGCAGAAACTGCTGTTGCAACGTGACCGGCAATTCCAGCGCCACCACTTGCGGCCGGTCGCGCAAGATAGCGCGGCGCACTTCTATGGCGAACTCCAGCCGTCCCGGCGCCACCGGCAGGTAGGTGAAGCGTCCGCGCCGCAAGCTGCCCGGATCGGGCAGATCAGGAAGGCCGATTTCCCCGGGCATAGCGCAACGCTTCCTCTCCCAAGGTTTGCAGGATGGCCGTTTCCAGCGCCTGGGTTTCGTGGGCCCTCTCGACGGCGAGGCTCTTCAGCTTGATCGCGAAGCGCCCGATGTTGATGCCGTCGCGCACCGTGTAACGTTCGTCGGCCGCGTGCGCCTGCTGCAGAAACTCGGTCACATAGGTCAGGATGCGCTCCTCGGCGAACGGCAGGTTCTCCTTCAAGATCTGATACTCTTCGTCGCGCTCCGGAAAGTCGATCAGGATCTGCGGCTGCAGTCGCGAGTGAATGTATTCGGGCAATTCAAACGTGGATGCGTCGTCGTTCATGGTGGTGACGATGCGGAACTGCGGGTGCGCCTTGATCTTGATGCCCGCCACGATCGACTCCACATAACGGCGGTTGTCGAGCAGCGGCGCCAGGCTGGCCCAGCTCTTCTCGCTCATGCGGTTGCCTTCGTCGAGGATGGCGATGCCGCCGCGGATCATGGCGGTGACCAGCGGCGAGGCTACGTAACGCAGCCGGCCTTCGCCTTCGATCACTGGAGTGACCAGCAAGTCTTCCGGGCGCGTATCCATGGTGGCTTGCAGGATGTAGACGTCGCGGCCCATGCGCTTGGCCGCCGCGTAAGCCAGCGTGGTCTTCCCCACGCCGGGCTTCCCCAGCAGCCGCGGGTGCATGGGCAGATCGTGCTCGCTCACGACCAGCCACGCCGCCAGCAACTGGCGCATCAGTTCTTCCTGGCCCACCCAGCGCACGGGCAATTCGTCCGGGTGCGCCAGGTGCAGGGTGACGCCTTCTATCTCGACAGTCATATCTGGCTATATTATCGTTCTTCCCGATCGATGCTCGCCGAATCCTCTTTCGCGAGGAAGGGCGAGAGCACCGCTGCCGCGGCTTCCCTCGCGCGTTGTGCCAGCCCGAGTGCGCGGTGCTCATCACCAGGAAGCGTTTCGGGGAAGTCGCCGGGATAGCGGATGTCGACGCCGAATGGCGTAAGCCATTTCGCATCTGCCAGCTCTTCCGCGCTGGTGGGTTCTACGCCGCGGAGGATGTGGAGGAGCCGCTCAATGTCATGCGTTTTTCGAAACTCGACCTGATGCCGGACCAAGATCGACTTGAGGTACTTCTCGACAGCCTGTTGGCAGTGGAACGCGACAATGTCCCGAAACCGATCGCCTTCGGAAGCTAGACGGGCGGCAACGTCGCAATCCAAATTCGCTTTGCGCAGCCAATCGCGCACCAAATCCCGGAGTTCCCCCTCACGCGACTTCATAAAGGACCCGGCCGTACTTGTGAGCGGGGTACGCAATCCCGCCAAAAATATCCTTCGTCGCTTCAAAGCGCTCCGCGTTGATGACGATGACATCCACGGGAAAGGAGATGTCGCCGATCGCGCTACGGATCTTGACGCTTTCTTCGTGCCGGTTCGCGGTTTTCGGCTCAACGATGAGTAGATCGATATCGCTGTCGCGCGTCATTTGCCCGGTTGCCGCGGAACCGAAGAGAATGATACGGTCCGGATTTGCCACAGCCAGAATGCGGCGCACGATTTCACTGGTCAGTGCGTCGTCGATACCCATTACGTTCATCATACGGGAACCACGTTCGTACCGCCACTCTCGTGGCCTGATCGGTCATTCACGACCTGCCATGCCGCTCACGCATAGACCGACTGCGGTAAAATCGTTCCGTGGACCTAGCCCAGATACAACACGCGATTGTGGAACTACCGGCGGACGAGCAGACCGCGTTGGCGGCCTGGATCGTCGATCGGGATCGCGCCCGCTGGGATGAAGAGATCGAGCGAGACTTTTCGCCGGGCGGAGCGGGAATGGAACTGCTGGACCGAGTAAAGAAGCAGGTGCGCGACGGTCTGTCGCGCCCCCTTTCTGAAGGCCTCCCTCGCCGGTGAGGTTCCGCTCACACGCCGTCCCCGCGTTTTGGGCTTGCTATGACGGGCTGCCGGAGGCCGTCCGATCTCTGGCAGACAAGAAGTATGCTCTGTTTCAGGATAATCCGTTTCATCCGTCCCTTGGTATTCAGCAAAAGGGCGAGGGTAAGGTGCGGGGCTCGGCGAATCAGCCCACGTAACGCGTCCTGCCGGTGCGGCCGCTTACCGAACGGTTGCCCGGAAATACCAACGAGAAGCGCTACTCCGCATATGGTTTCACCATTAACGCAACGCATCAGTGGCGCCGGTAGGCTGGGCCTGAGCCTTGTCCCTCGCTGGCTTCGTGCCGCCTGGGGGTCCGTCAGAGACAGTTTGCGAAGCCCTGAGCCGGTCTTTTGTCTCCAGCGAGAATGACGCGAACGGGATTTTGATAGCAGCCCGCACGTCGCCTTTACAAAGGACGGCGATGAGAACAGTAGCGCAACATAGCGTGAGGGCTATAAGCGCCGCGATCATGCGTGGGGTCACGGTCACTTCCTTCCCTTCTTCGCCATGTCGGCCTGTTCGGCTTCTTTACGAATCGCGCGCACAGCGGCCGCCAACTCTTCCGCTTCGATCGTCCTTGCTTTGATCTTCTCGGTGGTGTCCACGGACTGGCTGATCAACCGGTCAAAGAGGTCGGGGAGCTTGCCTACGCTCTCCACGCACATCCAGCGCGGCGCGTCATTGAAAGCCCAGACCTGTTCATGGTGTTGGTGTACCTGATGGTTGCCGCTTACCGTTCGCAGCGCTATTCGCCACTGTTCGCCGATTCTGGTGTAGCCAATGTCTCGGCTCCAATACGAACCATCATCATCTCCACCATCGGCAATGGCGTACCAGGCAGATACACCTAGATTGAGGCTCCGGAGAGCGGCTTCGAGGCTACCGATAGACCGCCCTAATTCCTTGGCGGCATCGTTGAGATCTGTGGAAACGGCGGCAAGCTGCTTGAAGGACGAGGCGATCCTCTCCTTCGGAAGGACTTTTTCTTCCGGCATGGGAGTAAACTCCTAATTGATATCGTCACCAAAACCTCATCAAGCCGATTGCGGACTCGAACCGCGCGGTGCACGCACCGCTCAACTTACGGGCCTCAGCGACCATCTTCAGTTTACTACGAAGAGGCGCCCCTCGGAGATCCAGCTAAACGTGCTCCGGTTATACTACTAGGGGCATGAAGACGGCGGTGTCGATTCCAAACGCTCTGTTTGAAGGAGCCGAGCGGCTGGCGAAGCGGACCGGAAAGTCCCGCAGCCAGTTGTATAGCGATGCGGTCAGGGAGTATCTGGCGCGGCATGCGCCCGACGCAGTGACCGATGCCATGGATCGGGCTTGCGCCGAGGCCGGCGTGGGGTCCGATCCGTTCGTTTCATCGGCATCCTCGCGGATCCTCGAGCGCAGCGGATGGTGATCTCGCAAGGCGAAATCTGGTGGGCGGACCTGCCTGCGCCCGCCGGATCGGGTCCCGGCTTCAGACGGCCTGTCATCGTCGGCGAGCGCTCCTGGAAATGTCCGATTAGATCCGGCCTCAGCGGGCTGCCAAAGGATTCGGTGGCGAATGTCTCGCAGATTGTGGCTCTCGACCGGGATCTCACCGAGCGCGTGGGTAAGCTTCCACGCGGTAAGATCCTGCTGATCCTGGCCGGGATCGACACGGTTTTGGGCAAGTAAGCGCACCAAGCGGCGTCAGCGAGGCACGGACCCCGCCGGCTCTGTGGCCTCCGATGGTTTCTCATAGTAGCGCCGTACGCGACGGGCCGCGCCGCGCCCGATTACTCCAGCGAGTTGCTCCTCATTGGCCGCCCGCACCAACTCCGAACTGCCGAAATGCTTCAGCAGCTTCTGCACCGTCCGCTCGCCGACGCCTTCGATCCGATCCAACTCCGAAGTCAAATCCCGCGCATTGCGGCGCGTGCGGTGGAACGTCACCGCGAAACGATGCGCTTCGTCGCGAATAGATTGCACCAGGTGCAGAATCGGTGAGAACCGGTCGAGCACGATCGGCTCGTCTTCCTGGCCGAGCACGTAGATAATTTCCTCGCGCTTGGCGATGGATGCCAGCGGCTGATTGATGATGCCGATAGCCTCCAGCGCGTCCGCCGCGGCGTGCAGTTGGCCGATGCCGCCGTCGATCAGCACAAGCCCCGGCATTGGCTGGCCCTCCTGCTGCAGCCGCGAGTAGCGGCGCGTCACCACCTCGCGCATGCTGGCGAAATCGTCGTTGCCGACCACCGTGCGGATGATGAATTTGCGGTAATCGGACTTCTTCATGCGCCCCTCTTCCCACACCACCATGCTGGCCACCTTATCGGTGCCCTGGATGTGCGAGATATCGAAACACTCGATACGCTTGGGCGGCTCGGGCAGGTTCAGCGCGTCCTGCACGGCTTCCTGAATCGTTCGCGACGACGGCTTCAGCACGCGAAAACGGGCATCGAAACTATGTTTGGCGTTGGTCTCCACCAGGTCGAGCATGGCCTTCTTCTGCCCGCGCTGCGGAGTATGAATCTCCACTTTGCGATTGCGTTTTTCCGAGAGCAGTTCTTCCAGCGCTTCGCGATCTTCGAAATCCACGGGCACGTGGACGATAGCGGGCACGTAGCGCTGATCGAGATAGATCTGCTTCAGTAGCGCGGAGAAGAATTGCGGCTCATCGTACTCCTCCTGATCCTCCCAGAAGTACTCGCGGCGGTCCACGATCTGGCCATTGCGCAGGTGGAAGACGTTCAGCGCCACCAGCGGCGGCTCCGCGTAACTGGCGAAGATATCGATATCGTCGCCCTTGGCAGCAGCCATTTTCTGGCGTTCGTCGAGTTCCTCCACAGTGGCCAGCAAGTCGCGCAGCGAGCCGGCCTCCTCGAAGCGCATGGCTTCCGACGCTGCCTGCATGCGCGCGCGCAGCTCGGTGGAGAGGTCGCCGTGGCGGCCCTCCAGAAACAGGCGCACATCGCGCACGGCGCGGGCGTAGGCGTCGTCCGTGGTCAGACCCTCGACGCACGGTCCCAGGCAGCGATGGATATGGTATTGCAGACACGGCTTGGGATGGTAGCGCGTCAGATCCACCTTGCAGGATGGCACCAGAAAATGGCGGTGGATGAAGTGCACCAGCCGATGCGCCAGGTTGCCGGGAAAATACGGGCCGTAGTAAGTGCCGTCCTTGCGCAGGCGGCGCGTGACGTAAACGCGCGGATACTTCTCGGCGGTCAGCTTGATGTACGGATAGGTCTTGTCGTCGCGCAGCAGGATGTTGAAGCGCGGCTGCCATTGCTTGATGAGATTGTTCTCCAGCGCGAGCGCCTCTTTTTCGTTGTCGACCAGAATGTAATCGACGTCGACGGCTTCGGAAATGAGTGTGCCGGTTTTCGTATCGGCCAGGCGGTCGTCGTTGAAGTAGCTGCGCACGCGAAGGCGCAGGCTCTTGGCCTTGCCGACGTAGATCACCCGTCCGCCGGCGTCCTTGTAAAGGTACACGCCGGGCGAGAGAGGCAACTGGGCCGCTTTGTCACGCAAATCCATCGCGGTGGAAGGCTATAATTTAATTATGTCACGCTGGGTCTTCGCTCTGCTCTTTTCGGCCGTGCTGGCGCTGCCGGGGGGCGCGCAGGACCAGCCCAAACAGGCACCCAAACCGCCCGCGCAGCAGCCGCAGCCGCAGGAGCAAGAGCCTCCTGAAGAAGACGCGAACCTCAAGCCCAAGGTGTACGCCTTTAATCCGCTGCAGGCGAACAAGGAGGTGCAGGTCGGGCTCGAATACTTCAAGAAGCACAGCTACAAGGCGGCCGCGGGGCGTTTTCGCGAGGCTACCAAATGGAACCCCAACCTGGCGGAAGCCTGGCTGCGGCTGGGCGAGGCGGAGGAAAAGCGCAAGAATCGCGCGGACGCCAAGGAAGCGTACACGAAGTATCTGGAGCTGCAGCCCGAGGCCAAGGACGCCGCCGAGATTCGCAAGAAAGTTGCCAGCCTGCAGTAGGTGCGCGCGCCTCGTAACTGAGCCACGACCGTGAGGGAGTGGTTTCGCACCAGCGCAGATGGGCACGCTGCCGAAGAGCTAATTCCCTACCGCGAGATACAAGGTCTGCGTCCCGGCTGCGCCATCGGCCGTGAACGTCAACGGCACGGCGCCGCTGCCAGTGTTGGCCGGCACCACGATATTGAACTGATACAAGCCCGTGTAATTCGGCGAGAGTCCCGAATAGAGCACGTTGCCTGCACGCACCCCACCCACGGATATGTCGAAGGTCGACGCCAGCGCGTTGGTCTGCTGCACAAGTTGGCCCGCCAGCAGGTTCGGTGTGACCGGCCCAAAGCCGATCCCGTATAGCACGATCTCGTCG
>JBEKMJ010000018.1:0-93862 GCA_050008575.1 Bryobacteraceae bacterium
CTCAACAAGAACATCGGTCTTTGTTATTTGCCCGTGGCGGAGTCCCACGTGGGCCGCGCCATTGAGGTCGTCATTCGCAGCCAGCCGGTGGCCGCGGTCACCGTGGAAACGCCATTCTACAAGCGAGCCAAATAAATGTATCCCGAAGAATACCGCTACACCAAGGAACACGAGTGGGTGCACGTGGAAGGCGATACGGGCACCGTCGGCATCACGGATCACGCCCAGCACGAATTGGGCGATATCGTCTATGTGGACTTCAAATACGGCCGCGAAACCCTGAAGCCCGGCCAACACGTGGATCAGGGAAAAACCATCGGCTCCGTCGAGTCGGTGAAGGCCGTGTCGGATATTTATTGCCCGGTCTCGGGCCACGTGGTCGACCTGAACCATACGTTGGCCGACGCACCCGAAAAGCTGAACGAGGACCCGCATGGCGAGGCCTGGCTGGTGAAGATCCGCTTGAGCAACCCCGGCGAGTTGACGAATCTCCTATCCGCGGCCGAGTATCAAACTTATATAGGAGCGGAAAAATAAGGTTTTGCGCTATCTTCCGAAGTCCGATTCCGAACGCCGCGAGATGCTGGAAGCCTGCGGCGTGGAAAGCCCCGAAGATCTGTTCGCCCATCTTCCGGAGGCCGTGCGGCTGAAACAGCCGCTGCAGTTGCCGCCGGGCATTTCCGAATACGAGATCGTCGATTATTTCCGCCGGCGCGGCGATGAAAATGCCAACGGATATGCCAGTTTCCTGGGAGCGGGCGTCTACCGCCATTACCGCCCGGTGCTGGTGGATACGGTGGTCGCGCGCGGCGAGTTTCTGACGTCGTACACGCCTTACCAGGCGGAAATTTCGCAAGGCACGCTCACCACCATCTTTGAATTCCAGACCATGATCTGCCAGCTCACCGGCATGGATGTGGCCAACGCCTCGATGTACGATGGCTCGACGGCGCTGGCGGAAGCTGCGCTGATGGCCGCGCGCCTTACCAGCAAGGGCGGACTGCTGGTGGCGCGCAGCGTGCATCCGGAGTATCAGGAGGTCCTGCAGACTTACGCGAAAAATCAGGGCATGCCGATCACGGAGTTCGATTACGACCCCGAAACGGGCGCGGCCGATCTCGACGATCTGGAGCGGAAGCTCAACGATCTGACCGCTGCCGTGATCCTGCAATCGCCCAATTTCTTCGGCGTGGTTGAGGATGTGAAGCGCGCGGCAGCCATTGCCCACCGGCGCGGGGCGCTGCTGGCAATGGGGTTCAGCGAGGCGGTGTCGCTCGGCATCCTGGAGCCGCCCGAAGCCGATATCGTGGCCGGCGAATTGCAATCTTTCGCCATCTCGCCCAGCTATGGCGGGCCCTACGCGGGCATCATCGCCACGCGCGAGAAATTCGCCCGCCAAATGCCCGGCCGGCTGGTGGGCGAGACCACCGATACGCATGGCAATCGCGCGTTCTGCCTGACGCTGGCCACGCGCGAGCAGCATATCCGCCGCGAGAAGGCGACGTCTAATATCTGCACGAACCAAGCCTTGATCGCACTGATGGCGACGGTTTTCATGAGCGTCTACGGCAAACAGGGCCTGCGCGAACTGGCGGAGCAGAACCTGGCCAAAGCGCATTACCTGGCGGGCAAACTGAAGCCGCGATTCTCCGGACCGTTCTTCAACGAATTCGTGGTGTCGACCGCCCAGCCAGATGCCGTCAACGCCGCGCTCCTGGATAAAAAGATCATCGGAGGCTTGCCGCTAGGCCGTTTCTATCCCGAGTTATCGGATGCGATGCTTCTCTGCGCCACCGAAATGTCCCGCCGCGCGGAAATGGACCAGGTAGCGCAGGCTTTAGCCGGCGGGGGAGCCGTCTAATGCCCATCAAGAAAGTCCGCGGCCACATCTCCCCGAACGAATCGCTGCTATTCGAGCGCAGTTCGCCCGGCAAGAAAGCCTATCAACTACCCGATCTCGACGTTCCCGCCGTCGACCCACGCACCGCCCTGGGCCCCCAACACGTGCGCGCCGAAATCCCGGGCTTCCCCGAGGTCAGCGAAGTGGAAGCCATCCGCCACTTCACGCGCCTCTCCACCTGGAACTACGCCATCGACCACGGCATGTACCCGCTGGGCTCCTGCACCATGAAATACAACCCGCGCGTCAACGAACTGGTCGCGCGCACCGAAGGCCTCGCCTGGGCGCATCCCTATCAGCCGGAGTCGCTCTCGCAGGGCGTCATGCAAGTGATGGCGCATCTGGAATCCGCGCTGCTCGAAATCACCGGCATGGACGCGATCACCCTGCAGCCCGCGGCCGGCGCGCAGGGTGAGCTGACCGGCATCCTGCTCATCCGCGCATTGCTCGAACGGCAAGGCAACCCGCGCAAGAAGATCCTGATTCCGGATTCCGCGCACGGCACCAATCCCGCCACCGCGGCCATCGCCGGCTACGTGGTCGAGAACATCCGCTCCGACGAACACGGCCTGTTGGATCTTGGCGCTTTGGAGCGGCACGTGACGGAGGATGTGGCCGGGCTGATGGTCACCAACCCCAACACGCTGGGCGTTTTCGAATCGCGCATCATCGAAGCGGCGGAAGTCCTGCATCGCAAAGGCGCGCTGCTTTACATGGATGGCGCCAACATGAACGCGCTGGTGGGCATCGCGCGCCCCGGCGATTTCGGCGTCGACGTGATGCACCTGAATCTGCACAAGACGTTCTCCACCCCGCATGGCGGCGGCGGCCCGGGAGGCGGCCCCGTGGCCGTGAAGAAACACCTGGAGCCATTCCTGCCCGTGCCGCGCCTCAAGCGCGCCGGAGAGCGCCTGAGCTTCGATTACGACCGTCCCCTTTCCATCGGCAAGGTGAAAGCGTTCTACGGAAACTTCGGCGTGTTGGTGCGCGCGCTAGCTTACATCCTGGCGCATGGCGGCAACGGACTGCGCGCCGCCACCATGGACGCCGTACTCAACGCCAACTACATCCGCAAGAAGCTGGAGCCCTTCTTCGACCTGCCCTACGCGCTGCCCAACATGCACGAAGTGGTCTTCAGCGACGAGCGCCAGGCGCGCCTGGGCGTGCGCACGGGCGATATCGCCAAGCGCCTGATCGATTACGGGTTCCACCCGTACACCGTCAGCTTCCCGTTGATCGTGCGCGGCGCCATGATGATCGAGCCCACCGAAACAGAAGGCAAGCTGGAACTGGACCTGTTCATCGACGCCATGATCTCCATCGCCAAAGAGATCGAAACCGAGCCGGAAACGGTGAAGACCGCGCCGCACTCGACCCGCACCAGCCGCGTGGATGAAGTGAAGGCCGCGCGCAAGCCGGTATTGAAATGGACACCTGCGGTCTAAACCTGCTATCGCCCGAGTTACTCGCGGCAGTTCGCGAGGCCTTAGGGGACGGTATTGTCCGCGGCGTTCAGTCCATTTATTGTGGCAGCCAGTCGCCTAACCTCTGCGCGTTTTCCGATATGGATTCCTATGTGCGCGCGGTCGAGAAAAGCCGGCCCGGCGACTGGTTTACGCTGTGGTCGATGGAGGCTTTGGCCCGGCAGGGCGTTCTGCTAATCCGGAAGCGGGCGGCGCCGGTTAGCGAAGATGAACTCAAAAGGGTTGAAGACTGGCTCAACGCCGACAGATTGCGGGAGTTCCAGGCGGTAGGATGCCTACAACCCGGCGCGCCGCCTGAAGTGCGATTGGGAGGAGGTGCGCTGTCACGGGTGAGTGGCAGTCCTGTCGGGATGGGCCTGCGGCTCACGAATATTGATGAAAGCCCTGTGGGGCAGGCGTCTACGCCTGCGGCGGGTCTCCAGACCCGCCCTCTTCCGCAGCTCGCGGTGGGTTTTCGACCGTGCCGTTGAGCGGCTTGTTGGTTGGGGGCGAGTGGCTTCCGAGGCTCGACGTGATAGATGCTAAAAGGCCGAATGAACGGGGCGAAGTCCCGATGGGAAGAGCCTATTGAGATCCGGCGAGAGCGATGCGACAGGCAATATTAACGCCCCTGCTGGTGTTGGCCATCGTCCTGCTCATCCGCCTGCCCTTCCTCAACCAGGCGATCCAGGGGGACGATGCCTACTACCTGGCGCAGGCTGAGCACGCGCAGATCGACCCGCTGCATCCCAGCCATGGCAGCTACGTTTTTCTGGGCGACCGCGTGGACATGCGCGGATTCCCGCACCCTCCTTTCAACGCCTGGTTCCTCGCTTTGTTGCTGGCCGCGATGGGCGATATCCGCGAAGTGCCCTTCCACGCCGCCTACATCCTGTTTTCATCGATCGCGGCGCTGGCCATGTGGTCCCTGGCGAAGCGCTTCTCTCCGCATCCGCTATGGGCCACGCTGCTGTTTCAGGCGGTTCCCGCATTCGTGATTAATGGCAACTCGTTCGAATCCGATCTGCCGTTTCTGGCGTTTTGGATGGCGGCGGTGGCGTGCTTCGTTGCGGGCCGACGGGCCTGGGCCGCCATCGCGATGGTGCTGGCGTCGCTCAACGCTTTTCAAGTAGTTTTTCTGACACCCATCTTGATGGTCTATGTCTGGCTTTATCGGCGCAAAGATCGCACCGCATGGCTCCTCACGCTGGTTCCCCCCGTCGCGATTCTTGCCTGGGAATTATTCGAGCGCCTGTCTTCCGGCGCACTGCCCGTTGCCGTGACCGCCGGCTACTGGAGCAGCTATGGGCTGCAAGCGCTCGCCAACAAACTGCGCAGCGCCGGGGCGCTGGCCGTGCACGCCTGTTTCATGGTGTTTCCTCCGCTGCTGCCCGGCGCAGCCGTGCTGGTCTGGAAGCGGCGCGACCGCGAGACCGCCTTCCTTGCCGCGTGGATCGCCCTGTTTTTCGGAGGCGCTGTCGTTCTCTTCTTCGCCGGATCGGCCCGCTACCTGCTGCCCATGGCCGCTCCCTTGGCCATGCTGGTCTCGCGCCTGCGGCCGCGCTGGCTAGCCATCGGATTCGCCGCCCAGATGGCACTCAGCCTGGCGCTCGCCACCGTGAACTACCAGCATTGGGACGGTTACCGGCGCTTCGCAAGCCAGATCCGCCCAACCACCGCCGGCCACCGCGTGTATATCGACGGCGAATGGGGCCTGCGTTTTTACCTGGAAGCCGATGGCGGACTGCCTCTCGAACGCGGCCAGGTGCTGCGCGCCGGCGATATTGTGGTTTCGAGCCAACTGGCCTATCCCATCGCCTTCACGGCGCCCACCGCCACGATCTCGGAGCAGCAGATTCGCGCATCGCTGCCGTTGCAGCTCATCGGGCTGGCGGCCCACTCGGGCTACTCCACCGCCACCAAAGGACTCCGCCCGTTCGACGTTTCTAACGCGCCCATCGACATCGTGCGCGCCGCGATCGTGCTCGAACGCCATCCCACGCTCGCCTACCTGCCCATGAACTCGCCGGAAGCGTCCGCCCAGATTGTCAGCGGCCTGTACGACGTGGAAGGCGGCGCCTGGCGCTGGATGTCCGGCACCGCGGTGGTCCTGCTAAAGAGTCCCGCCCAGCCCCTGCCTGTCGAGGCGGTGTTCACGATCCCCGATCCCGCTCCAGCGCGCCACGTCGAGCTGCTGCTGGATGGCCGCGTCGTCGCGGCTGAGACTTACGGCACACCCGGCGCCTACACGCTGAAGTCCGCGCCGCAATCGCCCGCCGGACCGGCCTCCACGGTAACAGTCACCCTCGACCGCACTTTCTCCGTTCCCGGCGATCACCGGGGGTTGGGCGTCGTGGTCTCGGCCGTCGGCTTCCACGAGTAGGGCGGCCAAACGTGACGGGAGGCTTGGCGAAACTGGCCCAGCGCACCATGCGGTCGAAGTTCTTTCTCGCGGCTGAAGCAATTGCGGCCTATGTCGATGCCGGAGATTGGCAACCCGGCGAAGTCGCCGCGGGACTTGCGTAGCTGGACAGCGGCAAGATGGTGGCCGCGAAAAGGTCGTGAAGTGCATGCGCTCCTGGGGTAAGCCATTGGAAAGCGTTCCGCCGCGATGAAGGCCGTATGGTCACCGCGCGCGATAAAGCGCCTTACAGCAAACCGCTCCGCGGCTCAGTAAGCCGTGCGCAATCCACGCGAGTATTACCGAGCCGCGACCGTCAGGGAGCGGTTTTCCCAAAACTGTTAAGCGCCCTATCGCGTCCGGGCCGGACGCCTCGACCTGATCGCCGCCTTTCACGCCGGCGAAACCGCCACGGTAACCCTCGCCATCGACCGCACCTTCACCGGATTCCGCGAATAGAGCGGCGGCCCAACCATCCCCTACAAGGTTAGCGAGTAGATGACTCCCGCACCCGAAGTCCCGCCGCTCTGCGTCGTTCCGAAATACACGCCGTCCGTGCCCAGGGCCAAGCCTCCAAGCGGATTGGCGCCGTCGTCGCCGCCGCTAAAGGAGTGAAGCACGCTTTCGGTCCAGGCGCCGCCCGCTGAGTTCGGTGGATGCAACGCGAATACCGTCCCATATCCGTGGGTATAGCCGTAAGCCGCGGTACCGTAAAGCACTCCGCTCGATTTCGCGATCAATGGCGCGTAAGGGCTATTTCCCCCGGATGACTTCTTGAATGTAAACAGTACGCTCTCAGTCCATGCGCCTCCCGGCAGCGCTGGCGGAGTTAAAGAGTAAGCCGTACCCTTCGGCGAGGAATCGCCATGAAAGGTTCCGGCGGTCGTGTCACCGTAGAGTATTCCGCCGCGGCCGGCGACTGGAGGAGCATACGGGCCTCCGCCATCGTTCGCGACCGGACCGAGGAACTCATAGAGCGTCGCCTTCGTCCATGAACCGCCGGCCGAAGCTGGCGGAGTGAGGGAATAAACCGTACCCCAATTCAAACTCGTGCCGCCACCGGTGGTTGCGCCATAGAGCACGTCCCGGGCGGCCATCGTGAAGCCGGCATATGGATACGCGCCATCGCTTCCGCTCCCGAAACTGTGGATCGTCGTCTCGGTCCACGAGCCACCGGGGCTAGCGGGCGGCGTCAACGAGTAAGCCATGCCCACTCCCGCCCCACCACCATACGGGCAGGTGCCAAAGAGCACGCCGCCCGCGCCGATTACCGGCGTGATATACGGGTAATTGCCGTCACCGCCGGTAAACGCGTGGATCAGCGTCTCGGTCCACTCTCCCCCGGGAGAAGCCGGGGGTGTCAGTGAATATACCGTGCCGCAACCGAACGTACAATCGGTGCCTCCGCCGTAAGTCGTGGTGCCGTAGAGTACTCCACCTGCCCAATCGCCACGCCGGAATCGGGGTATTGACCGTCATTGCCGCTCCCGAAGCTATGCAGTACCGTATAGGTCCATGCACCGCCCGCCGAAGCCGGCGGAGTCAGCGAGAACACGGTTCCGTAGCCATATGTCCCGTCGTTGTAGGCGGTGCCGTACAGCACGCCGCCGCTGCCAACCGTCACGCCGGAAGTCGGTCTTCCGCCGTCGGCGCCACCGGTAAAACTGTACAGTAGGTTAGCGTTGGGCTCGCATCCAGAACCGCGCTGTGAAGAGCTGCAATTGCGAGTGTGACACCGAACGTCAACTCGCGTTGAAGTGTGGTCATTCTACCGATTATACACACGGCTTATAACACGTCAATTGGAGCTAAATTACAACGATTGCCGAGGAATCGCTCACTCGCCGCCGTCGAGTCTTTGTTCGGAGAAGCCGAGCGCGGCGGTGACACGCTGCCATGTATCGTCACGGTTGCTCATACGCCCCAATATCGATATCCGGCCCCTGCACCCGCGGATTACCCGCAAAGTCGAGCGTCCCCACCACCGTGGGCCCCAAATTGATCCCTTTATCCACCGCCGGCGAAGATGGCTGCACCTGCAGATCCGGCGGCGCCGTCGTTCTCAGAAAAAGCGGATTCGCGAAGCTCGAATGCGCGTCCTGCCCCGTGGCCTGTTGGTATTTCGTAAAGCCCCGGTACTTCGTTTGATTCCATTGCCATATTCCCGCCGCGGCGCCGGTCGAAGAGAAGTACAAGTTATAGTCCAGTATCGCGGGGTCGGGCTCCGAATCCGTGATGCTATGCAGAAATAGCCCCTGCGACGTCGCGTTGACGATATTATTTTCGAAGATGTTATTCGTAGCATAGTACTGTATCTGGAATTCGCCGTTGCCGGTGTTCTTCGTGTCGTTCATGAAAAGGGCATTGTTGACGATATCGCAATGGTCCGTGCCGCCGCGCTGCGGGCCGTAGCCGCCTATGCTGACGCCTACTGAGTTCGCATAATAAATCAGGTTGCTGCGCGCCGTGATATAGCTGGTGAGCTTGCCCGAGTTCTCACTGGCTAATTCCAGGTCCAGATCCGTATTGTGTACCAGGTTGCGTTCGATCACGATCTCGGTCCCGCCGTCCACATAAATACCGTCGGCCGCGTACTGCTTCCCGTAAGCGGGGTTATCGTAAGACGTAATGTTATACACGATATTGCCGCTCACTTCACCGTCGCGGGCCTGGTCGTAGGCCGGGTCGGGCGACACGTGTTCGAAGCCGATCGCGTCAAACCCAATGTTATTGTTGTCGTGAATGATATTGTTGGTGACGCTCCAGTTTTCTACGTTGCCATTCAGCGTGACGGTTTCGCTGCATCCCGTGGTGTTGTCGAAAACTTCGTTGCCGCCGATGGTTAGGTTGTTGATGGAAGCCGGCGCGCTGCTGCCGTATGCCGCCAGGCCGAGGGCGTTCGCGTTGCAGCCCTTGGCCGTGGTCACGATATCGTGGATCCGGTTCCCCAGAATTTGGATATAGCTGTCCGCGCCCGTGATATAGATTCCAATGGGCACGTCCGCCACGCTATTGGAAGTGTAGTTTCGGATTTCAAAACCGCCGACCGCCAGATAATTCCGGTTCTGAATCGTCAGCAGCCCGTATTGCCCGCCGGGAACCGTTAAGCCCGTGCCGTCGACCGTGGCCGTCTGGCCCGGGTAGCTTTCAAACGTAATGTAACCCGAAGTGGCGGAACCGGAATTGGGGAATGTGACGATTTCGTTGTAAACGCCTCCCATCGCGTAAACCGTGTCCCCCGCCACCGCCGTATTGGCGGCGTGTTGGATGGTGCGCCAGGGCGAACCGAAGCTGCCGTTGTTGCCGTCGTTCCCAGTGGTCGAAACGTAGTAAGCCGGGCCTGTGCCGACGCTGACAACCGCCACCGCCGCGGCGGCCGGCGTCTGCTCGGAAACCGCCGTCACGATCGCAATCGCAGGGCTGGGACTCACGCTGGGCGCGGTGTAGACGCCCGACGGTGTAATCGTGCCGGCCGCCGGGTTTCCACCGATTACCCCGTTTACTTCCCAGACCACTCCGGCATTCGCCGTGTTTAATACGGTGGCCGTCAATTGCTGCGATCCGCCCGGTTCGACTGCCACGGATGCCGGAGAAATACTCACTGAAACCTGGGGCAAGGTAATCGTCACCACGGCGGAAGCCGATGCGCTCGAGTCCCCCTGCGAGACGGCTGTCACGTTGACGGTGGCGGGGCTGGGCACGGCCGCTGGAGCGGTGTAGAGACCCGCCCCCGTGATCGTGCCCGTCGTGGAATTTCCGCCCTGTATGCCATTCACTTCCCAAACCACTCCGGCGTTGCCCACGTTCCGTACCGTGGCACTGAACTGCCGGCTCTGCCCAGTGGCCGGCGTTGCGGATGTTGGAACCACCGCGACGCTCACCTGTCCAGCGGCCGGTTCGCCGATCGTCCGATCCGAATGTCTACCTCGCGGTGCGCCCAGGGCGCAGAAGGCCGGGACCAGCATCGCAGCCACAGCCAGTAATCTATATCGGGCAAATTGCGTCATCGCATTCTCCAGCATACGCCTACGGGGGCGGCCCTCTTAGGTCTGTTTTGTAAACTCCGGCTTTCAAACTTTACATAATCTTTATGCCGTGCTATCCTTGGCTGGCGTGTTGGCGCTGGTGGCGGCCGGAGGTTCCTCGTCCCTGGTGGCCCGTAGCTGGTGTGGCCGCCATCGGGATCTCCTTGATTTGTGCGCTTCGGAGGCGGGCACCGCAGGAGGGGCAGTGGCGGTATTCCAATGTCAACCATGAATAACTTTCTAGGCGAGGACGATGGGCGACGGGCACGGCGCCGCTTTCCCATTCAACAGGACGTGCGCTACCAATGCGTGAAGGGTAGCCGGATCTCGCTCATCGGTGTGGGCAAAACGCTTGAGATCAGCAGCCGGGAGGTCCGGTTCACCACCCAGCAGCCTCTCAAACGGGGCCAGAAAATGCGGCTGGCGATGGACTGGCCGGCCATGCTCGGCAACACCTGCCGCATGAAGCTGGAGATCTCCGGTTGGATTGTTGACAGCGAGCCAGGCGAGGCGGCCGTCAAGATCGAGCGCTATGAATTCCGCACGCGCGGCGCGCAACTGGCCGTAATCCAGCCGTAGCCGTGGTAGTGCCGCGGGCAGGCTGAATGCCTGTCTGACCCTGCGCATGGTAGAATTCCGCGCATGAGGGTGTTCGCCTTATCCGGTTTTTTCCTGAGCCAGGCATTGATCGCCGTCGCTCAGGCGCCTCTTGTAGAGCCCGGTGGAGTGGTCGATGCAGCTTCTTTCACGGCACCGGTCGTACCCGGCTCGCTGGTGTCCATTTTCGGCGCCAACCTTGCCCCGCTAGCCGCATCCGCGGTTGCCATTCCCTTGCCTGTCACGTTGAGCGGGGTATCGGTCACCTTTAACGGCCTCCCCGCCCCGTTGCTTTTCGTCTCTCCGCAACAGATCAACGCGCAACTGCCGTGGGAGGTTCCCGCAACCGGGCCGGTCACCGTGGTGGTCTCGAACGGCACCGCGATGTCGGCGGCGCAGGCCGTCCCAGTGGGGGCCTTTTCGCCCGGCGTGTTCACCGTCGCAGGCTACGCCGTTGCCATCAATCCGGACGGCTCGTTGGCGGCGCCCGGCGGCGCGATTCCTGGAATCCCGAGCCACCCGGCCACACCCGGCGACCCGCTCGTCCTGCTGGGCAGCGGATTGGGGGCGGTGACCCCGTCCGCGATCACCGGCGACAACTCGCTCGATACCCTGCGCAACGCCATCGCCGTGCCAACGGTGACGATTGGAGGCGTTTCCGCTCCGGTCACCTTCGCCGGATTGTCGCCGCAATTCGTGGGCGTGTACCAGATCAACGTCATCATGCCCTCCACCGAAATGCCTGCCAATGCCGCGCCCGTCGCGATTGAAACCGGCGGCGTTGCCGGCACAGTCCAAACCGCCACCGCCATCGGTGCAGGTTGGCCCCAATGGGCCC
Source organism: Bryobacteraceae bacterium (assembly GCA_050008575.1). Taxonomy (GTDB): domain Bacteria; phylum Acidobacteriota; class Terriglobia; order Bryobacterales; family Bryobacteraceae; genus Bog-159. Next base: position 11,225 of record JBEKMJ010000018.1, read on the forward strand.
AGAATCCGCAACACACCAGCAGCCCCGGCGTGACCGGGCAGAGCTTGAACGAAATCCTGGCGGACATTGTTTATGACCCACTGGTACAGCAGGAACAGTCCGCCGAATATGGCGACCTGGTCGCGCACTATCAGGTCCCGCTGGTCGACGGCAACGACGTCTACATGGAGTACAAGTCCGGCAGCTTTGAAGCCAGCACGTTTTCCAGTGAAATCTGGGGCGAGAACAAGTTTACGTGGCAGAACGGCCAACTCGTCCTGCAATGGGGATATGCCAGCGACTGGATACCCCCGGGATCGAGCAACGATTTCTGGGAGCCGGTGTTCCATGCCGCGCTAGGCGGCAGCGTGGTTTATCTGCCCGGCGCCAGCGGCAGCGTCATCGAACTGAACAAGGCCGACGGAGCCCTGATCCAGCGCTACGCTCCCTTTGGAACCGATCCGAACACCTATGAGACGGGTCCCATCACGTTGGACGCCAACGGCAATCTGTACTACAACGTGGTCCAGGTGGTCACCACGAATGGATTCTATGGCAACGACGTCACTAGTTCCTGGGTGGTAAAGATCGCCGCGGGCGGCCCGGTCTCGATGGCCGGCTATCAGACTTTGACGGCGTCTCAATCGCCCGCCGCAAGCAGCCAATGCATCACGTCTTTCGATGCCTCGCAACTGCCTTGGCCGCCCTCGACCACCGCCGCTCCGGCAACTAGTGTCTGCGGCAGCCAACGGGCCGGGATCAACGTCTCCCCTGCCGTCGCGCCCGACGGAACCGTCTACACCGTTAGCCGCGCTCACTTTAACGACCGCTATGGGTTCCTGATAGCGCTGCATCCCGATCTCAGCCTGAAGTGGATCGCCTCGCTGCGCAACCGTTTCCACGATGGATGCGGCGTTTCGGTGGCCGATGGAGGCTGGCTCCCGGCCAACGGCGCTCCTGGCGGATGCAGCGCCGGCGCTCTGCTCGGCGTCGATCCCGAGACGAATCAGCCGGGCGATGGCAGCGTCCTCGACTCCGCGTCGTCCACCCCGGTGGTGGCGCCCGATGGCACGATTCTATTCGGCGCCTGGAACCGTTACAACTATGCCCAAGGTCACCTGATGCACTTCGATGCCAGCGGCAATTACCTGGGCGCGTTCGGCTTCGGTTGGGACACCACGCCGGCGATTTACGCGCACGGCGGCGCCTGGTCGGCGGTGACTAAGAACAACCACTATGGCGGCGTCGGTTCTTACTGCGACGACACTACGGTGTGCCCGCCGGACCGCACCACTAACAACCCGGCTTCGCCGGAACAGTATTTCGTCACCCAGCTCGACGCGAATCTGAACATCGAGTGGAGTTTTCAAAACACCAATACCGAAAGCTGCACGCGCAACGCGGACGGCACGCCGACTTGCATATCGGACCACCCGAACGGGTTCGAGTGGTGCGTCAACAGCCCGGCGATAGACGCCAACGGCGTGGTGTACGCCAACAGCGAAGACGGCAACCTGTTCGCCATCGGCCAGGGCGGATCGGCGGTGACTGAGATCTTCCAGCAACTGGCGCTGGGCGCGGCGTATACGCCGGCATCCATCGGCGGCGACGGGAAGATTTATTCGCAGAACGACGGACATCTATTTGTAGTGGGCAAGTGATGGCCGAGCGTATCGAATCTGGATGGGCCTGCGGCCCACGAGCGATTTTGGGGGGGCGGGATTTATCCCCGCCGCCGCTAACGCCGCGACTCCAAACCGCCGATATACCGACAGATCCCGCAATCCGCGGCAGCCGCCGGAGATTGCGTTGGAGGAGAACCATGCGTCCGGAGAAGCTTCGGGCACTTTGCCGTCCCGATGAACCGCTTGAGCACACGTTGTCGCTTATAAGCAAGGCGCTGGCCGCGGAACCCCTTCTCGATCTCCAACTGGCGGAACTCCTTCAGGCGCGGAGTCCGAATAAGGCGTTGGACCAGGCCAGCGTGCTGCGTATTCTGGAGGTTTTGGATCGCGTCTCCACCGGAATTGGCCTGGTGCGCGCGATTGGCCATTTGTTGGGGCATGCGAACCCGGTAATCCGCTCCAAGACGGCCAAGCTGATCGGCCGCAGAGCGGATAACTTCGACTGGATCGATGGGCAACTGATGGGGGCGGAAACCAGGGTCCGGGCGAACATGCTGGAGGGGCTGTGGGAGAACCGCGGGCCGGAGTGCCTGAAGGCGTTCGCGCTTTATCGGGACGACGGCAATAGTCGTGTTGCCGGCAACGCCCTGTACGGTTTGTATCTCTGCGGCGAAGCGGACGCGATTCCGAGTGTCATCCGCATGGCCTCCCATACCGATCCCAAATTCCGGGCCACGGCAGCCTGGCTGATGGGCAAGATCGGCCAGCCGGAGTTTGCGGATCCTTTGAAACGGATGGTCAAGGACGACAACCGAAGCGTGAAAGGCAGCGCGCTTAGGTCTCTGGTCCGCATAAACCGCGCCGCTGGATCCGCACAGGCCCCGGACCGCTCGACAGCCGTTGGGGCGGCGCCGGCGAAGCAAAAAAGCCGTGCGCTCGACACCTATTTCGTTACCTGGCAGCCCGAGTACAGCGTGAGCATCGACGCGATCGACCGCCAGCACCAAGCCTTGGTGGCGCTCATCCGGCAACTGCAGGAAGCCATGTGGGAAGGGCGGGGACGCGCGTTTCTGGAAACATTGATCGACCGGCTGGTGAAGTATACCAATGGGCACCTCCGCTTTGAAGAGGACATGCTGGGCAAGCAAGGTTACGACTCGCTCGCCGAGCACATCGCACTGCATCGCACGCTCACCAGCCAGGTGTGCGTCCTCCAGCATAAGATTCATAATGGCGAGGCCGTCTCCAATGCCGCGGTCCTGTTGTTTCTCCGGAACTGGTTCACGGACCACATCATGCAGCACGACCAAAAGTATGCGCGGGCTTTGAACAGCGCCGCATCCGTTGGCGAGCTTGCCGCGCCGCCGCGTCCCGAAGCTGTATAATCTAGCCTCGGGAGCGTTTTGATGACAGCTTCGCGCCGCCAGTTCCTTTCCTTGCCGGCCCTCGCCGCCGGCCAGACCTCTTCCGGCCGTGCGACGAAGATCGTCTGCGTAGGCGGCCACCCGGACGATCCCGAATCCGGGTGCGGCGGCACACTGGCGCGCTACGCCGCGCTGGGCGCCAGCGTCACCATCGTCTATCTGACGCGCGGCGAAGCGGGCATTCCGCGCAAGTCGCACGAGGAAGCCGCCGCCATCCGCTCGGCCGAGTGCGCGGCCGCCTGCCAGATCCTGGGGGCCAAGCCGGTCTTCGCCGGTCAAATCGACGGCGCCACCGTGGTGAATAAGGACGCCGCGGAATCGCTGCGCAGCCTGATCTTCGCCGAAGATCCCGATTTGGTGTTCACGCAATGGCCGATCGATGCGCACCTGGACCACCAGGCCGCCAGCACGCTGGCCTTCCGCGCCTGGCTGGCCGCGCGCGGGCGATTTGAATTGTATTATTACGAAGTCGATCTTGGCGCGCAGACCATGGGGTTTCATCCCACCGACTACGTGGATGTGACCGGTGTGCGCGAAAAGAAGAAAGCCGCGCTGTTTGCCCACAAGAGCCAGGACGGCGAGCGCATCTACCGCGAATACCACCAGGTGATGGAAAGCTATCGCGGCCGTGAGTCCGGCTGCGGCGCCGCGGAAGCTTTCGTGCATCTGGCGCGGGTCCACAGCACTACGAAGCTCCCCGGCTAACGTGGCGCAAGTGGGGCGGGCTCGCAGCCTGCGGCGGCCTCGTAGGCCGCCTGCCGACGTTGGCTTCCGGCGCCAGAAACGTTCGTACCGCACCGGCACAGGCCTATCTAGCCGTCCACCCGCCATCGATGAGCATAGTGTGGCCGGTGATCAGCGACGCCGCCGGAGACGCCAGGAACACCACCGCGCCGGCGACTTCCATCGGCTCGCCGATACGATGCAGCCCAGCGATGCGCTCTACCACGTCGGCGCGGAAAGCCGGGTCGGCAAGCGCCTCTTCGGTCCCAGGCGTGTGAATGAACGTCGGCGCCACGGCGTTCACCGTAATGTTGTACTTGCCCCATTCGACCGCCAGGCACTTGGTCAGGTGCGCGATGCCGGCCTTGGTCATGCAGTACACCGCCTCGCCAGGCAGAGCGGCAAAGCCCGCCTGCGATCCCACGTTGACGATGCGCCCGCCGTTCTGCCGGATCATGACCCGCGCCGCCGCCTGACTGGCGAAGAACGTCCCCTTCAGGTTCACCCGCAACGTCAGATCGAAGTCCTCCTCGCGCACGTCTTCGGCTGGATTTCCGGGCGCGATTCCGGCATTATTCACCAGAATGTCGAGCCGTCCGAAATGCGCGGCGGCGCCATCCACCGCGCGCCGGATCTGGTCCAGGCTGGTGACGTCCATCTGCAGCGGTAGAGCGCGCCGCCCCAGGTCTGCGATCTCACGCGGCAGGCCGGCGTCGGCATGCAGATCGCGCAGCCCCAGCGCCACGTCCGCGCCGGCGTGCGCCAAGGCCAGCGAAATGGCGCGTCCCAAACCGCGCGCCGCGCCGGTGACCAGCGCCGCCTGCCCGTGCAAATCAAACTGCGGGAATTCGTGCATGCAGTCTACTCTACTGCATGCGTAGCCGCCGTGTGCGCCCGCGGCCTACGGCGGGTGCTTAGCGGTTCCTATCGGTCAGGGCCCCCAAAACGGTTAAGCCCGGCGACGAGCCGATCGCTACCATCCTGCGCAACAATCCAATATCTATGCGAGGCCTAACCGTGATAAGGTCGGGGCATGCAAAATCCGAAGGGCATTTCCCGTAGAAGCCTCCTCAAACAGTCGAGTCTTCTAACCACGGCCGCCTCAGCCTTCTCCATCCTCCAGCCGCGTATGGCGCACGCCGCGGGTGAACCGCTGAAGGCCGGCTTGGTGGGCTGCGGCGGACGCGGCATGCAGGCCGTAGTGGACCTGCTCACAGGCAACGAGCAAGTGCAGCTCACCGGCGTGGCGGACGTCTTCGAAGACCACCTCGAACAATCGCTGGCCCGCCTGCGCGATCCCAAGTTCATCGCCCGCCATGCCGGCATCACGGTGGAACGCAACGGCCAGCCGCGGGAGATGAAAGCCGAGGATCTGGTAGCCTCGCTTCAGCCGCGCATCCGCGTCGATCCCGACCATCACTTCACCGGCTTCGACGCTTACCGGAAGCTGCTGGCTTCCGATATCGACATCGTCATGCTCTGCACGCCCCCGGGCTTCCGGCCGATGCACTTCGAGGCGGCGGTCAATGCCGGCAAACACGTCTTCACCGAGAAGCCCATCGCCACCGATCCGGTCGGCGCGCGGCGCTTCATCGCCGCCGGAAGTGTGGCTGCCGAGCGCAAACTTACGGTGGTATCCGGGGCCCAGCGGCGCGCGCACCGCGAGTATGTGGAGACCGTGCAAAAGATCCACGATGGCGCCATAGGCGATATCGCCGCCCTATACGCCTATTATCTCAGTGGTCCGGTCTTTCACGCCGAACGCCGCGATCCCAAGTGGAGCGACATGGAATGGCAGATCCGCAACTGGTACTCCTTTATCTGGATCTGCGGCGACCAGATCGTCGAGCAGCATTTTCACAACATCGACTTCATGAACTGGGTGATGGGCGCCCATCCGGTGAAGGTGGTGGCTTCCGGCGGCGCGGCGTGGCGCCCACGCGAGGAGCTCTACGGCAACATTTACGATCACATGAGTTCGGATTTTACCTATCCCCACGGCGTGCACCTGAGCAGTCATTGCCGGCAATATCCCAAGGGCGTCTACAACAATGTAAGCGACGCCATCGTGGGCGCGAAGGGCCGCAGCAATGGCATGGATATGGGCGCAAAGGGAATCAATCCCTACGTGCAGGAACACATCGACATGATGCGGAGCATCCGCGGCGACGGACCGTACCTGAATCAGTCCCTGCCCATCGCCGAAAGCACCCTGACCGCCATCATGGCCCGCGAATCGGCGTATTCAGGGCAAGAAATCACCTGGGACCAAATCATGAATTCGCAGTTGGACCTGATGCCGAAGGCGTTCGGTTACGACGTAAAGATGGACACCGCGCCGCTGCCGGTACCAGGCACTTACAAGTTCGTGTGAAGCCCGTGTGGGGCGGGCAATTCTGCCCGCAGCCGGCTTTCAGCCGGCTAGCTCGCCTCCACAGGCTAAAGCCTATATGCCACCAAGCCCTGCAAAAAGCCAGCCAGAGCTTCGCGGCAGGCGGCCTACGAGGCCGCCACAGGCTGCGAGCCTGCCCCACAAAAAGGCCAATGTCCGCAGCCGGCATTCAGCCGGCGTTTTCCTACCGTGCCTAATTGTCCTTGTGCATCGAATACTTTTCCAGCTCCGCGATCAGCGCCCGCGCGGCCGCCGGCGGCTCTGTCTTGGTCATCAGGATCTGCTTGTTGTCCAGCTTCTCGCCGTATAGTTCCTTGTTGCCGTCCCGGTCCGGGCGCAGCGACGCGCCGCTCAGTGAGACGCCCGCAAAAAGCCCCTTGGTGCGCGACCAGGAAAGAATCTCCGCGGTCATATAAGCATCCGTATTGGCCGTCGCCGTGCGCCCCACCGGTCCGGCCGCCACGCTGGCGTCGCCGCCCAGGGTGAATTTGTCCTTGTCCAATTCGTGCATGCCGTGCTCGTTCATGACGAGCATGACGACGTCCGTGGACGAGCCGCCGATCTGAAACCCGAAGCTGCCGCCTTCCACGCGGACGGCCCCCGGCGCTCCCCATCCCATGCCCACGCCTCTGCGGCAAATGGTAAAGCCCTTCCCGTACTCGCCGCCCACCACGAATGCGCCTTTCTTCAGCGACGGCACCACTACTACGCAATACGCCTTGTTCAGCAGATCTTGCGGAATTCCCTGATCGGGGGTCTGCATGATCTCATGCACAATCCTGGCCGATTCCTCCAGCCGCTCCGCCGCCGTATCCGCAAACAGCCCCGGCGACGAGCAACCCAGAGCCGCAATCAACATCAACGCTTTCTTCATTCGCGCATCCTCCTGTAACATTATCGCGCGGGAGAGGATCTCCAGTCTCCCCGCGGAGGTGGGAATCTATACAAAACAAAGCACCCAGACCGGCCGCCAATGTTCGGTTAAAGACTTTCTCCCAATCCGCCGATCCATACTGCGTGAGCCAGAGTTCCGGGCAATTGAAGCAAACAGACCGGAAAGGGTTGCTGGCCAGAATTCCCGCCTTTCCGCCGATCGTGCTGCGATTGCTGGATCTGCTCGCGCGCGACGACGTCGAGATCCGGGAACTGGTCGCGCTGATTTCGAGCGATCCGGCATTCTCCGCCCAGATCTTGCGCGTCGCCAACTCCCCGCTCTTCGGATTCCGGTCGCGCATCGACAGCCTGCAATCGGCGCTGGTGGTTCTAGGCCTGCGGCGCGTGCGCTCCCTGTGCATGACCGTAGCCACGGCCAATCACATGAAAGCCGCGCTGCGCATCGAGGAGCTGTCCCGCTGCTGGCGGCACATGCTGGCCTGCGCCTTGCTCACCGAGGAGTTGGCGCGCTCTTGCCACGCGTTCGAAGATCGCGCCTACACCGCGGGGCTGCTCCATGACGTGGGGCGCCTGGGACTGTTATTGGCCTATCCCGCCGAGTATGCCGGGCTGCTGCGCAACGGCGGCCGCAACGTCTTCGAATTGCTGGACTGCGAGCGGGAAACGCTGGGCATGGATCATTGCGAAGCCGGCCGCCTGCTGGCGCAGCAGTGGAACCTGCCGGAGGATTTTCAAATTGTCGCCGCGCGCCATCACGATCCCCAGACCAACTCCACGGTAGATCTGCTTACGCTGGTCCATTTGGGATGCAAGCTGGCCGACAGTCTCGGTTTTTGGGTGGTCGAGCCGATCCAGCCCTGCTCGCCGGAAGAGATTCAGGCTGCCTTGCCGCCACTGTTGGCCAAGCGCATCCCGATCGACGCGGACCGCTGGCGCGAGAACGTGGAGCGCCGCATTCGCTGCTATGCGGACCCGGACGCCGTCATGCTCGAAACGTACGAACTGTCGTTCGATCCGGCAGGCGAAGAGCCTGAGCTGCCGGTGGCCGTATTGGCCAAGCTGCGCACGCCCGACCCCAACGCCGGCAATTCGCTTCCCCGTGAACTCATCAAGCTGGTGGGAATTGGGCTGCTGTTCACCATGCTGATCGTCGCCGTGGTCTTTTTCGTCATGAAGTAGCCTCGTGGCGCAGGCACTCCTGCCTGTCTCCATGGGCCGCGGCGGCCCACCAAAGCATCGGAAAAACCCCTGGGTTTTCGATGCTGCCGCGCTGACACTCTTGTCAGCGCAGGCGGAGTCCTGCCCCACTAAAAGGCCAATCTCCGCCCAACTATGAGACGGCCGCGGCCAAGACTGGCCCCCCACAAGCCAGGACTCATTTCAACGGCTGCAAAGTTCCGTCCGGAGAGATCTCCCGGCCAACGCAGCCACGAAACCGACAGTTATCGGAGCAGGGCTTAATAGGAAAGTCCGAAGCGGGCCACTTGAGAAGGGTCGCGTCGGCGGCGCGGATACTGAGAAGGCGGCTGAGATGGGACCATAGAAGCATGTGTCCGCCGGGGAAGACCAACCAATCCGAGCCCATGCTGGCAACGTGAAGGAGGGCCAGCCGGTTCTTAGTGTGCTCGATTGCAAATCAAGTCGCCGCGCCCGATCGCATGCATATCCGCGGAAAAGAGCTGCAGAGCCGCATCGTCAAGAGAAGCGCCGTTAACATAAGACAACCGGAAAGGCACGTCGGGACGATCGCGGATAAATCGACTAAGCCACGGAACCGACAGAACGGTTTTTCTAATTGCGGTGCGTCACGGAGGAATTTGTCTGTGCCGATAACTTTCCCGTCGCCGTACCGCGGGGTCACCTGGCAAGTGAAGTTAGGCGGCGCATTATTCGCGTGCAAACTCAAATGCGGATCGGTTCTTTCGGGATCCACGGCGCCCGGCACGACACGTGGAAGGAAATCGGCGGATAGGATGGTGTACCTCGATTGCAGCAAGCCGACGGTCTTACCTGTCTTGCCTTCTTATGCCGCGGCGTTCTTGCCTCTGCCATCGCAGTTCCAGGGCACCAGAAAAGCGAATTGCGAGTGAGTCGATGCGGAAAGGCTTGCGCCGTCTTCGAAATTTACAACCACGCTTACCGAAGGGAAATCGTCCGTATGCCGGTTCTTGAAGAGATCCAGGGCGATCTTCTCCATCGCGGCGGGGTCGGCGAATATCGACTCAAGGTCCGCCAGATGAATCGGCTGGCCGTCGATTATGGTTTCCTTCTCCTTCTGCGCGACGGAAGCGGCATTGGCCTTCGGCCAAGCCGCAGTAATACCCAGGTCGGCAAGGCGCGGCTCCGATTATGATATCGGCCTTTCCCGAGCGCCGCAGTCCCGGCCAATGCGAGGCCATTTCAACCCGGCTGACAGCCGGCGCGTTCTCGGCATACGCTTGGAACTGGAAGCCATACTAGAACTACAAGTCGCCACATCAATTTCCTACTGCAATCGCAAGCGTCTGCGTGCCACTTGCGCCGCCCAGGGTAAAGGTCAATGGCAGCGTATCGCTCGCGGTGACATTCGGCACCACCACGTCGAACTGATAAAGTCCCATATAGTTGGGCGCCAGTCCGTCATATGGAATCGTGATCGCCTGCGTGCCGCCAAATGAGATCGTGAAAGTGTCGGTCAGCGTGTTCAGTTGCTCCACAAGCTGGCCCGGTGGAATGTCCGGAGTGACCGACCCGAAGCCGATTCCGTAGATTACGATCGTATCGCCAGGCTGCGCGCGTTGCGAAGGAAGGCCGGGAATCGCACCCGGCGGCAGAACATAGTTGCCGTTGGACTCCTGTGCCACCACGTATTGCGTATCGCCAACCTTGAAATTGGCCGGCGCCAGCAATCCCGGTTGCGTCGCGTTTACGGCGACCGGGAAAGGCTGGCTGGCGTTTCCCCCGGTGGTCAGAATCAGGGATTGCGATCCCGTGCCCACTCCTCCCGGCACTTGCACGTTCACCTGCAAGGGGCTGATGTAATCGACGAAAGCCGACAACCCCCCGATGGCGACGCTGGTTCCCGAAGCTCCGCCAATCTCGGTCGGCCCGATCACACCGCTGAAATCGCCGCTGGTCCAGGTGAGCGTACTCCCTGCCAGATTGCTTCCGTATATTTCGATCCACGAGCCGGGCGCGAAGGTCGGGAATTCCCCAAAGGCACTGGCGCTGACCACGGCCGCGATGGTCGGTTGCAGCGTGAAGTGCATGGCAAAGGCGAACTCATTCGCCGTGCTCGGGTCGACGCCGCCACTTTCAACCAGCGTGTAAGGCGTCACATATATGTCCTGCCAGTTTGTTTGCGTCCCGGCCGGCAATGGGTCACTGAAGCCCGAGGCGTAATACGACCATCCCGGCAGGATCGGGTTCGACGATGCCGCGCAGCAGATGCTGCCGATGCCGTTGGTCAGCGGACCCACCGCCGTGCCGTTCATCAGCCACTGTTGCACAATTCCGTCGAAATAAGCCGGCGCGCTGAGCGTATAGTCGATCACGATATTCCAGAGGGCATTGATATTGCCGGCCAGCGGACCGCCGTCGGTGGTTTGCATGTAAAATACGTCCCACTCCCCGTTCGATCCCGTGGGCGTCTGGACCTGCCAGATCTTTACCGCCCCGTTATCCACCGTCACCGGCGTAGAGCTGAAAGTAGTGGTTGCCGAGTAAGTGTCCGGCGCGTTGGTGCCGCCGTATGTGAGGGGCGACCCGATGGCTATGATGCCGGCCGCGGCGGTGGTCCTGCCGACTGGGGCTAAATTGCGCTGGACGTCCGGGCGGATTGTAATGCTATGCGCTCCCGCCGGCTGCGACCCCGCCGTCTGAGCGGAAATCGTCTGCGCCCCGGCCAGCGCGATAAACGCTGCCAGTATCCAGCAAAACAGTGGCTTCATTTTTGACTTTGCCTCCCAGCTTTCCGAGATCATATCATACGCGCCACGCAGGGTGTCTTCGCCGCCCCGCGAGGGTGCTTGACGGTTTTGGGGAAACCGCTCCCCTGCAGGTCGCGGCTCGGGAATACTAGCGTCGATTGCGCACGGTTTACCGATCCGCGTCTACTGAGCCGCGACCGTCAGGGAGCGGTTTCCGTCGGTCAGGAATCCCCAAAACGGTTAGGCGCCTCACCGCGATGTTGGAACGCGATACACTTGCTCACATGCCCGTGAAAATGCCGGTCTTCTGCATCCTGCTCTCATGTGCTCCCGCGATGGCTCAGCAACCAAGAGTGCCGGATATCGAAGCGCAACGATCGGCGATGAAGAGACTCGATTTCCTGGTTGGAAAATGGGCCGGTGAGGCTCGTGTACAGCGCGGAGCGGGTGAGCCGCAGGTATTGATACAGACCGAAGACGCGCAATACAAGCTCGACGGGCTGGTCCTGTTAATCGAAGGCGTCGGGCGCACCAAGGCCGATGGCAAGCCGGCTCTACAGGCCCTTGGCGTGGTGTCCTACGACGACGCAACCGGAGCCTATCGGATGCGCGCGTTCAATGACGGCCGTTTTCTGGAAACAGAGGTGAAGTTGGCGGACAATGGCAAAGGCATCGCGTGGGGCTTCACATTGGGACAAATCAGGACCAGTTCCATGCTGCGCATCGACGAGAAGGGAGATTGGACGGAACGCACTGAAATCAAGATCGGCGATCAACCCGCGAAGAAGTATATGGAGCTCACCGTCAGCCCGCGCTGATCTGGCACGGCTTAACTGAGCCGCGACCGTCAGGGAGCGGTTTCTTTCACCCGAATTCCCCAAGCCTGTTAAGCGCCTCGCAACCCTTTCGCGGCGCCCACGTATTGTGAAACGTGCGACATTGGTGAGAGACCGTGTGGGCCGGCGCATACGGATCCGTTATCTGTGTTGATCGGTGTCCATCCGTGGTTCCGTCTATGCGAAAGCTGTTCTACTGGAAACTCAAGGCCCGCGAGATCAAGCTGGGCGAGCGCACGGCCATCCTCGGCGTGTTGAACGTGACGCCGGATTCCTTCTCCGATGGCGGCAAGTATCAGGACCCGGACCGGGCCTTCGCCCGCGCGCTGGAGATGGAAGAGCAGGGCGCCGACATTATCGATATTGGGGCGGAGTCCACGCGGCCCGAATCGGCGCGCATCTCCGCCGCGGAAGAATTGCGGCGCCTCATCCCAGTGTTGAAGCGTTTGCGCGGCCAACTGACCATTCCCATCTCCGTGGATACGTACAAAGCGGAGGTGGCCGAGCGCGCCCTGGAGCATGGCGCCGAGATCATCAACGATCCTACCGGCCTTACGTTTGAGGCGCAGCTTGCGCGTGTGGTGTCCAACCACGATGCCGGGCTGATCCTGAATCACATGCGCGGCCGGCCCGAGACGTGGGCCAAGCTGCCGCCCCTGCCCGACGTGATGGGCTCGATCGTGCGCGATTTGGAGGCCACCGTCAGCCGCGCGCGGCACACCGGCATCGACCGCTCTCGCATCGTGGTCGACCCGGGGCTGGGCTTTGGCAAGCGCAAAGAACAAAACTCGGCGATTCTGGCGCGCTTGCACGAGTTGGCCAGCCTGGACTTGCCCATTCTGACGGGACCTTCGCGCAAATCGTTTCTGGCCCATCCCACCGATAAGGAGACCCTGTTCGCGACGGCGGCCGCCGCCACAGCGGCGATCCTGGGCGGCGCGCACTTGCTGCGGGTGCACGATGTGCTCGAAATGCGCGCCGTGGCGGACGTCGCCGACGAAATCCTGCGCCAGTAGGTGGGGCAGGACTCCAGTCCTGTCAGGATGGGCCTGCGGCCCACGAATCGTGATGAAAACCCGCGTGGGGCGGCGCCATGCGTCGCCGAAGAGCGGGCCTGCGAGGCCCGCGCAGGCTGCGAGCCTGCCCCACAGCGGCGGACAGAATGTAGAAAAGCGGTGGATTTTCGACCGTGCGCGGGTCCTCCAGGGCCCGCTCCTAAAGTAACCAAGTCAGCCCTGAGGGACTCACACAGGCCGACGTGGGCGTCGGCCCGCAGGACTCGAGTCCTGCCCGACAAACTAAGCTCGCATATCATTGAACGAGTTCTCAAACGATCTGAATATTCTGTTGCACCTGCCCAAGTGACGATGCCGATCAGAACGACAACAGCAGCAGAACCCCCGCGCTATCCGTCGTCGCGCCGGCGCCACTCGTAGTAACGGTAACCGCCTTCCCAGTGCCGCTCGTCTGGCTGCTGAAGCCGTAGCTGGTGTTGGGGCTTAGTCCCGTCACCATCAGCGTAGTCACGCCGGCCGGGGCGGCGAACGTCGCGCCCGTAAACGTCGAACTGCCGCTCTGCGGAAAATAAACCGCTGCGCTGCCGAACACCGCGCCGTCGAAGGCCGTACCGTTGGTGCTTTGCGTGTAGGTGGCCTGCGCCATGGCCACGCCGGGATTAGCCCCCTGCAGCACGTGCAGGAAGCGGGTGTCCTCGGGCAGCGTGGGGTCTTCCACCATGAAACTGTATTGCGTGGGTTCCAACTGCGCGATGGGATTCAGATTGCCGGCCCCATACACCGAAGAGATGCTGGGGTTCAGAGGCAGCAGCGTCTGGATGAACAACTGCTGTCCGTACGCCATGGTCTCGGTCGACACGTTGCCCGCAATAGTGGGATTGGTCACCAGGCTCAAATTGAAGCGTTTGAACAGGCCGGTATTCTGCGACGTAGCGCGGTCATAGACCACAATGTAGTCGTTGTTCAGCCACACAATCGAACGCGTGGCCTGTGTGACACTCAGGGCGGCGTCCGGCGGAGACCAAAAGTCGGGACGGTTGTAGAGATTCGTCAGATTGCTGGCGGCGTAGATATAGCCGGCGCCGCTGCTCATCACGGTGGTAGGATCGCCGGCATTGCTGCCCAGAATCCACTGTCCGCCATTGGCCCACTCTCCGCCCTCGTCCCATTGCAGATTCGCCGGCGTGCCATCCGTGCAGTAGTTCTGCAGCGATAACGTATTGTGATAAACGGAGGTCAACCCGACGGCGTTGTTGTCGTAGTTGCTCATCTCCTTGGTCAGAAACTCGCCGTTGCGGAAGAACTCGAACTGTCCGCCGTCGCCATCCTGGTGGTTGATCGACTCCCAACTGGCGCGGTAATCGAACATGGTGTTGTTCGAGGTCCAATCGCTGTGCGCGAAGATGCGGCCGGCGCCCGGATCGTAAAAGATGGTGGGGTAAGTGGGACGCGGATCGGTGCCCTCGGCGGCCGTCGGATCCAGCAGCATGTAATACAGAATCGTTTCCGTGAAGCTCCAAGGGTCGGTAATGCGCGACATCAAATAGCTTGGGCCGCCCTGCGCGGCGTTCACTACGAACCAGCGCGCCGCGTTGATATGAGTAGTGACTCCGGTCTCTTCGTCCATCATGGCCAGCAGGCCGAACGGGCGCATATAATCCGGCGTCACCCACAGACGCAGGATGTCGCCAAAGCTCCCGTACTGATAGATCGGACCCAGCCACGGTTGTTCCGAAAACACCTGCGCCGTGGGAGTGAGCGATGAAATGATGCCGGTGACCCAGCGATCCCACACTGGCGCGCCGATCAAACCAATCTGCGGTCCGGAGTAAGTGACGTTGTTGAAGCCGGCCGTTTGCAAGGCCAACAACTCGCCCAGCGCGAAGCCGAATGACTCGCCATAGAGCATGCCCTCCGGCGGAAGTCCGCCACTCGCCAGGCTGAATCCCGCGCCGCTCCCGCCGATGCCGTAGGCGTTCACCACGGTCGCGCCGTCGCCCATCATGGCGTACTGCTGGTAGAGCCACGCGCCGGTAGCATTCAGGATGTAGCTGCGCAGAGTGTTGCCCAGCGTGGAACTGGGCAGGCTGGGATTGATCGGCGGATCGTCGGTGGGATCGATGCTCAAGGCCATCATGGCGATCTCGCGCGCGTGGCCGATGTAGTAATTGTTGGACGCCATGCGATACGGCAGGTTATTCGGCAGAAGCTGCAAGCTGTTAGTCACTCCCACCGGCACGGGATGGTCGCCGCCCGCCGTCGAAGCGTTCAAGCATTCGTTAGCCCACAGCAGAAACACCGTTTGAATGGTGGCCTTATCGATGGCAGTCAGGATCGGGTTGCCGCTGGCGTCCGTGGCGTTATAGATCCAATCCACGATCAGCGGCCACTGCTCGCCCTGGCCGTTGGCGCGGTTGTAAGTGGGGAACATGGGATCGCGGAACGGCGCGCCCGTAAGCGGCCCCAGCGCCGCGATGTTGAACGCGTACATGATCAGGTTCCGCGCATATTGCGCATACAGGATGCGATTGGCGGGGTTGGGATCGATCAGCGAATTGAATGCCAGCACCGCGCCGTATTGTTCGGTCAGATAGCCCGTGTAGCCCTGCGTGTCGCCCGGATCGGGATAGTCCGGATTAGGCACGCCTCCGGGGAAGAACTGCGTGGTGTAAATATTGATCGCATTGTTTAGCACCGGCAGCATGCCCTGCTCATAGATGGGGTTCGAAGATGTGGCCCAGCTTTGCAGGCGCGGCAGGTCGTTTTGGGTGATCCACAGGCGCGGATGTGTCGTAACCGGAAACGGAATGGACGGCGGCGCGGCGAAGTTCGCCGTCACGGTGGCGTTCGCCGCGGGCATGGTAAGCGTGGTCGATGCGGAGTTGGCGGCTTCAACGGAGGCGCCGGTCCAGTCGGTGAATACTTCTCCCGGAGGCGCGGCATTCGCGGAGATCGCCACCACCGTGCCGGCCGCATATTGACCGCTGCCAGTGCCGTTGACTACCGTGAGTGTGTAAGCCGGCGCAGAGGAGTAGTTGGCCGTCACCGTGGTGTTCGCGGCCGGCATGGTGAGCGTAGTGGTGGACGCGCTGGGATTCTGTACGGCCGCGCCGGTCCAATCCAGGAACGATTGGCCCGCGCCGGCCGGGTTGGCCGTGATGGTCACGACTGTGCCGGCGTTGTAGCTGCCGCCGCCCGAACCGTTCACCACCGTCAGCGTGTACCCACCCGTGCTCCCGCCCCCCGTCACTGGCACCGTGAGGATGTTGCTGCAACCCGTGCCGGGGTTTTGCACGCAGAAAGTGGTGGAGGTGGCGGCCGATTGGTAGCCCGTGGCCGTAAGGCTGGTGGATTTGACTACGGTAGTCACCAACTGGTCAGGGCCATTGAACGCTTCAGCGCCCTTCTGGAAACCAGTGCCTGTAATAGTGACCGTGTAAGTCCCCTCTGGCAGGGGGTTCGGTGACACGGCCGTGATCTTCGGCCCGCGCTTGATGATGTAAGCGAAAGCGCTCCCCGATATCGCGGGGTTAGCCACGCTGGTGGCCGCGATCGTCACCGGATCCTGCGCCGGCGGAGCGGCGGGCGCGCGATAAAGACCTTTGGCATTGATGGTCCCGACCGTGGAGTTGCCGCCCTTCACGCCGCCGGCATACCAGGTGACGCCGGTCTTTGGCAAGCCGGTGACTTGGGCCGAATACTGGGCAGTCTGGCCCACCACCACCGAAGGCTCGGCGGGAGTGACGGTGATGGTCTGGGAGTATACGGCGCTCACGGACGCGACGCTCAGCAGCGCGATACCAAGGCTCTTGTACATTTTTTCCGTCATTCAGACTAAAGGTATGACGGGTGTTCCGCGGAAGCTACGCTGTAATCGGTTAACGATAACCTCAGTGGGGCAGGCTCGTAGCCTGCGCGGGCCTCGCAGGCCCGTTCCGCGGCAGGCATGCGTGCCTGCGCCACGAGGGCTCCCTACGGCGCCGCCACGGCGTACTGGATATGCTCGCTGGCGGATTCCTTCCCCTGCAGCGCGGTAATCTGTAACTCGCAATTGCCGGGCCGCGTGGCGGCGGCCACGAACATCGGAATCGTCCCGGTTGCGTCGGGCGCCGGAAGATCGGCCGTCGACTCCGCGAACACCTTCCCGCCAGTCTTGAACTCGACGTGAATTTTGGGCTTCTCCGCATTCGATTTGTCCGGATACACCACAAAGTACACGTACCGTTTGTTAGCGGGATTTACCGTGGCTTCCACCATCGGAACCACATGCTTCCCCTTGAAAGTCAGGGGATCGGGGTCCGCTTGAGCGTTGGCCGGCTCCATATGCTCCACTACGACCAGGCTGCTGATCCCCACCCCCTTGGACGGCGCGGGGATGTCGACCTGCGCGGTCTCGGCGGTCGCCTGGCTCCCTTCCCGGTCCACCACCGCGGCTTCTACTGTATAATGGCCCGGCGGAAGATCCACCGGATGCGTATAGGTCTGCGACGTCGCCCGCACCGCCGCCAGGTTCGCGTCCGCGATGAAGTAAGGCTGGTCCACGCTGTATTTGTCGACCACCTCTCCGTTGGCGTCCCGGATCAGCGCGAATAGCGATACCTCGAACTTGTGGAGCTTGCGCGCCGGGTCCGCGCTAGCGCCCAGTTTCCCACCCGGCAATTCGAAAACCAGCGTGCCCCGCGAATTCGCGCCCTCGGCCTGGAAATGGTAAGCGCTCACGTGGAAATCGAAAGAGTGCGGCCGTGGATCGGCGCTCAGGACCGCCAAGCCGGTGGACTCCGCCGGCGTCAACGGACCGGCGCCTTTCAGATCCGGCATGGCGAAATACCCGGTGCGGCTTTCCACCAGCAGATCCTTACGCGCCAGCTTTACCTCAATCTTCCGCAGACGCCCGTCGAACTTCTTCGACGTGGGATGATATACCGCTTCATAATGCGCGTCCAAAGTCTCGGCCAGTTGTTGGAACGGCTTGCGGAAATCGTTGGTGTTGGCGATCAGGAATCCGCCCGTGCCTTCCGACAACTGCCGCAGGCTGGCCTGCGTATCCGACGTGCGCACGGCGGAAATGGTATCGTCTCCCTGCCGGCTGTTCTGCCGCATCACCGCGGCGCTGGCGTTCAGTTTGCTCTGGTTTTGGCTGACCGATGCCATTTGCCCCGAGGCCAGCTTGCCGGACTGCGCGGTGTCGTTCATCGCGCTCATCTCCGTGCTATCGAGCGCGTAAAACGTGATGCCGTGGCTATTGGCATTGGTCAGAATCTTCTGGAACCGGTCCGGGTCTCCCGTGGTAACCAACCCGGTCGTCACCAGCAGAACAGTCTTTCGTCCTGGCAGCGTGCCCAGTTGGTTGATCAGCGTGATGATGCGGTCGGTTTCGTGCATGCCCGTAATGTTGGCGAAGTCGCTGCGCTCGCGGACCTGGTCGCCCCGTACGCGATTCGCGCCCGTGCCCGTGGAAACGTCCGCGCCCATGATGGTCGTGCCGGCCACCTCGCCCCCGGTCACGTCAACCGAAACACTGGCGCTGTGCGTGGCGTTGTTCACCGCCGCATTCACCGTCACGATGTTCGGACTGGCGGTGAGCAGCGCTTCCGAAGCCCTGCCGAAATCCATGGGCTTCGCATTGAACGCCCCGGCCAGCGACTGCAGCAATTCATCCCGGTTCTTCGTGAACTCATGCAGCGGGATCACGCTCTCGTTCAAATTGAAAATACCGATGTAGGTCTCCGGCGGCAAATTGCTTTTGATGAACTCCTTGACAATTTCCACCGCGTGCGGCCGCGTGACCGGATCGATGTTATGGAAAACGATGCAGACCGTGTTGACTTCCCGCAGCGGCAGCGATGCGCCAGTGGTTTTTTCCGGTTTGGCCTGATCGGCCCCCCGCTGCTGCTCCTCGCGGCCCGGCACCATGCGGAAACTGAGCAGTTCCTGGCGCACGCCGTCCTCGAAGATCTCGACGTCGCCGGGCTTGACGTTTTTCACCTGCTTGCCCTTCTTGTCGCGCACTACAAGATCGAGCGCCACTTCCGTGGTGGTAACCCGGATCGTCGATCCAGGCGCGGGGGGAGTTGCGTCCTGCGCCCGGCCGGGGCTGGCGGCGGTCGCAACGAGGCAAACAAGGAGCGGAACACCAACCTTTTGCATAGGATAATTCTATCTCTTTCCGCCGGCGCTTGTGGGGCAGGCTCGCAGCCTGCGCGGGCCTCGCAGGCCCGCTCTTCATAGAGCGAAGCTCGCCATTCGTTCTTTCCACCGCCATTCAGGCCCGTATTATCCTGAAGCTTAATGCGATGGCGAACATTCGCGCTCTTCGTGCCCCTGCTGGCCGCGGCCGCCGCCACCCTGGGCCCCATCGCATTCGAAGAAATCGCGGACCGTGCCGGCATCCACTTCATCGCCGACAGTTGCCCCACACCCAACAAGAACCTGCCCGAAACCATGCTGGCCGGCGTGGCGCTCTTCGATTACGATAACGACGGTTACCTGGATATTTATTTCGTCAACGGCGCGGCCATCCCCTCGCTGCGCAAAGAGTCGCCCAAATACTGGAACCGCCTCTTCCACAACAACCATGACGGCACCTTCACCGACGTCACCGAAAAGGCCGGCGTGCAAGGCGAGGGTTACGGCATGGGCGTCGCCATCGGAGATTACGACAACGATGGCTGGCCCGACATCTTTCTCGCCAACGTGACCAAGAATCAGCTTCTGCATAACAACCACGACGGCACGTTCACCGACGTCACCGACAAGGCCGGAGTCGGCGGCGGCCTCCTCGACGGCAAGAAAATGTGGGCGGTGGCCGCCGGCTGGTTCGACTACGATAACGACGGCCGCCTGGACCTGTTCGTCTCCAACTATTGCAAGTGGGAAGTTAATAGGGATCCCTTCTGCGGGCCCAATCCGAACCTGCGCGCCTATTGCCACCCGCAAAACTACGCGCCGCTTCCGAACACGCTTTACCACAACAACGGGGACGGCACGTTTGCCGACGTGTCCGTCTCTACCGGTATCGGCCAGATCCGCGGCAAGGGCATGGGCGTGGCCTTCGCCGATTACGACCACGACGGCTTTATGGACGTCTTCGTGGCCAATGACAACGCCCCCAATATGCTGTTCCATAATCTGGGTGGCAAGAAATTCCAGGAGGTGGCGCTGCAGACCGGAGTCGCCTACCCCGAGTCCGGCGCCTACGTTTCGGGCATGGGCGCCGATTTCCGGGACATCGACAACGACGGCTACGACGATATCTGGGTGACCGCCTTCGAAGGCGATACTTTTCCGCTATTCAAGAATCGCGGCGCCGCCGGAGACTTCGCCGAGATCACCGCCGTCTCCGGGGTGGCCGCCGTCACCCGCCCCATGTCGGGCTGGTCGAATGGCATCGTGGATCTCGACAACGACGGCTGGAAGGATCTGTTGGTGGTGCGCGGGCACGCCCTGGACAATATCGCCCAGATGTCGTCGCGCCAACCGGAAGAACCCAACACGGTCTTGCGCAACCTGGGAAACGGGAAGTTTCAGGATGTGAGCGCGGACGCCGGCGCGGATTTCCGGAGCCCCGCGCCCCATCGCGGCGTGGCGTTCGGCGACGTGGATAACGATGGCCGCATCGACGCCGTGGTCAGCGTGCTCAACGGGAAGGCGCAATACTTCCACAATATTTCGCCAAACGGGAATCACTGGATTCTGCTGAAGCTGGTGGGCGTGAAGAGCAATCGCATGGGACTGGGGGCGCAGGTGCGCATCGCCACCGATGCGGGCGTGCAGTACAATCACGCCACCACCAGCACCGGCTACGCCTGCTCGAGCGATCCGCGCGTGCACTTCGGTTTAGGGCGGGCGCGGGTGGTGAAGGAGATCGATATCACCTGGCCCAGCCGCATCCATCAGACCCTGCACAACGTGCCCGCCGACCGGATTCTGACTATCACGGAGAAGGCTGGGGAAACCGCCGCGCCGCCCCCTCCCGCGGGGCAACCTCCGGATCGTGAGCGTTCTGCAAATTCAGCAGATACTGCGGCGACCTGCCGAAGTAACGCGCCAGGCGCATAGCGGTGTCTCGTCGCGAAGCAGTTCGCCCGGATGGGCGGCAATTTGGTTCTTTGCGCCATGGTTTTCCCCGTCGCCTCTGCATGCCTCCAACTCGTCCCCCCGGATGGCCGCCAGAGCGGCGAGGCTC
Organism: Bryobacteraceae bacterium; assembly: GCA_050008575.1. GTDB lineage: Bacteria > Acidobacteriota > Terriglobia > Bryobacterales > Bryobacteraceae > Bog-159. The sequence continues at coordinate 32,207 of JBEKMJ010000018.1, forward strand.
GTGGCCGCATACAGCCCAGCGCAACCGCCATCCGCCCCAAACGCTGAAAGCTGATTGCTGAAAGCCGATTGCTAAAAGCTGAAAGCTGATTGCTAAAAGCTGAAAGCTGATTGCTAAAAGCTGAAAGCCCGATTGACGCCCCCCTCGCCGTTCGCTATCCTAAGTCTTTCCAGATAGAGGCGCGGCGGCCATCACTAGCCGGGCGGATATTTCCGACAGAGCTGCGGAAGTCCGGCGAAAGGGGCCGATTGTAGTTCCGCCGAAACCGGCGCGGATGGCTCATCGCCGCAATGGTTGGGGGGTAAGGTCAACACCTGCCCACTGTCACCCGATTCTGAGTACGCGGGTGGAGCGCTATCGGAAGCGAAGACTCGCCGGACCTCCGCGTCTTTTCTTCTGCCTTCGTCTCCCGCCCGCAGGCATGGCACTATGCACCTTTTCGAGCTAACGCGGGCGCTCATCGATACCGAATCCATCACCGGCAACGAGGAGCGTGTCGGCCTGCAGTTGCTGGATTATGTTTCCGCGCTTGCCGCCCGCTATGATGGCCACGCGGAGCGTTCCGCAGTCGACGGACGCCGTGCCAACGTCTTCGTCCGCTGGGGCGACCGGCCCACCGTCACGCTCTCCACCCATATGGATACCGTGCCGCCGTTCATCCCCTCGCGCGAGGACGCCGAACATATCTGGGGACGCGGCGCGTGCGACACCAAGGGCATCGTCGCCGCCATGCTCAAAGCCGCCGAGGCGCTCCTCGAAGACGGTGTCCGCAATTTCGGCGTGCTGTTCGTGGTCGGCGAGGAACGCAACAGCGCGGGCGCCTATCACGCGGCGGCGCATTCCAAAGGCGCCCGCTATCTCATCAACGGCGAGCCTACCGAAAACAAGCTGGCGCTCGGCTCCAAGGGCGCGCTGCGCTACGAAATCGCGGCCGCCGGGCGCATGGCGCACTCCGCGTATCCGGAATTGGGCGAATCCGCCATCGACAAACTCCTCGACGCGCTGGCCCGCATCCGCGCCATCCCGCTGCCCGTCGACGATCTGCTCGGCCCCAGCACTCTGAACATCGGAACCATCGCCGGCGGGCGCGCACCCAACGTCATCGCCGACCAGGCCACCGCCGAAATTTTCGTTCGCCTGGTCGGAGATTCGACGGCCACCAAGGACGCCATCGCCGCCGCCGTATCCGGAAAGGCGGAGGCGCGCGAAATGATCGAGATTCCCGCCGTGCGGCTTGGCTCGCTCCCGGGGATCGAAACTACGGTGGTTGCCTACACCACCGACATCCCGGCATTCGGCGACGCCTGGGGCACGCCGTTCCTGATCGGTCCCGGCTCCATCCACGTGGCCCACACGCTCGACGAGCGCATCCCCAAGCGCCAACTGGAAGACGCCGTCGGAATCTATCGAAGAATGGTCACCCAACTGCTGGAGTGGGGCAGACCTCCAGGTCTGCGCGGGGCCTCCAGGCCCCGCTCTTCGCAGCTAGAGAAATAACCTATGCAAACCAAAATCGAAGTCGGCATCCTCGGCGCCACCGGCATGGTGGGCCAGCATTTCGTCAAATTCCTCCAGAACCATCCCTGGTTCGACCTCAAATGGCTCGGCGCCAGCGACCGTTCCGCCGGCAAGCCCTACCACGCAGCCACCGCCTGGCGGCTCGCAGGCGCAATGCCGGATTCCATTGCCGGCCTGCACGTAGGCGAATGCAAACCCGGCAACGCCCCGCGCCTGCTCTTCTCCGCCATGGACGCCTCCGTAGCCACCGAAATCGAGCGCGCATTTGCCCAAGCCGGCCACGTGGTAGTCTCCAACTCCAAGAACCACCGCATGGAACCGGATGTGCCCCTGCTGGTCCCCGAGGTAAATCCCGACCACCTCAAACTCATCCCTGGCCAGCAGCGCAACCGCGGCTGGAAAGGTCAAATTGTCACCAATCCCAATTGCTCCACGATCGTGCTGACCATGGCGCTCGGCCCGCTGAAGCCGTTTGGCATCACACGTGTCATCACCACCACGCTGCAGGCCATCTCCGGCGCGGGCTATCCCGGCGTGCCGTCCATGGATATCAACGCCAACGTCATCCCATACATCGGTGGCGAAGAGGAGAAGATGCAGCAGGAAACCCAGAAAATCCTGGGCGATTTCCGCGGCAGCCACATCGAGCCGCTCGCCGCCAAAGTCAGCGCGCATTGCAATCGCGTCCCGGTGGTCGACGGCCACACCGTCACGGTCTCGGTCGAGTTCTCTTCGAAGCCCTCAGAATCCGACCTGCGCCACGCCTTCGACCATTTCACCAGCGTGCCCCAGCAGCGCCACCTTCCCAGCGCGCCGCCGCGCCCCGTCATCTATATAGATGAAAAGGACCGCCCCCAGCCGCGCCGCGATGCCGAGCGTGAAAACGGCATGGCCGCGTTCATCGGCCGCCTGCGCCCCTGCCCCGCCCTCGATTATAAATTCGTCGCGCTCGCCCACAACACCGTGCGTGGGGCGGCGGGCGCGGCCGTGCTTAACGCCGAGCTGATGCATTCGGAAGGATTGCTCGACTGATGATCGTCATGAAATTCGGCGGCACGTCGGTGGAATCGGCGGCCGCCATCGAGCGCGTCGCGTCCATCGTGAAAGCCCGCGCCAGCCGCCGCCCCGTCGTGGTCGTCTCCGCCATGGGCAAGACCACCAACAAGCTGCTGGCCATCGCCTCCACCGCCATCGAGGGCGCGCGCGAAGAATACATCCGCCAGATCCACGACCTGCGCGATTTCCACTCCCGCGAGGCGCGCCTGGTAGTTCCCCTGGCCGACCGCGCCGAGCTTGACCGCCTCCTCGACGAGCATTTCCAGGAGCTCACCGAACTCGTCAAAGGACTGGCCGTGCTGGGCGAGCTGACGCCGCGCTCCATCGACGCCATCTCCAGCTATGGCGAGCGCCTTTCCAGCTACATTGTCACGCTCGCGTTCCGCCACTTCGGCATGGACGCCGCCCACCTGGATTCCCGCCAGGTGATCGTCACGGACCGCCGTCACACCCAGGCCGCGCCGCTCTATCCGGAAACCTACGCGCGCCTGGCCGCCGTGGTGCCCGCGTTGGCAGAAGACAGGATCGTGGTGATGGGCGGCTTCATCGCGGCCACCGAGGATGGCGTCACCACCACGCTCGGCCGCGGCGGGTCCGACTTCACCGCCTCCATCGTCGGCGCGGGCATCGGCGCCGAAGAGATCCAGATCTGGACCGACGTCGACGGCATGCTCACGGCCGATCCCACCATCCTTCCCGGCGGCCATCGCGTGAAAACCATCTCGTTCGCCGAAGCTGCCGAACTGGCCTACTTCGGCGCCAAAGTGCTGCATCCCGCGACCGTCGTGCCGGCCGTCGAAAAAAACATCCCCGTGCTGATCCTGAATTCGCGCCGCCCCGATATCTCCGGCACCCGCATCGTCTCCGAATCCGTGCCCTGCGCCAACGTGGTGAAGTCCATCGCCTGCAAGCGCAAAATCACCCTGGTGAACGTGCATTCCACGCGCATGCTGATGGCGCATGGCTTCCTCCGCCGCATCTTCGAAGTCTTCGACCGCCACGAAACCGCCGTCGATATGGTGTCGACCTCTGAAGTCAGCGTCTCGCTCACCATCGACAATACCAAGGCGCTGGACGCCATCTGCAAAGAGCTGAGCCAGTTTTCCGAAGTGTCCATCGAAGACGGGCAAGCCATCGTATGCCTGGTGGGTGATAATATACGCTACACGCCGGGCGTGGCCATGCGGGTTTTTGGCGCGCTCGACGGCATCAATATCCGCATGATCTCGCAAGGAGCGTCGCTGCTGAATCTCAGCTTAGTGGTCGCCGGGAAGGATCTGCACGCCGCCGTGGAAGCGCTGCACACCGAGTTCTTCGCCGACCTGGACGCCGAGGTCTTCGATGCCGCCTGACGTGGGGCAGGCTCGCAGCCTGCGGCCGCCTCGTACGCCGCCATACAACCTCGCCATCGTCGGCTACGGCAAAATGGGCCGCCTCATCGAGCGATTCGCGCCGGAATACGGTTTCACCGTGGCGCTGAAGCTCGACGAATTCAACAACGCCGCGCACGAAGGTGTGACGCCCGCCAACTTCCAAGACATCGACGTCGCGGTGGATTTCTCCATCCCCGCCGCCGTGGCCGAAAACGTGGACCGCATCGCCGCGCTGGGTGTGAACATCGTAGTGGGCACCACCGGGTGGCTCGGCGAACTCGAGCGCGTCAAATCCGCCGTCGCGCGTCACCACATCGGCCTGGTTTGGAGTCCGAACTTTTCCGTCGGAGTGAACGTCTTCTTCCGCCTCGTATCGGAAGCCGCGCGGCTGCTCGCCAACGAACCGTCCTACGGCGCATGGGCTTGGGAAATCCACCACGCGACGAAAAAGGACGCACCTTCCGGTACACTGTTGAAGTTGGTCGAAGAGATGAAGAAATCCGGCTTCGAGCGCCCCGTCGACATCGGCGCCAACCGCGCCGGCGCGCACCCCGGCACGCACGAAATCGGATTCGACTCCGCCGCCGACACCATCACGCTGCGCCACGCCGCGCGCAGCCGCGAAGGCTTTGCCCGAGGCGCACTGAAAGCCGCGCAATGGCTGGTCGGCCAAAAAGGTTTCCACGAATTCAGCGAGGTACTGTTTACATGAGACGAGAATGTCCGCTAATTACGCGGAAAGAAGCTCTGCTTCAGGATTTCCGGAGAGGTTTGCCGATCGCTTCATAAAGTGGATGCCGGATCGTTATGGCAGTGGATTTGTCCCTGGAAACGGCCGAGAAATATTTTTGGACGTGGCTCGATTTCATTCGGCTTGGGCCCGTGCGTTTCCGCCTGCGGCTGCGGAGTCATCCCGACCGTTACCTCACTTCCGGACAGTTTTTCCTCGGCACTATGGTCGTTTGTGCGGCGCTCTGGCTGATCACCATCGGCACGATCCGGGAGGCTCAAATATCCGCCCTGCGGCCGTACACGTCCTTCATGGGCAATAATAGCCAGATATTCATCGGCAGACGCGTCCTATACGTCTTCGTAAGCGTCATTGCGGGCGCCGCGATGCAACGGCTGGTCATATGGTGGCCACTGGGGAGTCCGGCGGACATCGCCGACCTGCTTACCGCGAAATTTTATGGCTCGGCCATCTTCGCGGTTTTGGTGGCGCTCGATTGCCTGTTGGCAAGCGGCCTGGTGCTGATTCTGCCCTATATCGCGGCCGGCAACGTCCCACGGCTGATTATTCTTTGTTCGGCGTGCGAGCTTTTCCTGTTCACCGCCGTAGGCGTTTACTACGACATCTGGTCGCTCAGTGCCTTCTGCCGCCTGCGCGTCCGCCGGTTACTCGAAGGGTTGGTGATCCTATGGGCCGGTTTAGCGGTGCTCGGCGCGTCCATCGGAGGCATTATCGGAGGGATGATCGGCGGGATGTCCGACGCCCTGAAAACGGCGCACTCCCACACTTTGACGGGCATTGCCATGCTTGCCGCCACGTTCGCTTTCGTATTTGTCCTGTCGGTCGGATTGGGGTCGCTGCCACTCGCAGGGTTGTTTCTGGTTCTGCGCAAGCGGCTGCCTAAGCTGCGGCAAGCTGTTCAGGAAGAATACGCAAATCTTTGATGGGTTCGAGACCTCGCTTATGCTAGGAAAAGGTTAGACGATATGAATACTTTTACCGGCTGTGGTACTGCGTTACTCACTCCCTTCCGCTCCGATCAGTCGCTCGACGAAGCCACCCTCCGCCGGCTGGTCCGCCGCCAGATCGACGCCGGCATCGATTTTCTGGTGCCTTGCGGCACCACGGGCGAAAGCCCCACGCTCACCCGCGCCGAACACCTGCGCGTCGTCGAGATTACGGTCGAAGAGGCCAAGGGCCGCGTCCCGGTGCTGGGCGGCGCGGGCGGCTACAACACGCGCGAAGTCGTCGAACTGGCGCGCGAGCTCGAACACCTCGGTGTCGACGGCATCCTCTCCGTCACTCCCTACTACAACAAGCCCACGCAGGAAGGTCTTTACCAGCACTACCAGGCCATTGCCGGGTCCATCCGCCTGCCCATCGTTGTGTACAGCGTGCAAGGGCGCACCGGCGTGAACGTCGAACCCGCCACGCTCGCCCGCCTGGCCGCCATCCCCAACATAGTCGGCGTGAAGGAAGCCTCCGGCAACATCGCCCAGATGGCCAGCGTCATCCACCAGGTCCCGCCCGATTTCACCGTGCTCTCGGGCGACGACGCCATCGCCCTGCCCCTGATCGCGCTGGGCGGCCGCGGCATCGTCTCGGTAGCATCCAACGAAATCCCCGCCGAAATGACGCAACTGGCGCAACTCTGCCTGGCCGGCGATTTCGCCGCCGCGCGCGCCGTGCAACGCAAATATCTGCCGCTCATGGAGATCAATTTCGTCGAGTCGAATCCCATTCCCGTCAAGGCCGCGCTGGCGCTAATGGGACTGCTCGAACCCGTCTACCGCCTGCCCATGGTCCCTCCCAAACCGGAGAACCTCGCCAAAATCGGAAAGGTGTTGGAATCCGTCAACCTGTTGGGCCGAGTGACCGTTGCAAGCTGAGTGGGGCAGGCGCGCAGCCTGCGCGGGCCTCGCAGGCCCGCTCTTCGGCGAGCAAAGCTCGCCGGCGGCTATCAGCTTTCAGCCGTCGGCAATCTCACCTCGACACTGCAACTTCTTGGCGTTTGCGGGGTTCGTTCTGCAAAACAGACTCACGAAAGGTTTCTTAATGCGAGCTCTCCGGATCGTTTGTTACAGCATGATTGCAATTTGGCCGCCTGCTGGCAGGTGCCAGGGCATCTTGCCACTGTGCTCCCCCAACATCGTGGCCAACCAGGTGGTGGCGTCCGCCGCGCAAAGAGAGGCAGCCGGCGATATCGCGCAGCCACCGCTCACCGATCTGGCGGACGGCTTCGCCTGGCCCGACACGCCGGTGGGCGCCATCAAGACCGCCAGCGGCTACGCATTCTTCGGCAGCGACGGCGGCAGCCACGCCCGCCAGTTCTGGCAAGGGCACTGGTATGGAAATAATAAGTATGGGTCCATTACGCGGTCGGTGGGATCGCTCGATAATCCACTGGGCTCGGGACCGCCCACCGACGTCACCATCGATCCGAACCCCGATCCGGCGGTAAACCCTTATTATCAGAGCTATGATTACATGGGCGGCGGGCCGGTCTACCAAGTGCCGCCCGGGATGTTTGGCGCGGGCAACCTACTGCTGGTTTATCACGCTGAGATTCCGACCGTCCAGACGCAGAGCTTTTATTCCGTGCTGGGCCTGGCGGCATCGTTGGACGACGGCATGAGCTGGACCGACTTAGGCGAAATTATACGGGTGAATCAGGCGTATCGAACGGATTTGGACGGTTTCGATATCGGCGATGCGCCTCTGGCGGTTTCGCCCGATGGTCAATACTTCTATATCTACTTCGAAGATTGGCTCGCCAACGGGACCACGCATTGGGGAAACACGCTCACTCTGGCTTCCGTGGCAAGGGCGCCGGTCGCGTCTGTGCTGGCAGCCGCTTTCGGCAGCCAGCCGCATGCCGCCTCATTTCAGAAGTATTATAACGGCGATTGGAACCTGCAGCCGGGAATTGGCGGCTATTCCACGGACTTGAATCCGAATGCGGGATACAGCGGCGAACTCCAGGTCGCTTACAACGCCGCGATCGAGCGCTACCAGATGATAGTAGGAGAGGGAGTTGTGGTGGCGTACGCGGAGTCTCCCAACGGCCTTGTCTGGACACTGCCCTCCTTACTATATGACTTCAGTAACTCGCCGGGTCAACCTACGACCTATGTCGCCCCGGTTGGCGGCGGAGACGACCCGCGGATACTGGGACGGCAGTTCTATATCTATTACACCCGATACCCGCAGGATGGCGCGGGTTGGAATGGCGCGACGCTGAACAGGTTTACAATTTCCTGTCAGTGAGGCAGCTATCAGCTGTCGGCAGGCATCAGCGGGCTAGCACTTCCTCGCGCAGCACGGCCCTTCCGGCCAGCGCTTCGCGAAAGCCGAGGACAGCCAGCGCCAGTACGGTTACGAGCGCCAGCAGCGACTGTCCGGCGTACCACTTTGAGAAATCCAGCGTCAGTGGGAAGTCGGACAGCAGCGCATTGACGAAGAGCGAGACGGCCACCGCGACCAGCCCGTATCGAATCAGGATGTAGAAGGTCAGATTGGCGATCGCGACGCTGAACAGCGAGCCGGCCACCGGATGGCTGAAGCCGAGGTTGTTCAGCGCCACGTTGAGAGTGCAGTAGAGGGCGGCCGCGCCCCACTCGCTGCGCGCGACCAGGCGGAAAAGAAAGATGACGAACAGCAGCACCAGCGCCTCGATCATGCAGATGCCCAGTTGCGCCACCCACGTGCTGGCCGCCCCGCGCAGTCCATCGACCGGGGCGGCTTCGGTGAGGAACCACGGCGGAGCCCCCAGGTACGCGCGCACGAGTTGCCGGCACTCGGAGAGCACGGTGACCGCCACGCCGGCGACGGCGCCCACCAGGACCTCGCCGCCCACGATGGGATCACGCAGCCGGCCGGCGATCATACGGCTCCATCCGATAATCGTCTGGGGCCAGCGCCGGCGGACGTAAGGCTCCAGTGCGATATAAAGCACCCACAACACACCGGCCCACAGCAGGGAAGCGCTGATTCCCGTGATCAGGCTTTGCAACTCCGCGATGGTGGGCACATGATTCGAGCCGATCAACCACAGCAACATCCAGTTGGCAAAGACGAAGGCCGCCAGGCGAAAGGCGCCGCGCCGGTCGCCGCGGCCCAGGCGCGCATTCCGTCGCGCCAGCAGCGCGCCACCGGTCATCGCCACCGCGAACACTCCCGCCCAGATGAGGTCCTCGGGCCGCGGCCCGCGACCGGGCGCCGGATTGGTCCACGGTCCGACGATACGGAAATAGGATGGCTTCCCATGCCACGAGGCCGCTTCCAGCCGTAGCGAGTTGGCCGGGTGGCCTGGATATGCGCCGAGCCAGGCGGCGCGCGCGTCGTACGGCGATGGCGGCGTCCACCGTGGCAGGGTTGGCGAGAAGCGGGCCGGGTCCAGACCAGCCGCGCTGAACAGCGAACTCCAATCGGGCGGATGGGCGGTTTTCGGGGTATCCTGTGCCTCGTGGACATCCTCGATTTGCGGCGGCACAGCCTCCAGCAGGTATAGCCGGCCTCGCAGGTCGGTCTCCAGCAGGATTGTGCCCGGATCGATCAAAGGAGGGTTCGAGTCCGACACCGTGCGGGACGGGGAAAGTCCTATGCTGGCCGTGCCAAACCACACACCGGGCACCATATATTGCGGGCTTTGTCGATACCAGAAATAGACGAGCGGCGGCTGCTGCGCAACCAGAAGCGCCCAGCGATCGGGCGATGGATCGTGCCGCTCCACATAGTTCAGGTAGGATGAGGCGCCGTCAAATCCGAAATGGCTGTCTACGGGCGGCTCTGTGTATCCAAACCCGTGCACCAGATCGCGGGCGCGCTCCCTCAGGACATCCGGAGGTTTATCCGTAGGCAGGCTGCCAAACACGTCCGCCTTGCTGTGCAACACCGCGGCCACGGCCACCCCTGCCACGGCGAGCAGCAACAACGCGACCGCCAGCCGCACGCTGACCGTGGCCGTTTCACGCGAGGCCGCCACCATTTCGGGCGAAGGCGTTTCGCCGGCGGCCAGCGCCGCGGCCAGCGGGTCGCCGCCGGGCAGCGCCGCCGCCACCAATAGCGCCGACGGGGGACGCCGCGCCGGATCCGGTTCCAGGCAGCGCAGGATGACGCGCTCCACGGCCGGGTCCAGATCGCGCACCAGGGTGGATGGGCTGGCGGGCGCGCCGTTCTCTTCGAGGCGCAGCAACTCCTCGCGCGACTGCGCTTTAAATGCGCGCCGGCCGGTGAACATCTCGTAGAGCACCAGTCCCAACGCGTAAATATCGCTGCGCACATCGGCCTGGTTGCCGGCCAACTGCTCTGGCGCCATGTAGGCGGGCGTACCGTAGCGCGCTTCCGCCCCGGTGACTTGCGCGGCCAGCGCCGCCAGCCCGAAATCGGTGATCAACACCTGGCCGCGGCCGTCGATCATGATGTTGCCGGGCTTGAAGTCGCGATGCAGGACGCCTTTTGCGTGGGCGGCGGCCAGCGCCGCGCACAACCGGCGAGCGATTTCGACGGCTTTATCGGAGGGCAGCCGGCCGATGCGCCGCAGCAGCGACGACAGGTCCTCGCCATCCACGTATTCCATGGAGAGGAACGGCATGCCCTCCCATTCGCCGATATCGTACACGCGGCATACGTTGGGATGGGAGACTTGCCGCGCGATGCGGACTTCGTTGTGGAAGCGCGCCAGCGCCGGGGCGTCGCGCGACATGGCGGCGGGCAAAAACTTAAGCGCGACGGGCTGTTCCAGCTTGTTGTCGTAGGCACGGTAGACTTCGCCCATGCCGCCGCGCCCGGCCAGCGAGAGGATGCGATAGCGTCCCGCGACCACGGCGCCGGCGGCGAAGCGCCCATCGACGGACGTGGTGGGCGTGACGGAAGGCGGCCCCGATGTGACCGTATCCGCCCTCGATGGAGATTCCAGTGGGGATTCGAGCGGGCGTCCGCAGGCGGCGCAATAGCGGCTGCCCTCCGGCATGGCGAAAGCGCAGGAGGGGCATTGAGGCATATCGGGCCGTCGAACTGACACTGTAGCAAACGGCGCGCGCTTGCCGGCACCGTTCGGGCCGCGCCATTTGGCGCTATAATCAACGACAGAATGGTAAGCGAACTCCAGGCTGTAATTGAAGAGCTCGGCGGCGAACCGGTGCTGGGCCGCCGGCTGCGCAGCGGCGCCGATCTCCAGGCCGCCATTCGAGAGGGATTTCCGCAACCCGTCGTGCAGGAGGTAATGCAAGGCGCGGGCATCACGCTGAAGGAACTGGCGTCCAGCCTCGATCTTTCGGCGCGCAGCCTGCAGCGGAGACGCGAAGGACGTCTGGCCGGGTATGAATCGGATCGCCTCTACCGTCTCGCGCGAATCGTGGCTTTGGCCAAACACTACATCGGCAATGAGGAGATGGCCACGCGATGGCTGAAGCGCACGAACCGGGCTTTAGGCGGCGCAACTCCGCTCGAATCCATCGATACGGAGATCGGAGCGCGAACGGTGGAAGAGGTCCTCGGCCGCATCGCCTATGGCGGCGTGAGTTGACGCGGGTTTACCGAATTCTCCGCCGGCAGTTTTCAAAGAAGCCCCTGGACGGAGAGGGCGCGTACCGCTTCGGCGGACGCTGGTCGAGCGCCGGCGTGCGTTTGGCGTACACTGCCGAGCATTTGTCGCTCGCGGTGCTCGAATACTTCGTCCACATCGATGCGGACGATGCGCCACGCGATCTGGTGGCGGTCGCGGCGGATATTCCCGCTAGCGTCTCGCGGATCAAGGTGGCCGAAAAGCGCCTGCCCGCGGACTGGCGGCGCAGCCCGGCGCCGCCAAGCCTGGCGGCGATCGGCGACGGTTTCGTCAGCGCCGGCCGCGCCGCGATTCTGATCGTGCCTTCCGCGCTCGCTCCCGCCGAATCGAACTGGCTTATTAATCCGGGGCATCCGGACATGGCTAAGATCCGCGTGCGTCCGTCCGAGACGTTTCGTTACGATCCGCGGTTTTTTCAATAAGCGCGAGGCAGGGGCGGGCGAAAGCGCGTGTCCGCTACTGAATCTGATAGGACAGCCGCACTTCCACGGTCTTCGGCGGGAAGCAGGAGTTGGTATTGCAGGCCTGGTAGCGCAGTTTGCCTAGCATGATTCCCGGTCCTTGGGATGCTGCGGCGGGCACCTTGAACTTAGCGAGCAGATCGAAATCGCCAGTGAAGACGGAGAGCGGCTTGTCGGAGAACTCGTACTTCTCCAGTTGCGGCTTGGGGAAGACCGTGGGGCCGTCGGACTCCAGCGCGCCGCCGGACTCCCATTTCAGCGACAGCGGGATCAAGTAGTCGTCGCTCGGGTGGTTGCTGTTGACGTGAAAGCCGGGCTGGATGGACACCGCGATCTTCGCCTCTGCAGAGGCGCCGCGCTTGGCCACCAGCTTCTGTGAAGCTTCCGCGGAGAGATACTGCTTACCTTGCGCCCACAAGCTCGGCAGGCAGAGACACGCCGCCAGAACCGCCAGCGGGACGCGCCGCACCTTCCATGATCCCCCCGCCGTGCGGGCGTGCTTGCAATAGTTGTTCGATAGCATTTTCAAATTCACCCTTACTCGTCAGCCCCACATGCACGTCGGCGATCTTGCCATCCCGGTCGATCAGGAAGGTGGTCGGGAGAGCCTCAATGCCGCCGAACTTATCGGCGGTGGAGTCGTTGCCGACCACCACGCGGTAATTGATTCCCACGTCGGCGACAAAAGGCTTGACGGCGTCCCAGCCCTCGTCGTCCATATCGATGCCCAGCACGGCGAAGCCCTGGTCTTTGTGCTTGCGCTCGAAATCCATGAACCAGGGGATCTCGATTTTGCAGGGGCCGCAATAGGTGGCCCAGAAGTCCAGCAAGACCACTTTGCCTTTGTAGTCGGACAGGCGCACGGTTTTGCCGTCGGCGTCTTTCAGTGCGAAATCGGGGGCGGCGTGCCGTTCAGTATCCGGCTTCAGCGATGCGGCCTTGGCGGGCCTCACCGGCGAGCAGCCATAGATCGTGCAGCCCAACAGGAATCCGGTGAGCAGCACGGTGCCCAGGCGCAGAGCCGACATAGAACCTCCTCCACTTTTCACTATATATCGATTATATCGAGATTCGATTGGATACATCGGACTGGTGGAACCATTGGCGGCGGCGCTCGCGGAAGCGGCCGGCCAGGGTGTATTCGGGGTGCGCGGAGACGCCCGAGAACATCCACGCCGCGGTGTCGCAGAAGCTTTCGCAGACGTATTCGCGCCAGGGGCGGGTGCGGCGTGCGGCGTCGCGCGCGGCGAGGGCGTGTTTCCGCCACTCCGCGGACCAGCCTAATTCGCCGCGGGCGCGGCCGCGCAGTTCTTCGCGAAGCAGCGCTTCGTAGGACCAGCGGCGCGGGTTGCCCAGCCGCAGCCATACGAAATGGAAGATCTCATGGACGAAGATGCGGGCAAATTCCTGCGGGTCGGCAGCGAGTTCGGCGTCGAATACGATGCGCCGCTTGCTGATGAATGCGCCGGCGTGGACGGGGCCGCGGCGGTCGACGAGGGCGCGGCGGATTTCCAGGCGGATGGGGCGTCCGTCCATGTAGGGCAGGACTCCAGGCCTGCGCGGGTTCTCTAGAACCCGCTCTTCACTCGCTCTCACCGATGAGCCTCTTATATACGTCTCGCGCCCGATCGTACGCCTGACGGGCGGCGCCGAGTTCGCCCACTGAAATGCGCGGCGATTTCTGCGTCCAACACTGATTGACGGCCGCCAGGCACCATTCCGCGCTGCTCCGGGATGCGCGCACAGGTCCCCCGCCGACCAATACGAAGATGGGATTGGTGTGCGCCGATGGCAAGATGCGCACGGCCACCCAACTGCTCTTTGCGATGGCGGCGTCGAATGCCACGTCGCGCATTTGCCCATCGGCCAGCACATTCTTGCGCGCCACCGGTTCGCCGTTCACCACCAGTTCCACCGGCACTTCGCGCGTATCGCCGATCCGCGCCCGCTCGATATCCCAGTACGGCTTCTCGTTGTAGCGCTTGCCGCGAATGGACTGGTCCGGCAGCGGGTCCAGATACGCGGCGACTTTCACTTGCGCACGCACGCTGCCGGGCGCGTCGAGCCGCACTTCACTCGCGCCGGTACCCACCGCCGTGCCCTTCAACTGAAAGTCCATCAGGTGACTCTTGCCGTCGGAGACGTAACTGCGCCCGGCCTTGAGCGCCTGCAGCCAGTTCGCATAACTCAGGTTTTCCAACTTAGTGTAAGTGCGCCCGATCCCGACGCGCTGATCGTAGATGCACGGGAAATCCGTTTCGCCGGCGATGCGCGTGCGGAATCCGACGTTCAAAGTGTGATACCAGATACTCAATTCCCACACATAGGGCGTGTCTACGGACGAAATGAAATCCACCAAGCCGGGCTCGGTGACATCCACGATGTATTCGTTTGCGCCAATGCCGTCGAAGCCGGGCATCTCGTAATTGGGAAGATCGTCGCTCATGACTTCCAGCCCCCAGCCCGAGTGCGCGAATCCGACCACGGCGCCTTGTGACTTGGCCCAGCGGAAGATAGGCTGGTCCCAGGTGGGCCAATCGGAGATGCGCTCGGCGCCGGGGTAATCCTGTTGGCGCAAGCCGAGCAGCACGATGTGGCCGGCGTGGCTGGATGGAAAGCCGGAGACTTCCAGGTCGTAGTGCATCAGTTCATCGGGTTTGGAAAGCGGATCGTCGTGGCCCGAGAAAAACTGTTTCTGATAGTAGTAATCGGGTCCCCACGTGAGCACGGAACCGATGTTCAGGCGTTCGCCCGATATCTGCCGAATCATATCCTGCGGCAGTACGCCTTCGGTTGGGTTCTGATAATGCGAGCAGCCCGCGGCATGCACGTGGTGATCGCCGGAATACCAGCCGTTCTTCGCCGGATCGATCCAGCGTTCGAGCTGAAAAGAAAGTTCGGCGGGGCCTTTGTCATCTACCGCGAACTCCTTAGTGTACGCGCGATATTCCGGACCGCCCGAGTAAGCGATGTTATAGTAGCCCGCCGGCAGGCTGATGCTCTCGCCATCGGCGCGATAGACTTGCGGCTGGAAGAATAAGTCGGGCGCGAGGCGCTTCGACGGATTGGGATAAAGCCGGTTCAGCCGGTCGCGAATGACAAACGAGGCCATGGCCGGCTGGCCTTTCTCGTCTCGCACGTGCAGCTTGATGGTGCGCGCGGGGAGGGCGTCGAAGAGCACCAGGATGTCGTTGCGAAAACCGATATCCTGGCTGCCTTGGCCTACATTGAAGCTGATCTGCGCGGAGCGCTGCCCGCTGTCGCGGCTATGGATTTGCAGAATCCGGTAGTCCAATGCCAACCCGGAAAGGCGGCGATTCATGGGTGGCTGGTCATAGACCGAGATCTCGGCCCAGCGATCGGCGGCATCCCGCGGGGTCAGTTGCATCTTGGGCTCGGGGCTGCCGGTAGACTGAATGTAGACGTCGCCGCTGTTGGGGCTGGCGGCGCGTAGGGGCGCGGTAACGCCGGCGCGGTTGATCACCTTCACCAGGAACAGGCGCGTACCGCCTTCCACTAACTCGGGCTTAGCCAGTCCCGGCTCGACTTTGACGCGGCTTTCGGCGTTGATATCGACGATCGCAAGCGCGTAGCGGTCGAGGATTTTCTCGAGTTCCGCGACGGCGGCGCCTTCGTCTGCATTGGCGATGGCGGCGTTGATGGCTTTGTGGTCCGCTGGGGGAAACGGTTGGCCCAGGTAATTCATGGCATCTTCGAGCCGGCGAACTTGTTGGGCCAGCGGCTGGAGGGGGGCGGCCGGCTGCGCGGCGGCGCTGCATGCGGCTGCGAGAAAGATGAGTGCGGCTTTGGCTGGCATCGGAAGCCCTCCAGTGTACTGGGAATTAGCTTACACCAAGCCGGGATGCTAATGCGATACCGCGAGGCCGAGCGAGGGCGGAGCATCCGCCGCCGGAGCCAGGACGATAGGTTGCGCGAGCGCAGGTCGGCGGGAACGGGAATACCGTAGCGATATGATGGAACGAAATGACGGAAGCGCGCCGCAATCCGCTAGAGGCTGGTATCGCCCGGCTGTATCACTACGAAAGGTTCAGGGAAGATTGGCTGGCGACGACGCTCCGCGAGCAAAAGATTCACTGCTCCGATCCCACCAACCTAAACGACCCTTGGGATTGCAGGCCGTGGTTTGACTATCGGCCGATGGCTGAAGACCCGGCGCAACGGGAGGCGATGCTCGCCTTTCGCAAGCCTGGAACTGATAATCACCCCAAGCGCGCCACCATCGAAGATGGGATTCGCAACAGCCCGGACCAGCTAAGAGAATATCTTTCAGGTCTTTCCGAGAGCCTCCAGCGCGAGATCTGCAAGCGACGAATTTATTGTCTGACGCCTGACCCATGCTCCACCTTGATGTGGTCGCATTATGCCGACAGGCACCGGGGAATTTGTCTTGAGTTTCATCTCGGCAACGTTCTCTTCCTCAAGGCTCGGGAAGTCATGTACCGTTCGGCATATCCTGTTTGGGTTCCGCAGGAAATGCCAGCCATTGCGGACCAGGTGGTCCTTACCAAGTCGGAAGACTGGAAAGACGAAAAGGAATGGCGTCTCGTGGGCAGTCCGAATTACGCGGAAGGGTACCCCTTAAAACCGGAAGGGGACTATTTCCGTCTCCCGCCCCAGGCCCTCCAATCGGTGATTGTCGGCTGTGAAGCAGGTGAAGAACGTTATGAGGCTGTGAGAAGCGTCGTCCATGAGCATGCGCCCGGTCTGCCCGTAAAACGTGTGACTCGTGCGCCGAATCACTATCGCCTTGAAATCATTGCTCCGGTGCCGGACCCCTCGGGTTTGCCGGCAGCGCCTTCAGAGCAAGCTGGACAGCAACTTTGAGCGGCGGTACATCATCGGTTACCCCCTTCCAGATCGTGTCGGATCGATTCGCTCGTACGCATGGCGAAGCTGATTTCCGATGCCTCGGATATCACGCCATGGGATATCGGGACACCGCCGCTCCGCTTCGGGCCCAAGCCGGATAGCGGCTTCGCTGACGATCTGCAATTTGCGCTCGACGGCAGCCACAGCCATCGGATTCGAGCTGAACGCCTCGAAATCCATGCCGGACGTGAACTGCTCGATCATCGCAATCGCGTCCAAGATGTCGCCAAACCAGGTTTGAGGCGATGGCCTAAAAGACAAGAATCGACTCCTGCCGCGCTCTTTCCAATACCTCGGGCCGCAGCATCGCTCTGTCCGCCAAATCCGCTTTTACGCCGAGAATATCCGCTAGCAGGTTTTCCAGATGGACGCGCCCGATCAGGGACAGCCTCTTGGACTGGTCGAACTCCGCTATCAGGTCCACATCCGATGAAGGTGTGGCGTCGCCGCGAGCCACCGATCCATGAACGCCCAAATGCACGATTCCGGCGGCGTTTAGCTCTGGCGCATGCTCCCTTAATTTCGCTATGACAGTGGACTTATCCATTGCCCGATCCTCCCTTATTATCGCGCATGTCAGTTACCCACGCGTGCCCATGGGATGCGCCCAAATGGCTGCCGCTGTCGTGAAGAGCGCCGCGCAGCCGGTTGGCGAGATCATGCAGCCCGTATGGTTCTCGACGCTTCCCGCGGAGCGAGCGACGATTTACCCATTCCGCTCACCCTGACGTGTGAAATCTAACACAGGATGTTGGGGGCCCGACATCTTGGGGCATAAACGTGCATTGACCGCGGCATGACAACCGTCACTGGCGTTTTCACGTCCTACCAGACCGCGCGGGATGTCGCAGTCGCGCTGCGCCGCGCCGGATTCCTGGAGAGTCAGGTGAACCTGTTGTCTCCGGCTTCCTCGGAAGAGGAGATCCACGCCATTCCGACGACGGATACCGAACAGCCGGGCGTAGGCGGCGCGATCGGAGGCATGCTGGGCGGCGCGCTGGGCGTGGCTGGCGGGCTCGAATTGGGAATGGCCGCAACCGCGCTGCTGATTCCCGGTGTGGGACCGGTACTGGCGTTTGGTATCGCCGGGGCCGCGTTATTTGGAGTGGGCGGCGCGCTGGGCGGCGCGGCCCTGGGCAACGCAGCCGACGACCAGGCCACGGAGGGTGTCCCGGCGGATGAAATCTTCTTCTACGAAGATGCCTTGCGGCAGGGACGGT
The DNA here is from genome assembly GCA_050008575.1 of Bryobacteraceae bacterium. Classification (GTDB taxonomy): domain Bacteria; phylum Acidobacteriota; class Terriglobia; order Bryobacterales; family Bryobacteraceae; genus Bog-159. The sequence goes on from JBEKMJ010000018.1 coordinate 50,020, forward strand.
CGGTGGTGCTGGTGCTTGCCGCGGATGGTTCGGAAGAACAGCGCGCGCACAAACTGTTGGCGGACGCGGGTGCCGAGAGTCTGGATGCGGCGCGGAAGGATTGGTGGCTCGGGTTGCGCGACGCCGAACAGGAGCACTATCGGGCTTTGGGGCACAACTTCGAGCGGGATGAGGACGTGTATCGCAGCGGCTTCAACTCCGCCTTGCGCCGCGAATGCCGCGGCAAGTCGATCGACGAGGAGACCGACTGCTTGAAGTGGTGGTATCCGGATGTCTGGGATTCGGAGCCGTTTCAGCGTGGGTATGAGCGTGGCCGGAAGTACTGGCAACAGCAGGTCGCCGGCGAGGCGCCGCGAGCGTACTCGGGCTCGTCCGCGGGATAGCCATCGGCCGTTTGGACCTAACTGACAATGCAGGCGGTTAAATAAGACATAGGCACAAAGGAGAATTCAAATGTTGCTGGGACTGTTCTTTATTTTGGTGGTGCTGTGGCTGCTGGGATTTTTCGCGTTCCACGTGGCGGGCGGGCTGATTCATCTTCTGTTAATCATCGCGGTGATTTCCTTGGTATTTCACCTCATCAGGGGTCGCGCTTGAAGGCAGAAGCATGTTTCCGCGGCTTGGCCGCGCGATGCCGTCCCTTCAAGGCGCGTGCGGATTCCGTCACCACGAGGAAACTATGAGGAGATGTTCAGCCGCTCCGATTGCCGGGGCCGTCTTCACCACGGTCCTATTTGGGTTCTCCGCTTTCGCGCGCGGTCACACGGCCCTGAACGGCGCCTGGACGCTGGTGCCCGCCCAGAGCGATTTTGGCGGCCAGGCCGTGATTCAAACCGGCACGGTGACGATCGACGAACGGCAGGGCAATATCACCGTCTCCCGCAGCTTTAAGTATGAAGGCGCGACCGGAACGTTCTTCTACAAGGACATGACCGACAGCCAGAACAACGCCACGATTCGCACCGGCAAGGACCTCAAGAGCAAGACCCGGTGGGATCGCGACGTGCTGAAGGTGACGACCACGCAATCCGGCGCGACGACTGTCGAAAGCTACACCCTAGGCGCGGATGGCAACATGACGGTCAACGTGGTAAGGCCGGAGCACGCCCCAATCACGCTCGTCTTCCAGCGCCAATAGAAGAACGAAAAACGGTAACTTTGGCATTCCTGCGTGCAGGTTATGCACCTGCAATCCGGCGTTCCGCATGAAATCGCAGGCTTCCGGTTTGGCCTGAGTCTTGCACAGAGGATCGGAGGGCGCGGTGAGCGCAACTCGCCGGTCGCCTGAAAATAAAAGGAAAAAATGAGACTCTATAACGTAGCTCGCGTCCGCTTCGTTCGTCCCCTGCTATTGGCAGTAGGAACGCTATGCCTGTCCACGGCATCCTTTGCGCAAGTTGACGTGTCGGTCGACATCGCGCCCCCTGAACTGCCCGTCTATGAGCAGCCGATGTGTCCCGGCGACGGTTATATCTGGACGCCTGGGTATTGGGCTTGGGGTGACGGCGCCTACTATTGGGTGCCAGGCGATTGGGTGATGGCTCCGGAAGTCGGGTTCCTTTGGACTCCCGGCTATTGGGGTTGGCGCGGCGGCGGATTCTTTTTCAATGAAGGTTACTGGGGCCTGGGAGTAGGTTTCTATGGCGGGATCAACTACGGCTTCGGGTACTTCGGCAGCGGCTACGCAGGTGGACGCTGGGACAACGGCCATTTTTTCTACAACTCGGCGTATAATCGCGTGGGCGCCGGCTTCCACAATGTTTACAACGCAAGGGTGAGCGAGGCTGCGGGTGGCCGCGTCAGCTACAACGGCGGTAAGGGTGGAATCGAGGCGCGCGCCACGCCCCAAGAAGAGGCTGCGGCGAATGGCAGGCATACCGCGCCTGTAGCGGCTCAGACGCAACATGCGCAGGCCGCCCGCAACGATCACCAGCAGCGGTCTTCCGCGAATCACGCCGCGGCGCCGGTTGGGCGCTCGGAAGATAGCGCTCGCTCCGGCACGGCGGTCCATCCCAAGGATCTGGCGCCCGTGGCGCGCTCCGCCGCCCCTAACACGGGGAACCCGAAAACGGACCAGAAATACCAGAAGGAGCAGGATCAGTTATACGCGAAGCAGAACCAGGACCGGCAGAAACTTCAGCAGACGCAGGAAAAGGAACATCAGCAGCAGTCCAGGCAGAATGCCGGCGCGGCGAAAACGCAGCAATTGGAGCAGCGGCACCAGCAACAGACGCAGCAATTGCAGCAGAGACACACGCAGCAGGCCCAGCAAATGCAGCAGAGACAGTCGGCGGGCAGCGGAGGGTCTCACGGTGGAGGCGGCGGGCGCCACTAATATCGATTCGAACTTTCGCGCCGCGCGATGCCGCGGCGCGGAGCGTGATCGATGCAGACCAGCGACCGACTCGATCCAAACATATTCGTTATCTTCGGCGGCGCGGGCGACTTGACCTGGCGGAAGTTGATGCCGGCCCTGTTCGATCTTTCCCAGAGCCACAGCATTCCGGCGCATTTTTCGATTATCGCGGTGGACCGCGTCGAACTCGGCGAGGACGCGCTGCGCAAGCGCTTGCATGCGGGAGTCGCGAAGTTCGCGCGCAGCGGGAAAACGGCGGTCAAGGAGTGGAGCGAGTTCGCCCCGCATATCCACTATTTGCAGGGCGACTTTAAGAGCAACGCGACCTATAAGGAACTCGGCGGCCAGTGCGCCAAATTGGAAAAGGAATGGGGAGCCCAGGCCCAGCGTATTTTCTATATGGCCACGCCGCCATCCCTGTTTGGCGAAATTCCATCCTTCCTGGCGCATGCTGGTCTGGCGGCCGACCGGGAACGTGCGCGCATCGTCGTGGAGAAACCGATCGGGTACGACCTGGAATCGGCGTTGGGGCTGAACCGCACGCTTGCCGAAGGCTTTCTCGAATCCCAGATTTTCCGCATCGACCATTACCTGGGCAAAGAGACCGTGCAGAACATGCTGGCGTTTCGCTTTGCCAACCCGTTGTTCGAGCCGATTTGGAACCGGCGCTATGTGGACTACGTGACCATCACGGTCGCCGAAGCGGTGGGCGTGGAACATCGCGGCGGCTATTACGACGGGGCCGGTGCGCTGCGCGATATGGTGCAGAATCACCTGATGCAACTGCTCTGTCTGGTGGCGATGGAACCGATGGTTTCCTTCGACGCCGACGAGATTCGCAATAAGAAAGTGGACGTGCTGCACTCGGTCCGGCCGATTCCGCATGACATGGTCCATCGCTGTGCGGTGCGTGGGCAGTATGGCGAGGGGTGGATGGGCGGTAAGAAGGTGCTCGGCTATCGCGAAGAAGAGGGCGTGCCGCCCGAGTCACAGACGGAGACGTTTGCGGCGCTGCGGCTGTTCGTGGATAACTGGCGCTGGCAGGACGTGCCATTCTATCTGCGCACCGGCAAGCGTCTCCCCCGTGAAGTTTCCGAAGTCGCCATCCAGTTCCGCGCGGTTCCCCATCAGGCGTTTCCAACCGAGGCGACGCTCAACTGGGAACCGTCGCGCCTGGTCTTGTCGATCCAGCCCGACGAAGGCATCGTGTTGCGCTTTCAGGCCAAACATCCCGGGCCGAAGATGGTGTTGCAACCGGTGGACATGCGGTTCGACTATCGCGAAAGCTTCGCCACACCATCGCCGGAAGCTTATGTGACGCTGCTTTGGGATGTGATTAACAACGACGCCACATTGTTCATGCGCGCCGACCAGGTGGAGGCGGCGTGGCGGCTGCTGATGCCGGTGCTGGATGCGTGGAAAGCCAGCCCTCCCAACGATTTTCCGAATTACGCCGGCGGCACTTGGGGGCCGGACGCCGCGCAAGGCCTGATGGTTCGACAGGGGCATAGTTGGCCGGCGCCCGTGGAGCTAGCCGCACCCTGTAAATGAGAACCGCCTGAGTACCGGCAGAGGGATCGCACTATGACCACATACGGAGAATTCAGCCGCCAGGGCCGGCGTATTGTTTCGTCCACCGCGATTTGCGCGCTGGCGCTCTTGAGCGGGTGCCGGAACTTTCGGGCCCCGATCGACGATGCGGCCATCACGCAGGGCGTCAAAGCCAAGCTGGCTGCGGTGTTTGGGCCAATTGAAGACAGGCAACTTCGTCAATTCGACCGGGGCGCCAATGGAGAAACGATAACTCATATCTCGGTGAGTTCGATCGGCGGAGTCGTCACTCTGACCGGCGAAGTAGGCAATCGGAAGGCCAAAGTGAAGGCGGGTGAAATTGCCCAGAGCGTCCCGCAGGTCGTCCGTGTGAACAATAACCTGTCGCTCGCTCCCGGCTATTCGGACGACGCCGTGAACGATAAACCGTGAAGAGTCTCGAAAGTTTTGGGCTGTATGCAAACTTCAATAAAGGAGCAATATGTCGAAAACAGCAGTTGGTTTGTTTGAAAACCCGGGCGTGGCGGATCAAGTCGTCCACGATCTGGATGCCAGTGGTTTCCCCCAGAGCGAGATCCGCATTCTTAGAGAGCCGCTGGACATGGCGGTCGCCGGGGTCACGAGTATCCCGCACACCGACTTCGAGGTGGGTTTAGGCCGGGAGCTCAAGACCATCGGAGCAAGCGAGTGGGAGGCGAATGCTTACGTGCAAGGAGTGCGGCGTGGAGGAGTCCTCGTTTTCGCGACGAGATCGAATGCAGAGGTGGACGACGCGGCGGAGATCATGAACCGCCACGGCGCCATAAAAGTTGAAGAGCTCATCGGCCGTGAACCGGGTAGTAGCACCACGACGGGCGCGAGCCTGCCTCTTTCGCGCGATGCAAACATGCCCCCCGCACGCGATACCACGCAAACCGGGCGGATCCGCCAATCGGGCGATGGCGTTCGCATGTTTGTGTGGTAGCTGGCCTTCCACCTTAAACGGGAGGATGAAGAAGGATGGCTGCCACCAACTAAACGACGATCACGGGCGTCGCCGGCGCCGGCTCGGTCGCGGACCAGCCGATGAGGGGTGAGAGCGCCCCGTCGGTAGGGTCTTGTTTCACCGCAAAGAAGCCGGCCAGCAGGACCACATCCAACTCCCGCCCGTTGATGAACTTTAGCTTGACAGGCACGCTGGAAAGGCCCGCGGGGAAACTTTTTGGGACGACGCCTCTTACGCGGCGGCGATACAATGGCACACCTTTGTCGGCCGGGATCATCCAGTCGCGTCTCTCGTGTTGAAATATGTGACTGCGGACGCGGCTGGGGCCATCGCCTAAGTACGGAAACAGGTCGGCGATCCATCCGGTGGCTTCTTCGTCGGCGTAGACAGGCAGCGGCTTGTAAATAGCTTTCCAGAACTCCGGGGACGGATGTCCGGCCGCGGTGCGAACGAATTCGTCCAGGACCAGGCGGAGACGCGAGACCCACCACTCGAGGCCGTACGTTTCGAGCACCTCCACACGCGCGCGGATGCGCTGCCAATCCGCCAGCGAGCCTTCGACTGTGATCTTGGGTATGCCACAAACACAGAGCATGGCGTACTCGAAGTAGCTGGAGAAGGAGTCCATGAGGGCCACTTCGCTGGCGGTGCGGATGGCCGGCGTAGTGGTGGAAAAATCGCAAACCAGAGTCTCGTGCAGGACGGGATCGGTGGCTGCGCGGATCTGCGCGGAGAAATCGGCGATGGCGTGCTTGAAATCGGCCGCCTCCAGACTCTCGACCCTGCTGGTAAGAGTCTCGCGCCCTTCGTGCCGGACAAGGCGGCCGCGCAGAGTTTCCGCATTGGCGGCCACATGATGTCCGAAGCCCTGCGCGATCGTCAGCCAAATGGCATCCGGGGAAAGCGTCAAGGGGCGGTGCTGGCTGAAGGCGATGTGCACGGCATCGATCAGCGGATGGCATCGGCTGATGCGGCCGCAGGGAGCGGGACGGCGGGCCATTAGGGCGCCGTGACGTTCGTAGAGCGAGTCGTATGCCGCGTTGACGACGGGCCGGTCCGCATCCGGCAGCACCAGAATCTTGCGCATGAATCGCAGACTCAGACTGTTTGCTAGGCTTTCGCACCAGATGGGCTTTGCGGCGGGAGTAACATCGTCGACTGGAAAGGCGATTCCGGAAGGCAACCCTTCCCGGCTTGAGAGTTTGGGCCACGATTGAGGCAGCATAGCTATCGTGATTGTCTCCCTGGTTCGACACCTGTCCTACAGCTTCGGCGCGTAATAGCCCTTGCGGCAGCGCACCACCAGGTCCTTGCGGCCTTTCACCCTCAGATCCACGGTGTGGTACAGGCCATCGGTTTTCAACGGCTCGGGGCGGTAGAAGACGTTGTACTGGTGGCGCAGTTCGTTCGCGATATTTTCGAACGACTGCTCCAGGTCTTCCACCTTGAACGGGAAGAAGGCCTGGCCGCCGGTTTCCGCGGTCAGGTATTTCAGGATCTTGTCGCCGTCGGTTTCGCCGCGGATCACATTAGTCGAAATGGCGTAGATCACCACATCGGCCTTCTGCGCCATTTCGAGCGCCTGGTCGCGCGTGTACTGGCTCTGGTTGTCGTCGCCGTCGGAGACGATCACGATGGCGCGCCGGAACTTGTGCCGCGGCTGGTCTTTGGAAAGCTTGTCGCGGCAGGCGAAAAAGACGGCGTCGTAGAGCGCGGTGCCGCCCCCCGGGCGCAGGCTGCGGATGGCGTGCTGCAGTTTCTCCGTATCGTCCATCAGGTCCGCCACCAACTCGGCGGAAGTGTCGAAGCTGACCACCATGGCCTTGTCGTGGCCCGGATGCACGACGCTATTGATGAACGATACGGCGGCTTCCTGCTCGAACTTGAACCGTTCCCGGATGCTGTTGCTGGTATCGATCAGGATGCCCAGGCGCAGGGGAAGGTCGGTTTCGGCGGTGAACTCCGCGATGGTCTGCAGGTTCTTGTTTTCGAACACCTGGAAGTCGTCCTTCGCCAGGTCAGTGACGAAGCGGCCCTTCTTGTCGGTGACCGTGAAGAGCATGTTGACGCGGGTGACATCCAGAATGATGCGGGTAGGCGAGTCGTCGGCGATCTCGGCCGGCTTCTGCGCGGCCGGCGCAACCGCCTGCTGCGCGTAGACGGCGGCGCAGCACATGGCGACGGCCATCGGGAAAAAGAAGGCTTTCATTTGGATTAATTATAACCGTTCCAGCCAGGCCGTCAGATCGCCGGGCAAGGGAGATTCGATTTCGAGCGGCTGGGCGGTGAATGGGTGTTGAAAGCGGATGCGATGGGCATGCAGGAAAAAGCGGTCGCCGGGCGGCTGGATTTCGTTCTTGGCCGGCGCGCCATAGAGGCGGTCGCCGGCGACCGGATGGCCGATGCTGGAGAGATGCACGCGGATCTGGTGCGTACGGCCGGTCCCGATGCGGACCTCCAGGAACGTAAAGCCGGTGAAGCGGCGGAGGACGCGGTATTCGGTGAAGGCGGCGCGGCCGCGGCCCAGGCGGGCGGTCATGCGGGTGCGGTGGCGCGGATCGCGCGCGATGGGCTTTTCGATGCGTCCGCGATCGGCCTGCACACTGCCGTGGACCAGCGCCAGGTAAGTCTTCTCCACCTGGCGGCCGGCGAACTGCGCGGCGAGTGCGCGATGCGCGGCATCGTTCTTGGCCACCAGGATCACGCCGCTGGTGAAGCGGTCCAGGCGATGCACGATGCCGGGCCGCAGGTCTCCGCCCAGCGCGGAAAGCGATTCGAAGCGGCCAAGCAGCGCATTTACCAGCGTGCCGCTGTGGACGCCGGCCCCGGCGTGCACCACCATGCCGGCGGGCTTGTCGATGGCTACGAAGTGTTGGTCTTCATAGAGCACGCGCAGCGGAATGGCTTCCGGTTCGGCGCGGAGGGGAGGCAGATCGGCGGGCTCTACGTCGATGCGGTCGCCTTCGCGCAGCACGCGGGAGGCGCGCGCGGCGGCGCTGTTCACCAGCACGCGGCCGCGCTTGATCCAGTCCTGCAGGCGGGCGCGGCTGAATTCGGGGAGGTGGGCATGGAGCACCTGGTCAAGGCGTTGGCCGGCGTGTTTGGCGGTGGTGGAGAATTGCACGGATTAACTGCCGGCCGCCTGAAAGGCGGCCGCGGCCAGGATTGGCCGCCCTCCAAAGAGATTATCTCAGTCCAGCCAGGCGTGCGCGCCGGTGGCGGAAGGCGCTACCACTTGCGGGATGGCTCCGAAGCGCCTTTGCCGGGCATGGAACTGGCGAACGGCGGCGTCCAGATCGGCCGCATCGAAATCCGGCCACATGCGCCGGGAGAAGATCAGCTCGGCATAGGCGCACTCCCACAGCAGGAAATCGCTGAGGCGCTGCTCGCCGCCGGTGCGGATCAGCAGGTCCACGGGCGGTCCCAATTGCTCTTCCAGGCATTCGCGGCAAACCAGTCCGGCGTGCGCGGCTTGGCGCACGGCTTCGGCGATGGCGTCGCGCCCGGAGTAGTCCACCGCGATGCGAAGCTGCAGTTTTTGGCCGGCGCCGGTGGCGGATTCGGCCTGCGCGATGGCGGCGGGCAACTCGCCGCCCAGGCGGTCGCGACGTCCGATGACTTGGATGCGCACGCCGTTCTCCAGGCAGCGGCTGGTTTCCAAGCGAAGATGGTCGGCGAGCAATTCCATCAAGCCCGAGACTTCCTCGGGTGGGCGGCGCCAATTGTCCGAGGAAAAGGCGAACAGGGTCAGGATGCCGATGCCCAGGTCCGGCGCGGCTTCCACCGTGCGCCGCAAGGCGGCGGCGCCCGCGCGATGTCCCGCCAGGCGAGGTAACCCACGCGCCAAGGCCCACCGGCCGTTGCCGTCCATGATGATGGCCGCGTGCAGGCGGCCGGACTTGCCATGAGTACTTTGCATCATAAAGTATGTTTCCAAAAAAGGGGGGTTACCGCTCCCGCATCGTGCCGATGAGGGCCTCCATATGATCCAGGTAGCGCTCCAGCGCGCGGCGTCCGATCGCGGTCAGGCGATACTCTGTCTTGGGCAGCCGGTTTTCGAACGACTTGCTGCAGGCGATGTACTGGGCGTCTTCCAGTTTGCGCGCGTGGACGCTGAGATTGCCGTCGGTGGTTTCGAGCAGCTTCTTCAGCTCGTTGAAGGTCAGCGATTCGTTGACCGCCAATGCGCTCAGAATGCCGAGACGCAGGCGCTCGTGGATCAGCCGGTCGAGCTTGGGAGCGCCGCCGCCAATTCCTGCGGGGCGCAGTTTCTTGTCGCGTTCGCGCGGGAGCGCGTTTTGTCTAGCCACCGTATTTCACCTTAATCAAAATGCCAAACAAGATGTGCAGGCCGCCGAAGCCCGCGGCCAGAAGGGCATTGCCCCAGGCGACTGGCGCAAACAGGGCCGCCGCGCCCAAGGCCATAAAGCAGATGCCCATCACCGGCACCACCTTCACGGAAGCCGCGCCACCGCACAGCACGCCGGTGCCATAGAGCAGCAGCCAGACGCCGGGCAGCGGCGCGATCAATCCGGCGCGAAACAGGACCAGAGTGAGTAGGGCGCCCGCCAGGAGGGGCGGCGCGAACCCCAGCAGGAATTTGCGGCCCGGACCGGAGAGCAGCGGCATCCCTACCTTGTGCGACTTGCGCGCGGCGGCCGCCACGCCGATCAGACACGCCAGCACCGCCTCGCCCAGCCAGGCCGCGAGCCAGGCGTCCGCGTTCCACACGCGCCACACCAGCGCCGCCACGGCCAGAGCCGTGCAGCCCAGCGCGATTCCACCCACGCCCGGCACCGCGGTGAACGCGCCGGCCCGCTCCATGGCGGAGCGGATGTACTGCAGGTTGTCGAAGGCGTGCGCCTGGATGGCGACGGGTTCGGGGCGGGGCTGACGTATGGGACGGACAACGGCCACGAACCGATTATAGAACGGCGGGTTCTCGTCGCGCAAGTACTTTTCGAAGCAAAGTAGCGGACGGAACCGCCTGCCCCCACAGGCATGTTACAGTAGCGCAAAATGGAACATCTGCAATCCGAACGTAACGGCGACTTATCGATTTTGACCCTGTCGCGGGGAAAAGCCAATGCGTTGAACTACGCGTTGGTCGAAGAACTGTGCGGCGCGGTGGCGGCGGCCACGACGGACGGCTCCGTACGCGGGCTGGTGCTGGCGAGCGACCGGCCGCGATTCTTTTCAAGCGGCTTCGATATCCGTGAGGTTTTCACCTATGATCGCGACGGCATGGCGGCGTTCTTCGGCCGGTTTATCGATCTATACGAGAGCCTCTACCGGTGCCCTAAGCCGGTGGTGGCGGCGCTGAGCGGGCATACGTTCGCCGGGGGAGCCATCCTGGCGATCTCGAGCGATTTCCGGATCATGGCGGAGGGCGATTTCGGCTTCGCGCTGAACGAAATCAATCTGGGGCTGGCGCTTACGCCCACCCTGCGCGAAATGCTGGTAAATGCGGTGGGACTGGCGGGCGCGCGGGAAGTGATGCTGCTCGGCGAGCCGCTGACACCCGCCCGCGCTCTGGAAATCGGCCTGGTGCGGGAACTGGCACCCGCCGAACAGGTCCGAGACCGCGCCATCGCGTTGGCCCGGTCTCTGGGCGCGAAGCCGCCTATAGCCTATCGGGAGATCAAACGCTCGATACGTGAGTTCGGCGGACACGACGCCGCGCATACCGACCGGGCCGCCCTCAGCCAGTTCCTGGATATGTGGTTCTCCGCGGAAGCGCAAGAGGCGCGCCGCGTGGTGGCATCGAGGGTCTGAGAGACTCATCTATGCCCCATTGCGGCTCAATGGGTTAGGGCCTGTTTCGACACCGGTTTTCGGGCAAGCTTCGCTCGCCGCCGGACTTTGGCCTTTCGACCTCGTAGGGCGGCGCCATGCGCCGCCGAGGGGCTTTAGCCCCGCTTGGGCGAACTCCGCTCACCTGCGCTGGCAGGGGTGCCAGCGCGGCAGGCAGGGTCGCCACGCCGGGGCGCGCGCCACACCGCATAACCGTAATTGAGGTACCTTGGGATGGGGGGGCACTCAAGGGCTATCATGGAGCAACAAGGACCCCTTCCGTTGCAACGTACCCGCTTCCGGGTGGCCGGCTACGCGCAGGCATTTCCTTCCACCGTATTGAAAAATCGTGAGTTGGCGCTGCAGTTGGGCGTCGATGCAGAATGGATCCGGGCACGCTGCGGGGTGCATGCCCGATATGTCTCCGGTCCCGGCGAAACCACCACTACCTTGGGGGTGCGGGCTGCCCGGCAGGCCCTTTTGAACGCGCCATCGTTCCAACCGGACTGCCTGGTATGCGCGACATTCACGCCGGATTACCCGCTGTGCCCCTGCGGTCCGGCTATCGCGCATGCCTTGGAACTGGGGCCGATACCCGCTTTCGACCTGAACGCGGCCTGCTCGGGCGGCGTTCTGGGCCTGATCACGGCGCTGAGCTTTATCGCCGCCGGGACGGCGCAGCGGGTTCTGCTGGTGGCCAGCGATACGGTGACGCATCACCTGGCGGACGACGATGCGCATACCCGCATCCTGTTTGGCGATGGGGCGGCAGCTTTTCTGATCGAGGCTTGCCCGCAGGGAATCGCGCTGCGCTCCTGGGTGATGGGATCGGACGGCGCCGGCGCAAAGCTCTTTTACGTGCCGCATGGCGGCTCGGCGGCGCCCTGGCAAGCGCCCGGCAATGGCGATCCGCGGGGGGCCACGGTTTCCATGCAAGGCCGGCCGCTGTTCCGGTTCGCTTCCCAGCGCGGGACCGAGATGCTGCTGGAAACCTGTGCCAAGGCCGGAATCAAGCCCGACGATCTGGATTGGGTGCTGGTGCACCAAGCCAACGTGCGCATCGTGGAACAACTGCAGGAGCGCACCGGGATCGCCCCGGAAAAATGGATCGTGAATATGGCGGGGATCGGCAACACCTGCTCGGCTTCGGTGCTGCTGGCCCTGGGGGATTTGCTGGATCGTAACGCGACCGCGGCCGGCGACAACGTGCTGTTGGCCGGATTTGGCGCGGGGCTTACCTGGGCGGCGGCGCTGTTCGAATGGGGAGAAGCCGTGCACCCTGCGCCGGCGGGACTGGCGTTACACCACCGCAAAACTATTGGGTTCTAGGGGCTGGGCGCTGGTCAGAAGCGGCAGCGGCCGATGCAGCACTTGCCCAGACAGGTCTTGCAGGAGAGCCGCTTGGAGAGAATGCGCCCTTGCGAGGCAGAGTCGCCATTCGCGGCGGACTTCCGAACGAAGCCCTGCAGCGTGATGGGTGGCGTGGCGCTCGCGGGTGGGTGAAAATGGGGACTTTCGCTCACGATCATGGAATGATTCAACATGGCATCTACCCTCCAGGCCCTTTTTGTTACTTGCAGCATCCGATTTAGCAAGATTGTTGCCAATTCCGCCTCGCGACGCCGAGCGCGGAGACACATTCACGGCTGTGCCAAAATAGAGGGGCGATGACCTCTTTGCCGCCCGTTCCCTTGACCCTCGAAGGCGCCAGCGTCTTGCACCAGATGATGCGGTTCCGCTGGACAGCCTGGAAATCCCAGTCGCCCGCCCAGCAGGACGCGGCGCTCGAAGAAGCCGCCGCTACCCTCAACGCCATGCCCGGAGCGACGGACCAAACCGCCGTTTATTCGCTCATCGGCCACAAAGGCGATTTCATGTTCCTGCATTTCCGGAAGAACTTCGAGGAACTAAACCAGGCTGAGATCGCGCTGGCGCGCCTACGCTTGTCGGAATTCCTGGAGCCCACCACATCGTATCTTTCGATGGTGGAACTGGGGCTGTATGAGTCCACGCTGAAGCTCTATGGCAGCCTCGCCGAGCGCGGCATCGAGCCGCATTCCGCGGAATGGAACCAGGAGATCGAAGGGCAACTGGCGCGCCAGCGGCAGACCATGGCGCCGCGCTTATGGCCGGCGATTCCGGACCGCAAATACATCTGCTTCTATCCCATGGACCGCCGCCGCGGCGAAAGCGTGAACTGGTACCAGGTGCCCATGGCCGAGCGCCAGCGCATGATGCACGAGCACGGCATGGTGGGCCGCCGCTACGCCGACGAGGTGAAGCAGATCATCACCGGCTCCATCGGCTTCGACGATTGGGAATGGGGCGTGGATCTGTTCGCCGACGATCCGCTGGTCTTCAAGAAATTGATTTACGAGATGCGCTTCGACGAAGTGAGCGCCGCGTATGCGCTGTTCGGGATTTTCTACGTGGGGCTGCGGGTGGCCGTGGGAGACCTGGCGGCGCTGTTGAAGACTTAAGCCGCCAACGGAAGGGCATGCCGGAACAATGCGCAAGATTTCCCGCAGAGATGCCTTGTTCGTCCTGGGAGCGCCCGCCTGTGCCGCACCGCCGCAAATAGCCGCCCCAGCCGAGGGACGCGGACTGCCGCCAGGCGTGAAGGCGGTCTGGGACCTGGAGAAGGCGTACCGCGAATCGACGCCGACGCGCGAACGGCTATGCATCAATGGGTTGTGGCGCTGGCAGCCCGCCGGGAGCGATGCGGAAGCGGCGCCGGACGGCGGTTGGGGATACCTCCGGGTACCGGAACCCTGGCCCGGCGGAGCCCCCCAGCGGGAGGCCCAGACGGTATTCTTCCCGCCTCGCGATTGGGCCGGAAAGGAGCTGGCCGGCGTGACGGCGGCATGGCAGCAGCGGGAAGTGACCGTGCCGCGGGAGTGGAACGGCCGCCGCATCGCATTGAATACGGCCTACCTTAATTCCTACGCGTCCGTATACCTGGACGGCAAGCAGGCGGGCGAGATGCGCTACCCCGCGGGGGAGATCGACCTGACGGCGTTGTGCCACCCCGGCCGGAAGCAGACCCTGAGCATGCTGGTGATGGCGCTGCCGCTGAAGGGCGTAATGCTCTCGTACAGCAACACGGCAACCGCCAAGCTGGTAGAGGGCCGGGTGGCGCGGCGGGGGCTGTGCGGCGACGTGTACCTGGAGAGCGCGCCCGCCGGGGCGCGCATCGCCGATGTGAAGGTGGAAACTTCGGTACGCCGCTGGCAAGTCACCTTCGAAGCGGCGCTCGCCGGATTGGACCCGCGGGGGCAATACATGCTGCGCGCCGTAATCCACGACGGTGCGCACGAGGTGGAGCGCTTTACGAGCCGCCCGTTCGGGGTGGCGGACCTGACGAACGGCCGCATTGCTATCACGGAGCACTGGCGTCCGGCAAAGCTCTGGGATACGGATGCGCCCAACCAGTACGTCCTGCGCGTATCGCTCGCGGACGTGCGCTCCGCGGTGCTCGACGAGGCGCTGCCGGTGAAGTTCGGATTTCGCGAGTTTTGGATCGAGGGGCGGGACTTCTACCTGAACGGCACCAGGATTTATCTTTCGGCGATCCCGCTCGATAATGCCCAGATCGGCCCGCTATCGGCCAGCTACGATGGCACGCGCGCGACCTTGCAGCGCTTCAAGAGCTTCGGGATCAACTTCGTTTACACCCACAACTACGGCTGCGAACCCGGCGCGCACATCAGCTTCGAAGAGGTACTGCGGGCCGCCGACGACGAAGGCATGCTGGTCTCGTTCTCACAGCCGCATTTCGGCCATTACGATTGGGAGGCGCCGGACGCCGATGCGGGCAACGGCTACGCGCGGCACGCGGAGTTCTATGTCCGGGTGGCGCAGAATCACGCTGCCGTGGTGTGCTACTCGACCAGCCACAACTCGACCGGATACAGCGAAGACATGAACCCGGACATGATCGACGGGATACAAGACCCGCGCGATGCGTGGGCGGTGCGGAACGTGTCGCGGGCGCTGCGGGCGGAAGAAATCATCAGGCGTCTGGACCCCAGCCGTTTCGTATACCACCACGCCTCGGGCAACCTGGGCTCGATGCACGCGATTAACTTCTATGCGAACTGGGCGCCGGCCCAGGAGATGTCCGAGTGGTTCGAGCACTGGGCCGCGATGGGAGTGAAACCGGTCTTCACCTGCGAGTACAGTGTGCCCTTCCTCTGGGATTGGGCGATGTACCGCGGGTGGTACAAGGGCAAGCGGGAATTCGGCGACGCGGTGGCGCCGTGGGAATTTTGCGTAGCCGAATGGAACGCGCAGTTTCTGGGAGACCGCGCGTACGACATCGCCGATGCGGAGAAAGTCAACTTGCGTTGGGAGGCGGAGCAGTTTCGAAAGGGCCGCGCGTGGAAGCGTTGGGATTATCCGTATAGCCTCAATTCGCAGGTGTTCGACGAGCGCTTCGGCGTGGTGGCGAGGTACCTGGCGGATAACTTCCGGGCGTTCCGCACGTGGGGCGTGTCGGCAACTTCGCCTTGGGAATACGGCGCGTATTGGAAACCGGAGGCATACGAGAGGGAGCCAGATCTTGGGTTGGCGATCGATTGGGACACGCTCCAGCGGCCCGGGCCGCGGCCGGCTTACACGCAGGAGCGGCAAGTGAAGGACAAGCTGGCATTCCGGCGATCGGCCGCCGTGGCCACGGCCGCGGGGCAAGCACTGTACCGGAACAACATGCCGCTGTTGGCGTACCTGGCCGGCAAGCCGACGGCGTTCACCGGCAAAGATCACAACTTCCTGCCGGGAGAAGTGGTGGAAAAGCAAGTGATCGCGATCAACAACTCGCGGCGGCCTGTGAGCGGCGAGTGCGCATGGTCGTGCGGCCTGCCCGGTGCGCGCGGCAGCGCGAAGATCACCCTGCCCACCGGGAAACAGCAGCGCATTCCGCTGAGGTTCGAACTGCCGGAGGACGCTACGCCGGGACGTTACGAATTGCGCGCGCGAGTCGATTTCGGCAACGGTGAAACGCAGGAAGATAGCCTGCCCGTCCACGTGCTGGCGCGTCCGGCAGCCGCGCGGGCGGGCGCCGACATCGCGCTGATGGACCCCCAGGGCGATAGCGCGAAATTACTGGAGGCGATCGGCGTACGATGCGCGCCGGTGAGTGCGGGGGCGGACTTGGCCGCCTACGACACCCTGATTATCGGCAAAGGCGCGCTCACAGCCGGCGGACCGGGGCCGGACATCGCGCGGGTCCGCGACGGCCTGAAGGTGATCGTATTCGAGCAGTCGGGCGACGTGTTGGAGAAACGGTTCGGCTTCCGTGTGGCCGAGTATGGCATGCGCTGGGTGTTTCGGCGGGTGCCTGGCCATCCGCTGCTGGCGGGCATTGGCGATGAGCACCTGCGGGACTGGCGCGGTGCGGCGACCATCCTGCCGCCGCGGCTGAGCTATGAACTCGCCAAGCAATTCAACGGCGCGCCCACGGTGAAATGGTGTGGGATTCCCGTGACGCGGCTGTGGCGCTGCGGGAACCGCGGCAGCGTGGCCTCGGCGCTGATCGAGAAGCCCGCGTGCGGCGATTTTCTGCCGGTTCTCGACTGCGGCTACAGCCTGCAATACAGCCCGCTGCTGGAGTACCGCGAAGGCAAGGGAATGGTGCTTTTCTGCCAGATGGACGTGAGCGGGCGGACCGAGACGGACCCGGCGGCGGTCGCGCTGACACATAACATTCTGGAGTATGCGGCAGACTGGAAGGCGGGAGCCAGCCGCCAGGCGGTTTACGCGGGCGATCCGGCCGGCATGCGCTACCTGCAGGCGGCGGGCGTGGCATCCGAAATCTACCGAGGCGGGGAATTGGCCGCGGGCCTTCTGTTGGTCGCTGGGCCTAGCGCCGGCCGGGAGCTGAAAGCGAGTGCGGCGGCGGTGGCGGACTGGCTCCGGAATGGCGGCCCGGTGCTGGCGATCGGCTTGGCACAGGAAGACGCAGATGCCCTGCTGCCGCTAAAGGTGGAGATGGTGCCAAAGGAGCACATCGCAGCATATTTCGAGCCGTTCGGCGCGGACTCGCCCTTCGCCGGGATATCGCCGGCGGAGGTGCATAACCGCGACCCCCGCACGCTGCCGCTGGTGGCCGCGGGCGCCACGGTGGTTGGGAACGGCGTGCTGGCCAGGGCGGATGGCGCGAACGTCGTATTCTCGCAACTGGCGCCATGGCAATTCGACTACTCCGGCGGGAAGATGAACGTGAAGCGCACGTTTCGGCGCGTGGCATGCCTCACCGCGCGATTGTTGGCGAACATGGGGGCGGCGGGTGGGACGCCGTTGCTGGCGCGCTTCGCGAACCCCGCCGGCGCCGGCGAGAAACGCTGGCTGGAGGGTCTTTACCTGGATGTGCCGGAAGAGTGGGACGACCCGTATCGCCACTTCCGCTGGTAGCTGACGCGTGCGCTGGAGATTGGCCATTTGGTGGGGCAGGCGTCTACACCTGCGGCGGGTCTCCAGACCCGCCCGAGGGCGAGCTATGCTCGCCACTGGAGATTGGCCTTTTGGTGGGGCAGGCCTCCAGGCCTGCGCGGGTTCTCCAGAACCCGCTCTTCGGCGAGCGTAGCTCGCCTAACCTCTAACGCCGGCCTGAAAGGCCGACTTGGCGGCGCATGGCGCCGCCCCACGAGGCCTGTCAAATGGCCAATCTCCAGAGGCGAGCGTAGCTCGCCTAGCGGGACGTTAGTCCCGCTAGATCATTGACTTGCACGATGGTTCTCTGGAGAGCCTGTGGGGCGGCGCCATGCGCCGCCGCGGACTTTAGCCCGCCGGGGCGAGCTATGCTCGCCAGGCACGCCGGGGGCGTGAGACCGGTGAAGGCGCTGTAACCGATGTCCTCGCGCCGAATCTTTTCGGAACCATCGGTTCAGCCGTAATTCTGTGATAATGTGAGGAACCGCGCCAGGACTAGTGTCTGCGATGACCCCGACCTCCTCACCTGCCGACGCAGCGCCCGCCCGGCGGGAATCCAGAAGGCTACAAATTCTAGCCACGCAGGTTCGGCTGCTCTACGGCAATTCCAACGTGGGGATTGCGGTCACTCTAGTCGCCACGCCAATCTTAGGGCGCCTGCAGTGGAGTGTGGTTGCACACACTGTCATTCTTGGGTGGTGCTTGTACATGTTCTTGGTATCGGTGGCGCGGTTCACACTGGGACAGCGCTTCTGGCGCACTAAGCCGTCGCAGCCGAAGGCGGCCGCGTGGGGCACTGCGTTCGCCATTGGCGCGGGCTTGGCGGGAGCCGGTTGGGGAGCCGCGGGTATCCTGCTCTACCCGGAAGCCCATCTCGCGAATCAGGTTTTTCTCTTCTTCATTCAGGGCGGGATGATGCTTGGCGCAGCCTCTCTGCTGGCGCCCTGGCCCGCGGCTTTCCTGGCGTTCATCCTCCCGACGGGCCTCGCGCCCGTAGTGCGTCTGGTGGTTCAGGGCGATGAGGCCCACCTTGCCATGGGATTGCTGGCCATTCTATTCACGCTCGCCACTCTGATCACGACCGCGAGAATCCATCTGACCATCCGCTCATCGCTAAGCCTGCAGTTCGAAAACCAGGATCTTGTGGAGGACCTGCGGGCTGCCAAGGGACACGCCGAAGCTCTGAACCAGCAACTGGAGGTTCGGGTGCTGGAGCGCACGGCCGAACTGCACCGTTCCGCGGAGCAACTGCGCGCGGAGATCGCGCAGCGCGAACAGGTAGAAGAGCAGTTGCTGCGGGCGCGCAAACTCGAATCGCTCGGAGTCATGGCGGGCGGCATCGCGCACGACTTCAACAATTTCCTGACGGTGGTGCAAGGCAATATCGAGATGGCCAAGCTGCGGCTGAGTCCGGACGAACCGGTGCAGGCGATCCTGGACCAGACTGCCAGCGCCTGCCAGCGGGCGACATTTCTGTCCTCTCAATTGTTGACCTTCGCCAAAGGCGGCGCCCCAGTGCGCCGGTTGGTTTCCATGGCCGGCCTCGTGATGGATGCCGTCCATCTGGCGCGCGCGGGCGCGCAGACCAGCATTGAAGTGAACATCGCGGAGGATCTCCGGTTTGCCGAGGTCGACGCGGGCCAGATCGGGCAGGTGCTGCATAACATCCTCCTGAATGCACGGCAAGCGATGCCGGAAGGCGGCATCATCGAGGTCCGCGCGGCAAACACGGTCGTCAAGGACGCTCCCGGAGCCGGCACTTGGGTGAGGATTTCGATTCGGGATTACGGGTGCGGAATACCCGCCGATGTCCTGACGCGTATCTTCGATCCATACTACACTACGAAACCCGGCGGCAGTGGCCTGGGCCTGGCGACGGCATATGCCATCGTCGCGAAGCACAGCGGTAGTCTTTCCGTAGAGTCGGAACCCGGCCGCGGAACGATATTTACTATCGATCTACCGGCGTCGCCAGAGAGGCCGGCGTTTCAGGCTCCCCCGGCCGCCGGTATGCAGTCCGGCACGGAAAGACTACTGGTGATGGACGACGAAGCGGCCCTGCGGAAGCTATTGGAAGCGGTTCTGAAAAAGCTCGGGTACCAGGTGGAAACGGCCCGGGACGGAGCCGAAGCGATTGCGCTATGTGAGAACGCGAAGGCTTGCGGCCGCGGTTTCGATGCGGTCCTGCTGGACTTGACCGTAAGAGGTGGAATGGGAGGCGTTGAAGCGGCGGCCAAACTGAAGGAGTTGGACCCCGCTCTGAAGCTGATCGTATCCAGCGGCTACTCCGACGCACCGGTCATTGCGGATTTTCGGAAGTACGGCTTTGACGATGTGATTCCGAAGCCATGGAAGATAGCCGAAGTGAGCCAGGTATTCCGGCGGGTGCTGGTGCCGTCCGACCGCCGGGCCAATTGCTAATTTCTCACGAAAAGGCAATCAGCGATCACTCCGCGGGAAGTTAAACTGCCGGAAGATGCGGAACGGATCGCGCGTATCGACACTACCGCGGCGGGCCCAGGAACTGGCGGCCCACCCCGCGATCGCCCCTCACTGTCGTACCCGAATGTGACGAAGCTTCTGAACCGGCCTATGACACTGTCCTTGAGCGCTTAATTAAAATGCCGCGAGGTAGAGGAACGCAGAGATCGGCTTAGTGGCGTCGGAAGCTGTCGATCGTTTCATCCGGTCATATCGGCGTTGGCGACTGGTGGCGCCATCCGCCAACCCTTCACACAATCGTCGCGCCGCCATCGACAATAATGGTCTGCCCGGTGATGTAATCCGACGCCGGCGCCGCCAGGAATACCGCGGCTCCCTTCAACTCGCCGGGCCGGCCCACGCGCGCCATCGGAATGCCGGACTCGATATACGGCTGCGCGGCTTCCAGCACCTTCTCCGTCATGCGCGAAGGGAAGAAGCCCGGCGCTATGGCGTTCACGCGGATGTTGTGCGGCGCCCACTGGGCGGCCAGTTCGCGCGTGAGGCCCAGCAATCCGGCCTTCGACGACGCGTAGCCGGCGTAGTGAATCCCCTTAGGCATGGAGCTTTTCAAGCCGGCGATCGACGCGACATTAACGATGCGCCCGTATTTGCGCTTGATCATCTCGCGTCCGCAGGCTTGCGAGAAAAGGAACGCGCCGGTGAGATTCACGTCGAGCACCTGCTGCCATTTGTCGAAAGGCATGGACTCGGCTGGCGCGCCCCAGGTGACGCCGGCGTTATTCACCAGGATATCGATCTGGCCGAATGTGCGCAGGGTCGCCTGCACGACGGCGTCGATTTCGGCGGGCTTCGAGACATCGCAGATCGCGCCTTCGCAGCGGAATCCGCGCTGCTTCATGGCGTCCACCGTGGGGGTGAGCCACTGCTCGCGGCGCGCCAGCAGCATCAGCGATGCGCCCGCTTCGGCGAGCCCTTCGGCAATCTCCTCGCCGAGGCCGCGCGAGCCTCCGGTTACCAGGGCCACTTGGCCTGAAAGATCGAATAGTTGTTTAAGTGTGGTCATAGTGTGTCCATTACAAGGTGCGCGATGCGTTCGCGATGATAAGTGGCGTCGCCGAACATCAGCTCGGACGCCTTGGCCCGCTTGTAATACAGATGAACGTTATTCTCCCAGGTGAAGCCCATGCCGCCCTGCACCTGAATGCCGCGGTTGCCCACTTCGCGATACGCATCGCTGGCATAAGCCTTGGCGATGGAGACCGCCGCATCGGCTTCGGGCGCGCGCTCCTGCAAAGCCCAAGCCGCGTAGTAGGCCGCCGACCGCGAGCTTTCGGTGAGCAGCAGCATGTCGGCGCACAGATGCTGCACCGCCTGGAACTGCCCGATAGGCTTGCCGAATTGTTTGCGCGCCTTGGCATACTCGACCGCGATTTCCATGACGCGCTGCATGCCGCCCACCATCTCCGCCGCCAGCGCTACCGTGGCGACGGCCAGAGCGCGATCGAGGGCATCGCGCGCGGAATCGCCGATGGCCAGGAAATCTTCCTCGGCCACCGGCACGTCTTCAAACACGACTTGGTATAGCTTGCGCGTTTCGTCGATGGCCGGGAGCGGAGAAACGGTTAAGCCGCGGGCGGTTCGCGGCACGATGAACAGGCCCAGGTCGGCGCCGCGGCGTGCCGCGCACACCAGGAAATCCGCGGCGGCGGCGTCCGGTACGAACATTTTCCGTCCGTTCAGTGCGAAGCCCTCCGGCGTAGGCTCCGCGGCGAGTTGGACGGCGTCCGGCTCCCAACTCGCGGAGGACTCGATCAGAGCCAGCGTGGCGCGCGCTTCGCCCATCGAGATGCGCGAAAGGTACTTCTTTTTCTGGGCGGGATTGCCTCCCGCGTCGATGGCTACGCCGGCCAACAGCACCGTGGAAAGATATGGCCCCGGCAGCAGGGCGCGACCCATTTCTTCGAGCGCCACCGCCATCTCGACGAGGCCCAGGCCGAGGCCGCCATACTCTTCGTCGAATATGATGCCGGTCCAGCCCTGGTGCGCCATCTTCTGCCAGAGCGCCGGGTCGTAGGCGGCAGCGGTTTCCATCAGCCGGCGCACCTCGGCGATGGGGCATTCGGCCGAGAAAAACTCGCGCGCCGAATTCTTCAATACTTGTTGGGTTTCAGTGAGTCCGAATTGCATGGGCTTTTCCTCGGCGGGCTCCTCAGTAGCTCTTGGGCAATCCCAGTACGAAATGACCCACGATGTTGCGCTGGATCTCCGAAGTGCCGGCTTCGATCGTGTTGCCGCGCGCGCGCAACCAGGTGTACGCCCACTGGCCGTCGTCGAAGGCAAATTCGGAGCCGCGCGTTAGTTGGCCGTAGGGTCCGAGCAACTCCATGGCGATTTGTTGGAAGCGCTGATTCAGCTCACTCCAGAAGATCTTCTGAATGGATCCCTCCGGGCCGGGCTTGCCGGTTTCCATCACGCGGCTGATGGCGCGCATCTGGTTGAGCCGCATGATTTCGATTTCGGCGTAGCACTGCGCCAGCTTCTGGCGGATGACGGGGTCTTGGGCGGCGGGTCGTCCGTTGCGCTCGATGCTGCGCGCCAACTCCACCAGGCGCGCGAACTGGCGTTTGAAGGTGATTTGCAGGCCGGCGCCCAGCAGCGCGCGCTCGTGCATCAGGGTGCCGAGGGCCACATTCCAGCCGTCGTTGACGCGGCCCACCACATTGGCGACGGGCACGCGCACGTTTTCGAAGAACAACTCGTTGAATTCGGTTTCGCCGGTCATCTGGCGCAGCGGGCGCACTTCCACGCCGGGCGAGTGCATGTCCACCAACAACACGGTGAGTCCTTTATGTTTTTCGGCGGCGGCGTCGGTGCGGACCACCAACTCGCACCAGTCGGAGGCCCAGCCGTAACTGGTCCAGACCTTTTGGCCGGTCACCACGAAGTGGCCGCCATCGAGGGTGGCTTCGGTGCGCAGGGCGGCCAGGTCGGAGCCGGCGTTGGGCTCGGAGAAGCCCTGGCACCAGATCTCCTCGCCGCTGAGGATTTTGGCGAGATAGCGCTGCTTCTGCGCTTCGCTGCCGAAGGCGACGATGGTGGGGCCCACCAGTTCGAGACCCAGAATGCCGGGCAAGGGAGGCGCTCCGATGCGAGCCAGTTCTTCGGTGAAGATGGCTTTCTCCATGAGGGTCGCCCCGCGCCCGCCGTACGCTTTGGGCCAGGACAGGCCGGCCCAACCGCCTTCATAGACCTGGCGCTGCCAGTCGCGAAGAAAGGCGAAGCGGGCTTCCATGCTGTCGGTGGCGGATTGGCGCGCCTCCCAATCGCGGGGCGCGTGCGCCTCCAGCCAGGCGCGCAGTTCTTCGCGGAATTGCCGCTCTTGCGGGGTGGGGTTCAAGTCCATAGTTCACTCCAGGGTGACGAGGATTGAGTATATAACTTTCCGGACCCGGCGGGCGAGCGGCACTGGAGGGCGGGCAATTCTGCCCGCAGCCGGCTGTCAGCCGGCTTAGGCGAGCGTAGCTCGCCGCGTCAGGCGAGCGTAACTCGCCGGTGGAGATTGGCCTTTTAGTGCGGCAGGCCCCCAGGCCTGCGCGGGTTCTCCAGAACCCGCTCTTCGGCGAGCTTCGCTCGCCGGTGTCGGCAGAGTGCCGACACGGCACGCCGGGGGCGTGCGCCACGAGGGCTCCCAATTGAAATGGCCCCAGCTTACTGCAGCTTGCAGAGCGGATCGCCCACCACGATATTCTGCCAGCTCAGGCCGGGCATCGCAATATAGTAGCTCTCGGCCAGATTGCGGCCGTGGAGATAGGCTGGAAAGAGCAGGTCGGGGTGCGGGTTGAATTCCAGGAACGGCTCGTAGACATGGCCGGAGCAGCCGGTGGCGCCTTCGTGAATGTAATCGGCGGTGAGCGTTTGCGGTGAGCCGTCCCACCAGCCTGAACTATCCTTCCAGGTGCCGATGGTCCACGCGGCAGGCGGGCGCCGAAAGGTGCGGCCATTGGTCGAAACATACTCGGTGACCAGCGCGCCCGGCAGCCATTGAAATGCGAGGTTGCGTTGATGGCGGTTGGGATCGTTGGAGCCCCAGCCGGCATAACCGATCACATCCTTTTCACCGGTTAACACTTTGGCGGATTCGTCCATCACGACCCGCTCTTTAGGCAGCGCTAAGGCCGCCGTCCGGAGCCAATTGTTGCCGGGGCTATCGTCATCGGATTTGAGGTCGAATACGAACTTGCCCCGATTGCGAGCGGACAGCGAGCGGTCGATCAGGCCCTTCACGTCGTCGAAATCGTAGCCGGCCAGGCGCGTCACCAAATAGATCGGGAAGCTCTCGTGCGTGAACGGCTTGTCCTTCTGGCGATAAAACGGATTGGGCACCAGGCCCACTCGGCTGAAGCGCTTCCCCTTCATCTTGGAGTAGAGCAGCGCCAGCTCCGAATCGACCGCGCAGGCTTCCTGAGTAATGCCATCGCCGGGGCCGCTCACCTTCAGCGGCACTCCCATGGTGGTGACGATGTAAAGCACCTGCTCGCGCAGGCCGGCTTTGGTGAGGCAGCGGGCGATGGGCCGCTCCACTTCCTCCTCGTATTTGTCCCAGGCGATCTCTTCATCCTCCTCGAGGATGTCCAGCTTGCAGACGTTCTTTAGCGGGATGCCGCGCTTCGGAATGTAATAATCGGCGATCCGCCGGGAAAGCTTGTCGGCGCGGTTCACCACCAGCAGAACGTTTTGCCCGTCCTGCGCCCTCAGCGCGGAATAGCCGGCCAACAAGCCGAGCGCCATTATGGATCGCCGCATAGTGATATTATGCGCGTGATTGCCATGCATAGATCAACTTCTCTCGGGGCGGCCTCGGCAGCGCTGCTGATAGCGGCTATAGCGCCGCTCCACGCCCAGAATTCATATCCGTTTCAAGATCCCAAGCTGCCGCTGGAGCAGCGGGTGGATAACATCCTGTCGCTGATGACGCTGGATGAGAAGCTAGCCTGCCTGACGACCAGCACGGCGGTGCCGCGCCTGCACATTCCGGATGCGGGCGGGACGGAAGGGCTGCATGGCCTGGTGCGCAAGGGCGACTTCGGCCAGAAGGCGGTGACCACCACGCAGTTTCCCGAAGTAATCGGGATGGCTTCCACGTGGGATCCGGCGCTGATCCGCCGCGCCGGAGCGGTGCAAGGCTACGAAGCCCGGTACATCCACCAAAGCGAGAAATACAAGAGCAACGTGCTGGTGGTATGGGGACCCAATGCGGACCTGGCGCGCGACCCGCGCTGGGGGCGAAACAACGAGAGCTACGGCGAAGACGCGTTCCTTACCGGAACCATGGCGGTGGCGTTCATCAAAGGGATGCAGGGCGACGACCCCAAGTATTGGCAAGCCGCATCGCTGATGAAACACTTCCTGGCCAACAGCAACGAAACCACGCGCGGAAGTTCGTCGTCGGACTTCGACGAACAGTTGCTGCGCGACTATTACTCCGTGCCATTCCGCATGGGATTCGTGGAAGGCGGCGCTAAGTCGTTCATGGCCTCTTACAATGCCTGGAACCACGTGCCGATGACGGTCAATCCGATCCTGAAAAGCATGGCCGTGAAGGAGTGGGGCGCGGATGGAATCATTTCGTCCGATGCGCTGGCAGTGGAGTTGATGGTCACTCCGCGCCACTATTACAAGACGCAGCAGCAGGCTTTGGCGGAGGCGCTTAAGGCCGGCATAGGCCAGGTACTCACGTTCTTCGTGAATATTCCGAAAGTGGCGAAGCAGGATCTGGACGACCACTCACTCGCCGAGGCGGATATCGACGCGGTACTTAAAGGAAAATTTCGAACCGTAATCCGGCTGGGGCTGCTGGATCCGCCGGCGATGGTGTCTTACGCGAGTGTTGGGGGCGCGGGCGAACCGGAGCCGTGGACGACCGAGAAGCATAAGCGCGCAGCGCTGGAGATGGCGCGCGAATCGGTGGTGCTGCTGAAGAATGCGCACGGTTTTCTGCCGCTGGATAAGAATGCGATTAAATCCATCGCGGTAATTGGGCCGCGGGCAGGCGAGGTTCTGATCGATTTGTACGGCGGGCGGCCGCCTTATGCGATTACGCCGGTGCAGGGCATTCGCGCGCAGGTGGCGCCCGGCACGGCGGTGAACTACGCCGCCGACAATAAGGACGATGCGGCGGTGAAGGCGGCCCGTTCGTCGGATGTGGCGGTGGTGGTGGTGGGGAATCATCCGACGTGCAGCGCGGCCAACATCATGGCGATTTTCAATATGGACGTTTCGAGCAAACCCTGCGCCGATCCCGGCGAAGGCCGCGAAGGGCGCGACCGGGAGTCACTCGACCTGTCGCAGGAAACGTTGATCAAGGAGGTGTACGCGGCGAATCCGAAGACCGCGGTGGTGCTGGTTTCGAGCTTTCCCTACGCGATCGACTGGACCCAACAGAACGTGCCGGCCATTCTGCACATCGCGCACGCCGCGCAGGAACAAGGCACGGCGGTCGCAGAGGTATTGTTCGGCGGTTACAATCCGGCGGGGCGTCTGAATCAGACCTGGCCGAAGTCACTCGACCAACTGCCGCCTATGATGGATTACGACATCCGCCACGGCCGTACTTACATGTATTTCAAAGGCGAACCGCTTTATCCGTTCGGCTATGGGTTGAGTTATACGACTTTCGAATATGCGCACTTGCGGTTGGATGGCGGGACGGTGAGCGTGGATGTGACTAATACGGGCAAGGTGGCGGGCGATGAGGTGGTGCAAGTTTATGAACATAGTCCGGGGATGAAACAATTGAAGGGGTTCCAGCGCGTGGCACTGAAGCCCGGGGAAAGGCGAACCATTCAGATGGCGGTGCGGGCGGAGCACGGGACACACATCGTAGTGGGCGGCTCGTCTGTGGACGAGCGGCTGCGGATGGCGGTGAAGTAGCTTCCAATCAAAGCCCAAGCGGAAGGCGCGCCTTTAGCCCCGCCGCAGAGCGGTACCATGCCACTCGCCTGAGAGCGGGCCTGCGAGGCCCGCGCAGGCTGCGAGCCTACCCCACTACTGGGCGGCCCAGGTGACCGAGAAACTGGTTCCGTCGCTCGATAGCGCCGATGGGATTGCTTCCTTCACCTTGTTCTTTTCCATGGTGATCTCTTCGATGGTCGAGAACGATCCGATGGCGCCGTGAGTGGTGCTATCTGTCGCGTTACAGGTACCGGCGATGCTGGTGCTGTCCTGGCCGAAAAGCACGGTGCCGAAATCGGCGAGAGGCAGGATCGTACCACTCGAAGGAGCTTCGGCAATCCATTCGGCCGACGAGCGTGCCGCCCCCGAGACCTTGGCGCTCTTGCTGAAGGACTTGCCGGTGCGCTCATCCGTGATCTTCACGGTGAATTCTCGGGTGCTGCTGCTATATGTGATCGAGGACGACATGGTGTCCCCGGGTTCCACGGTCATGCTGGTGATGGTGAGGATCGGCGTGGTGGGGTAGAACTCATACCAGGCTGTATATTGAGGCTTGCCGCCGGAACAAACGGTTTCCGTGCCGGCTTGCTCGACCGTTTCGGAAGAATATCCGTCGATGCCCACCCAAAACACGGCGTATTCGGTCCCTGTCGAGCAAGTGACGGTCGGGACGATCCAGGACCCTTCGGCTTTGGTGAAGTCCGATCCCGTTACGGCGTAGCCGCTCCAGTTGCCGCTGGTGGTGGTGCCGTCGCCGTGCTCCAACTTGCCCTGAATCGGCGAATTAAAATGCGGGACGCTGGAAAGCTGCGCGAATGCAGGCAGCATGGCGATGGCGCCGAGAATTACAAGACGTTTGGTTAACATGTGTGTCCTCCGATTGCGGAATTCTTGCGTTGGGGTTTCCCCCAGCGCAATGGAAATTAGTATACACCAGTGGAATCGTCCGCAATAGTACTGACGGTCCTTGGTCCTTGGACCCCCTTGCGGAGCGGCCTACGAGGCCGCCGCCTGGAGATTGGCCTTTCAGTTGCGTAGCCCTCGTGGCGCACGCCCCCGGCGTGCCGTGTCGGCACTTCTGCCGACACAGGCGAGCTACAATCGCCTGCGCTGACAGAAGTGTCAGCGCGGCAGCATCGAAAGCCTCCGGTAGGCGACTGAGAATACGGCCGGGCGGCCTGCGAGGCCGCCGCAGGCTGCGAGCCTGCCCCACAACTCGGCTTTCATGCGCATTTGGTGGGCCGCCGCGGCCCATGGAGACAGGCATGCGTGCCAGCGCCACGAGGGCCAATTCACTGAAAATGGCCGAACTCCAGAGGCGAGCCTGCCCTACTTGGAGAACCAGGTGACGGAAAAGCTGGTGCCATCGCCGGAAAGGCTGGTGGGCACGGCTTCCTTTGCTCCCGCGCTCGAATCCATGGTGATTTCTTCGATGCTCGAGAACGCCGAGATCGGGCCGCTGGTGGCGCTATCCGTCGCGTAATTGGTGCCACCCACACCGGTGCTGTCCTCACCGAAAAGCACGGTGCCAAAATCGGCCAGGGGCAGGATGCCGCCGCGGGCCGTGCAGCAGGGCGCCTCGGCAATCCATTCGGCCGACGACCGGGCCGCGCCAGAAACCGTCGAACTCTTGGTATAGGACTTGCCGGTAGTCACATCCTCAATGGTGATGGTGAATTCCGAGCCGCTATAAGTCACGCTGGCCGACATTTGATCGCCCGGCTTGATCGACAGGCTCCCGATTTCGAACGACGGGTGCGGGTAAAATTCATACCAGGCGTAGTAACTTGGATTCTTGCCGACGCAGTCGGAATCGGTGCCGGTCTGCTCGACGGTCGAGGAAGAGTAACCATCGATGCCCACCCAAAATGCCGCGTATTGGTCGCCCGAGCTGCACTTTGCCGTGGGCACGGTCCAGGAAGCTTTGGCCGAGGTAAACGAGGTACCGAGTACGGCGTAACCGCTCCAGTTGGTGCTGGTGCTGGTGCCGTCTCCGTGCTCCACGCGATCCTTAATGGGCCGGTGCTGGCGCGGCGCTACTTTTTCCATATCAGTCGGAGCGCTCGAAACCTGCGCGAATGCAGGCAAAATAGCGATCGCTCCTAAAATTCCGATTCGTTTTGTGAACATGCGTAATCCTCAGGTTGCAGAAAGAAAAATGTATGGGGGTCCCCAATCCCGACCAGTATACACCACCTCCGGGTCGTGGGTGCGATGCGGCCGTGGTTCGATTTAAGATGAGCGATCATGCCGGACAACGCCTCGCCAGAACCTGCGCCACCGCGTAAACCTTGGCCCGCACGGGTTAAGGACCGGGTCGGCGCATGGCGCCAAGCTACAGTCGGCGCATGGAGGCAGATCCGTCCAGGCCCGGAAGCGCGCGGCGGCGCGGTATGGGGAACGCTCGGGGCTGCGGCGGGATGCGTAGTCATCGCGGGGCTATATGCGCGGAGCGGATTCGGCTACGCCTTCGACTTCACGTTTGCCATCGTTTTTGCCGCGCTGCTCATTCCTCTTATCGGACTGGCGGCCGCTTTGTTGCTGACCATCGCGCGAAAACTGCCGCGCATGGCGACTGGCATAGTGGTCGGATCGTGCGCCATGGTCATGCTGGTCTGGATGCCGCCGCAACTGGGCTTCCCGATGGCGGTCGCGATCGGCTTGGCGGAGGGGGTTTTGGGCGCCACCATCGCCACGTTCTTGGCGGGCCATTTCGGCGAAGCCGCGTTGAGCAAGAAGATTGTCACCGTAGCGCTGTGCGCGCTGGCTGTAGCTTTTAATATCGCGATGGCGTGGCTCTTTCTGCACCAGGGATCGATGGAGCAGGTCACCGCATGGGAGCCGCCGGCGGCTTCGATGCCGGCGAAACTGGGCGCCAGCGATCCGGCAGACAAGGGTCCGTATAGCGTGAAGACGCTGTTCTACGGTGTGGGCAACGATATCCGGCGGCCGGAGTACGGGGCCTCGGTGGCCCTTAGAACGCGCTCCGTGGATGCTTCCGCTTTCTTCAAAGACTTCAAAGGCTGGAAGCGATGGGCTCGCAAGAAGTACTGGGGATTCGACCTGGACAAGCTGCCGCTGAACGCGCGCGTGTGGTATCCGGAGGGCGCGGGGCCGTTTCCGCTGGCGCTGATGGTGCATGGCAACCATAACATGGCGGAATTTTCCGATCCGGGCTACGCCTATCTGGGCGAATTGCTGGCCAGCCGCGGCTTCATTCTGGCCTCCGTGGACGAGAATTTCCTGAACAGCGGCCTGTATCACGATCCGCCCAAACAGCAGCCGGTGCGCGGCTGGATGTTGCTGGAGCATCTGAAGCTGTGGCGGGAATGGAACCGGCAGGCGGGCAATCCGTTTCACGGAAAAGTGGATATGGAACACATCGCGGTGATGGGGCATTCGCGGGGCGGCGAGGCGGCGGCCACGGCGGCGCTGTTCAACCGCTTGCGGTATTGTCCGGACAACGCGGACATCCGTTTCGATTATGGCTTCGCGATTCAGGCGGTGGTGGCGATTGCGCCGGCGGAGGGCCAGTACAAACCCGCCGGACAATATCGCTGGATTCAAGACGTCAGCTATCTGACTCTGCAAGGCGCGAACGATGCGGATGTGTCGTCGTTCATGGGCAGCCTGCAATGGGACCATGTGCGGTACAGCAAGCCAGGCCCTTGGTTCAAAGCGGAGATCTACGCATACCGCGCCAATCACGGGCAATTCAATACGGTTTGGGGACGCACGGATGCGGGCCGCCCGCTAAGCTGGCTCTTGAACCTGAAGCCGCTGATGGCGGCCGAGCAGCAGCGGCGCATCGCGAAGACTTACATTGCGGCGTTTCTGGAAGCCACGCTGAAGGGGCGGCGCGAATATCTGCCGCTGTTCCAGGATTGGCGGACGGGACGCGGGTGGCTGCCGCACACGATCTATGTGAACCGTTTTCAGGATGAGGCGTATGTGCCGCTGGCTTCCTTCCAGGAGGACGCCGATCTGACTACGACCAGCGCGCCGGGCGGACGGATCGCGGGCGATAAGCTATCCATCTGGCGGGAGGGGCGCATCCCGTGGCGGGGCCGCGATCGCGATTACAACGGCGTTTTTCTGGGATGGAATCGGGCTAGGGGCGCGCCGGCGGCGGTTTATACGGTCACGCTGCCGGAGGGCGCGGCGGCCAAGTGGGGGCTGGGGAAGGCATCCACGATTGAGTTATCGCTGGCGGCGCTGGACGAAGACGCGCCGCTGCCGGGCAAGACGGCGGATGAGAAATCCAAGTCGGCGGAGGAGTCCGGGAAGGAGCGCGAGTCGCCGGACTTCACCATCGAGCTGGTGAGCGGCGATGGGGTGACGGCTAGCGCGCCGGTGAGCCGATTCGCGGCCGTTCCGCCGCCGTTGAAGGAGAAGTTCACCAAGCTCGATTTGATTGAGGACGTGGCGTACGAAAAAGACTGGGAGCCGGTGTTGCAGACGGTGCGCGCGCCGCTGGCGGCGTTTCAGGGTACGAATGGCAAACCGTTCGACCCGGCCAGGCTGGCGGCGGTGCGGTTGAAGTTCGATCGGACCGCGATGTACGTGATTTGCATCAGTGGGATAGGATTTGGACAGGAGGAGCAATGAGAACATTTGTTATCGCATTCGTTTTGGTGGGAAGTGCGCTGCCCGCCGGTCTGCCGGAGGGTGTGGGGCATTGGTCGAGCGGTGAGCTGCAGGGCTTCGAGAAGAAGCTGGGGCCGAAGATGAGCGCGCAAAAGATCGCCACGCAGTCGCTGGCGGGCTATGGGAACCATAGCTTTCTGATCGCGCATCGGGAGGGCGACGGAGAGGCGGAGTGGCACGAAACCCAGAACGACGTGATGGTGATCGAGAGCGGCGAGGCCACGTTGGTGGTGGGAGGCACGGTGATGGATCCGCGGACGACTGCGCCGCACGAGATTCGCGGGCCATCCATACGGGGCGGCGAGAAGATGGCGTTGGCCGCCGGGGATGTGGTGCACATTCCGATCAGGACGGCGCACCAGATGATGGTGCAGAGCGGGAAGCAGATCACGTATTTCGTGGTGAAGATCGACGCGCGGTAGGTTGGGGGGAGGCTCTTTTTCAGGCGAGCTGGCGCTCGCCGGCGCTGGCAGAGTGCCAGCGCGGCAGGCTGAGGAGCCTGCGCCACGAGGGGCGCTTAACAGTTTTGGGGAAACCGCTCCCTGACGGTCGCGGCTCGGTAATACTCGCGTTGATTGCTTACGGTTTACTGAGCCGCGACCGTCAGGGAGCGGTTTCTGTCGGTCAGGAATCCCCAAAACTGTTAAGCACTCCGCCACGAGGCCGCCGGTAGCGCCGGTGTAGAATTGATGGAGAAGGAGTATCGGACGATGCAGAAGACGATGCTGGCTTTTTTTGTTTTCGCGGCCGGGATGCTCGCGCAGCAACGGGGAGTCACTGGCACTTTCACCTTTTTCACCGTTCCGGGCGCGGGTTATGGCACCTATCCCGTAGGCATTAACGCGGCTGGGGTGGTCGCGGGATGGTTCGGAGTCACCGGAGGCAGCCGCGGCTTCGTGCGCTCCGCCAGCGGCGCCATACACGAATTCGAGGTTCCGGGAGCCGACGGCACGTGGCCCGCGGGCATCAACGAATCGGGGACGACTACGGGTTATTACACTCAGGCCGAAAGCTCCCCTTATCGCGGATTTGTGCGCACGGCCGACGGCGCCATCGTCACGTTCGCCGCTCCGGGTGCAGGCACGGCCTTGTTCCAGGGCACGAGAGGCGTCTCCGTCAACGCGGCGGGGGACGTCGCGGGATATTACATCGACGCGAACAATGCGGATCACGGATTTGTCCGTACCGCCAGCGGCGACTTAATCGCCTTCGATGCGCCCGGGGCGGGCACTGTCGCGCTGCAGGGCACGCAAGCTCTCTCCATCAACACGGCGGGGACTATCGCGGGATTTTACGCCGACGCGAGCTATGCGTTTCACGGATTCGTGCGTGCGGCCAGCGGCGCCATCACTACGTTCGACGCTCCCGGCGCGGGCACGGGCGACGGCCAGGGGACCGCCGCCTTTAGCATCAACGCGGCGGGAACCATCGCGGGATATTACTCCGACACGATTCCCGTATTTCGCAGCTTCGTGCGCACAGCGGATGGCGTCATCGCCACATTCGATAGTCCCGGTGCGGGCACCAACGCCGGCCAGGGCACTTTCGGCATGAGCATCAATACGAAGGGGGCGATTACAGGGAACTACAACAACAGCGGTAAGTACACCGATTACGGCTTCGTACGCTCCGCCAGCGGCGTGATCACCACGTTTGCCGCTCCATACGCAGTCCAGGGGACATTCCCGGCCAGTATCAACGATGCGGGCGTTATCGCGGGATACGGGTACGACACCGGTACCGATCATACGGTGGGGTTCCTGCTGGCCCCGTAAGGCATGTGCGGGGCGGGTGCTGGAAGAGGAGTCGGGGACATGAGGAAGCGCATGCGTGCGGCCGTTGTTTGTCTCGGCCTCGTATGCGCCGCCAGGCAGCGGGCGCGACACCTACGACGTTCGACGTTCCGGGCGCCGGGCAGGGCACCTCTGCCAATAGCATCGACTATGTGGGATATATCGCGGCGCAGCCCCTGGACTTTGGCCATTTGATAGGCCTCGTGGGGCGGCGCCATGCGCCGCCGCGGGCTCAAAGCCCCGCTTGGGCGAGCTTCGCTCGGCTAGACGGCGCACGGCGCCGCCCCACTAGCGGCTATTCCTGGCGCAGGGCGATAATCGGGTCGATCTTGGTGGCGCGGCGGGCGGGGAGGTAGGAGGCCATCGCCATGGCCGCGGCCACTAGCAGCGGCACGGCCACGAAGACCGCGGGGTCATGGGATGTCACTCCAAACAGCAAGTGGGTCATCAGGCGCGTGAGTGCCCAGGCCCCGGCGAGGCCCAAAGCGATGCCGGCCAGCGCCATGCGCAAGCCATCGCCGGCGATGGAGCGGAGAATGTCCGCGCGTCGCGCGCCCAACGCCATGCGGATCCCAATGTCGTGACTGCCGAGCGCGACGGAATACGACACCAGGCCATATAGCCCGATGCCGGCGAGCAACAACGCCAGCGCCGCAAAGAGCGCGGTGAGCGCCATGGTCAGCCGGCGGGGCGCCACCGATTCCGACACGATGCTTTGCATGGTGCGCACGTCGGCGATAGGTTGGTTGCGGTCCACGGAAGCAGCCACTTCCGCTGCCAGCGCGGCATCGCTACTCCTTTCGGGCGGACTTCGAGCGTTCATGCATACGGTATCCCCGATGTTTGGCGGTGTCAATCCGGGTGGGTGGCGCGATTGCCCGTACCGCATGGCGGCAAGCCGCAGACAGAGCGCAGTTTGAAAGCCGGCGCTGCCCTACGGCAAGCAAAACCGGCGGCCACCGAAAGGCCAAAGTGCGGAGGCCACCGAAGCTCGCCCCTGGAGATTGGCCTCTTAGTGGGGCAGTCCTCCAGGACTGCGCGGGTTCTCCAGAACCCGCTCTGCGGCGAGCGAAGCTCGCCCACGGGCAAACCGGCATTGTACAATGGCGTGTATGCTCGCGCCGGGAATGCGCCGAATGGGGCTGCGGTGGGCGTTCTGCACCGTGGTTGCGGCGCCGGCGCTTCTTTGGCGGCCGTGTGGCGGGTCCGCCGGCGAACTCGCTTTTTCGGGGAGCCTGCAGGTTGCCGGACACGAGTCTATCTGCATCAGGCTGCCCGACCAAAGGCTGATTAACGCCCGGCTCCCCAACACATCCCGTCTCGCGGGGGTTGCGATCGCCGCGCGATACAACATCGGCGACCAGGTACAAATCTCGTGCAAGCCGGTCGAGCCAGTGTGGGACGCGGAAGCGGGGATGTACCAATCCTTGGAAGTCACGAAGTTTCGCTTCCTACGGCCTCCCACGCGCGGTGAACGAGCCAACGTACTCGCATACCGGCCTTGGCGCACAGGGGTGAACCTTTTGCGCCGCCCAACCGCGGGCGTCTCGCCAAACCGGAGTCCGCCCGATAAGGGGAAGAGCGCGGCCGGTGGCACGGCCGGTGGCATGGACGCCGCGGTGCAAAGCAAGCTGGAGCACGCGCGTGAAGTCAACATGGCTTACGCCTCGAATCTGCCGAACTTTGTGGCGGATGAAACGGCCAAGCGGTACACCAGCCACGACAGTTCGCCGCAATGGCGCTATCGGGACACGATCGAGTCGGAGATAGCGTTCCAGGGGGGGCGCGCGCTCCGCCTGCACATCCGCCAGAACGGCAAGCCGTGGGACCGTCCCTTCCAGGCGTTGCGGGGCTTTACATGGTACGGCGGCTTCGGCACCGAGATCGAGCCGGTATTCGAGCCTGAATGTCCTACCGCGATTGAGTACCAGGGGCCCGCGGAAGTGCGCGGGCAGCCACTGCTGGCGTACCGGTTCAGTTCGCCGGCGGATGGATGCTTCGGCCCGTTCACCGCCGGATACCAGCGATACAATCCCGCGCGGAGCGGACACGTTTTCGTCGACGATCCCGGGGGACACGTCGTCCAGTTGGACGAAGAAGCCACCGCATTCCCCGCGGAGTTCGGTTTTGTGCAAAGGAAAGAAGAAGTTTCCTGGGACAACGTGAAGATCGGGGATGCTTCCCATTGGCTTCCGATCAGGGCGGATTTCGTGGTCCTGTATTCGTCCGGCGAATGGTGGCGGGTGGAGGTTGAGTACAGGAATCACCGGCATTTCGAGGCCTCGGCGAACATCGCGTTTCATTGAAGGGCCTGCTAAGGGGGCGGGGCGTAGACGCCTAATGCGATTCTGCATAAATTGGAGGGCGGGCAATCATGGCCTTGGTGGCATAGGCTGCAGCCTGCGGAGGGCGGACACAGCCTGTGGAGGGCGGGCTTTAGCCGGCGCGGCGCTTCAGCCCCGCTGCAAAAAAGCCAGCCAGAGCTTCGAGGCAGGCGGCCTACGAGGCCGCCGCAGGCTGCGAGCCTGCCCCACGCGGTTTCCCGCCGCACATTCAGAGATAATAGAGTTTAAGGTCCTATATAGTGCCCAGGAGACTCGCCCAAAAACTCGTTCTTTCCCTCACGCTGATCGTCGTCGTGATTAGCGCGATCTCCGGCCTGATCACGGTGAAAACCGAGCAACGGCACTTGCTGAACGCCATGATCACCGGCGCGGACCAGCTTTCCAAGAGCATTACCAGCGCCACCTGGCACGCCATGCTCGACGATCATCGCGAGGCAGCCTACGAAGTGATGCAGACCATTGGGCGCACGCAGGGCATCGACCGCATCCGCATGTTCAACCGTACGGGCCGCCTGGTCTTTTCGACCGCGCCCGAGGACCCTGGCCGGGGCGCCGACGCGCGCGAGAAAATGAGCGTATCGAGCGGCATCAGCATCTTCAGCGGGCGCGACGGCCGCCGCAACCTGGCCATGGTGACGCCGATTCCCAACGAAGCGGCCTGCAGCCAGGCGGCCTGCCATGCGCACCCGGCGGCGGTGAAGGTGCTGGGGATGGTGGACCTGTCGCTCAACCTGGATTCCGCGGACCGCGAGATTTCCCAGGTGAAGTTGGGGGTCTACGCCGTCACCGGCATTGAGATTCTGCTGATCGGCATCTTCATCTTCTTTTTCACGCAACGTTTCGTGGGCGTGCCGATCCAACAGTTGATCGCGGGCACCAAGGCGGTGAGCGCCATGGAACTGGATAAACCCATCGACGTCGTCCACACCAGTGAGGAGTTGGACCATTTGGCGCGCTCGTTCAATACCATGCGCGAGCGGCTGCGGCTGGCGATGGACGAGATCAACCAGTTCACGGCGAAGCTGGAAACCAAGGTGGCCGAGCGCACCGAGGAACTGCGCGCCGCGCACCAGAAGCTGCGGCAGACCGACCGCCTGGCGTCGCTCGGGCAGCTTGCGGCCAGCGTGGCGCACGAAATCAACAATCCGATTTCCGGCGTGCTGAATCTCTCGATGCTGATGCAGCGGATTTTGAAAGACGATGGCATCCCGCAAGAGCGCGTGCCGGAATTCCGGAAATATCTCTCCCAGGTGGTGCAGGAGACGTCGCGCGTGGGCCGCATCGTTTCCGACCTGTTGTCGTTCTCGCGGCGGTCGAAGCCGCAGCGCGCCGAGGCGGACTTGAACCGCATCGTGAAGACCACTTTGTCTCTGACATCGCACAAGCTGAAGCTGGCGAACGTGACGGTGGATGCGGACTTGGCGGACGATCTGCCGGCGGTGCGTTGCGACAGCCAGCAGATCCAGCAGGTCGTGTTGAACCTGGTTTTGAATGGAGCGGAGGCAACCCAATCGCGCGCGGAGCGGCGGCTCGAGGTGCGCACCCGGCGGGCGCAGAACGGCACGGCGGTGGCGCTTTCGATCCAGGATAATGGCGAGGGCGTGCGGCCGGAGAATCTGAGCCGGATCTTCGATCCATTCTTCACCACCAAGCCGGAGGGCAAGGGCGTGGGGTTGGGGTTGGCCGTCTCATATGGAATCGTGGAAACGCATGGCGGCGATATCGCGGTGGTGAGCAAGCCGGGCGAAGGGGCAACCTTCACGGTGACGCTGCCGGTATCGGGCAACGCGGAAGAGCCGGCGCTGGCGGCGGCGGGAGCGGAGCGGGCATGAAGACACGTTGGGAGATTCTGACGGTGGACGATGAGGAGGTCATGTGCGAGTCGCTGGCCGCCTGGTTGCGCGAGGACGGCTACGCGGTGGACACGGCGTCGTCCGGCAGGGAGGCCCTGGAAAAGGCCGCCGCGAAGGACTATGCGATCTACTTCATCGACCTGAAGATGCCGGGCGGCATGGATGGCATCGAGACCATGATGGAGATCCGGCGCATGCATGCGGATGCGTCGATCATTATTATTACGGCGTACGCCACGGTGGATACGGCGATCACGGCGATGAAGGAAGGCGCGCAGGAGTATATCGTGAAGCCGTGCAATCCGGAAGAAATTTCGCTCCTGGTGGGGCGCATCGTCAAGGTTAAGAATCTGCAGCGCGAGAACACCATCCTGCGCAAGAAGCTGAGCCGGCAATACCGCTATGGCGACATTATCAGCAAGAATGCGCGCATGCGGGAGATTCTGGACCTGGCGCGGGAGATTGCCAGCCTGCGCAGCACGGTGCTGATTCGCGGCGAGAGCGGCACGGGCAAGGAACTGATCGCGCGCGCCATACACAATTCGGGCGGCCGCGCGGCCAAGCCGTTCGTGGCCGTGTCGTGCGCGGCGCTGGCGGAGACGCTGCTCGAGAGCGAGCTATTCGGGCATGAGAAGGGATCGTTCACCGGCGCGGTATCGCAGAAGAAGGGCAAGTTCGAGCTGGCCGATGGCGGTACGATTTTTCTGGACGAGATCGGCGATATCTCGCCGAAGCTGCAAGCCGATTTGTTGCGGGTGCTGCAGGAGCGCTGCTTCTATCGCGTGGGCGGGTCGGAGGAAGTACGCGTGGATGTGCGGGTGATTGCGGCCACCAATCGCGATTTGCACCAGGCCGTGGAGGACCGCGAGTTCCGCGACGATTTGTATTACCGGCTGAACGTGATCGAGATCCGGCTGCCGCCGCTGCGCGAGCGGCGCGACGACATTCCGCTGCTGGCGGGCGATTTCGTGGAGCGGCTGTCGCACGAGCTAGGCAAGGACGTGACGGAGATTTCCGTGGGCGCGCTGAAATTGCTGATGGATTACGACTGGCCGGGCAATGTGCGGGAGTTGGAGAACGCCGTGGAGCGGGCGATTGTAACGGCGAAGGGGCGGGTGTTGACGGAGGACGATTTCGGATTCATGGCACGGAAGACGGAGGCGGGCAACGGGAATGGGCGGGTTCCGGTGAATGTGACGTTGCAGGAGTTGGAGCGGCAGGCGATCGCGGCGGCGATTCAGCGGACCAGCGGAAATATCAAGGAGGCCGCGGCGGCGTTGGGGATTGATCGGTCGACGTTGTACGAGAAGATTAAAAGGTATGAGATCCCGCGGGTTTGGCGGAACTAATGTCTCCCCGGGGGTCATCAATAAGTTCAAATAGCCCACGACAGGAGCACGGAGAGAGCGCCTTCAGCGGCGTCGGGCACAAACGGGAGGAGGAAAGCCGGGGTTCCCGAACTCGAACGCAAGATCGGTCGCCAGGCCATGGAGATCGATTTCTTAAAGCGAGCCTTGCAGCATGTCGAGGAGCAGCGCCTGCTGCGGGCACTGAACAATGGCGCGCCTTCTACCCGCAGGTCGAGAAGGAAGTGAAAACGGAAACGCGGTTGAGTGTGAGCCGCATGTGCGAGGTGGCCGGATTTAATCGTGCCGGCTATTACCGGTTTTTGGACCCGGAGAAGCCGGCGCCGCTGGACATGGATCTGCGTGACGAGATGCAGAAGATTGCGTTTGGAGTGGCCCAGCTACGGCAGCCGGCGGATGACCCGGGATCTGAAGGCGCGCGGCTGGGACGTCAATCGCAAGCGGGTACAGCGGCTGATGCGGGAAGACAATTTACTGTGGGTGACGAAGCGGAGGTTTGTAGTGACCACGGACTCCGCGCATGGTCTGAAGGTCTACCCGAATTTGGCGGCCTCGATGACCGTCACGGACGTCAGCGAAGTTCAATAAGATCCCGACCCCGGAGTAGAAGGCCAAAGCCGGCCAAATACACCAATTTGTCCGGCAGCGGATATGCCGGCATCCGCCGGACAAGCCCGCCGGCGTGCCAAGAGTGATATCCTGCATGCATGGCGCACAGCGCGGCAATCGCCTGGCCGGAAAAAACCGCCGCACAACGTGCCGCTGTCCCCTGGTACATCTGGGCGTGCGCGCTGGCGGTAACGTCAGCTTCGTTCGGCGGTGTCTGGGACATTTCCTGGCATGAGAGCATCGGCCGGGATACGTTCTGGACGGTGCCTCACTTATTCATCCACTTCGGCGGCATTCTGGCCGGCGCAGCTTCAGCCTGGCTGATCTTCCACACGACTTTCGGCCGCTCACCCGCCGCGCGCGCCGGCGCGGTGCGCATCTGGGGATTCTATGGGCCGCTGGGCGCTTTCCTCTGCTGCTGGGGCGGCGTGGCCATGGTCGCCTCCGCGCCGTTCGATAACTGGTGGCACGCAGCCTACGGACTGGATGTCAAGATCCTGAGCCCCCCGCATGTAGTGCTGATCTTCGGTCTGCTGGCGATTCGTCTTGGCGCGGTGGTACTGATCCTGGGGGAAATGCACCGGGCCGAAGGAGTCTTACGCCGCAAACTGCAGGCGCTGCTGCTCTACACGTTCACCTACCTGCTGGGCATAGCCATCGCCGCCTTCCAGGAATATACGTTCACCGATTACATGCACAGCGCCGTGTTCTACCTGGTGCTGTCGCTGTTTACGCCCATGTTCCTGGTGGCGGTGGCGCAGGTTTCCGAATTTCGCTGGGCGAGCACCGCGATAGCCGGCATCTTCACCACGCTAAACCTGCTGTTCCTGTGGCTCCTGCCGTTGTTTCCCGCTGAGCCGAAGCTGGGGCCGGTTTATCATCATGTGACCAGCTTCATTCCGCCGCCGTTCCCGCTGCTCATCATCGTACCGGCCCTGGCTATCGACTGGTTGCGTCCCCGGCTGCATGGTTGGCGCCGCTGGGGCAGGTGCGCCGCGTTCGGTGCGGTATTTCTAGGAACTTTCGTGGCGGTGCAATGGCCGTTCGCGAATTTTCTACAGTCGCCGGCCGCCCGCAATTGGTTCTTCGGAACGCAATACTTTCCCTTCTTCGTTCCACTCGACGATAACTGGGTGCGATATGTTTTTACCCAGGTAGAGAGCGGCGCGTCCGAGTTCTGGTTGCGGATGGCGCTCACCCTGGCCATTGCCATACTCAGTGCCCGGGCGGGCCTGTCGCTGGGCGGCTGGATGCGCCGCGTGCGGCGCTAGCGGCGATAGCCCAACTGTTCAATCAGCCAAACCTCTCCCTGACGGTCGCGGTCCGGTAACACGGCAAGGGTGCCGCGTTCCACCCGCTATGGTTGTTGTCCGAACCCAACGGTGTCATGGCGAGTCGCCAAACCGCCGCCCTGACCGGCCGGCTGGAGCGCGCGCATGCGCGGCGCCATGGCCGTGGCATGCAGCCCCGCCACCGACGTAGTCCACTGGACGAAACTCCGAACCGAGAGAGATTCGGAAACGGTGAGCATGCGGCGCAAACCAGCCGGCGGCAAGCCTTCCGGATTCCGCCTATTAAGCTAAACTGAGTATCTTCAGCGCACAAGGAAGCGCTCGCGGCATGTCGCCTCAAGAATCCGCCGATCGGGGCAATCCTGTCGATATTTCCGCGTTATCCGGCGATCCGCGCACCGAAATGCCGCCAGCGGCGATGTGGCAGGCGCAAGGGCCGATCGGCCCCTATCAATTGCTGCGTCGCATCGGCTCCGGCGGCATGGGTGAGGTGTGGCTGGCCGAGCAGACCCAGCCCGTGCGCCGCCTGGTCGCATTGAAGCTGATCAAGGCAGGCATGGACACCGGCGAAGTCGTGGCGCGCTTCCAGTCCGAGCGGCAAGCGCTGGCGCTGATGGACCACCCCGCCATCGCCAAAGTCTTCGACGCCGGTTCCACACCCCAAGGCCGGCCATTCTTCGTGATGGAGTACATCACCGGCATTCCTATCACGACTTATTGCGATCGCCACAAGACGACTGTGCGCCAGCGGCTGGAGTTATTCATTCAGGTCTGCGAGGGGGTACAGCATGCGCACCAGAAAGCCATCATCCATCGCGATTTGAAGCCCTCGAACATTCTGGTGAGCGAAGTGGACGGCAAGCCCGTGCCGCGCATCATCGACTTTGGCATAGCCAAGGCTATTTCGCAGTCTCTAACCGCCGAAACCTTGTTCACGCAGACAGGCGCGGTCCTGGGTACGCCGGGCTACATGAGTCCCGAGCAGGCCGGCTCGTCGGGAACGGACATGGACACGCGCACCGATGTGTACTCACTGGGAGTGGTGCTGTACGAGTTGCTGGTCGGAGTGCGGCCGCTCGATTTTCACGGACTGGCATTCGACGAGATATTGCGGCGGCTAAGGGAGCAGGAAGCGCCTCGTCCCAGCACGAAGCTGCGCGCTCTGGGCGACCAGTCCGGCACGACGGCTCAGGATCGCGGTTCCGATGCTCCTACCCTGGCCCGGCAACTGCGCGGCGATCTGGACGCCATCGCGCTGAAGGCTTTGGAAAAGGACCGGGCGCGCCGCTATAGTTCGCCGTCCGATCTGGCCGCGGACATTGGCCGGTACCTGCACAACGAAGCGGTCCTTGCGGTTCAGCCTTCGGCCGCATATCGCGCCCGCAAATTCGCGCGCCGCTACCGCGGACCTCTGGCTGCGATTAGCGCTTGCGCCGTCATACTCATGGTGGCAGCCGCCATCAGCATCCGGCAGAGCATTCGCGCTAACCGGGAAGCTGCCGTAGCCCAGGCGGTCAACGATTTCTTGCAGAACGATTTGCTGGCACAGGCCGGCCCCCGCGCCCAGTGGGGACGGGGCGGTCAGACCGATCCGGGCCTGAAGATGCGTACCGCGCTAGACAGGGCGGCCGATGGGGTCACCGGAAAGTTCGCGCGGCAACCGGAGGTGGAGGCTTCCATTCGGGACACTATCGGGCAGACGTACATCGACCTGGGGCTATGCCTGAAAGCACAAAAGCAAGTAGAGCGGGCCCTGGACTTGTACCGCCGCGCGCTGGGCGTGGAGAATCCGAAGACCCTCAGAGCCGGCAGTCTCCTGGCGGAAGCCGTCTATAACCAGGGCAGGTACGCAGAGGCCGAGGCGCTGATCGGCCCTGTTCTGAACGTCCAGCGCCGCGTGTTACGTCCCGAGCATCCCGACACGCTGCGTTCCATGTACGATCTGGCCATCATTCACCGCGAACAGGGCCAGTACCCGCAAGCCGCCGGGCTCCTCACACAGGTCCTTCAGGTTAGCCGGCGCGTCTTCGGGCGAGAGGATGCCCACACGCTCGATTGCATGGACAAACTGGCGGAAGTGTACTACCGGCAAGGCAAGTACGCGCAGGCCGAGGCGCTGGGCGGGCAGGTTTTGGAGATCCGGCGTCGCGTTTTGGCTCCGGAGCATCCCGACACGACGATTTCCATGAGCGACCTGGCTAATGTCTACGCCGCGCAGGGCAGATTCGTGCAGGCGGAGGAGGTCTACCGCCGCACGCTGGAGATCCGCCGTCGCGTCCTCGGTCCGGAGCATGGCCTTACACTGGGCGCCATGAATAATCTGGCACTGGCCTACTCCCAGCAGGGCAGGTTCGCGGAGGCCGAAGCGCTCGACAGTCAGACCCTGGAGATTCGCCGCCGCGTCCTGGGTCCGGAGGTTTCCGACACGATCTTGTCCATGGAGAACCTGGCCTGCGACTATGCCCACCAGAGCAAGTATGCGCAGGCCGAGGCGCTGTTCGCCCGGACCCTGGAGATCGCGCGGCGAGTATTGGGTCCGGAAAGCCGGCTTACTCTGCGCACGCTCTCGGAGGCGGCATTTACGTACCAGCGAGAGGGCAAATATGCCTTGGCGGAAACTTCGAGCGCAGAGGTCCTGGCGGCGTGGCGGCGCAAGTTGGGCACGGAAAGCGCGGTAACCGCGGATGCCGCGGCGGATCTGGCACTGGCGTGCCTGTCGCAGCGGAGGTTCATCGACAGTGAGGCTCTGGCGCGCGCGGCGGCGGAATTCGACGGTAAAAACCGGCCGGACGATTGGCAGCGATTCCGGGCCGAGAGCCTGCTGGGAGCCAGTCTGGCTGGACAAAAGAAATACGCTGAGGCAGAAAACCCGCTCCTCGAAGGGTATCGGGGGATGATTGCCCGGAAAGACCACATAGCCGTCCCGGACCGGTATCATTTGGACCGCGCGCGCGAGTGGCTGGTCCGATTTTATCAGGCGTGGGGCAAGCCGGATAAAGCCGCCGAGTGGAGCGGGAAGCGAGATCTGAGAAGGTAAGCTTTCGCGCCAGCGCCCTGCGGATCTGGGTTGTCCACGTTCAGCACAAGCCCGGCACTTAAGCCATAGCGTCTCGGATACGGCGGCTTTTTCTTCCGCCCAAAAAGGCGCGCCGCTCGACAGCCTACCGCCGGGCCGCGCTCGTGGGGTTAATTAATGGCCTGCTTGCCGAAGCTCAAGGAAACGGGCGGGAGCGTGACCCTCACGGCGGTGTTCACCGGCGACTGGACAGAGTCCACGGCTGTCGAATATTCAGCGCTGTCGGCGAGGCCGCAGCCCAGGCATATGCGCACAGGCACGCCAGCGCAGCCGGCAACGACTCAATGCGATTTCACCTTTTTCATCCGGATTTTCCGTAGTGGGTCAATTTGGTTTTGGAGGGCGGCCAAT
>JBEKMJ010000180.1:0-11993 GCA_050008575.1 Bryobacteraceae bacterium
AATCCACAGGCCGCTCCGCAACCTCCCGACGGACCCCGCGAGTGGATCTGCCCCCTGGCGGTGATTCTTTGGTCCGCCGGCAGTC
This sequence comes from Bryobacteraceae bacterium, assembly GCA_050008575.1. GTDB lineage: Bacteria > Acidobacteriota > Terriglobia > Bryobacterales > Bryobacteraceae > Bog-159. The sequence goes on from JBEKMJ010000180.1 coordinate 86, forward strand.
CCACGGTCGTAAGTTGCCGCAATCCGTTCGACAACCTGGTAACGTTGAGCAAGCGCAAAACGGGCGGCTGTTGCACGGTGAACCTGAGTCCCGCGGATATTGCAGGCGCCAACACCCTGCAGACCTTTATCGATAAGTACAGCGGGCCGGCGGGGGTCAATATCTGCCTGGCTCCGGGCGCCTACAATCTCTCTAGTCCGCTGGTGCTGGACAAGGGCAACGGCCATGTTCACTTTGAAGCGTGCGCCGGGGGAGCGGTCTTCAGCATGGCTGCGAACGCCGGCGCCGGCCCCTTCTTGCACGGCATGGTCGTTCTGAACGGCGTAGACGATGTTTCCTTCGAAGATATTCAATTTCAGTTGCCGTTGGTGCGGGTCGGCGCCACCACCATGGCGGGAGCGATCGTCGAGGAGACCATCAATTTCTCGATCGGAATTCACGCCGTGAATTCCCGCAATGTGCGCGTTCGGAACTGCCGGTTCGCGTTTACCTCGGGCAGCGATCCCCTGTTAGCCGCCGGAGTCCTGGCGGCGGGCGAATGCACCGGATTGCAAGTGTCGGGGAACCGTTTTGAGATGCCCGAATCCAACACCACCGTCAACGGGTTCTTTGCGCCTCCCGCGACGAACATCGTGGCCATCGGGTTCGCCCAGGTTCCGCGCACCGTTTCGAGCGCCATCCGGTCCGACCAGTTGTTGGTCTCGGGCGCCACCGCGCAGGTATTGCCGTCGGAATTGCAGGGGGCGGCGATTCGGGACAATTACTTCAGCGGGCTCATGTTCTGTACCTTTGTGTCGGCCGACATCGGCCTGCTGCAGGTGGAGGGAAACACCGCGCGGAATTGCACTTGGGGCTTCTGGTTCCTGACCCTTCCGGCTCTCGCCTTCGCGGACAACGCAGCCGATGTTGCCTTGGCGGCGCCTTATGCCGCGAACGTGCAGAGCTTACTCGGAACCATTTCGGCGGCGGCGACGCATCCTTCGGTCCAATTCACCACCGGCCTGTTGCGGGGCTTCCCGCTGCCCCAAGATGTCGACTTGACCAAAGCCATCGACGTGACCGTGCGCAAGCCCGTTACCACGCTCAAGGACAATTGCCTGCTGCGCACTGTTTTGGATCGGTTTCGCACTATTGCCGCCGAGGTCGCCGGCGACACAACTGCCGCGCAGGCCCAAGCCACCGTGAGCCCCAAGCCGGGCATCGCCATGCTCAATCAAAACTTCAATATCGTCGAAAAGCAGGCTTTTCCGGCCGACGCGAATGCCGCGATTCCGCTGGCCATGCACCTGAACGACAACGACATCAACCTCGCCAGCAGCGGCGCCGATACCGGCCTCGCGCTGTTTGTGTGGGATTTGGGCACCAACGACCAGGATGCGGTCAGCCTGACCGGAAATACGCTGGTCGGCGAGGGTCCCTTTCCGGTGGCCCTGGTGGCGGGAGTATCGCGCTGCATGTGTACCGGAAACATGGTGCTGAACGAAGGCACGGGAAATAACCCGCTGCTGGACGAAAGCCAGGCGCTGGACAACCGGGTCGGCGGTAGCTTGCCGAGCTTGTGGCTCTTTCCGGTGGCGGTCCCGGACGCGTCCGGCCAAACCCAAGTCTTCGCCGCCGCGGTGACGGGCAACGTGTTCCGGGGCCGGGCGAATCTGCCAGCGCGGACGCTGAGTCCGGCGCCGCCTGCGCCGATGGATACGTGGCATTTCTTCAATGCGGAGACGTAGTTTGCAAGTCGCGTGCGGAGGGATACATCTTAATGAAAACGGCAACCATGACGCAGACGCCCAGCGCCGCAGCGGAGAGAACGGGCGCGCGTGCTAAAAGCCGCGAGGTCAAGTCGGGAGAACTGGAATCCGGCACGCAAGAACCGCTTTCCGCCGGTTCTGTGGCGGGCAGCCGGGCAGGCCGGCCGCCCCAGCTCAGACGTCGGGAACCGCAGCGGACCATCGGCAACCAAGCGATGCTGCGGATGCTCCAGCGGGAGGCGGCGGCAAATCGTCCGGAGTCGCAGGCAGCCGAGAGCGCCGATAATTCCTCCGATCAGCCCAACCCAAGCCTCAGCGGCGGCAGCGTCGGTCTCGAAGGCGGGCCGCTAAGCCAGGCGATTTCGGACCGCATCGACCAGTCGCGAGGGGCGGGTGTGCCGCTTGAGCCGAAGCTGAAGATGGATATGGAAGCCGGCCTCGGGGTGGACTTCTCGAACGTTCGCGTGCATTCCGGCACCGAGTCCCAACGGCTAAATCGGCAGTTAAGCGCGCGGGCCTTCGCCATCGGCAATGACATCTTCCTCGGCCGAGGTACCTCTCCGGGCGACCGGCGAACGATGGCGCACGAGTTGACCCATGTGGTGCAGCAGCGTTCGCTAAATAGGAGCGCATCGCCCACGGTAGGGCCCGCCGGCGATGCGCACGAGCGTCAAGCCGATGCTATCGGTATCGAAGCCGCGTTGCGGCCTTCATCGTCCAAGCCGCGAACAGATGGCAAGGGGTTCTCCAGCCCTACCCCGGCCCGCTTGGGCTTGACGCAAGCTCTCACCTCTGGCCGCGGCGGGTATACGGTCCAGCGTGACGCCGGCTCGGCCGACTACAATGAGGGCTACCAAGATGGCCTGAAGGGCGACGACTCGCATCCCGGTCCCCGTAACGAGGATGCGCTAACCGATTACGACGAAGGCTACGCCAAAGGTCATTATGAGTTTGCGCAGCGGTCGCAAGGAGGCGCCCCCGCGCCGGTTCAGGAGCAGTCCCAGGTTTCCAGTCCGCCGGTTGAGCCAAGTATTCCGGCCAATGCCTCCTCAAGTTCCCCGTCGACAACCGATGTCCTAGCGGGCGCAGGAATGGTGGGGCCGCCACTTATCAATCCCCTGGAGCCTCCCATGCCGTTTGGAACTCCTGACACGCCGATTCAATTTCCCAGGCTTCCCGGCGAAACTCCTTTCAATCCGAGTTTTGGAGCCGGTGAAGGCGCCACCGCAGGCGCCCCTGAAGTTGCAGCCACGGCACCTGAAGTCGCGGCCACCACGGCATCCGAAGTCGCGGCCACCACGGCACCCGAAGTTGTGGCCGGCGCAGCGCCTGAAGTTGTGGCCGCAGCCACAGCACCCGAAGTTTTGGCCGCGGCCACAGTACCTGAGGTCGTAGCCGGAGGAACAGCGGTGGTCGAGGGGGGAAGCCTTCTCGCGGGAGCAGCGACCGTCCTGGCTGCCGTCCCGGTTTGGGGATGGATAGCGCTGGGTGTTATCGCGGTGGGAGTCGGCATCTACCTGGGATCGAAATACCTCTTGTCCGACGATCAAAAACCAGTGAGACCCCTGTCACCCGAGGAAGAGCAACGGGCGGTGGAAGGCCAGGTAAAACCAGCGCTGCTCCCGGGACCGGAAGGCCAAAACATTCAGCCGGCGGTCGATCCGGCAACGGGAGAGCCGCTCTCTACGCCCGCGGCGCCTGGTCCGGCGGCGGGCATCGATCCCGTCACCGGCGAACGGCTCTATACTCCGGCGCAGCAGGACTCCGAACCGCTCGAAGCGGCGGACAAAAACAAGAATAGGAGGAAGGACTATAGTCAGATCGATCCGGATGACGACGATCTGGGTGGCCCGGTGCCGGACGAACGCATCAGCACCTCCGAGAAGGCGGAACTCGAGGATTCCGCTGAGCTCAAGGCGGTGTTGCCGGACGCGGAGGCGAGACGCGCCTACATGAAGTGGCTGCAGGAAGGGCACATTGGTCCTCACGACCACATTGCTCCCGGCTCACCAGAAATGCACGACTCCGTCGGTGAGTTTCTATTGGAGCGTCCGGAATGGAGACATTAGTGGCCCGCCGTTTTACTTAGCGATTTTCGAGCCCTTGCGCGGCAGGGCAAACCGCTGCTCTGCAGTTTCCGGTCCGCGCGCGGTAATGGCAGCGATGCTTCGTTTGTTACGACTCCCGCGCGGACGTCGACGGCCGACTTGTTCGCCACCGGCCGGCGGCCAATTGAGACAAGAGCAGATTCGGGCAAGGAGCCCCTGCGATCTTGACGATCCACGTGGAGAACTTCCGAGTGCCACTGGTGGCGATATTGGCAGCCCCGTGGGGCGAACTTGCCGCCGGTTGTCGTGAAACTGCCGGACGGCACTACCGAACAGCGTACAGCGGTGGAACTCCCGGCCGGTTTCGACTGTCAAATCCAAAGCTGGGACATGCCGTTCGGCGAATGATGACCAAGTAGACGCCTGGAGTCAGGGAGCCAAACGACTCCTTCTGAGCCGACCGAAGATCGCTCGACAGGTATTCATCCCACCAAAACAATACAGGGGAGAGCGTTCATGGATGTGGTGATCGACTCAATTTCCGGCAGCAGGTCAGAATGGGAGAGCGCCGCCCTGAAAAGGCTGGCGGCGGCTCGATTCCGTCCCTGGCCACCAAGAACATCAATCGCTTACAGAGATTCCAAAAGCCAGTTTCGTTCCGTTTCATTCCAAGAACGTTGGTCTGCTGAGGCTCACATCTCGGATGAAACTATCACTCACTTGGCAAGCTGCCCGAGCCGGAAGCCGGCGCTGGTTGGGGCCTGGCGAAGGCGATCTCTGGGGCGTCCGAGGCACTACCGGTAGACGAACGCCAGCACAGCGTCGAGTTGTTCTCCCGATTTCATCGGTTCCGGCGCTTTGACTTCAGCGAGGCTTATGGTCCGGTAATCCGGCGCCAGTGTGAAGTCAAAGGACACCGGAATACGGCACGGGCTTTTCACCCCGTCCATGCAATTCTTTCGGTCAATGGGAGGAACCCCGCTGGCTTCCAGCGCTTCGGCCGAAATGCTGGAGCGGAAGTGCGCGTACATCTCTCCCATTCCCATTCCGGTCATGTCAGCACTCCACGTGCCGCCCGGAAACGCAGCGTCAAATGCTTCACCAATAGTCTTTGTGGTGGATTGCAGTTTTCCGGCCTTCACGATGGCCAGGATATCCGGCGTCTCGCCGCAGCCGGCGAGCAGCAGTGTGAGGATCGAAATCGGCAGGAGCAACCGTGGTCGAGCCATGTGTGAGTCCGTAACCCGAACGGCTACAGTCTAACAGCCGGCCCGGAGCGAGCACAAGGTTTACTTCGGTTTGCGAAAAACGGTCTTATCCGTGTGAATCAGTGTTCATCCGTGGTTCCCTCTTTCTTGGCTTACGGCTGGAGGAAGATCTCGGAACAGACTGCGTCCCAGTCCGCTGCAGGGTAGCTTGCCGCTATATCGTCCACCGGCACGCCGCCATCGGCCATGGTGAGTGCCTGGTTGGCGGGTGCCAGCGCGGCTTGCAGGCGCTCCATTTCGCGCGCGATCCAGGGGCGGATTTCCGCGCCGCGCAGTAAGTGGCGGGCGTCCAACTGGCCGCCATCCGGTTTCACTTTCAGATACCAACCGTGCTGCGCGCCACCCGTGCCGATTACTTCGCCATCGAGAGGCGACAAAATGCGCACGTCCGCGCCGCGCTTGCGCACGTGCCAGGCGGCGCCGTTGGTTTGTATGTGGCTGCCTATGGCGGGCAACTCGGTGGCTTCCGGATCGGCTACCAGGCGCGCGCCCAGCGCATCGAGTCCCACGGTGACGGTGCCATCCGGTTCGGGATGCGCCCAGGCGTGGCCGCGATGATAGAAGCGGTCGAGCGGGAACTCCAGGCCAAACACTTCAGCCTCGTGCGGCTGCGGCGCCGCATCCGCTGGGCGCTTGGCAACCAGCGCGGCGTGGGTCCGGCACTCGCGGCAGTCGAAGGCTTTGTCGCAGATACGATCCGGGAATTCGCCGGTGAACTGGTGCCGGCAGACGCGTTCGCGCGCGGGCAGATCCGGGAAGGTGGCCTGCCAGCAGATGGCTTCGGCGCGGCGGGCGCGGAAATGCCGTCCAGCACGCCAGAGGGACACTGCGATGGTGGCCAGGAGCACCGCCAGCACCGTGAAGAAGAGGCCGAGAAAAATAATATGACTTAACATGACAGATCCTTTTCCTGGGGGAAGAGCGTCAGATAGCGGAATGAAAGTGAATAGAGCAGAACGCCGTAGGCCACCACGGCCAGGAAGGTGGCAGTCTCCTGCCAGCTTGGCAGGTAAGACATGAATGGATCGAAGGGCAGCGTGGGCAGTGCCAGGGTCTGAATCGTCATCACGAAGCGGTTCAGCGCGATTCCCAGGCAGACCAGCGTGGCCGCGGAGAGCAGCCAGCCGGTGCTTTCGCGCAGGCGGCGGCGCAGCAGGATCAGCGCAGGCAGCAGCCCGAACACCACGATTTCGGCGAAGAGCATCCACGTTCCAAACGGTCTCCACGCGTAGAACTGGTGTGCCGCAAAGCCCCGCGCCGGCGACGTGCTGTTGATCCAAATGAGCGTGTCGATGGACTTCAGCAGAATGTAGGGCACCAGCAGGACGCCGGAGATGCGGCCGAGCAAGGGCAGCACTGCGGGCCGCACCAACCGTTTGCCGGAGATCTTCGAGACCAGCCAGGTAGTGAGCAGAATGAAGGCCGGTCCAGCCGCCGCGGCCGAAAGGATGAACAGAAAAAACGTGGACGGCCAGATGCCGAATCCTTCGCGGAATGCGAACGGCCGGCCGCGCAGCACGCCGTATAATCCGCCCAGCGACCCCTGGTGAAAGAACGAGAGGAACGTGCCTACGCCCGCCAGCACCGGCATCAGCTTGTGCAGTTCGAACTCGAAGACCAGGAACGACGGAATCTGGCGCAGTTTACGATTCTTCAAAACGATGGGTACATACTCGATGAATAAGACCGTGAGATAGCAACTGATGCAGAAAGTGACTTCGGTCAGCATGGAGTGGACGTTGGGATGCCAGAAAGTGAACCAGAAGCGCAGCGGCTGGCCCACGTCGACCAGCAGAGCCGCCACCGCGCCGCTATAGCAGATGAAGCCGATCACGACCGCGCTGTTGATGACGGCCCGCAACTCGCTTTTCTTCAGAATGTAAAGCAGGAAGCCGGTGAAGAATGCGCCCGCTCCCAACGCAATGACGGTGAGGTCGAGGAAGATCCAGAGGCCGAAGGCGAAGCGGTTATCCATGTTGGTCTGGTTGAGGCCTTTGACCAGGCAGAGTCCTGCGCCATAGAGTCCGAAGGCCAACAGCGCGGCCCAGGGCAGAATCCAGAGCAGGAATTGGCGTGATGCGCAGCGTGACCTAGGCATGGGTGAGTTCCTTTCGCGGCCGCACGGCAGCTTGCCGAACCCAGGGACGCGCCGTGCGGTAGTAGATCTTGGGTTCGGTGCCCAGGCGTTCGAGGATGCGGAACGAACCCTCGTCGCGCGCCAGCCGGGCGGCTTCGCTGGCGGGATCGTCCAGATCGCCGAAGACGATGGCTGCGGCGGGGCAGGCTTCCACGCAGGCCGGCACATATTCGCCGGGATGTAAATCGCGGCGGCCTTCCGCGGCCGCGCGGGCGCGCGCGGCATGCAGGCGTCCGTGGCAGAAGTTGCATTTCTCGACCACGCCACGCATGCGCGGCGCCACGGCCGGATTGAGCGTCTTCTCCATGCCGGGCGGCCACTTGGGGTCCCACCAGTTGAAGTAGCGGGCGTGATACGGGCAGGCGGCCATGCAGTAGCGGCAGCCGAGGCAGCGCTGCGGCATCTGGTCCACGATGCCGGTGGCGGGGTCGGCTTCGACGGCCCCTTGCGGGCAGACGGCCGCGCAGGGCGTGTCCTTTCCGCACTGCTGGCACAGGATGGGGATGAAGGCGGCGCGGCTATCGGGAAACGGCGCGCCGTTGGAGATTTGATAAACGCGCATCCAGGTAATGCCCGTGCGCGGAGTGGCCTCGGGCCGCGCGGGCGGGACGTTGTTCTCCACCGCGCAGGCGATCATGCAGGCGCCGCATCCCGTGCAGCGGTCGAGATCGATGGCCATGCCGTAACGCGCCGGTTTGGGTGCGATGGCGGTCATAAATCAGGCCCTCCTTATGCTGGCCGGCCCAGCCATCGCTTGGTTGGACATCTCGATGACTCCGGGCATTACGGCGGCGTCGATGAGTATCTGCGCGGTGAATGTGCCGGAGGGACTGGTGACGATCGCCCGGTCACCGTCCGTCAGCCCTTGGTCGCGGCCGGTTTTGGGATGCACCGCGGCGGCGTTGGCGGGCCGGCGCAGGCCGGATTCGCGATAGAGTTTGCTCAGCAGCGGGGAGCCATGCCGGGGCGGGCTGTCAGCGGGGACAAGGGTCAGGGGGTAGTCGGGTGTGGGGGGGAGAGCGCGTCCTGGAGGACCCACGCAGGACTGGAGTCCTGCCCCACCGCGGAGTCCTGCCTCCCGGGCCGTGCGGAGTGGATCGTCAAACCACGCGGCGCCGGCCAGCATGGCTTTCCAGAGATCGGCGGCGGAAGCAAACTCGCGGACGCGCGTGGATTTTGCATCCGGGTAGGTGAAGACGCTTCCGCGGCGGTCCTTTAGGATGCCCGCTACGCGCTGTTTCAGGACATCGGGATAGGAGGCGGAATCGCCCGCCAGACGGAGCACAAATTCGGCGGGCGCCGTAAGCTTGGGCGGCGCGGCGAGCAGGGCAGGCGACAGGCTGAAGCCCGCCACGGTCGAGCCGGCGGGTGTGGGCGCCTCGTCCAGCGCCTCCGGATACATGGGTGCGGGGATGACGTAATCGGCATGCCGCGCGCAACCATCCAGCCAAGGCGTGAGCGCCACCACCGCGGCATTCCGCGGGACCAGCTTGCGCCGCACCAGGTCCCACGGAAGAGGATCGCCGGCGGTACCCTCTTCGATCAGCAGGACGCGGATGGAACCGTCCGGCACGGTGGCGATATCGCGGGCGGCGGTGAAGCCGCGGCGCGGCAAGAAGCCGCCGGGCCGCCCGATGCTGCCGAGGGCCGCGTTCATCCGGCTGGCTGCCGCGGCGCCGCCGACCGCGATAGCCGGCTGGTTTCGCATCAGGATGCGGGCCACCTCCGCGGCCTTGGCGTCGGCATCTCCGCCGCGCAGAGCGCGAATCACACTCGCGGCGAATGCCTCTTCGCTTCCGGGCGAAACCGGCACCCACAAATCGGACAGCGATGCGGTGCGCGAGTATGCCGCCTCGACTTGAATCGACTGGAAGTGGCAGCGATTGGCGAGCACGCGGCCGGGGCTGAGCCAGCCGTCCAGGACCGGTGCGCCGAAGCTAAGGATAGCGCGGGTGTTTTCCAGATCGATGCCGAATTCTCCGTACGGCTGGGTATCGGGATAAGCGCAGTGGACCCCATTGGGCAGCCCGGCCAAAAAGCGTCGATACACCAGCGAGGCGGCGCGCCCGGGCCGCGGATCGAGAATCGCCACGGTATCCCGCGGCCCACACGCCGCGATAGCCGCGGATACATCCGCCAGGGCGCGGTCGAGGGCGACGGGCCTGCTGCGGGCTAAAGGCCCGGTCACGCGCTCGCGGCAAAATGCGAAATGATGCCCGACGAGGCCAACCGGGCACAACACGCCGCGGCTGGCTGGATGTCCCGGTACGCCCGCAAGGTTCACGGGTTGATCGCCGACGCACCGGGCGCGCACGCCGCATCCCGCCGGGCACAGCGTACAGGTGGTGTAGCGCGTACGGATTTCGCCTTGCGGCGGGTGCGGAATGCCGGGCCAGTTTTCAGATACCAAGGCCGTGTCGCGCAGCAGGCCCCACGGCACCGGCGTGAGGGCCAGTCCGGCGGCCGATCCGCCCGTGAATTTCAGAAGATCGCGTCGGGTGAATCCCATAAGAACCTCATTTGTGGCAGGCCAGGCAACTGTTGGCCGCGCCGCGCTGGCGATGGCAGTCCTCGCAGGCATTCATATCCTGAAAATGCGGCGAGCCGCTATAGCCGCTGATGCGCTCCACGCGCGCCGGACCGAGCATATCGCTCTCGCCCTGATGGCCGTGGCACTGCCGGCAATCCAGATGCGCCAGTTTGATGTGGGCGGCGTGCGAGAAATACACGCTCTCGGGCTGCCGCGCGTAAACCTGCCAGGGAATCTCGCGGTTGGGCGTCACAAAGCTGTCGATAAAGCGCTTCTCTTCCGCGGACGCGCCCATGGGCTGCGCGTGGCAGCTTGCGCATTTGTCCAGCGTGGGGATGCCGGCGAAAGAGCCGTCGTCGCGCAGGGTGTGGCAGTCGTCGCACTTCGCGCCGGCCTTATCGGTGTGGATCTTGTGACTGAATGCGACGGGCTGCGCCACGCGTTGAAACCGCACTGCCGGAAAGCCGCCCCAGCCGGCCGCCAGGGCTGCCAGCAGTCCCGCCAGGAAGAGAATTTGTCCGCGATGCCTTTGAAACATAGTCAGTCTCCCCAAGTTGTCCAAGCTGCGTGGCTGGTGGGGCAGGACTCCAGTCCTGTCAGGATGGGCCCGCGGCCCACGAATCGTGATGAAAACCCTGTGGGGCAGGCGTCTACGCCTGCGGCGGGTCTCCAGACCCGCCCCTGGTGGGACAGGCTTAAGCCTGTTATGGGCGAGCTTCGCTCGCCGAAGAGCGGGCCTACGAGGCCCGCGCAGGCTGCGAGCCTGCCCCACGGCGGCGGACAGAATGTCCCACATTGTTAGCCGGCATGGCCGACCTCCCTTAAGCCCCAGAAGAATTCGTGGAACAGCCGCAACGTTTCCTCGCGGCTGAGATGCCGCAACACGTCCTCACTGAACACACCGCCATCGTTCATCAAGGCCGCGCCGTGCCGGGAAATCCGGCATTCGGCGAGAAAAGCCGACATGCGGCCGATTTCGCGCTCGATCCACGGCAGGATGGCATCGCCGCGAATCAGGCCGGACGTCACTGGCGGCTGCCCAGGCAACTGCACGCCTTGAAACAGCCAGCCCATGCCGTACGGGTCGGCCGTGAGTTTGGCCGGATTCGCCCGCAGATATAAATTGGATGCCGTCAGCAGGATCGGGTTGGGAAACACTACTTCCAGATCCACGCCGCGCACGGTCAGCACCGCGCTGGGGCGGTGGACGCCCGACTGTTTCAGGAAAGTGATGCGCTCTACCGCGCCGAGAACGCGCGTGAGGAAGCCGTCCAGTCCCAGGTGACACGATCCGCCTTGGGCGGCGTCGAGCCACATATGATTGGCGGAGTAGTGCAGCCAGTTGGGGAGGTGCATTCCGCCCACTTCACAGTCGCGCTTCGCGCCGGCTGCCGGAGCCGATGAATTTGTGTAGCCCAGGTAGACGTCGCAATAGCGGTAGGAGTCGCTGCCGCAGCGGCTCAGCAGCGGTTCGCTATACGGAATGAATCGCGAGACGGCCGCGGTGGCGCAATACTGCGCGAGGGATTCGCGCAGGTAGGGGCAAAGCGGTGAGCAAGGCGCTTGGCCTGGTGGGCATGGTGACCGATCGGAACCTCCCGCATGGCGCTGGTATACGGTGCACTGCCGGTAGCGCGGCGACGAGCACGTTTCCTGCGCCACATCGCCCGAAATCCGGATCAGTTTCCGGATCGCGGATTTGTCGCAGTACTTCACGCGCGCTTCCTTGAGGAATGGGCAATTCATGGTTTGCGTTTCTCGCCGCCGTCCGCCATGGTGATGCCGAGATGCGGGGAATCGAACGCGTGATCGTCGTTGAGCAGGCGCATGTCGCGGTCCAGTTCCGCGTCGATGCGGCGGCGTTTGCGCGCGCGCGATAGGAACTCGTGCGCGATGCCGCCCAGCATTACCAGGGCGCAGAGCGCTACGACGGCGCCGAGCACGATATTGGCGAAGTTGAGCCAGGTAGTATCCGGATCGCTCCAATTCAAGAGGGACACAATTTGCCTCCGCGTGGGGGAATGCAATTGCGGGGCCTGGGGTGTATACGAATGAAAACACGCGAACGCCCGTCTGCCTGCTGTCGGCGCGTGGCGGATTATCGGACATTACAGTCTGAATATCCGGCGCGATCGTGAGCGGCGGCGCCGCGCCCTGTGAGCGTGCGCCACGGGGGT
>JBEKMJ010000181.1:0-10206 GCA_050008575.1 Bryobacteraceae bacterium
ACGCCAGTGTGTTGACGGCCTTAGCTTGCCGAATCCAATTCCATCATCGCAAACCTGTCAAGTGGAGCCCGGTTTCTGGCGCCAGAGAGGTTCCCGAAGGGACCGCCAGTGCTCTTGCCGACGCAGGGCGAGCTTCGCTCGCCGCCGACCGCACGAGTGCGGTCGCGGCAGGCACGAGTGCCTGCGCCACGAAGCTAAGCACCCGTTACCTGCTGAAAATGCAGGAAGTTGAGGGCCGAGCTTCGCTCGCCGAAGAGCGGGGCTAAAGCCTCGGCTAAAGCCAGCTAATTACCCGCGCACCAGTGGCGAGCTACGTTCTTCCAGCACGGTGAGGCGATGGTCGATGGACATTAGCACCCTCATCATCTCGTCGAAACGCCGGTCGATATCGCCAAAGCGACGGTCGACGTTGGTCAGGCGGCGGTCGACGCCGTCAAGACGCCGATTGGTCTCGTCCAGCCGATGGCTGATTTCATCAATCCGCTTGTTGCTGGACCACGCCGCGGTGAACGCCGCGATCAAAATCGTGACCATCAACGGCAGCGCCACCTGGAAGAATGGCGGATCGATCATCGATCTTATTATGGCAGATCCGCGCCAGCGCGTTTCTTACGCCGGCGCTCGGTAAACATCAGCAATAGATACAGCACGGCGAACAGCGCCACCGCCCCGCCCACCAGATGCCAGGTGTACGAGCGAAGGAACTGCGCCGATCCCTCGCCCAGTTTCACCCCCAAATACGCTTCCCCGCCATAGCGGATCGAACGGCCCAGCGTAATCACGAACACAAATGTGCGCAGCGGCGTGCGCAGCACCGCCGCCGAGATCACGAACACCTTCAAGGGCAGCGGGATGGGCAGCATGCAGGGAATGAAGATGGTCAGCAATCCATACCGCTCGAACCAGTCCCGGAAGCGTTGCTGGCTGCCGGCCCCATCCGCGTCTTTCACAAAACGCCGCGCGCCGGCCCGTGCGCCCAGGAACAGCGCCAGGTTGCCGATCAGCGATCCCAGCACCCCCATGGACGCCGCCAGCACCGCGCGCGATGGCGCTTTGGCCGCCACCAGAATCACCAGCGCATCCATGCCCGACGCCACCGGAATGCCTGCCGAGTCGATAAACGCCAACGCCAGGATGCCCAATGGTCCAAACGCGACAAGGGCGGCGGTAAGCTTAGCCAGCATGACTCGGTCTCAGATGATATCGGCGAACGACCGGCGCAGCTTGTAGAACCAGGCGTGCCCCAGGATGAAGACGGCCGCCGCGGCGATCCACAGTTTCCAGAGCGAGCCCCACACCGGCGCCTGCCCTTCCAGCAAGATGGCCCGATAACCGCGCACCAGCACGAACATGGGGTTCTTGGCCAGCAGCGGCAGGGCCGCCGCCGGCAGCGACGCTTCCGGATAACAGATAGGGGTCAGGAAGAACCAGAGCGTCAGCAGGAAGCCGATCACCTGTCCCAGATCGCGCACGAATACGCCCAGCGCCCCCAGGAACCAGCAGACGCCCGCGGTGAAGAGCACTTGCGGCACGATCAACGCGGGCAACCAAACTACCGATGCCGGCACCGCGCCGCGCGCTAGGAACAAGCCGATCATGAAGAGCAGCAGCCCGAAGGTTTCCGTGACCAGACCCGATACCACCAGGTTGATGGGCAGGGTTTCCACCGCGAAGACCAGTTTCTTGACGAAATTGCGATGCTCCAGCATCACGCTGGGGGCGCGTCCGGCCGCCTCGCTGAAGGCCAGCCAGGGCAGCATTCCCGCCAGGAAGTAGAGCGCAAAGCGGGTCTTGCTGGGGTCGGAGCCGAACCGCGCCCGCAACACCACGCCGAATACGAAGAAATACGTCAGCATCAGCAGCAGCGGGTTCAGAATCGTCCAGAAAACCCCGCCGAACGAGCCGCGATAGCGTCCCAAAATATCGCGGCGGACCATGGTGCGGATCAGGCTGCGGTTGCGCGCAATGGTCGCGATAGGCAAAGTGAAAGCCCGGCCCACGGCTCGCAGCAGGTTTTCGCGTCGAATGGTGCGCAGCGTCACCACACGCACGCGTTCCAAGCGCGCGCGCCCGTCTTCCACAATGGCTTCCACGCGCAAGAAGGGCCAGCCCAGCGTGTAGAACCAGCAGACGTTCTCGCGCATGGGCGAGATGAAAACGTCGTAGTGCCCGGATTCGGGCGGCAGCGCGAACCGCAGATCCACTGGCACCGCGGCGCCTGGCGCGACATCGCCGGGCGGGGGCTGCCGCTCGCCATCCACCACCAATGTGCCGGTTTCGGAATCGTAGATATGGAAGCCGGTGGCGAATCCCTCTTCCGGACGCCAGGGATCGCCGGATGTGTTCCGCAGGTTGAAGCGCGCTTCGACTTGCAACTCGCCCAAGAGCCGCACGTCCGGGTTTTCGTAAGCGGCGCTCATACGTGAGATCTTCGCTCGCCTGCGCTGACAAGAGTGTCAGCGCGGCAGGCAGGTGTGCCTGCGCCACGAGGCCCGCTCATGCGTACAACCAGTCGGGAAAGCGCTCGCGCACCGGGCCGGTCTTGCGGCCCACCACGTAGATATCGTCGCCGCGCAGCTCCTTGGGCAGTTCAAACCGTTCGAGCAGATTCAGCACCCAGCCTTCCTCGGGGCGGGGAGTTTGGCGGAATGGTCCCGTTTCGATCAGGGTGACCGTAAACCCCGAGTTCGCCAAAAGCCGCTCGATCTCCTTGGGGGTGTACTCGCGGTTATGCCGGGCTTCCACCTCGCCGTCGGCTAGCGGCCGGATGTAGGCGGTGAAGATGCCGGGATGGTAGCCTTCCAGAATGGCGGCGATACCGCGCAAGCTGCCGATGTTCGGCGTGGTCAACACCAGGTGTCCGCCGGGCTTCACAATGCGATTGATCTCGCTCATCAAGTGCATGGGATCTTCCGTCAGATGCTCGATCAACTCACAGCAAAGCACGGTCGAAAAATGCCCGTCCGCGTAGGGAAACGGATCTTTCTCGGCGTTGAACAGATCGATCTCGCACTCAAACGTTTCGCCATCGGTCGAAGTCGCGCAGCGCCGATCGATTTTGCCGGCAGGCCCATAATAGCAGCCGCGCACGGAACCGTAGCCCAGTTTCGCGCGCAGCGCCGGCGTGATTTGAAGGTACGCGCCCATTTCCAAAATGCGGTCTTCCGGGCCGCCTGGGGGGGTAATTTCGAGCGTCTTCACCAGCCGCGTCAGGTGCGTGTCGACATAACCGAGGGACTCCGCGTTAGCCGCCCAACTCGCCACGTACTCTGGAGTGCTGGCCAGCGGGGCCTGGGGGCCGGGGGCCGGGGGACTGGGTTGGGTATCTTCCCACTCCGTGTGCTTCACCACCGATTGCAGGAACGACGCATATAGGCACGCTACGCGATCCCAGTTGCACTCTTCCTTTACGTAGCGCGCAGCGTGCTCGCCCAACGCGCGGGCCACGTCGGGACGGGAAGCCAGCAGGTTCATATATTCGAAGATCAGGTCTTCCTCGCCCGCGCCCACCGGCACTTTCAGGCAGACGTCATCCGGGAATTCGCGGAATGCGCCGATGCCGGAGACCAGCACGGCCTTGCCTAATCCCAGCGCGCGCAACAGGCTGCCGGAGCTTTCGCCTACCGTCGGATAGCGCAGATTCAGCACGATATCGCAGGCGGCCATATAACCTGTGAAGTCGTCGATGGGCGCGAATCCCATCACCCGCACCGCCGCCGACAGCCCCAAACCGCGGATCAGGGACTGCAGCGGAAACTCGGGGTGCGGCTCGCCCACCAGAATCATCTTGGCCGCCGGCACAACGCGCAGCAGCCGTCGAAAGGCGCGCAACGATTCGGCGATGCGCTTGTAGGGCTTCAGAAATCCGAAGATGCCGATGAGCGGCGTGGTCTCGTCCACGCCCAGGCGGTAGCGCCACGCGTTGCGGTCGGCCTCCGGAATCCAGCCGCCATGCGGGATGCGGGCGACAGGCCCGTCAAAACCGGCCGCATGCATTTCGTCCACCATGAACTGGCTGTGAACCACGACGGCGCAGGCGGACTCGAGCACGCGGCGGATCATGCGGACGCCGTCGTAATCCGGTCCCACCTCGAGCGCGCGCACGCGGTGGGCATAGGCTAACGCCTCCGGGCCGCCTTCGTATTCGCACGCGCGCAGGTAGCCGTCCCAATCGTCGCGCCGGATGGTGAGGTCCGCAATCAGGTGATGCAGGTTCGATTCATGCATCACCACCACGCCGGGATGCCGCAGCGCGGCTTCGTACACGAAACCGTGGTGCGGGTTATTTCCCAAATGGTAGAGCGCGATATCGAAGCGCGACGGATCGTACGGCCGCTCTCCATCCGCGAAGACCTCCAAATCCACCAGCGGCTTCAGATATTCGATGAGGGTTTCGGAATAGTCGGCGATCCCGCTGCGGCAGGGCGGCAGCGGGGAAAAAAACGCCACGCGCATTCAGCGCACAAGCTCCATCGACAACGTGCCCACAGGGAGCGGCACTTTGACGATCAGCGGAGTACGGGCGGGGTCGCGGTCGAAGAAGATCTCCAGTTTGTAATCGGAGGCGGGTCCCCTGAGATAGAGGTTGATGTGATCGGCTTGCCGGCGCTTGCCTCCCACCGTCACTTCTTGCACGCCGGCGAATTCCATGCGCGCCGAGTAAGTCGCGCCGAAGAGCACGTCTTCCTCCTGCGGTACGCCGTGCCCCGCGCCCAACTCGCGGCGCGCATAGAAGACGTAGTCCAGGCCGTCGCGCCCGCAATTGTTGATGTCGATATCGGTGTGGCCGCCGCCCTCCACCAAGGTGGTGCGCGTGGCGCTGCCTTCATGGTAGTCGAAGACGGTCTTTTCGTGCGTGTGGCGCGCGCCGTGCGTAGTATCCTTTTCCAGCTCCAGCGAACAAAAATCGGCCTTGGCGCGCGAATGATAATGATCCGAAACGGTAAATCCGGGCACGGAAGCGTTCATCGAAAAATCGAAGTCCCAGCCGTGGCTGGTCTTGCCGGCGCTCAGATGGGCTTCGCCGAGGCTCGCGCCGCCCGGCCAGCTCAGCGAGTAGTTAAGCGATTCGCCGGTGTTCGGAAAGCCGGTTGCCTGGGGAGCCGGGGCAGCCTTCGTGGGAGTGGTTTCCTTGGCGCTGGCGGTGGCTGCGATGGCCGGCGCCGCTTTAGCGTCCGCGGGCGGGTCTGCCGGCTTCTGCCATGGAGCGCCCGCCGCTGTCAGCAGCGGCAATCCCAACGTTGTACACAAAAGAATGGCGCGTTTGTTCATCGATGTACGAATTCCCTCGTGCGCGCGCGATGGCGCTCGGCGACTTCGCGATACACTTCCAAAGTCTGCTGCGCGGCCGCCCGCCAACTGAAACGCGAGGCCCGCTGCAATCCCAACCGCTCCATGCGCGCCCGCAACTCCGCATCGCGCAGCAAATCGGCCATGGCGCTTACCATTTCGCGCGTGGAGTAAGGATCGAACATGATGGCTGCGCTGTCGGCCACTTCAGGGATGGAGGACGTGCTGGAGCAGGCTACCGCGCGGCCACAGGCCATGGCCTCCAGCACCGGTAATCCGAAGCCTTCGTAGAAAGACGGAAACACAAACAGGTCGCAGGCGTTATACAGATGCAGCAAGTCTTCGTCGGAGACGTAACCGGCGAACTGGATACGGTCGGCCACCCCGGATTGGCGGGCCGCTTCCCGAACCTTTGGACTGAACCAGGTGTCTTTTCCGGCCAACACTAAGTGGTGTGTCAACTGCGGATAGCCTCGGACTAACTCGGCGAATGCCGCGATCAGCCCGATATGGTTCTTGCGCGGTTGCAGGTCGCCAACCGAAAGGATGAACGGTTTTGCGGCATGAAAACGGGCCCGCACGGCCGCCGTGGCGCTCTCCCGCGACATGGGACGCAAGCCGCTGGCCGCCGCATTGGGCACTACCACGATCTTGCGCGCGCACGACTCGCCGTAAGCCTCGATAATGGAATCCCGGGAGAAGTCGCTCACCGTCAGAATCCGCGCGGCGGAGCGAATGGTGCGTTCCACGGTCCAGCGCAATTGCAAGGCGCGCAGCTTGGGGAAATACTCGGGATGCACGAGGAAACTGACGTCGTGGACGCTGACCACCACCGGCACCGGGCAGCCCAGCGGGGCGGTGTACTGTACGTGCACCAGGTCGGGACGATCCTGGCGGAGCTTCATAGCCAGCTCCACTCCCAGCCGAACGAACGGGTTCGGGGAGACTTGCCGGGCTTGAAACCGCTCGGCTGTCCATTGCCGGGCATCGTCGGCGGAAAAGTAAGTGACGAAGTCCGATTCGTGGTCCAGCGCCGCGAAACTCCTCAGCAGGCTGCGGACATACACTTCGTTTCCCGTGAGATGGCGGCCGATGGCGTGAGCATCAATCGCGAAGCGCATCAGATCTTCCTATGGTAGCAGGATATAAGAAATGCAAGTTCTTCCAGGCGGCTTCCCAGGTAAATTCACACTCGAATAGGTACCGCCCCGCACGTCCGATACGGTCCCTGAGAGCCGGACTGGCGAGCAGGCTGGAGACCGCATCCCGGAAGGCCGGCGCGCCCTCCGCCAGCAATAAATGCTCGCCCGCGCGCGCAGAAAGGCCTTCCGCGCCCAGCGGCGTCGAAACCACGGGCACGCCCGCCGCCCAGGCTTCTATGATCTTGACGCGCGTACCGCTGCCGGCGAGCAGGGGTACTATAGCCACTTTTGCGCGGGCCAGTTCCAGGACCGCATCCGCGACCGGGCCGGCGAGTTCAATGCGGGGATCTCCGGTGACGATTTTTGCAACAGCTTGCGGATTCTTGCCGATCAGCCGCCACACCAATCCCGGCCAGCGCGCGCGCAGGTCCGGCCAAATCTCCTCCCGGAAATAGCGCACCGCGGAGACGTTCGGATGGTACTCGAGATTGCCTGAAAAAACGATCGCATCCTCCTCGCATCTTGCGGGCAGCGGCGCCGGCGGGATCGAATTCGGGTACACCAATACCTGCGAGCCGGGCGAAATCGTGTGCAATATTTCCGCATCCGGTTCGGAGGCTGCCAGCAAATAGGTGAATCGCGGCAGCCATTCCTCTTCCAAATTGCGACAAATATTTTGAAACGCGCGATGCGCCCAGGCTTGCGCGCCCTTTCCGGTCTGGGCGCAGCGCGCATGCAATACCGATTCGATGTTATGCAGATCGAGGATGGTGACGTCGCTGACGGCGGCGGCTTGCTCCCAATACGGCGCGCACCAGAAGTGCTCGATGACCGCGACTTCGTAGCGTTGCCCGCGTGTAGCGGCGGCGATTTGTGCGCCGAAGCCGGCGAAACGGTCCATCAGCGGAGGCACGCGCCGCGCCAAGCGTCCGGCATTGCGGGCGGCGCGGGCCAAAGTATGGTGTGCGTGCGGTGGCAGATCCATGACGTGCAGCCGCCGCACGAGGCCGGCAGGCAGAAGCGGCTCGCTGAACGTAATCATATCTACTGCGGAGTGGCGCGCCAGGAAGTTGAGCAGCGAGGCGCTGCGCAGGGCGCCTCCGCCCGCCAGCGGGTAGGGAGCTTCGGGAGAGATAAACAAAGCGCTATTCATGCGCAACCCGTGGCGCAGGCACTCGTGCCTGCCGCGACGGCACTCTTGCCGTCGCAAACTTGCCTGAGAGACCTTCCCCGGCCGAAATCCACTTCCGTATATGTCCGAAAGCCGTCGCCGCCTCCCCCACATGTATCCTGAGGGTAAGTGGCTGTTCGTAACCTGGCACCTGCACGGCAGCCTGCCACAGAATCAATATCCTCCGCCCGGACTCCGAGCCGGAGAAGCATTTGTTTGGATGGATCGTTACCTGGATACAACCCGATTTGGCCCCAAGTATCTCCGCAGAGCCGATATCGCAAGCATTGTCGTAAACTCCCTCCAACGCGGAGTCGAACTTGGCCACTACGACCTGCGGGCTTGGGCGATTATGGCTAACCATGTCCACGCGCTTTTGCTGCCCAAGGTTTCGCCGGCGCGTTTGCTTGGGGGGATCAAAGGCTGCAGCGCGCGTGAAGGCAACTTGGCGCTGGGACGCACAGGGCAGCCTTTCTGGCAAGCGGAATCGTATGATCATTGGGTCAGAGACGCGCGCGAATTTGAGAAAATCGTGGCGTACATTGAAAACAATCCTGTGAAGGCTGGGTTTGTGAGTCGCCCTGAGGACTACCCTTGGTCCAGCGCGGCGAACCCGGCCGCGCGCGACGGCAAGAGTCCCGTCGCGGCAGGCACGAGTGCCTGCGCCACGCCTACCTCCGGAGCGCTTCTTCATATACCTCACGCGTGAGCTGCGCCGTGCGCCGCCATGAAAACTCGGCCGCCCGCCGCAACCCGCGTTCCCGCCATGGCTTCGCCCGCTCGGGATGTGCCGCGATATCCAACATGGCTTGCACCAGTTCGCGGTGCGAACCGGCCTGCAGAGCGGCGCCTGCGGCGACTTCCGTAATGGCCGCATCCCGCGAGGCGATGACGCAAGCCCCGCACTGCATGGCTTCGAGCACCGGCAGCCCAAATCCCTCGTACAACGACGGATAGACGAACGCCAGCGTCCCCGCCAACAGTTCCGCCAGCCGCTCGTCGGACACTTCCCCAATAATCTGCAACCCAGGTTCGGGTGAAAGTTGCGTGAAATCGGATCGGCGCCGCCCGGCCAGTACCAGATCCACGGCATGCACCCGGCGCACCTCGCGCCAGGCCGCCAGCAAGCCGGAAATGTTTTTGCGCGGCTCCAGGGTTCCGGCATATAGAAAATACGGGGGGCCTGGCTGCGCGGCAACCGGACGGAAACAGGCAGCGGCCGCGTGCGGAACCGCACGAATGCGGTCCGGATGCATCCGAAACCTCTCTATCGCCTGCTTCCGCACCGCCTCGCTAGGGGTCACGATCATAGTTGCCAAACCCAGCCCGATCAACAGAGGTGTCCGTTGGCGGACCCGGTCTGCGTCGGAATGCCACGCCGCATCCATCCACGGCGAAAGGTCGTGCAGCGTCAGAACACTTGGACGGCGCGGCACATAGGGCACCGCGAAATCCGTGCCGTGGAACAATCCGGCTTCCAGACGTTGCAGTTCGCGGTCCAAACCCCACAGCCACCAGCGCCGCTCAGCCGGATGGCGCGGCCCGCCGCCCCGCCGCAGATTGATAGGCGCGGTGTGCGGCATCCCGAACCGCTGGTCGGAAACCAGAAAGAACTCGTCTTGGGGAAAGTTCTCCGCCAGCGCCACGCTGAGCTCATGTGTGTAACGCCGCAGTCCCCCGCTCGAAAGCGTCAGCGGGGTAGCGTCAATGGCTACGCGCATCGATCACCGTGCGCAACTCGTCCCGCCGGTTTTCGTAATTGCGCGTATAGTAGCTGAGATACTCGCCGCTGCGCACACGCGTCACCCAATCCGCGTGACGCCGGTACCAATCCACCGTACGCGCCAGCCCGTCGTCAAAAGCGACCTGCGGCGCCCAGCCGGTTTCGCGCATCAGCTTTTCGCTGGACAGCGCGTACCGCCGGTCGTGTCCGGGACGATCCGTAACGTACTCAATCAGACTGTCGGGCTTGCCCGTGGCCCGCAGGATGCGCCGCACGACTTCGAGATTCGGCAACGAGCAATTTCCGCCAATGTTGTAAATCTCTCCATCGCGGCCACGATCCAAAACCGCGCGGATGCCGCGGCAATGATCTTCGACATAGAGCCAGTCGCGCACCTGCATGCCGTCGCCATAGACCGGAAGCGGCCGGTCTTCGAGCGCGTTCGAAATCATCAGGGGGATGAGTTTCTCCGGAAAATGATACGGCCCGTAATTATTGGACGCGCGCGTGATCACGACCGGCAACTTATAAGTGAGGAAGTAGGAGCGCGCCAGCAGATCCGCGCCGGCTTTGGATGCCGAGTACGGGCTGGCGGGATTCAGCGGGAAATCTTCGCCGGCTTCGAGCGGCGGCTCCACGCTGCCGTACACCTCGTCGGTGGAGACTTGCAGATAGCGCGCGGTATGGTGGCGGCGGGCGGCTTCCAACAGCGTGAAAGTGCCGCGCAGGTTGGTCTCGAACACCGGGCTGGGCGCGAAGATGCTGCGGTCTACGTGGGACTCGGCGGCGAAATGCACGATAGCATCCGGCCGCTCATCGGCGATAACGGCATCCACCACCGCCTCATCGCAGACGTCTCCGTGGACGAAGCGGTAGCGCGG
>JBEKMJ010000182.1:0-10167 GCA_050008575.1 Bryobacteraceae bacterium
ACATTCTGTCCGCCGCCGTGGGGCAGGCTCGCAGCCTGCGCGGGCCTCGTAGGCCCGCTCTTCGGCGAGCGAAGCTCGCCCATAACAGGCTTAAGCCTGTCCCACCAGGGGCGGGTCTGGAGGCCCGCCGCAGGCGTAGACGCCTGCCCCACAGGGTTTTCATCACGATTCGTGGGCCGCAGGCCCATCCTGACAGACCTGGAGGTCTGCCCCACCATGCCCACCTATGCGATGATGCCCTTGCGCACGGCGTACAAAATCAACTCGGGCACGCTATGCAGGTTCAGCTTCTGCAGGATGTGCGTGCGATGCGTCTCCACCGTATACAAGCTGAGATTCAGCATGTTAGCCACTTCCTTATTAGTCCGCCCCTCCGCCAGAAGCTGCAAAATCTCGCGCTCGCGATTGGTCAGCAGTTCGTAAGTGTCCTCCGCGCCGCGGCTCTCCAACTGGCGCATGTAATCCTCCACCAGGATCTTGCTGATCGCGGGACTGAAAAAAGACTTGCCCTCGGTCAGCGCGCGCACCGCCGCCAGCAGGTCGGCTTCGGCGGAATCTTTCAGCAGATACGCGCGCGCGCCGGCCTTTAGCGCGCGGATCACGTAGCTTTCGTCGGAATGCATACTGAGGATGGCGATGGCCATGCGCGGGCTATGATTGACGATCTGGCGGGTGGCCTCGATGCCATTCAGATTGGGCATGGCGATGTCCATGATGACCACATCCGGGTTGGCCGATTCGCTGAGCGCCACCGCCTGCCGGCCATCCGCCGCTTCCCCGACCACCTGCAGATGTGGCTGGCGCTCCAGCAGCAGGCGCAGGCCGTTGCGCATGACGATGTGGTCGTCGGCCAGCAGGATCCGCACGGGGTTCACGCCATGGCCTCCATGGCGCGTGCGGCCAATGGGATTTCGATGCGCAACCTGGTGCCGTGGCCCGGCTCGGACTGCAAATGAAAGCGGCCGCCCAGGTGCGTGACGCGCTCCTCCATGCCCAACAGGCCGAGACCGCGCGTGTGGGCGCTGTCAAAACCCTGCCCGTCGTCGGACACGCTCAAGTGGATGCGCCCGCTCTCCTCCACCACCTGGATGCGCACGCTCCGCGCCAAGGCGTGCCGGGCGCAGTTGTGCAGCGCTTCCTGCACCACGCGATAGATACAGGTTTTGTGTTCTTCCGGCAGATCGTCGGCCACGCCCTCGGCCTGCACCGTGACGGCCATGCCGGTGCGTTTCGAAATCTCGCGCGCCTGCCATTGCAAGGCGGGCACCAGGCCCAGATCGTCCAGCATGGAGGGACGCAGCAACAGAGCCATGTTACGCACCACGTTCACGCTGCCCTCGGCCAGCTTGCGGATGGACTCCACGTGGCTGCGCAGCTCGGCATCGCCGGGCGCGACGGCTCCCAGATTGCCCAACTCCATCAACAGCGCGCTCAACGATTGGCCGACTTCATCGTGCAGTTCGCGGGAAATGGCGCGGCGCTCCTGCTCCTGCGCCTCCACCAGCCGCGCGGAAAGTTCCTTCAGCTTGCCCTGCGCCAGGGCCACTTCTCTGTAGCGCAAATCGGCGTCCCGCGCCAGGCGCAAGATGTGCCTCGTGGTGGCCAGCGCCAGCAATACGCCGATTCCCAGGGTGATGGCCAGCATCAAGCCCAGCCGGTAGCGAAACTGGTCGAAGATGGCCTTCAGCCGCTCGTCGCCGGTGTTGAGCTCCCGCTCGTTGACACTGGCGATGCGGTCGGCGATTTCGAGCGTAGTGGCGCGCCGCGGGAAAAGCTCCTGGTGCATGAAAGCGTCGCTGCGGGCCAGCTTTTCTCGCGCGTCCCAATGGAAGATGGGATCGAGCAGTTTCCAGTAGTCGGCGATGCGGGCCTGAAGCGCTTGAAACGGCGTGGATTCATCGGCGTCCAGCGACCGCGCGTAGCGTGCCAGGGCCGCGTCCATTTCGCCGCGCACTTTCTGCAGGCTGGCGCGATACGTTTCGGCGCGCGCGGCATCCCGTTCCAGCAGGTAATCGCGGGTGAACGTGCCCGATTGATAGAGGGCCGAGCGGATCTCCTCCAGCGCGCGATTGCGCAGCAGGAAGGTCTGGCGAATCTGGACATTGCGCAACTGTACCTGGCGCAGGGCGCGCAGGGAGTCGATGCCGGCGAACAGCATCAGCCCCAGCATGCCGCCAAAGCTGGCCAGCAATACCACTTGCGCGCCCCACTGCAGCGGCTGCACCCTCCGTTTGAAAACCACGGCGTCTTGGGCTTCCTCAGGCTCCATAGGTAAGCTATCAGCTTGGCTTCTTCGATCATATACCGTCCGTTCGGTAGATTGGCGAAATCATCCCCCGACTGTCGCGGCTCGGCAGTGGTGGCCCGGTTACGGAAGCGGCCAAAAATACTCCACGGACAGTATTCCAGCCGGGGCGGCGAAGCCCTAGTCTGGGATCAGTAGCCTGGTCGAGGGACGCGTCCAGCCACTGCCGCATCGGTGGCGCGGCTGGCGCGTCCTTGCGCAACCCGGCGCGATTTGCAACTTCCTTTGATACAATTCCGCCCTTCGGCTCACCTTATATCAAGCAAGTGAGGACCGGCGGACGCCCGTGTCTTCCGTCCCACTGCACCCAGAAAAGGAGCAATTCATGGCAGAACAGACGAATCACGTGGCACTTTCCGGCAGCGAGCGCTCCGCTCGCCGCGGAGCCCGGGCCGTGGGCGCCCCGGATCCCAACGAACAAATCAAAATCACGGTGCTCTTGCGGCCGCGCCAGACGATGCAGAATCTGGCGTCGGCCAAGGAGTTGACCGCTACCTCTCCCCACCAGCGCAAGTATATGAGCCGCGAACAGTTCGCCGCCAATTACGGCGCCAATACCGACGACCTCGCCAAGCTCGAGGCCTTCGCTCACCAGCATAATCTGACCGTCATGGAAATCAGCCAGGCCCGGCGCACCATGGTCCTTTCCGGAACCATCGAAACGCTGAGCGCGGCTTTCGGCGTGTCCCTGGCCACCTACGCGCATCCCGATGGCGAGTTCCGCGGCCGCACGGGGCCCATCTACATACCCGCCGACCTCACAGGTATCGTGCAGGGCGTATTCGGGTTCGACAACCGCCCGCAAGCCCGGCCGCATTTCCGGCGGCATAAGCAGCATCACGCCGCCGCGCCGACCGGCTACACGCCGCTGCAGGTGGCCCAACTCTATAACTTCCCAGCGGGACTCGATGGCGCCGGCGAAACCATCGGCATCCTGGAGTTCGGTGGAGGCTACAATACCAACGACCTGAACACGTACTTTCAGCAATTGGGCATATCCGCGCCGTCCGTAACGGCGGTGTCGGTCGATGGCGCCACCAACCAGCCCGCGCCGGGGCCGAACACCCCCGATACCGAGGTCATGCTGGATATTGAAGTGGCCGGCGCGGTCGCTCCGGGCGCCCACATCGCGGTCTATTTCTCGAACTTCACCGAGCAGGGGTGGGTGGACGCGATTACCACGGCGGTTCACGACAACATCCACAAACCCTCGGTCATCTCCATCAGTTGGGGGTTCGCGGAGGGTCGGGACATCTGGTCGTCCCAGGCGATTCAGGCCGTGAACGAAGCCTTTCAAGCCGCCGCCGCCATGGGTGTCACGGTGTGTTGCGCGGCCGGCGACGACGGATCGCGGGACCAGGTTGACGACGGCCTGGCACACTGCGATTTCCCGGCTTCCAGCGCTTGGGTGTTGGCCTGCGGCGGCACCACTCTGCACTCTTCCGCCACCACCATTACCAGCGAGACAGTGTGGAACGATGGGGACAATGGAGGCGCCACCGGCGGCGGCATCAGCGACACGATCAGCCTGCCCGCCTGGCAGGCCAATGCGCATGTGCCGCCCTCGGTGAATCCCGGCGCCAGGATCGGCCGCGGCGTCCCGGATGTGGCCGGCAACGCCGATCCGGAAACCGGATACCAGATCCTGGCCGACGGGCAGCCCGGTACGGTGGGCGGAACGAGCGCCGTCGCTCCGCTTTGGGCCGGCCTGATCGCACGCATCAACCAGAAGTTGGGGACGCCCACCGGCTTCCTTAATCCTTTGCTTTATGTGCAAGTAGCTAACTCTAATGCTTTAAACGATATCACCACGGGGAACAACGATATCACCGGCAAGATCGGGGGGTACTCGGCGGGCCCCGGCTGGGATGCATGCACCGGATTGGGGACTGCCAACGGTACGGCCATCGGCAACTCGCTGGCGGCAGCCACGGCAGCTACGCCAGGTCGATAGAATCCACTGAAATACTCGACGAGTTGGCGGGCGCCGTCTGCAAGGCACCCGCCATTCGGCTTATATGTACTGTTTTTTCAATATGTTGTAGCTTTCGTACTGGGGATAACTAATTTCCATAGACACGCTCGATTGATCCGCGCTAATATAGCTGGAACACCCTGGGGAACTTTCGAGCGACTGATGACGGAAATCCTGGTTGGCTTCCTGGTTGCGGCTGGAGTTGGACTGACCGGCGTTGGCGCTGGATCGCTCCTGGCGCCCGTTTTGATGCTATTCTTCAAAGTTCCGCCCGCCGAAGCCGTGGGCACCGCTCTGGCCTTCTCGGCGGTTATCAAACTGACCATTGCTCCAGTCTATATTTTTCGCAAACAGATCCACTATGCGACCCTGTTGCGGCTCTGCTGCGGGGGCGTCCCTGGTGTACTGCTGGGCTTCTTTTTGATGGATTTGCTGGATGCCAAGCATCATCGCGGCATGCTGTTTCTGGGGATCGGAAGCCTGGTCGCGACCATGGCGCTATATAACTTGGTCCGCACTCTGCGCCGCAGTGCGCACGCGCGCAATATGACCGACCGTTCCGTGTGGCTGCCCTTCATCGCCTTCGGCATCGGCACCGAAGTAGGCTTCTCCTCGGCAGGCGCCGGCGCTCTGGGCGGCGTGGCTCTTCTGAATCTAACTCCACTGGAGCCGGCTCGCGTGGTTGGCACCGACGTGATGTTTGGGTTGGCTTGCTCCCTCATCGGCGGCGGTTTTCACTTGTCGGCCGGGCACTTCCAGTCCAGTATTCTGATCCACCTCATCATCGGCGGCATGGTGGGCGCCTTGATTGGCGCCAATCTGCTCTCCGTTCTGCCTTCCCGGCCGTTGCGCGTAGCGCTTTCTGCCTGGCTTACCTGCATGGGCGTCCAGCTCTGCTGGCAAGCCTTCGGCTAGACTGACCTATTTCCATTCAACAGTTTAGGCTTTGTTTGTTCGCGCGTGGCCGGAGGTCTGTCCGATTCTTCCTGTATTTACGCTCATGAATACTTGACAAATGTAGGCGCATATTTTATGATTGTAATCGGATGAACATAAGTCCAACATTTCAAACAAGGAGCAACACAACACAAATGTCCCTCACCCATGCCGATCCATTGGCCAACCTTCGTTACTTTGAAGATGCCTTCAACCGTCTGCTCAGCGAGCCGCGCGCAGGCCGGCCCTGGTCGCCCGCGGTGGACATCTTCGAAACCGAGGATGAACTGGTCCTCAAAGCCGACGTCCCCGAAGTCGAGCTCAAAGACATCGACGTACACGTCGAAAACCAGACCCTGACCCTCTCCGGCGAACGCAAGTTCGCGAAGGAAGATACCACCAAGGGCTACCATCGCATCGAACGCGGCTACGGCCAATTCACCCGCAGCTTCACCGTTCCGCAAACCGTCGATACGGAAAAGGTCGCCGCCGAGTACCACAACGGCGTTCTGACCGTGAAGCTGCCCAAAAAGGCAGCCGCGAAGCCCCGGCAAGTCAAAATCGACGTGAAGCAGTAAGTGGGGCAGGCTCGTAGCCTGCGGGCGGCCTCGTAGGCCGCCCTTCCCCCCATATTCCGGTTATCCTAGGAAAGCAGGCCTTACTTTGATCCGATTCGACAAATTCACGCAAAAAGCCCAAGAGGCGCTGCAGCAGTCGCAGGAGGTCGCCGGCAAGTCCGACGGCCAGGTGCTCTATCCCCTGCACCTGCTGGTGGCCCTCGCTCAGGAGCGCGAAGGCATCGTGCGCCCGGTCCTGGAAAAATGCGGTGTGCAGCCCGACGCCATCGTCTCCGAAGGCGAGCGCCAGTTGCAGAATATCCCCAAAGTCAGCATGCCGCCGCAACCCGGCGGCCTGTACGCTTCGCAGCCGCTCAACGAAGTCCTCGAGCGCGCCTTCGATGAAGCCAGCCGCTTCAAAGACGAGTTCGTTTCCACCGAGCACATGCTGCTGGCCATCTCCGCGCAAAAGCGCGACCCCGCCGCCCAACTGCTGGAGCGCGCCGGCGCCACCCACGACGCCATTCTGAAAGCGTTGGTCTCCATCCGAGGCACACAACGAGTGACCGATCCCAATCCGGAAACCAAATACCAGGCGCTCGAGCGTTACGCCCTCGACCTGACGAAATCCGCCCGCGATGGCAAGCTCGACCCCGTCATCGGCCGCGAAGACGAGATTCGCCGCCTGATGCAAGTCCTCAGCCGCCGCACGAAGAACAATCCCGTGCTGATCGGTGAGCCTGGGGTAGGGAAGACCGCCATCGTGGAAGGCCTCGCCCAGCGCATCGTCAAAGGCGACGTGCCCGATCAGTTGCAGCACAAGAAGCTGGTAGCCCTGGACCTGGGTTCCATGGTGGCCGGCACCAAGTTCCGCGGCGAGTTTGAAGACCGCCTGAAAGCCGTATTGAAAGAGATCACCGAATCGTCGGGCGAGATCATCTGCTTCATCGACGAGCTGCACACGCTGGTGGGCGCGGGTTCCGCCGAGGGCGCCATCGACGCCGCCAACATGTTGAAGCCGGCGCTAGCCCGCGGCGATCTGCGCTGCATCGGCGCCACCACGCTGGCCGAATACAAGCGCGTGGAAAAAGACGCCGCGCTGGCGCGCCGTTTCCAGACCGTCTTCGTGGGCGAGCCCACGGTGGACGATACGGTCGCCATCCTGCGCGGATTGAAGGAAAAATTCGAGATCCATCACGGCGTGCGCATCAAGGATGCCGCCATCGTGGCCGCCGCGCTGCTTTCGCAGCGCTACATTACCGACCGCTTTCTGCCCGACAAGGCCATCGACTTGATCGACGAGGCGGGCGCTGCGCTGCGCTTGCAAATCGGCTCCATGCCCATTGAAATCGATGAGAAGGACCGCCGCATCACGCACCTCGAAATCGAGCGCCAGGCACTGGGCCACGAACGCGACGCCGCTTCCCGCGAGCGCCTGCGGCACGTGGAGGACGAGCTGGAAAAACTGCGTGGCCAAACCGCCACCTTGAAGGAGCGCTGGAACCGAGAGAAGGCCGCCATCCACGGCGTGCGGCAGCTCAAGGAAGAGCAGGAGCAATTGCGCAAGGACGAAGAGCAGGCCACCCGCCAGGGCGACTGGGAAAGGGCCGCGCAGATCCGCTATGGGCGGCTGGCGCAAATCGAGAAAGACATTCAAGCCGCCGAGCGCGACCTGGAGGCCATCAAGGACTCCGCTTTGCTGAAGGAAGAAATCGACGACGAAGACATCGCCCGCATTGTTGCCAAATCCACCGGCATTCCGGTCACCCG
The DNA here is from genome assembly GCA_050008575.1 of Bryobacteraceae bacterium. GTDB lineage: Bacteria > Acidobacteriota > Terriglobia > Bryobacterales > Bryobacteraceae > Bog-159. The sequence goes on from JBEKMJ010000182.1 coordinate 7,544, forward strand.
CATGCTGGAGGGCGAGGCCCGCAAGCTGGTGCAGATGCCCGACCGGCTTAAGGAGCGCGTGGTCGGCCAGGACGAAGCCGTGCGCCTGGTTTCCAACGCCATCCTGCGTAACCGCGCCGGCTTGAGCGATCCGAACCGGCCCATCGGCAGCTTCATTTTTCTGGGACCGAGCGGCGTCGGCAAAACCGAGCTGGCGCGCGCGCTGGCCGAATACCTGTTCGACGACGAGAAGTCCATGATCCGCGTGGATATGTCCGAGTACGGCGAGAAACACTCGGTGGCCCGCATGATAGGCGCCCCGCCCGGATACGTGGGCTACGACGAAGGCGGCCAGCTTACCGAGCAGGTGCGCCGCCGGCCGTATTCCGTGATTTTGTTCGACGAAATCGAGAAAGCCCATCCGGACGTATTCCACTCCATGCTGCAAATCCTGGACGATGGACGCCTTACCGACGGCCAGGGCCGCACCGTGAGCTTCAAGAATACGGTGATCGTGATGACCTCGAACGTGGGGTCGACCAGCATGCGGGAAGTCGGGCCCATCGGATTCTCGGTGCATACCAAGAATACCGCCAACGAAGCTACGCGCACGCGCCTGCTGGATGCGCTGCGCTCCACGTTCCGGCCGGAATTCTTGAACCGCATCGACGACATTATCGTGTTCAATTCGCTCAGCCGGGAGCATCTGACTTTGATCATCGACATCCAGTTGCGGCGCGTGGACAAGTTGCTGAAAGACCGCGGTATCCGGTTGGAGCTGACCCAGGCCGCCCGCGAGCTGATCATCAAGGAAGGGTACGACCCGCAGTACGGCGCGCGGCCGATGCGCCGCGCGATCCAGCGGCTCATCCAGGATCCGCTGGCGCTGAAGCTGCTCAGCGGCGATTTCCAGGACGGCGACACCATCGAAGTGGACGCCGATCCCGCCGCGACCGAGCTTCGTTTCCAGAAGCTAGTCCCAGTGGAGGCATGATATCTTGTGGGGCAGGCTCGAAGCCTGCAGCCGGCCTCGTAGGCCGGCTTCCTGGCTAAATAAATGACCACCACTAACACGCTCAAAACGGTCCTCCTGCTAGGCCTGCTAAGCGCCATGTTACTCTTCGCCGGCGAAGCGATCGCCGGCCGCAACGGTCTCTATATGGGCTTGGGCCTGGCGGTCCTAATGAATTTCTCGGGCTACTTCTTCTCCGACAAAATAGCGCTGGCATCTTACGGCGCGCAGCCGGTCACCGAGTCGGAGAACCCGGAAGTTTATCGCCGCGTGGCACCCATCGTGCAAGGCCTGTGCCAGCGCATGAGCCTGCCCATGCCGCGGCTGTGGCTGCTGCCCGAAGAGAGTCCCAACGCATTCGCCACCGGGCGCAACCCGCAGCACGCCTCGGTGGCGTTCACGGTAGGCATTCTGCGGCTGATGGACGATCGCGAAATCGAAGGAGTCGTGGCCCACGAGTTGGGCCACGTACTGCATCGCGATATCCTGATCAGCTCGGTGGCCGCCACCATCGCCGCGGCCATCATGTTCATTTCGCGCATGGCCTTCTGGTTCGGCGGCTCGCGCGACGACGAAGACGGCGGCGGCGGCAACGCAGTCGCAGCCTTCGCCATGATGATCCTGGGACCCATCGCGGCTATGCTGATCCAAATGGCGATCTCGCGCTCGCGCGAGTATTCCGCCGATGAAGCGTCCGCTAAGTTCACCGGCACGCCGTACGAACTAATATCGGCGCTGGGTAAGTTGGAGACTTACTCGAAGCGCATCCCCATGGAAGCCAGCCCTTCGACCGCGCACTTATTCATCATCAAGCCATTTACCGGCCAGTGGTTCATGAATATGTTCTCGACCCACCCATCAACCGCGGACCGCATTGCGCGCTTGCAGCAGATGCGGTAAGGCTTAAGAAGGTGCTTATGGCGTCAGCAGGAATCCGTGATATGTACCGTCGTGGTTGCTGTAATATCCCGCCACGACCCCTGCCGTGTTGATGCTCTCGGGTACGGTGCGGCACAAGCTGCATGCGGACGGCTCCGCGAACGTAAATATTATGCCGCTGGCTGCCCGCAGGAAACCATGAGTCACATCGCTTGGCGGAACATATTGGCCCGTGATCGCCCCCGCCGCGTTGATCCCAAACGATAGGGTGCCCTTATAGGCGCCGCTGCCCGCGCCTGGAGCGTCGAACGTAGTTATCGCGCCGCCGGCCGCGCGCATGAAGCCGTGATATACGTCGCTCGCGTCAAAGTACGACCCGGCAATGTCTCCGGCCGCGTTGATGCTCCGGCCGTAGGTGCCTTGGTTACGTAGCGTGCCTGCGCCGGGAGCGTCGAACGCGGTTATGGCGCCGCTGGCGGCGCGCACAAAGCCGTGAATCCGGTAGTTGGCGTCGATGTACTCTCCCGCGATAGTCCCCGCCGTGTTGATGCCAAACGCCTGCGTCCCCTGGAAGGTGTCCGTGCCCGCGCCCGGAGCGTCGAACGTGGTCAGTGCGCCACTGGCGGCGCGCACGAAGCCGTGATACACGTTGCTTGCGTCGATGTAGTAGCCGGTAATGGCTCCCGCATCGTCGATGCCTTCGGCGACAGTTCCCTGGGCATCGCCCGTGCCCGCGCCCGGAGCGTCGAACGTG
>JBEKMJ010000183.1:0-10153 GCA_050008575.1 Bryobacteraceae bacterium
CCGCCGCGGCTCACGCCGGCGGTCGGCCGGATTGACCGGGGTCCGGGATCGCGTGATTGTCTGCACACTCATGTATCGTCCCGCGCGAGCCGGAACGTGATAGGATAATACTCCTAATTTAGTGGTGGAAAGCGCGGACGATGAAATGTCCGCCGGGCTGCCATCACTATTACGTACCGAGCGGGCATTACGCAGCGGTTCCACAAGGAGAAAGGTTGATCTATGTCGATTGAGAAAAGCGGAAACATCTGGTTCGGGAAGTCTATCTGGGCTGCGGCATTACTCTTGAGCTGGCCACACATAGCGGCGGCGCAACAGATTGCCATCGCTGGGTACGCGGTGCCCACTGTCGATGCCTTCAGTTCCGGGGTCCCCGGCGGAGGGATCGTCACCGGACCCGATGGCGCGCTCTGGTTCACCGAACCCGATGGCGCCAAAATCGGGCGCATAACTGTCGCCGGGCAGATCACCGAATTTCCGCTCCCCCCGAGCGGCGCCAACCCGGCCGGCATCGCGGTCTTGCATGGCTTGCTGTGGTTCGCCGAAGGCACCAACCAGATCGGCAGCATCACCACCGCTGGCGTCATCACCGAGTATCCGGTGCCCACCGCCGATAGCCACCCTACCGGGATCGCGGCCGGGCCGGACGGCGCACTGTGGTTTACCGAGAACTATGGCAACAATATCGGGCGCATCACCAAGGCCGGCGTGGTCACCGAATACCCCCTGCCGGCCGCCGACAGTTTTCCCAACTACATTACGGCAGGGCCGGATGGCGCACTGTGGTTTACCGAAAGCGGGTTTAACAACGTGGGCAAGATCGGGCGCATCACCACGGCCGGTGTGATCACCGAGTACGCCACGCCCACCACGGGCAGCGATCCCATGGAGATCGCGAAGGGCCCGGACGGCGCGCTCTGGTTTACCGAACAATCCGGCAATAACATCGGGCGGATCACCACCGCGGGGGTCGTCACCGAGTACCCGGTGCCTACGGCTATGTGTCAGCCCTTTGGGATTTCGAAGGGGCCGGACGGGGCGCTATGGTTCACCGAATTCGCTCTCAACGTCTACCAGATCGGGCGCATCACGACGGCCGGAGTTGTCACCGAGTATCCCCTGCCCGTCGCCGGCAGGCCCTCGGTGATCGCGGAGGGACCGGACACCGCGCTTTGGTTCGCCGAAGGGAGCAGCGCAGAGGGTGGCAGCGCCATTGGGCAAGCGGTTTTTGTGACCGCCACCCTCACCGTCAGCCCGGCCGGGGGACCCTACCAGGCTCCCCTCACTTTTGACGGAAGCGGATTTGCGGCTGGCGAGACCGTCCAAATCTACTCGAGCGGCGTGGGTTCGGCGTTGCTGGCGAGCGCCACCGCGGATGGCGGCGGATCCTTCACGGCGACCGCCCGCGCGCCCTTATTGCCCTGGGGTCCGCGGCTGTTCTTCGGCGTGGGCCAGTCGAGCGGTAAGCTGGGAGCCGCAAACTTCACCGTCACACCGCGCATGACCCTGAATCCGGACTCCGGGGCGGTAGGCAGTAGCGCCACGGCGCAAGGGTATGGTTTCGGCGCGGATGAGTCCGTCGAATTCAGTTGGACAGAACCACAATACCTACTGGGCATTGTGGTTGCCGATATCAATGGGAAGGTAGCGCTGACCTTCACCGTGCCGCCGAAGTCGCCCCCCGGCCAGCACACGGTCTCTTTGCACGGGGAATTCACGGGAGTGCACGCCAGCGCCTACTTTACCGTGCCGTAACGCTCGCCCGGCGAGCAAATAATTGCGCCTGCGGGCGTTACTTTTGCGATCCCCGCCAGTATGACCACTGATGGGAACCTCTGCAAGACACCCGCTACGGTTTGCGGAACCTGGCGCGAAATCCAGGTTTCGCGCCGGTGGCGATGCTGACGCTGGCGCTGGGCGTCGGCGCCAACACCACCATCTTCAGCGTGATCGACAACACGCTGCTGAAGCCGCCGCCGTTCCCCAATGCGGATCGGCTGGTGCTGGTGTGGGAGACATTCGGCGAAGGTCCTGACAATTGGAACATCGTTTCCGCGCCGCGTTTCTGGGATTTCCAGCGCCTGAGCCACGCCTTCGAAACCATGGCCATCTTCGATCCGCCGGCAGGGGCTATAACCTCTCGGCGGCGGGGAATCGGCAGGAGGCGGAACAAGTGTCGGGCCTGCGCGTGTCGGCGGGCTTCTTTTCCGTGCTGGGCGCGAAGCCGCTGATCTGATTGCCTGCGTCAACGTGGCCAACCTGCTGCTGGCGCTGGCGGGCGGCGCGGATCGATCCCATGGCGGCGCTGCGGTGTGAGTGAAGATTGGAGGGCGGCCAATCCTGGCCGCAGCCGCCTTTTTAGGCGGCCGAATAGTAGCGCGCTTACAATAGTCCTTCATGAACCAGCAAGACAGGTTGCGCGCCTTTCGCGCGGGTTATCCGAACAAATCGCTGGCGGTGGCTGGGGCGGAATGGAAATACAGGATCGGCGGCGCGGGCGCGCGCACGCTCTTGCTGCTTCCCGGCGGCGAGCTGACCAACGATATGGGCTTCGATCTGGCCGCCGCGTTCGTGGCGCGATACCGCATCGTATACCCGGCGTATCCGCGCGTGGAATCGCTGGACGATCTGGCCGACGGCGTCTCCGCCATTCTCGCCGCCGAAAACATCGCGCGCGTCTCGGTGCTGGGGGCGTCTTTCGGAGGCGCCGTGGCGCAGTGCATGATCCGGCGGCATCCGCAGCGAATCGAGCGGTTGATTCTGTCGAATACCGGCGTGCCCATGGCGCACCTGGTGCGCGGCCGGCAGATCGCTAACGCGGTGTTGTCGTCGATTCCCTGGCCGATGCTGCGCGGCCTGCTTTCCAAAAGCATCGTGAAGCTGCTGGGCGCGCCGGCGGACGAACTGCCGTTTTGGCGGGAATACGCGAGAGAGTTATTCGAGACGCAACTGACCAAGGCCGACGTGATGGCGAATCTGCGGATTCAGCTCGAATATCATCGGCGCTACCGCTTCGCTCCGGGGGATCTGGCGCAGTGGCCGGGAAAAGTCTTCGTCATCGAGTCCGATAACGACATCTTCAACGCCGCGCGGCGGAAGGCGCTGCGCGATACTTACCCGCAAGCCCCTGTGTACACTTTCCACGGCGCCGGGCACGCGCCGGGCTTCAGCCGTACGGGCGAGTATCTGGAAGTCTTGGAACGCTACCTGGAGTAGTGTGGAGACGGGTCTGCGCGGACACTACTTTGCGGCCAGCGTGTATGCCAGGCTCCACATCGGGACGCCGCCGGATTCGCCGGGCGGCGTTCGGAGGTACGCGGAAGAGAGTTGGGCAGGCTCGCAGCCTGGCTCGCAGCCTGCGGCGGCCTCGTAGGCCGCCTGCCGCGAAGCTCTGCCGGCTTTCTGCGGGGCCTGGTGGCATAGGCTTCAGCCTGTGGGTCGCGGGCACAGCCTGTGGGTCGCGGGCACAGCCTGTGGAGGGCGGGCAATTCTGCCCGAAGAGCGGGCCTGCGAGGCCCGCGCCAGCTGCGAGCCTGGCAGCGAGCCTGGCTGGGAGCCTGCCCCACTACGGCGGACAGCCTGTAGAAACTCAAGCCGCGGGATAAATACCGCCCCCGCCCCCCCAAGCGGATTAGTGGGAGCCACCCACCGCATACACATCCGGGTGCAGATAGCGGCCTTGCTCTTCGGCTGGCTTGTCCTCGGTCACCGGGATGCGGTGCGCGTTGGCGTAGGCATCGTGGCGGATGCCGGTGACCTGCCAGGACACTCGTCCGCACGGCCGCCCGCCCGCAATCCGGAATCGGTTTTCAGACACTTCCCGCGCCACGTACAATCGCGGCGCCGGCGCGCCGATGGCGGTCAACTGATAACGGAAGTCGCCGTTCAAAGCTTCGAAATAATCGGGCAGCGTCACCCAGGCCTGGCCTGTGGCATCCAGGCGGATGATGCCGTTATATACGTCCATCATGTCCGGGCTCTCGACGAACGAATGCGACAGGTACTTATTGGCCGGATCGAGAGGATGGTCGATCTTGAACGAGCCGCTGCCTTTGGTCAGCTTGCCGGTGACCGTCAGATTGCCGGAGAAATGGCCGTCGCCCTTGGAGTCCACGGAGAATACTTCGGTTGTGCCGCTGAGCCCCTCCAGTATCGTGCCGCCCGCGGCCGTGACAAACTGGCCCGCGATGCCTTTCACCATGGTACACGTGGAGCCAGTGCAGATTTGGTTGATTCCGGCCACGGCGATGTTGGGCGAATTGCCCTGCACGCCGAACCCCCCGGTACTGGACGAGAAGCCGTTCACGCCCACGTTGTATCCGGTGGTAGCGCTGGCGCTGCCGAATACGCCGACTCCCCCGGTGCTGGCGGCGTTCCCGTAGACTCCGGCGGTACCGCCCGTAGCCGAGAGGGCCCACCCACTCAAGCCGGCGCCACTGGTGCTGGTGCTTTGGCCGTAAACGCCGCTGGCGAAGCCCGTGCCGGCCGTGGAGTATCCCACCACACCGTTACCGCCGGGACTGGAGCTTTGGCCGAACACGCCGTTGGCGAAGCCCGAGGTGGCGTTGGCGATGCCATTCACGCCGTTGCCGCCGGTAGTGGCATTGTTCATGCCGACCACCCCGATGCCGCCCGGGCTGGCGGTCTGGCCGGTGACGGCGACCGCGTAGCCCGTGGTGGCGACGTTTTGGCCCCACACCCCGCTGCCGCCCACGCTGGCGGTTTGGCCGTACACGCCGTTGGCGTAGCCGGAGGTGGCGTTGCTTGCGCCGGTCACGCCGTTGCCGCCGGCCGCGTTCGTGTTGAGGCCCGAGACGCCGCTGCCCGATGCGCTGGCGGTCTGGCCGCCAACTCCATTGAATGCGCCCGTGGAGGCGGTGGCGTTGCCCAGTATGGCGGACTCGGTGGCGCTGTCCACTTCGAGTTGCGTGCCCGGCGTGATGGTGCCCAGCCCGACTTTGCCCGCGGTCTGATAGAGCGCCGCGCTGCCCAGGGTGGTGCTGTTGCTCCAGTAGGCCAGATAGTTGGCCGTGCCCGTGCCGGTGAGATCCGGCCCGGCGTCCGGCTTGGCGGATTTCGCCGGGCCTGTAAGCGCGCTGTAACCGGGCGCCGCCGCTGGCGTACCGGCCAAGGCAAACGCCGAAGCCGGCAATCCACCCAGCGTTTGTGCGTCGACCGCTTTCAGCGCGTACGGCACACTGGCCAGCAACCCGCGCTGCGCCGCCGGTTGTCCATCCACCTGGACTTCCAGCCAGCGGGCCTGGCCGGGGCCGAACAGATCCATGGGCAGACCGTCCGGGTGCGTTGCGCCGATCTGCGCGGTGTAGCCGCCCGCGGCGTCCAGCGGCACGTTTTGAGTTTCCATCCAGAGCGGCGCGCCGCCCTGCTCATCCTTATATAGAGCGAACGTGACGCCGGCTACACCGGCGTTGGGCTTGCCGTCGGGGTTGGCGGCAACTCCCCAAAACGTAACCAACCGCGGCGGGGCCTGAGGCTTATCCTGGGCCGGCGCCGGTTGAACGCAGCTCGACAGAAAAAGGACGGCGGCCAGCGCCGGCGGTACAAGAGATGTAGTCGACATGTTCGGATTCTCCTCGCACGGCAATACAGCGCAATGCGACGGCAAAACCCCTCACGATGTTGGTGGGGCAGGCTCGCAGCCTGCGGCGGCCTCGTAGGCCGGGCTTGGTGGCATAGGCTTTAGCCTGTGGAGGCGAGCGAAGCTGGCCGGGGCAGCGCCGTGCACTATAATCCAATCGTCGTAGTCGTAAGACGGTAAATTCCATGGTCAAGATCGCAATTGTACTCTGTGCCGCGACAGTCGTAACCGCGCCTGCGCAGACATTTGAGAAGCTGGCGAGCTTACACGGCGGGACCGGCAGCGCAAGTCCTGAATGGGGGGCCCGGAGGAGCGCGAGTTATCCGGCAGGCTGCCAACCTCGCTACTTGCCTGCGATCTGTCGGGTCGGATGAGGAGCGGGCCGCCCCCCCGATCGTGAATTCGAGTAACATCGCTAAAGGAAGCAACATTGAATTGGTCAGCCAGCTTGCTTTTCCAGGGTGTGCAGCCGGCCAAACTCTCTTGCAGCGAAGCCCTATAAGACACATTCCATCGGCCGGAGCGGCCGTTCGACAATCGTCCCAATTCAGGTACCCAGTGGAGGCGCTATGATCCCGCAAGAGAAGAGCGCGGCAGTGTTTCGAGGCCTGCGCGAAGCTTTCGGCGCAACAGCCATCGAAGACATTCGTAGGTTGACCAACGGTCTCAGCTCGGACCTTGTCTTTCGCATCGTCGTACAGGGGTCCCCATTTCTATTGCGGATCATGACGCATATCGATGAGAAAAACGACCCTATGAGGCTGTTCACAGCCATGCGGGCGGCGTCTAAAGCGGGTCTGGCGCCCCATGTCTGGCACACCAACATGGAAGACGGGATTTCGATCGCCGACTTTGTGGAGGCGGTGCCGTTTTCGGCAACGGAAGCGCTGGTTCGGATTCCCGGCACACTGCGCAGGCTGCATGCGCTACCGCCTTTTCCCAAAGCGTTCAACTACGTCACGATGCACAACGGATTCATCTGGCGGTTTCGGGCGGCGAATCTTCCCCCCAAAAACGAAATCGAGGAGGCCCTCAGGCAGTACGCGCAAGTGTCCGCCATTTACCCGCGCGTCGATTCGGATATGGTGTCGTGTCACAACGACCTGAAGCCGGAAAACGTTCTTTGCGACGGTCAGCGTGTATGGCTGGTGGACTGGCAAGCTGCTTTCGTGAACGATCGCTACTTCGACCGGGCGATCGTTGCGAATTTCGCAGTGAACAACGACTCGGAGGAAAGGACTTATCTCCAAGAGTATTTTGGACAACCGCCCGATGAGTACCAACTGGCGCGCTTGTTCCTCATGCGCCAAGTGATGCACAAGTTGTATGCCGCGGTCTTCCTCCTGCTGGGCTCATCGGGCAAGCCGGTAGACCAGGGTGAAAAGGCGCCCACATTCAGATACTTTCACCAGCGCATCTGGGCTCGCGAGATCGACCTGGCGGACAACGGCATGAAAACCGTCTATGGAAGAGTTCATTGGGAAAAGCTCTTACAGAACGTGCGGCGAGCGCGATTTGATGAAGCATTGAGAATCGTCTCAGACTGGCATGCATGCCCCAAGGGCATGCGCCGGCTTTTGCCGGCCGCTCCATGAACGGGGGCCAGCCGCGCAGTCGCCGCGCATCTCAATACGATGGGCGTTGTGCACAAGGCGGTCGAGGATGCCGTCGGCCAGCGGGGTATCGCCGATGTGTTCGTGCCAACGCGCGGCCGGCAGTTGCGAGGTCGGGATCGTCGAACGCACTGATACGCGGAAAGCCTTAACAGGCTGCGGAAAAATGCCAAGAACCGCTGGCTAACGCGCGCGGCTCGGAATCGTGCGCACGTGTTGGCGGCAACTTACCGGGCCGCGGCCGTGAGGGAGCGGTCTGGCGGACCTCTTTTTCCGCGGCCCGTTAAGGCCGCCACGGCGCCCGCTATATAGTCGGCGGCTGATACAGGCTTGGCATCCGCCAGGCGCGATAGGCTTCCGGACCTTGAATATTATAGACCTGCGTACCATTCTCGCTGCCGGCGGCCGGAAGGATCTCGACCGAGTAGCTCACATTGGTTTCGAGATTGAGCAGTACCACCGGGTTCAGGAAGAAGTAATTGCCATTGGAGAGCATCCCGGAGGCGCCATTTGCCGGCGAGTAGAATCCCAAATTGGCGCTGAGCAGCGGCGACACCGTCATGCTCGTCTCATCGACGGTGAGGGCCATGCCCCGGCTGTTCCCGCTGCCCACTCCGGGCAAACATGCCTTCGAGGCGCCCGGCGAGGAAACCCGCGTATTACCGTCGTCGAAAACCGTCATCGGTCCCGCGCCGCTGTTTTGGATGGCGACATAATGCTGTCCGGAGAACCATGGCCAGGGATCGCCGTAGATGTTGTTAAAGGTGAAGTCGGTACTGCAGGCGCCCATGGTCCACAGGATATCCTTGGTTCCTGTGCCATTGTTATAATCCACTTTTGTCACTAAGTCCTGGTTCCGCGAGGACCAGACAAAAGCGCCCGAGGCCCCGCCGGATGTATCCGTAGCCCAGTAGTAGATACTGTTCTCGTGTACCCAATCTCTGGCCAACGGGGAGATACCCGCGCCGAGTAACTGGATTCCCTCGCAGCCTTCCTCGTTGAGTCCGCAACTCTCGTTGAGCGCGGCGACTTGTGAGATCGGTAACTGCGGATATCCGTTGCCGCCGCCGTCGGGGTCGAAGTTGTCCCAGTACCAAACGGCCTGCCAATCCGAATTCAGGACCACGATCATGGCGCCCCGCACATCCACCGGAAGACCGCTGGTGTCGCCTTGCGTTCCGATAGGGAAAATCTTCTCGATGTCACATAGGACCGCCGTGTATTGGTCGCTGCCGACGGTGTATTGTATGGCGTCGTGGCTGAAGGTATCGAGGCAGGCCGATCCGACCGGCGCCGGGCTGGCGAAGACGTTGCACGGGCCTCCGTCCACCGCGCCCAGAGCCAGCAGTTCCTGCTGTACCACGCCTGTGTTGGTTTCCTTGATCACATTGCCCGCCAAGTCGATTTGGCGCATGATCTGTTGATTCTGGGTAAGAGTATTCCAGGCCTTGCCGTATTCGATCGTGAGATAGGTGGCGTTGGCAAGTGGATGCGTAATCGTGGCGCCGTGCGAGGGGCTCGCCGAATAGTACCATTGAATCTTGCCGGTCAAGTCAGTTGCCAGGTTCGGGTAAAGCGGCTGGTCTCCAAGCTGCGTGGTGTTGATCAGCAGCACCGAGTCGGCTGTATCGGCCGTCGATTTGGGCGGAACTTCGACGGTGAAGCTGGGAATCTTGATACTCTTGGGAAGAGCTCCCGTGGTGAAGGTCACCGTGGGCCCATTCTTTATTTTCCCAGTGGTGTCTGTCTCGGAGAACATGGTATAGGTGGTGCTCGGGTACATACCTGCGATTTCAAAATTCATGGTGCCGCCGTTTCGGCAGGGCGCATAATTGGTGGTTACAGCCGGCGTGGCCTGGGTTTGTATTTGAAACGACACTCGCATCTGGCTTCCCACGGCGCAGGCCGGCGCGCTGAACAGCGCCACCAGCGCGTTCGCCGTGGCTTTTACCACGGGACTGCTGCCCGTGACTAAAGGGGTCAGCGTGAATTGGACCGTTCCGGTGGCGGTCATGCCGGTGCTGAAATCCTTGGCCACCACCTGGATCTGATAGGTGCCCTCGGGACCGCTCGGGACCCACACGAAAGGCTGCGACGTCCACGTGCCGCCGCTCAGCGTGCCGGCGTTGAAATCCCTTACCAGGGCCGGCGCGTGGTTGGGCGCGGCGACATTGAACTGAAACGTCAGCGGTCCCGATGCGCTGTCGGTAGCGGTTGCGGTGAACGTCACCGGCGTGCCGATGGGTTGCGGCGTCTGCCGCGACGGCTTCAGCGCGGTCACCCGCACCGAGGCGAAAGCCGGACTGGCCAGCGCCGCCAGCAGCAGCCCCCAGCCCGCCCAATTCCTCGATGGCGCATTCATACAATTCCCCCCCGATTGGATTCGTTTGATGCCCGGCTGCGAACCAGTGTACCTCAGCGCCGGCGCTCCAGTACTTAACATCGCTCCAATGAAGACCTATACTGGAGAAAAGATGAATATAGACGAACGCCTCGAACGGCTCGCCGAGCGGCATGAAGCCCTCGCGGAAAGCCTGGAACTGATGCGCGCTGAGAGCGAGCGCACCGGCGAGAAGATCCGCGCTCTGGCCATCGTCGCCGAACAGAACGAGGTCCGTGCCGCGCAGATGATGCAAGCCGTAACCAGCCTGGCCAGAACCGTCGAAGAGCATCAGCGGCGCCTCGATCAAGCTAGCTAGCTAGCTAATCTCAAGAGAGGGATCCCGAAAAGGACACTCCCGCCCCGCAAAGCAAGACACCGGCCCGAGCGCGCGCTCGCGGAAATGGATGTCGCCCAGGCGTAGCCAGCAGGCGGGACTCGCTTCAATGAGGCCGCGAGCGCGCGCTCGCGGAAATTCCAGTCAGGCCGTGGTCTGCCAGAATTCTTGTCGGGCTTCAATGAGGCCGCGAGCGCGCGCTCGCGGAAATCACAAGACCGCAA
>JBEKMJ010000184.1:0-9985 GCA_050008575.1 Bryobacteraceae bacterium
GGTTTCAATTAGTTATCCAGCAAACGGCGTAAACCTACAGGGGAAGGTTTCTGGAGAGTGCCGACACGGCACGAGTGCGTGCGCCACGAGGGCTACCCAGCTGAAATGGCCAATCTCCAGCGGCCGGCTTTCAGCCGGCCCAGCTAACGGCCTAAATTGCGCTAAGAGCGGGCCTGCGAGGCCCGCGCAGGCTGCGAGCCTGCCCCACTAGTTTCCCGATAGATCCAGCGTGCTGAAGAAATACCCCAGTTCCACCTGCGCCGTCTCCGGGCCGTCCGATCCGTGGATGCAGTTGCGCTCGATGGATTCCGCGAAGCGCTTGCGAATCGTACCCTCCACCGCGCTCGCGGGGTTGGTCGCGCCCATGATCTCTCGCAACTTGGCGATGGCGTCTTCGCGCTCCAGGGCCATCGCGATGATGGGACCTTCGGACATGAACTTCACCAGGCTCGAGAAAAACGGCCGCTCGCGGTGTACCGCGTAGAAGCCTTCGGCCTGCAGCTTGCTCAGGCGCGTCATGCGCAGGGCCACGATTCGGAAGCCTTCCAACTCGAGACTGGCGAGGATCTCGCCGGCGTGCCCGGAAGCCACGGCATCGGGCTTGACGATCGAAAACGTACGTTCCACACTCATAAGCGGCTCTTCACCTTTTCCCCAATTTCGGCGGGCGACGAGCACACCACGATGCCGGCCTCTTGCATCGCCCGAATCTTATCCACGGCCGCGCCCGAACCGCCGGAGACGATGGCGCCCGCGTGGCCCATGCGGCGGCCCGGCGGCGCGGTCTGCCCCGCGATGAATCCCACCACCGGCTTGCGCACATGTTCTTTCACGTAGTGCGCGGCGGTCTCCTCGGCGTTGCCGCCGATCTCGCCGATCATGACGATGGCATGCGTGCCGGGGTCTTCGTTGAATAGCGTCAGCGCGTCCAGGAATGTGGTCCCGATGATGGGATCGCCGCCGATGCCGATGCAGGTGGATTGGCCGATACCCAGCCCGGTCAATTGCCCCACCGCTTCATATGTCAGCGTGCCCGAGCGCGAAACCACGCCCACGTGGCCTTGCAAGTGGATATGTCCGGGCATGATGCCGATCTTGCATTTGCCCGGCGAAATGACGCCCGGACAGTTGGGTCCGATCAGCCGCGTCGGGCGGCCGCGCAGAAAGGCCCAAACTTTCACCATGTCCAGCGCCGGAATGCCTTCCGTGATGGCCACCACCAGTGGCACGCCCGCTTCGGCGGCTTCCATGATGGCATCCGCTGCAAACGGCGGCGGCACAAAAATCACGGAAGCGTTCGCGCCCGTGGCACGCACGGCTTGATCCACCGTGTCGAACACCGGCAGATCCAGATGCTTCGCGCCGCCCCGCCCGGGCACCACGCCGCCCACCACACGGGTGCCGTAGGCGATGGCCTGCTGCGCGTGGAATGTGCCTTCCTTGCCGGTGAACCCCTGCACGATCAGGCGCGTATTTTCGTCAACCAGTACACTCATCGTATCCTCTATGGCGCGGCGCGGCTACTGTGCAGCCAGCCGGACCACCTTTTCGGCGGCGTCGCGCATGCCGTCCGCAACCGTGAAATTAAACCCGGACTCTCGCAGAATCCGGCGGCCCAAGTCCACGTTGGTGCCCTCCATGCGCACCACGATGGGCGCCGCGATGTTCAGATCGCGCGCGGCCGCCACCACGCCTGTAGCCAGCGTGTCGCAGCGCAGGATGCCGCCGAAGATATTGATCAGCACGGCCTTCACGTGCGGGTCCGAGAGCAGGATGCGGAACGCGTTCTTCACTTGCTCGGCGCTGGCGCCGCCGCCCACATCCAGAAAATTCGCGGGACTTCCGCCGGCATACTTGATGATATCCATGGTGGCCATCGCCAGGCCCGCGCCATTCACCATGCATCCCACCGTGCCGTCCAGCTTGATGTAGTTGATGCCGAAGCGGGAAGCTTCGACTTCGAGCGGATCCTCTTCGTTGAGGTCGCGCAGATCGATCAATTCCTTGTGGCGGTAAAGGGCGCTGTCGTCGAAGTTTATTTTGGCGTCCAGCGCGTAAACTTTGCCGTCCTTGGTCAGGATGAAGGGATTGATTTCGGCCAGCGAGCAATCCTTTGTCACATAGGCGCGGGCGAGCGCGCCCATGGCCGCGGCGGCCGCATTCACGCTGGCGGCCGGCACGCCGATGCCGAACGCCAGCTTGCGCGCTTGAAACGGCATCAGGCCCAGGCCCGGATCGAACGCTTCTTTCAGAATCAGCTCCGGCGTTTTCGCGGCGACTTCTTCGATCTCCATGCCGCCGGCCGCGGACGCCATGAAGACCGGCTTGCCTTGCACGCGATCCAGCACAATGCCAAGGTAAAGCTCGCGTTCGATGGGCAGCGTCTCTTCGATCAGCAGGCGCTGCACGATGCGGCCTTCCGGACCGGTCTGGTGGGTCACCAGTTTCATGCCCAGCATCTTGCGCGCGATCTCCGCCGCTTCGGCCGAATCGCGCGCGATCTTGACGCCGCCGCCCTTGCCGCGTCCGCCGGCGTGGATCTGCGCCTTCACCACCACGCTGCCGCCGATATTCTTGGCCGCCACCTCGGCCTCGTCCGCGGTGAACGCCACTTCGCCCCGCGGCACAGGAACGTTGTATTGACCCAGGATGCCCTTGGCCTGATACTCGTGAATTTTCATGGAAACCTTATGATAACGTCTATGATAACGGGGACTTAAAAACCCACTATAACATGTCGCTTCTGCCCTACCTGCATCGCGTGGCCGACCGCCGGAACCTATCGTGCGCCGATGCTTTGGAGGCTATGCACATCATTCTGAGCGGGGGCGCGACGGCCGCCCAAATCGCCGGATTTTTGGTGGCGCTGCGCATGAAAGGCGAGACCGTCGACGAACTGGTGGGGTTCGCGCGCGCGCTGCGGCAGATGGCCGAGCCGATCGACGCCGGGCTCGGCGGCGAGCCGTTGCTGGACACGTGCGGCACCGGCGGCGATGGGCTTTCGACGTTCAACATTTCCACGATTGTGGCGTTCGTGGTGGCGGGCGCCGGCGCGCGTGTGGCCAAGCATGGCAACCGGTCCATTTCCAGCCAGTGTGGCAGCGCCGACCTGCTGGAGGCGATGGGCGTGCGCATTCCCATGCCGCCCGCCGAATGTGCGCGCGCCATCCGCGAGATCGGCATCGGGTTTCTCTTTGCGCCGGCGATTCACACCGCTACCAGACATGCGCACCCGGTGCGCGTGGATCTGAAGATGCGCACGGTTTTCAATCTGCTCGGGCCGCTGACGAATCCGGCGGGCGCCAGCGCGCAGCTTGCCGGGGCGCCCAGCGCGCGTTTCGCGGAGTTGATCGCCGGCGCATTGGCGGCGTTGGGACTGGAACGCGGGTTTGTGGTGCATGGCTCCGACGGGTTGGATGAGATCACCACCACCGGTGCGACTCTGGCGTTTGAGATCCGGCATGGCGAGGTGATGCGGCGGACGCTCACGCCGGACGACTTCGGGGTGGCGATGGCGCGGCCGGAGGATCTGAAAGGCGGCGATCGGGAGCGGAACCTGGCGATCGCCTGGGAGATTCTGGACGGCGCGCTGGGGCCGCGGAGGGACATTGTGTTGGTGAATGCGGCGGCGGCGTTGGTGGCCGTGGGCCGGGCGGGCGATTTTCGGAAAGGGATGGCGTTGGCGGCGGGGGCGATCGATTCAAGGGCGGCGCGTGGAAAGGCGGAGGCTTTGGCCCGGTTCACGCGCCGGTAGCACAGGCTTCAGCCTGTGTGGGGAGTTTCTACATTTGCCGGAGCTGGAATTGGAGGGCGGGCTTTAGCCGGCGCGGGGCTTCAGCCCCGCAGGTAGCACAGGCTTCAGCCTGTGTTGCACAGGCTTCGGGCTGTGTTGCACAGGCTCAGCCTGCGTTGCACAGGCTTCAGCCTGTGTTGGGCGAGCTTCGCTCGCTGAAGAGCGGGCCTGCGAGGCCCGCGCAGGCTGCGAGCCTGCCCCACTAAACGTCACGCGGCGAAAACGCTTATCATAGCTTTGTAACGCTTAGGCTCTGAATTTCACAATCTATTAGAGGGACATGAAGCACGACGAAGCAATTCGCTCCAATGCCGCCGAACGTTACGTATCGCACAAACTGTCCCCTGCCGAGCAGGAGGCCTTCGAAGGACATTTCTTCGATTGCCAGGCGTGTGCCGATCAGGTCCGCCTGGAACTGACCTTCGCGGCTAATGTCCGGGCCGTATCGCGGGACTTGCGGGCGGGGCAGCTCAAAGCCAACCCCTGGAAGAAATGCCGCGACTGGCTGCGGCTGCACCCTATCCCGGCGCTTTCATTTGCCGCTAATTTCGCAATGGCCGCCGGGCTCGGATTTGTCGTGCTGACCGGCCTCCACGAGTCCTCCCGGCCGCGGCTGATTGCGTCCTACTTTGCGCCGGGGCCGGCAAAAGGCGCCGAGGCAGTGCATCTCATCGCCCCCGGCGAGACGATCTATCAGGTGCGGTTTGTCATAACCGGCCCGAGGAGCCCGTCCTATGCATACGAGGTTCTCGATGCGGCGGGCAAGCGCGAGTCGTCCGGCTCGTTGAAAGCGCCGTCCAGCGAGGACGATTCCCTGAACCTGCAGATTCCGGTCGAGAGTCTGCGCGCCGGAGTGCATACTCTGGTGGTTCGCGGCGATCCCGGCGGCGAAATCGTTTCATGGTCCAAGTTCCGTACTGCACGCTAAGAAAGGAAATAGCTCATGTCGATGACGGAGTTCCTGTATCATGGCCAAGCTGTCGGATTCGACGCCGACATCTGGGAGCCCGGTCCGCACAAGTTCGATCACGCTCGCTGTAGCGTGCCGGACAAGAAAGCGGGCACCTATTCGGCGCAACAGCCCGCATTCGAGATTCCCGGCGTCCTTTCGCATGGCGGCTGCACGTCGCAGGTGATTGCCCACCCGGAAGACCAGGAAGGATTCTTCCGCACCGAAGTTCACGCCACGCTCAACGGCTTGAACGTGGAGGGCGGCGCCCTCACCGCCGACCGGATCACGCTAGGCATGGTGAGCCAGTACCGGCGCACCTGGTGGGATACCGGCAAGCCGCACGCCAAGCGCGTGCGGGTAGTGCCTTACGGCTGCAGCATCGAAAACCTGCTGGTGCGAGGCAAGCCCGTGCAGGATTACCTGCCTGCGCCATTCCACTACTCCGTGGACCGGTGTGAGACTTACTTGCGCGGCGACGATCCGGACGCCGCGGTGGAAGCTGAAATCCGCGACGCCATCACCTCCAGTCCGTCGCGCTTACTTTATGTGAAGAATCTTGGTAGGATTTACTTCGGCGAATGGACACTCCTGCCCAACGAGACCTGGCACCCGATCCATCAGATTTACATGGTGCGCATGGCGTTGGGCAGCCCGCAGACGGGTGGCTCGGGCGGCGGCGGCGGGCAGACCGATGGCAGCGGCGGCGGCAACGGCCACTAGTTCTCTTGGCTCTGGGCGCCTGTCTTACCGCGTGCGCAGGCTGCGGGCGCGATGCCGGGGCAACCTATCTGCAGGCCCAGTCCCGGCTGCGTAGCGGAGACCCCAGCCAGTCGCTGGTCATTGCCCGCGAGGGCCTGCGCCGCTGGCCAAACGGGGATTCGGGTTGGAAGTTCCGGTTGCTGTGCGCGGAGGACCTGCTCAGCTTAGGCCAAGTGCAGGAAGCGCGCGCGCTTCTGGAATCCGCCGGAAGACCGCCCGGCGCCGGTCTGCAGGCCCGCTGGACCATGGACCGCGCAAGGGTTGCCCTTCGTTTGGACACTGACAAAGACAAAGGGCCGAGGTTGATGCTGGAGGCGCTGCAGGCCGCGTTGGCTTCCCGCGATCGAACCCTGACCTGCATGGTCCGGCTGCGCATGGGCCAGTTCGCCGCTACTTGGGGCGATGCCGAGTCCTATGACCGCGCGGCCCTCGCCGACGCGGAGCATGAGCGCGATGCGTACTTGCTAACCTGGGCCAAGCTGGATCTGGGCTTCAATCGGGCCCGGTTTGCGCGCTTCGATGAAGCCGTGCCGTATCTGGACCAAGCCCTGGCGAGCGCCCGCCAGTGCGATGCCAAATCCATGCTAGGCACCGCCTTCGGCAACTTGGGTTGGTGCTATTTCATGCTCGGCGATATCGACCGCGCCGAGGACGTCTTAACCCGCGCCGAAGCCCTCGCCGGCCAAGCCGGCTCTAAAGACCAACAGCAGCGCTGGCTGGGAGCCATCGGGAACATTCACATGATCCGCGGCGACTTGGATGGGGCCGCCAGATATCAGCAGCGCGCAGCAAAACTGGCCCGGGATTCGAGCAATGGCGGTTGGCTGGCAATCGCGTTTACTAACCTGGCCGAGATCGCGCTCAATCAAGGAGACCCGGCGGCTGCCGAATCCTTCAACAATCGGGCGCTGGACATTAAGCGGCGCCTCAATGACCCGTGGTCCTTAGTCTATTCCGAGCTGATGGCGGCCAAAATCGAGGCAGCGGCGGGGAAATCCCAGCAGGCCGAGAAGGACTACCAGGCGGTAATCGAGGCGGCGCCGCAAGCGCCCGCGCCAGACGTTCTATGGCAGGCATACGGCGGGCTCGCGTTACTCTATCAACAAACGGGCAGGCCCGCGCAGGCCGAGACTCAATACCGCAAGGCCATCGACACGATCGACCGCGAGTGGGGCAAACTGAAAAGCGACGACTGGAAAGCGACCTTTCTGGCGCCGAACACGCTGATTGGCTTCTTTCAGGATTACGTCGATTTCCTGGTTGAGCGGGGACAGACGGAGAAAGCTCTCGAAGTGGCCGAATCGTCTCGCGCGCGGGTTCTCAATCAACGCCTGGAGCACCAAGGAGCGGTTTCACCGAACTTCGAGATCGGTAAGGTAATGTACGCGGCACGCGCGTCTCACACCGTGATCCTCTCCTATTGGCTGGCGCCTAAACGATCCTTCGTATGGGTGATCGGTTCCGGCCGCCTTTCCCGGTTCGATCTGCCGCCAGGAAAGGAAATCGCGGCGCTGGTGCGGAAATACACGGGCATGGTCACACAGGGCGGCGATCCGCTGGAGCGGAGCGATGCCACTTCATCCGCGTTATACGATGCCGTGCTGGGCCCCGTACACAAACTGATTCCGACCGGATCGAGCGTGATCGTGGTACCCGACGGCGCGCTGCACCAGCTCAACTTCGAAACACTGGTGGTTCCCGGCCCGCAGCCGCACTACTGGATCGAGGACGCCGCCGTTGCCATCGCTCCCTCACTGCGCGCGCTGACCGGCGAACGCCCGAAGGCCGTCCGCACGGCGCGGCTGTTGCTGCTGGGCGACCCCGTGCTGACCGGGCAGGAGTTCGCGCCCCTGCCGAACGCCAAGAAGGAGATCGCGGCCATCGCCGAGCAGTTCCCGGCGGCGAACCGCGCGGTCCTCACGGGGGCCGCGGCCACCCCCGAACAGTACGCTAAAGCGGCGCCTGCGTCGTTCACCAATATCCACTTCGCCACGCACGCCACAGCCAATCGGGAAAGTCCGCTGAACTCGGCCATTATTCTGTCGCACCAGGGGGAGAACTTCAAGCTGTATGCGCGGGATGTGGCGGAGGTGCCGCTCAACGCGGATCTGGTCACTATTTCGGCGTGTACCAGCGCCGGCGCGAAGGCCTACTCCGGCGAAGGACTGATGGGCTTTGCGTGGGCGTTCCTGCGATCCGGCGCGCAAAACGTGATCGCCAGCCTGTGGGACGTGGACGATGCGCGCTCCGTGGAGATCATGCGCGGTCTGTATGCGGGGATGGCGGCTGGGCAGACTCCGGCGCGCGCGCTGCGGTCGGCGAAACTGGCTGTGCTGCATGCGGGATCGAGCGGCCGGCTGCCGTATTATTGGGGACCGCTCGAAGTCTTCACGCGCCGCGTCGGGCCGTAGGACAAACTGCAAACCAACCGGAGGGCGGGCAATTGTGTAGTCCTCGTGGCGCACGCCCCCGGCGTGCCGCGTCGGCACTCTGCCGACACCGGCGAGCTACGCTCGCCGAAGAGCGGGCCTACGAGGCCCGCGCAGGCTGCGAGCCTGCCCCACAAGCAGGCCCGGCCACTGGAAACTCCCATGCCACATTTGGAATCGATCCCGCCGTACCGCGCTACGGAGCGCTGAGAGCTGAAAGCTTTCTACAGCCCTTTTTCGGTGAGGAAAGCGATCAGGTCCACGACGCGGCAGGAGTAACCCCACTCGTTGTCGTACCAGGAAATCACCTTCAGCAGGTTGCCGTCGAGCACCTTGGTCATCTGTCCATCCACGATCGAGCTGTTCGGATTGTGCAGCATGTCCGTAGATACTACGGGGTCGTCGGTGTAGGCCAGAATGCCTTTCATGGGGCCTGCCGCGGCGGCTTTGAAGGCGCCGTTGACTTCCTCGGCGGTAGTGTTCCGGCGGGTGATGGCGACTAAATCGACCACCGAGACATCCGGCGTCGGCACGCGCATCGAATAGCCGTCCAGCTTGCCCTTCAACTCCGGCATCACCAGGCCGATGGCCTTCGCGGCGCCGGTGGTGGTGGGAATCATGTTCAGCGCCGCCGCGCGCGCGCGCCGCAGATCCTTGTGCGGGAAGTCCAGCACGTTTTGGTCGTTGGTATAGCTGTGGATGGTGGTCATCGACCCTTTTAGTATCCCGACCGTGTCCTGCAGTACCTTCACTACCGGCGCCAGGCAGTTGGTGGTGCAGGATGCATTCGAGATGATGTTGTGCTTCGCGGGATCGTATGCGGCATCGTTCACGCCCAGCACCAGCGTGACATCTTCATTCTTGGCCGGCGCGGAAATGATGACCTTTTTCACGCTGCCGCGAATGTGTTTGCGGGCGTCGGTGGCGTCCGTGAACTTGCCGGTCGATTCGACGACGATCTGCGCGCCCACCGAGTTCCAATCGAGTTGCGCGGGGTCTTTTGTGGCGAACACTTTGATGGGCTTGCCGCCCACAAAGATAATGTCCCCTTCGGCGTGAATCTCCACCGGCAACGTGCCCAGCACGGAGTCGTATTTCAACAAATGCGCCAGCGTTTTGGTGTCCGTCAGGTCGTTGACCGCCACGAACTCGATGTCGTTCCGGTGCAGGGCCGCCCGGACCACATTGCGGCCAATCCGGCCGAACCCATTAATGCCAACCTTTACAGCCATTTCTTCTCCTAAAGTTTGATTTGGTGGATTACATTAAAGGATATCAGGAGGGCGCTATCCGATGCAAATAGCTTTCAGCTTTCAGCCGTCAGCGTGGACCGCTCCCTAACGGTCGCGGCTCGGTAACGATCGCGGTGAGCCGGACAAGCGCGCATTTTAGCTGAAAGCTGACGGCTGAAAGCTGATAACCGATTCCACAAACCGGCGGATGCCTTCCACATTGTTATTGGCGGCGATCAGTTCGCGCGGGGTCGGTGTCTCCACGCGGTAGACGCAGGGCGAAATCGTGGGCGGACACGAAATCCGCAAATGCACTTCGCGCGCGCCGGCCTGCCGCATCATACGCACGATCTTGCGGCTGGTGGTGCCGCGCACGATGGAATCGTCCACCAGCACCACGCGCTTGCCTTCCAGCAGGTAGCGCACGGCGTTGAGCTTCAGCGTCACGCCGAAATCGCGAATCGCCTGGGAGGGCTCGATAAACGTGCGGCCCACGTAATGGCTGCGGATCGGCCCGTGGCGGAACGGCAATCCGGACTCGGCGGATATACCAATGCCGCGGCCACGCCGGAGTCGGCACCGGAACGACGACATCCGCATCCGCGGGATGCTCGCGCGCCAACAAGCGGCCCAGCATCTCCCGCGATTCCTGCACCGGGCGGCCGAACACGATCGAATCCGGACGCGAAAAATAGACATGCTCAAACGCGCACTGCGCCAGCGGCCGCTCCGGCGCGTAGCGCTCGCGGGTGACTCCCTCGGGACCCACTACGATCATTTCGCCCGGCTCCACATCGTGCAGGTACACCGCTCCGATCAG
>JBEKMJ010000185.1:0-15514 GCA_050008575.1 Bryobacteraceae bacterium
AGAAGGGCGAAATCCGAAATGTGCCACTCCGGCCGGTTTTCGGAGAACACCGCCACCTTATCGCCCGGCGCCAGGCCGGAGCCTAGCAGAAACTGGCGCAGCGCGAAGACCGCACGCGAGAAGCGCTCCGTGGACCACACTTTCAACTCGCCGCGATTTTGAAAACTCAGCAGCTTGTCGAAGCGGTAATGGTCCAGATGGTAAAAGAAAAGATGATTCAGCGTGGTGACGCCGTCGTTCGGCTGCATGCGGCTTCCATGGGGTTCGGCAGATTGCGCTTGGTGTCTTTGAAGCTAACACAAAAGCTACAGTAGAATCAAGCGAATGCGGGCCACTGAGGCCCACGATTAGTACCAGGAAAGCGATGCTTGTCCGCCCGTATCCCCCCTGCGGCGGCGCAGCCGCATCAGATCCGGCAGAGATAGCCCGGCAGTTGCCAGGGATAGAGCCAAGATGCTCAGCATACCCAGGAGCAACGCGCCGGCGGCGAGGAAGCGCGGGCACGGTGCTCGATGCGATCAATACCGGCTCCGTGATCGGCTTGCGCGGCGCGTTGATCACGCTGATGGTCTTCAGCCTGGTCGGCGTCGCGCAGTGGGTGGACTGAGAGTTGAGAGGTCTTCGGGGGTGTAGACGTGCCGCGCGTGGCATGGCACCACATGCTAGAATCACGGGTCTATGTCAGGGTCTTCGACAGTTCGCCTGGGCGCAGGTCTTGACACAGAGGTCGCCCTCAAGTGCCCCACTTGCGGTCACGAGTTCCAGGAGAAGCTTGGACGGCTTTACGATAATCGGAGTGTGATTTGCCCCGGTTGTAGTGAAAAGATCGAGATCGATCTCAAGGACCCGCACGGGCGTGAGATGACAACTAAGTTTGGCCCACTACAGGTAAAGCAGGGCGCACGGGGGGCCGTGAGCGTTTCAATCGAAGTTTATCATCAGGGGTTAAACAAGCACCGGCTTGTGCGGGGGCCGGACCCTGATGTCGTGCAGGCGAAGGCGCTCCTCCAGGCTGCCGAGTGGAACGAGGTCTGGGCAAAGAGAGTTGCCACTGAGCGCCAGATGACGATGGCTGAGCGCAGAAAGGAGGAGGCAGCGGACAGAACCGCCGAGGCTGGGCGGACGCTGCAAGCACTCCGCGACGTGTTGTCATCTTCTTTGTCCGACTCCAAAGCAGTTGACTGGGAGACTTTAAAGGACAGCACGCCGTTCCCGACGCCCGTGCCGGCAGCCCCAAAACGGCCTTCAAGGCCGGAGCAGGACCCGATGCCCGAGGCCCCGTCTCGAGAAAAGGAAAACGAGAAGGCAAGGACTTTTGAGTCGGACACAAGGGAATGGGAAGCCAAACGGGACCGCATCACCGCGGACCATGCCGCGAAACTTGAGGCATACAACAGGGAACTGGCTGAACTAGAATCGGCTCACACTCTGGCAGTCGAGCAGTGGGGAGCGGAACGGGCGGCATTCCTGTCCAAGCAGAGGGAGCAGCACCAAGCCATGGATGCCTTTCGTGTGCGGTATGAGGGCAAGGAAGCGGCAGCCATTGTGGACTACTGCGATAGGGTACTGGCAAATTCAGAGTACCCTGAGTGCCTGCCGAAGGGATTCGCTATTGACTTCAATCGCGATGCTGGAGTGCTGGTTGTGAACTATAAACTTCCCGCTCCTTCCGCCATCCCAACACTGTGCGAGGTGAAATACGTTCAATCCAGCGACAGCTTTTCGGAGAAGCACTTGTCTGAGGTCAACGCGGCGAAGCTATATGACGATCTCATTTACCAGATCGCGTTGCGAACATCGAATGAACTCCTCGAGGCCGATCAGGCTAAGGCTTTGGCGAGTGTCGTCTTCAATGGATTTGTCACCGCTGTCGACAAAGGGACGGGGAATGAGGTCACTGCGTGCATTATTTCCGTGCAGGCTTCCAGGGAGGCGCTCCGGGCCGTCAATCTGGCGAAGGTTGACCCGAGGGCGTGTTTCCGCCAACTCAAAGGCGTCGGTAGTTCCAAATTGCATAGCATCACACCAGTCGCGCCGATTATCAATCTTCGTCGGGAAGACGACAGATTCATTCCCGCGTATGCAGTTGCCGAGAGGTTGAACGAAGGATTCAACCTCGCAGCGATGGACTGGGAGGATTTCGAGCACCTCATTCGCGAGATTTTTGAGAAGGAGTTCACTTCATCAGGAGGAGAGGTTCGGGTGACCCAAGCCAGTCGAGATGGCGGCGTTGACGCGGTCGCCTTCGATCCCGATCCGATCCGGGGAGGGAAGATCGTCATTCAGGCGAAGCGGTATGCATACACGGTCGGGGTGTCGGCGGTGCGGGATCTCTATGGCACGCTAATGAACGAAGGGGCGACCAAAGGAATTCTGGTCACAACCTCGGACTATGGACCGGACGCGTACGAATTTGCCAATGGCAAACCCATCACTCTGTTGAATGGCGCTAATCTGCTGCACCTATTGGAGAAGCACGGCACGAAGGCTCACATCAATCTCGCTGAAGCACGGCTAGCCGGGTTGGGCCGTCCTACAGCCGCGAACTGAAGCGGAGGTTGTGCCCATGCTGTGCTCTGGGCGGCGTGCAGCGTCGGTCTCAACCGCGCGTTTTCGCTACAATGGAAACCAAGAAAGTCATGACACAAGCTAATAAAATTGACCATGAATGCGTCTCTGTCGACGCGCTCGTCAAGTACCTCAAGCAGCGCGGCCACCAAGACGTTCAGTTTCAAAGGGAACAAGAACACGATCCCCCTGATTTTTTGGGTGCATGTCGACGGGACCAAATTCGCTGTCGAGGAAACCAGTATAGTCGAGCAAAAAACCGTGACGAAAAGGGGGTTCGCCGGCGCGAAATGGGAAGGAGAGGTGCAAGCCGACCTTGCGCGGCTGATCCAAAACGCGGTGTCGTCCAAACGCTCGAAGCTCGGAAAGAATGGCGTACCGCAGCAGTGCGGGGACATTATTCTGGTTCTTTACGATGCTTATGGGTTCGGTGACACGAAAGATGCCCAGATCGCTTTGCAGAACGTTAGCGGTTACGAGTGGTTCCATTCTATCTTCTGGGCCGCCGCGTCTTTTGCGGACTCCAGCAAGGGCACGCCGCAGATCAGACCCAATGAACTGTACCCCCAGGAGCCAGGTCGTGTCGGATCCTTTTTGTACACCAGAGAAGATCGGTGGAAGAGGTAGGATCAGTACGTTGCGAGGGCACGGCGGGTACATGTACAATGCGACTATGCTGTCACCTGAAGGAAAATAGGACCATGACCGGAATCCAGTTTGTCACCGATGAGAAGGGCCGCAAGGTCGGCGTTCTAATCGACCTGAAAACCCACGGGGCCGTCTGGGAGGACTTCTCGGACGGGCTGATTTCGGAAGCGCGCCGCAAGGAGAAGGGCATTCCTTACGAGCAGTACCGCGCAAACCGCCTGAAACGCCCCCCCCCGCGTGCTTAAGTACTCTCTCGAAATCAAGCGGTCGGCGCAAAAGGAATTAGATGCACTCGGCGACCCTCCGTTCACTCGCATCGACCGGAAGATTCTGGCGCTGGCCGATAATCCCCGGCCCGCAGGATGCAAGAGACTAAAAGGCTACAAAGATCACTGGCGCGTTCGGGTCGGTGACTGGCGCGTGATCTACGTCGTAGACGATACTGCGAAACTCGTCAGTATCACGCGCATTGCACACCGCCGCGAGGCCTACGAGTAACCCAAAGAACAGACACTTCGAATGGCAGGAAAAACACGGCGAGAACACTGGAAGAAGCATGGCTGCGGCTGTACGTCTCCCAAGGATTGAGAATCTCGACGCCAAGGCCGTGGAAATCCTTCACATTCCGCGTGAAGACGATAAGGCCGTGCTCAAGAGCCGTCACGCGATCATGCCGTCTATGGTGTTGGCCGGAGCCCCCCAACTGGCAGGTTGCGTCTAGCTTGGCTAAGCTAGCGGCTAGCAGCTAGCACACCCCAGCGGTCGGCGGTATCCTTGGTCACCGGCAGAATGCGGCCGGAAAACAGGATCGACAAGTCCGTTTCAAGCCACTCATGTACAACACATCAGGGCTCTGGGCGGCAACCCACGTTTTGACCTTCGGCTCAGGTTGGGGCCGCACCAACTCCGACGGAACGTTGATATACAGCAGGAAGCCGCTCATTCGAAATCGATCGGGCGGCTGAAAGAGTGTGTGCGGCTGAAGAGCGTGTCCACTTCTTCATCCGTGAGCAAGCCGCACGCGTTGGCGCATACATCGATCAATTCCTGCCAGTTCGGCGACCAGGCGGTTCGGCTACAGGCGCAGGACGGAGGGCCTGCAAGGATGACATCCTCGACGTCGTGGAATTCGCCGCTGTTCTTCGCTCGCGGATAAGCGCTTCGAGTTCCGGGCGATGGATTTCAATCGTCGTAAGAGACGGTTCCTCACTCCATTATGCTTTTATTCCGCACCGGAAATCCAGCGTCCGGCACGTCCGCGGCCAACTCTCGGCGGCGTAACCACATCAGTTGGGGTAGAGGGTAGCCGGGCAGCCTCGCCAGAGAGAATGCCAACATGCTCAACATACCGAGGAGCAGCGCGCCGGCGGCAAATAGGGCATCCGGCATCAGGTGAATCATGATCCCCAGGCTGGCCCCGAAGGCGGTTAGCAGCCACAGAATCCAGACGACCTGCCGCTGATCCAGACCGAGCGAGGCCAGACGGTGCGAGGTATGGTCGCGTCCTCCCTGCGAGATCCGCCGGCCGGTGAGCTTGCGCAGAGTTGAAACCAGCGCGGTGTCGAAGATCGGATAGGCAAACGTCAGCGCGGGGTAGAAGAAGCCGACCGGCAGTCCTCCGTGATGCGGGACCGGGCCGGCTAACGTCAATGCGCCCAACGCAAAGCCGGCCGGCAGGCTTCCGCAATCGCCCATAAAGATGCGTGCCGGATGGTAGTTGAAAAGCAAAAAACCGGCGAAGGCCGCGGCCAATATGGCGCACAGGTCGGCGTCCGTACGGTAGCCCTCCGCGGCCAGCAGCCAGGAGCGGAAAAGGCAGATGACAATTATCACTCCTGTGCATAGCCCGTCCATGTTGTCTATCAGGTTGAAGGCGTTGGTAAGCATCACGATCAAGAACATGTTCAGGGCCACGTTTGGCAGATACCACGGAGTCACCGGAAAGAGGACACCGCCCATGACCACAAAACCGGCCGCCGCCACCTGCACCGCTAGTTTGAGCGCCGGACGGACGCGCAAGCGGTCGTCGAGAAATCCAAAGATCCACAGCGCGGCGACTGCCAGCGCGATGCGCGGATAGCGGCCTGGGCACACCAGCCAGTAGGCCGCCGCACAGCTCAGAAAAATCGCCAATCCACCGCTCGAAGGTGTAGGTGCGGTATGCCAGCGGTCCGCCCGCGGCGCAGCCGTGAGCCCCAGTCTGCCGGTCAGGCGGATTTGCAGCCGCGTCAACAACGCCGATAGCAGACCCGTGAAAAGGATGAGCATCGTTATACCGCCACCGCCAGCGACCGTTTCGGCATCTGCCGGACCCATTCGTAGTCCACCACCCGCCGCACGATAGTGTCGAGCGAAGTCGTCGGGCGATAGTGCACCAAGCTTTCCAGCTTTTCAAGGCTAGGTACGCGCCGCTCCATGTCTTCAAATCCCGGGCCATAGGCTTCAGCGTAAGTCTGGTATTCCGGACGCGATGGCGATCCGGTAATCTCTTTGACCAGCGCGGCCAACTCGTTGATGCTCACCTCCTGGTCGTTACCGATGTTGACGATTTCTCCGACGGCCGCTGGCGTTTGGACAAGCCGCACCAAAGCCTCCACCACGTCGCCTACGTAAGAGAAGCAGCGGCGCTGCTCTCCGGTCGCATGGATGGTCAGCGGTTCGCCCCGCAGCGCCTGGCGCACGAAGGTGGGCAGCACCATGCCGTAGCGGCCGGTTTGGCGCGGCCCCACAGTATTGAAGAAGCGCAGCACGGTTACGGGCAGACCCTGTTCGCTCCAATAGGCCAGCCCCAGGCACTCATCCAGAGCCTTCGAAACAGCGTAGCTCCAGCGGCCGATTTTCGTGGGGCCAAGCACCAAGTCGTCGCCCTCGCGGAACGGCAGGCGGGTGCTCTTGCCATAGACCTCCGAGGTGGACGCCAACATGACTGGCTTGCCCTTCTTGGCGGTGTAGCGCAGCACCACCTCGGCGCCATCGACATTCGTTCTGATGGCGCTTACCAGGTTGTTGACAATCTGCTTCACGCCTACCGCCGCGGCCAGATGGAAAACGAGATCGGCGCAGTCCACCATCTCCGCGACTACGGGTTCATTGAAGACCGAATCAATGCGGTATGAAAATGCGGGTTTGGCCTTCAGATGCGCGATGTTCTCGAACGCGCCGGTCGAAAGATCGTCGAGAATGGCAACTTGCCACCCCTCCGCCAGACAGCGCTCCGCCAGATGCGATCCAATAAACCCAGCCCCACCGGTAATCAAGACGTTCATGAATTTCTCCTTAGACCTTTCTGGTTCAGCAATTCGCGGTACAACGCATCCACGTTTCCCACGAGCGTTTCCTTGCGGTACTGCCGCGATGCGAACGCGCGTCCTTCGAGTCCCAGACGCGACAAGAGCGTACGGTCGTCCGCCAGCGCCGCCAGTGCGCCGCTCAGCGCACCGGCATCGGACTCCGTCAGCACGCCGTTGGCATACCAGCGCGCGCCGCCGGCCGAGCGCTCGACACTGCCCGAAACCATATCCACCACGCCGCCCACGGCGGTCGAGACAAACGGCCGGGCCGCCGCCATGCCCTGGATGAGCGCCACCGGCGTGCCTTCGTTGCGCGAGGTCTGCAACAGCACATCGCAGCGAGCCATGGCCGGCAGGATCTCTTTTTGCCAACCCAGCCATTCCACGCGCTTGCCATACCGATCGACAAGGCCCCGCAGCATAGAGCTGTCCGGTCCGTCGCCGGCGACCACAAACCGTATGTCCTGGCGGCTTTGCAGCGTGTTTTCGATAGTGGCGGCTAGCAACGCGACGTTCTTCACGGGAACCATGCGGCCGAACCATCCCACCGTCAGAGGTCCGCTGCCGGATGGCGGACGCAAAGCGAAATAGTCGTCCAGCTCCAGTCCTAGCGGCACGACGTGAAATTTGTGCGCCGGAGCGATGTGAAACTTCGCGCTCAATTCCGTGGCCTGCTGCGGCGACACCACGCACAATGCATCGGTGAAGCGCGCCAGCAGTTGCTCGATGCGCCGGAACACACCTGCCCGGATTGGCGAGAAATACTCATTCAGGCTATTGCCATGAAACGTATGGATGACGACCGGCGCGCCGCTCAGCACCGCCGCCAGGCGTCCCAGGCAGCCGGCCATGGCCGTATGTGTGTGTACAATCGTGGGCCGCTCGCGCCGCAGCAGCCGCCATAACCTCCACAGCGCCTTCAGATTGCGCCATG
The DNA here is from genome assembly GCA_050008575.1 of Bryobacteraceae bacterium. Classification (GTDB taxonomy): domain Bacteria; phylum Acidobacteriota; class Terriglobia; order Bryobacterales; family Bryobacteraceae; genus Bog-159. The sequence continues at coordinate 7,441 of JBEKMJ010000185.1, forward strand.
GATGCACGGAGCGCGACAGCTCCGGCACCCAATGCACGGAGTCGGCGGCCCGCAACAGGCAGGTCATGTCTCCGTCTTGCGGCTCGCAACTTCCCGCCACCAGCACGGTACGATATTCGAGCGCGGCCATCTCCCGCGTCAACAGCAGCGTGTGGATGGCCGGCCCGCCTATATTTAACCGCGTGATGACGCGCACGATTTTGGGACGTTCCGGTCCAGCCGTGAAATCACGAACCGGAACTTCCCATTCGGCGAGCGCGGTATGCGATCGGTACATTCAAACTCCAGATGGATGCCCCGCCCCACCCGGGCGCGGAGGTTGTTTTCCAGTATTTGCAGATCTTCCGCGGTGAAGCGCGGTGCGGGCACAAAGCGCACGCGCAGCACGTCCAGCGATTCCTGCTCAAGCTGGCTCTCGACAATGTTGCGGACGCCTTTCAATACCGGATCCAGGCGTCCGAGGAAACCGCGTTCGCGCGTATACACAAAGTCGTCCATCCGGCCGCCGATCTCCTCGATGACCGGCATGCCGCGGCCGCAGGGGCAGCTCTCGGTGGCGAAGCGGGCGGTGTCGCCCACGCGATAGCGTATGAGCGGCATGGCGTAATTCGCCAGGCCCGTCAGCACTACTTCGCCCATCTCGCCCGGCGCAGCCGGCGCGCCGTCCGCGCGCAGAATTTCGGTTACGCCGGCCAGCGGATGCGCATGCATGCGGCCGTGTTCGCATTCGTACCAGAAGCTCTGCATCTCGGCCTGGCCGTATTGATCGAAAACGCGCGTCGCAAATGTTTCCTGTATGGCGACGCGCTGGTGTTCGAGCAGGGTTTCCGCGGAAGTAAGGGCGGCCCTGAGCCGCGGCGCGGGACGGCCCGACTGCCGGTAGTAGTCCGCCAGCACGTACATCGACGATGGGTAGCCGGAGAGATACACCGGCTGGAAACGCTCCAGGGCTGCGGCATAGTGGGGCAGATTCCCTGGCAGCAAATGGACGGTCGAAAGCAAGAGCGTGTGGTTTGCCAGGTCGCGGCGCCAGAAGACCTTCTTCAAAACGGGCTGGTTTGGCGGCACAATCATCTTGCCGGTGAACTGGCCCCGCCGGTCGTCCTTGGTGACGCCGGCAGTATTGCGGTATAGCTCAACAAACGCCCACATCTTCTGCATGGCCGCGCGGCTGTAGTAAATAGTGAGCGGCTTGCCCGTGGTGCCGCTGGTGTGCCAGGGGATCAGCGCTCGCCGCGGAAGAGTTTCCGCGATGAAATCCGCGGGCCGCTCTCGGATCTGGTCTTTCGTGGTGAATGCCGATGGGCCGTGTTTCCGATAATGCGGTACGTTCAAAGTGACAAAGCGCCGGAGCCGAGCGATCTCGACCTTCTGCAATCGGAGCAGTTCTTCGGCAGGCAAGTATTCGGTGCGCTTGAGCGTTTCCAGATATCCCTGGAATACCCCGCCATACCGCCAGCAGTAATACTTGGCTCCCTGGGCCGTGGCGCAGGCGTGCTGCAAAGAGATGGGCAGTGCGGAATAGATTCGCAGCGGCATTTTCAGGGGGGGTGATTTAAATGAATAGGTAGGAAGAAAATAAGATCTCTCTCTCTTAAATATAAGAAAAGTTTCTGTACACACTTACGGAAAAACTGAGAGAAGATTATTGGACGCGGACACAGGCGATGAAGGAAATACAGCCAACTACACGACCGGGATATGCAGCTTGCTGCGCGACCCGAAAACAACAGATCCACCAGGCAAGCATCGGTCTGATAAGATAAATTGCAAAATGCACGACGGGATCGTCGTGGCGATGCGCGTCACTCGGTGGGCTCGTCCACCTTCGCGAACAGGACGTTGAAATCCACGCGGCCAACCAAATCGGTCTCCAGCACCAGATCGGCGGGATACCGGATATCGGCGCGGTTGGCCTCCTGCAGAGTGTGCTTATACGGATTGGCGATCCAAATGTGCGGCACGCCGAACCGCAAATAGTCGGCCACTCTCGCCAGCGTGTCGGCCGTCTCGTCGTCCGGAGACAGGATCTCGATAATCAAGTGGGGTGGGGTGGTCAGCACAGGCTCCGAGCGATAGGGCAGCGCCATCACGCAGACGTCCGGGATGCGATAACGGTGTTTCGTTCCCAATACGCGCAGGCGCTGTTCGGTTAGAGTACGGAACTTGCGCGAGCGCTCCGACGATAAGAAGAGACCGGCGACTAGCGTTTGCAGACGGCTGTGCTTATGTTCGCCCACATGCCGCTCCACAAGTTCCCCATCCACATACTCCATATCCGGATGGTAGGTGGTCCGGAGATATTCCTCGACTGGCACACTGAGTGATGTCGCCATGCACTAAGTCTACTCCTTCCAGGCCGCCTCAATCTCGCCGGCCCATCCGACCGGCGCCGCGAATTGTCCGAAGCTGCCAGGCACTAGGGGCGTGTCTCCGCGGAACTCCGTGAAGGCGCGCGCTTCCGCATCGCACAGATGGCTCAGCATCGGAATCTTGCGCCAGTCGAAGCCCATCAGCGTGGCGCAGGTGACATCCACCATGCCCGGATCTTCGCCCCATATCAGCAGCCCGCATGGCCTGGGGCGTGGTTTCAAAGGGCCGCAGTCCTCGCCCGCCACGACGGCATCCACGAGCGTCAGGATGGTCCGGGGCTTCGATCGCAAGGAACCGCCGGCATCGTAATTGCGCGCAATATCCACCAGGTCGTGTATGGTGCGCCATAAGGTATCGTTGCCATGCCAGCCACCGCCGTGGATCAGCGGCGCCGAAGCCGCCTGCGCCCCCGCCCGCGCCAGTTTCCATATCCACAAGGGCGCACGTGTCTGCAGAAGTTCCCGCACGGGACTGGCAGCGTGGCTGAGCCAGTTTTTGTCCGGGTATTCGTCGCCACCGGCGCGCGGCGAGCCGGGACGGAAATGCGGCAGGAAATCTTTTGAACCGATGATGCCCACGAAATTCTTGAGCGCGCCGGTCATCCCGGTCTTCATGTGCGTCTTGAGTTTGGGCACGTTCAGAATCACGTCTGCGCTTAGCACCGTATTGCTCACCGGGTAACAATGCGGAGACTGGCTCTGCCGGGCGTTGTAGTCGGTCACCCCGAAGCGCGCATTTACGCCGAAGCACATGAGGCGGCTGCGCGCACCCAGATCGACGAGCGAATAGCCGTTCGGATCGCCCGCGAGCGCGTGCACGCCGCGCACGTAACTGCTGGCATCGTCGATCTCCGCGCACTGCTGCCGCAGGTCAAGGAACACGACGGGCGCGCGCGCATAGTCCTTCTCCAGTTCGGCAATCCCGCTCTGGCGGCGGAAGCGGGCGAAGTCGGAGCCTTGCAAGGGTGCATCCGCCACGTAGACGCGCCCGTCGCCGTGGAGCGCGCGTAGCACGGAGTCGATGAGTACGCGCAGTAGCGACGCGTGCGTGAAGAGCACGTTGCGGCCCACGGTCGCGCCAAATTCGTGCTTTACCCAGTTGGGCTTGACGACTACGGTCATGCCGGGCCGAATCCATCGGTCCAGCGGGTTGGCAGGGTCGAGGCCGAGGAAGCGAAACAGGTCGCGCACGCTGGCCTCCACCGCACTGTAGTCCGGGGCGGGCCAGACGGTGGGACAGCGGCCGTGTGGCGCCTACGACACCGAGTCCCATACTTGCCGCCATTCGATTAGTTCCTCCCCCGTGAGCACCGCGTAGCGCGTGCGCAGCCAGGCGGCATCCGCACGCGCCGCGACTGCTAAAACGTCCCAGCAACTCTTGAATGCCTCCACCGCTCCCACCTGCAGACGCTCGGTACCACTTAAATAGCGCCCCGAACAATGGAACCACATCCAGCGTCCGCGCAAGCACTTCCGCAAATTGAGGGAACCCTGCCGGTAACCCAGCACGATCTCCGGGAGGTTGGCAAACCGGCTGTCGGCGCACGCGCGAAACAGCAGATCCATGTCTTCGCAGCGGATGGCATCGGCGCGATAACGGTAGCGCCGGAACCAGGACGTCTTTCCCATGAAAGTGGGATGCATCAGCTTGAACCAATGGATCGGCCTGCGGGCAATGTCGGCGTGCGCGGCGGGATAGTTGCGTTTGCCGATGGGCGCGCCTCCGTCGGCGAAAACCACGGCGCAGCCGCCGGTCAGGTCCACATCCGGATGATCCGCCAGAAAGTGTAATTGCTTTTCCAGGCGCTGCGGGTAAGCAATATCGTCGGCATCCATACGCGCCAGGTACTCGCCGCGGGCGCGCTCGATGCACTCGTTCAACCGCGCTCCCAGTTGGAGACGCCGCCGATCGCCCCACACTACGATGCGCGGATCGTTGAAGGCGCGCGCCAACTCGCAGCTAGCATCCGTGGAGCCGTCGTCGCAAAGCAACAGCTCCCAATTCAAATGACTTTGCAGCAGAATCGAGCGGATAGACGCGCCGATGGTGCGCTCGGCATTGTAAAACGGCATGGCGATGCTGACCAGCGGTGCGCTCATACCGTGGCGTAGACCTCCTGGCAGCGTTGGGCGATGCGCGGCCAGTCGTAAAGCTCGGCATTCGCGCGCGCACCTGCTCCTAGCGCGTCCAGCAAATTCGAACTTTCCAGGAGCGTCTCCAGGTGGGCGGCCAAGTCCGCTGCGTCTCCAGCCCGAAAACGCAAACCGGCGGATTCCGGTACGGTCTCCCGCAGGCCACCATGATCGCTGGCGACTACCGGTTTGCCGCAGGACTGCGCCTCGACCGCCGCCATGCCGAACATTTCCAGTTCCCGCGTGGGCATGGCGAAGATGTCGCAGGCGTTGTAGATTCCCGGCATGTCGGCGTCGTCCAAAGGAGGCAGATAGGTGCCGCCAGCCGCCTGAACCTGGGCAACCAACGCGCTGAGTTGTGTCTTGCCGAACTGTCCGCACGGACCCGCCACCACCAGCTCGGCCGGACGCTTCAACATGCGATAGGCGGCGATCAACAGGTCGGTGCCTTTCTGTTCGCACAGGCGCCCTACATATAGGATCACGGGGCGACCATCGACACCCAGGCGCGCGCGCCACTCCGCGCGTAAGGCCGCGTTGGGGTGGAAGCGCGCGCAGTCCACGCCGTTGGGGATCAGCGCCAATTTTCCGTCGGGCAAATTCCAATACGCGTGGTAGACTCCGCGGCAGTAGTCGGAGACCGGCGCAATCCGGTCGCAAGACATCAAAAATCGCCGCCACACGGCTTTGCTGACTTTACGCAAGTGTGCAAATCGGCGCCAAGGCTCGAAATGATAATCGCAGCTCAACACGGCGGGCCCCAGTCCGGCGGTCTTGGCGACCCAGGCGATCTCGGCGCGGTTGTGGACGTGGATCACGCGCGGCATGCGGCGGACAACGTCTTGTGCGAAGTGCAACGCGAAGTCTGCCCGCGATCCGCTCAGGTAACGGATGGAAACGCCGCGGTAATCCCGCCAACCGGTCTCCGGGCCGCCCGAATAGACGATCACCCGCTCGCCGGCGCGAGCCTGCGCCTCGGCCAGTTCCATCATGCGCCGCTCAACGGCGCCACCGAGCTGCGCCGGCAGCGTCAGATGAGAAGGCCCTACGTGAACAATCACGGCCGGGGCCTCCAGTTGACCTGCGCCACAGTTACGGCACAGAGCCAGGGCACGAACGCCAGAAACGTGAGCGGAAACCACGACGTGGACGCGGTGGCCAGTTGGTGCACGGCGCGAAACAGGCACAGCCCGTAGCCCAGCGCCACTATGGGGTGGCGGTTATGATGGCATCGCCCGTCCAGAAACGCCGCGCCGAATCCCACCATCAGGAATCCCCCGAGGACGCCGAAATAGCCAAAATTCGCGTACAATTCCCCGACCAGGGAGGCTTCCTGCGAAACGAGTCCCTGGTCGAACGCGCCATAGATCAATTCGCCCAGTTCTTCGCGGACTCCGCGGGAACGCTCGAAACCCGCCGAGACAGGAAGCACCTGCAAAGGGGCCATCAGGAATGTTTCGCCATAATAGTAAGGCAGCGTCTCGCGATCGACAATCAACGCCGCCGTGGTATCAAACCGCCCGACGGAGTTGTCCACCATGTCGAAAACCTTGTCACCGTCGGTGAGCGCACGGATGTCTATGGCGTTCGCCGCATCGTACCAGCCGATGTTCTTGGTGGCCTCCATCCAAAGCGACACCAGCAGCACCAGCGGTAGTGCTGCTGCCAGGTATCGGGCCCGCAACGTGAAGATGCCGCGCAGTCTGCACAGGTGCAAGACGAGTAACATGGTGCTAGCCCACATCAATCGCCGGCCGCAGCCCAAGTGGAGAGCGGCAATCAGGAACAAACCGGCCATGGTCAACGCACGGGAGTACCGCCGTTTTGGCTTAGAGAGATACCAAAGCCCTACGGCGGTAGTAGGCAGCATAAAGAACAAGGAGGCGTACCGGCCCATGCCCTCGCGCGGAGAAAGTCCGACGTGTTCGAAGAAAAGCTGCTGCCGGCTTTCGGGATCGAGGAGCAGCACAACGATACTCAGTACCCCCGCGAGGGTAAATAAGATGTAGACGCCGCGCTGCAGCCGTTGGCGCCGAAACGCATGCCTGCGGGCGCGGATGGCGCCGATCAACGCCAGTACGGCACCCCGCGCACCACGGCTGATACGCGACCGGGCGAAGCCGGCGTGGGCTCCGCAGGCGAATGCCAGAAACCCGACGGCGCCCACCAGGTATGTGCGCGAATAGGCTTCGTCCATGGACGCCGGCAAGGGTGTCTTGCTGCGTTGGAGCACCGATACCGCAGTTCCGTAGAGGCAGTAATCAAAGATGAACCAGGCTTCCACGAGTCCGGTCAGGCTAAGCCAGTAGTTCTGCCGGCGCATTCCCCGGCTGTAGAAGCCGAAAGACAGCAACAGCGTGGCGAAAAACAGATAAGCGTTTGCCCCTGCCGGCGATGCATTCCCAAGATGCGCCGTCACGGCTACCAGGACCAGGGCTACGACGATAGTGGTCCTCATCGCGCGCCGAGCCCCCAGCCCGCGGTCCAAAGTCCTGTGGCCAGCACGGCTTTGACGCTCGTCTGCGCGATCAATAGCGCCCAGGCCACGCCGATCGCGCCGTAATCCGGTGCCAGCCACACGGCCATCACGACGTACAGCAGCGTGATCAGCGCGTCGGATGCGGTGCACCACTCCGGGCGTCCCGCGCCGTAGAGCAGGAATTGCACCGGATTGGCTACCAGCAGCGCGATGTGCGCCGTCGCCAGCAGTTGGAAGACACGAACAGCGCCTCGCATGGCAGTGGGAAACAGGTGCGCGGCAAGCGGTCCGCCGAGCCAAGTCGGGACCAGCAGCGCCGCGCCCAGCAGCGCGGCTCCGGGCACATAGCTTCGGAAATAGCTGCGGCGGCGTTCCGCGGTAGTTGCGGCGACGGCTTCCGGCAAAAGGACTGTGCTGGTGGTGTTGATGAGAAGCCCGAATCCGCCGCTCAAGGACATGCCCAAACTATATGTGCCGATGGCCGAGGCGGCTGCCCAGCGCGCCAGGGCGATCGATGGAATGTAGCTGTAAAGCGAGCCAATTACGGTGGACATCGTGATCCAATTGGCAAATACGGCGATGGGCTTCCACGCGGGCCGGTCGCCGGGCTGCCGGGCCGCCGCCAGCACGGCTGCCAGCAGGCTGAAATTAGCGGCGACGATCCACAACCGGCTGAGCACGTCGCCCGTGAACAGGCTGGCCACACCGGAAAATCCGAAGTGGAGCACCAGCAGCACCGGCAGAATCTGCAGGACGGAAGCGGCCGCGCTGAGCCACGCCATGCGCGCGAACTGCAGCCGCGACTGCAACAACACCAGGCTGAACGCGGATACCGACGCTACCGCTGCGCTGCCGCATGCCAGCCGGATCGCGGTAGTATACTCGGGATGCCGCAGCAGCTTAGCGCCGGCCAGCGGCGCGAGCAGAAATACGGCGGCGATCACCCCGGCAGTCAGCGCCAGGCGCAACAGCAGAAAGCGCGAAACAGTGCGTAGCCAATCCGGGCCGGTGGCGCCGGCGGCAAACTTCAGGCAGGAAATGTTGATGCCCAACTCGCAAAGATTGCCTACCACCAGGCTGCTGCTGGCGT
>JBEKMJ010000186.1:0-9938 GCA_050008575.1 Bryobacteraceae bacterium
GAGTCCCGTCCGAGGACACAGTAAAGTAATTGCCACTCTGCAAACCGCTCAATACCACCGATGCCGCATCTGTGGCCTGCCCTGACTTCGGGTTAATGGTGACCTTTAAGAGATCCTGGGTCCCGACCCCGCTGGGCCGAAGGCAGTAGATTCCAAGGCCGCCCGGAGACCAGCGAGGTGACTCAAGTCCGTCTTGCTCGATCAACTTGTGCTGCTCACTTCCATCGGGACTGACCGTCCAAATGGCGTTCGTCCCATTCTCCAAGGTCGTCAGAGCCGCCAGGAAGTTCGATGTCGGCGACCAGTCGAGATCAAGAAGCCATCGGAAGCCGTTCAGGTGTATGTTATTAGCAGCTCCGGTCTTTTTGTGCACTATCTGGAAGGCCCCTTCTCGGTTAACCCAAGCCGTCGCGATTTGACTGCCGTCTGGCGACCAGGACGCATAGCCACCCTCAGTGATAAACCGAGGTGATCCCCCGAGCCGGGGGATCAAGTATATGCCGCGCTGTGGTGGATCGGTACGGTGCGCGGCAAGCTCCGCGCCGTCCGGGGACCATCTTGCACTCGCAATCGCGGAGGCCCGTGAGATCTCAATAGCTTGCCCGCCCATCAAATCTTGTAGCATCAGCCTTTGCCCATGCTCCGGTCTGCCGGTGACATAGGCGATGAACTTACCATCGGGGGAGATGGCCGGGTAGGCTGCGTCACCAACGAAAGTGATTTGCCGGTGCGTCGGCTGAACAGGAGGAGACGAAGCTCGAAAGAGACTAGTGGGCTTCGATGCCAGATAGACGACGGCGACCGCCAAGAGGATCACCGCAGCGGCACCGAGGAGCCATGGGCGAAGGTTCGATCGTGGCATGGGCGTGGCGACGGCTGCCGACCGCCCCGATTCCGTGTCCCGCTTCAGGCGCTTCAGGTCTGTACGGATGTCCGCGGCATGCTGATAGCGCAGATCGCGGTCCTTTTCCAGTGCCTTGCCGATGATGCCGTCCAGCTCGCGCGGAATCCGCGCGTTCACCGCGCTGGCCGGCGACGGCGCGTGGCCCAGAATCGCCTCGTGGATGATCCCCGTCGTCGCGCCGGTGAACGCTTGCTTCCCCGTCGCCATCTCGTACAGCACCGCGCCGAAGCTGAACAGGTCGGTGCGCGCATCCAACTCTTCCCCGCGCGCCTGCTCCGGCGACATGTACGGCACCGTCCCGACTGCCACGCCGGGCGTCGTCAGATACGATTCAGTCGGCAAGCTGGTGCGATCCGCCAGCTTGGCCGAAGGCGCGGGCTTGGCCAGACCGAAGTCCAGGATCTTGGGATGCCCGCGCGTGGTGATGAAGATATTGGCCGGCTTGATGTCGCGATGCACGATTCCCGCATGGTGCGCTGCGTCTAGCCCGTCGGCGATTTCGACGGCCCACTCCAGCAGTTCCTCCGTCTTCAGCGGCTTGTCCCCGATGCGCTGCTTCAACGTCTCCCCCTCCAGCAGTTCCATGGCGATAAACGGCTGTCCCTGGTGCTCGCCGATCTCGTGCACCACGCAGATATTCGGGTGATTCAGACCCGCGGCCACGCGCGCTTCCCGCTTCATGCGTTCCGTCGCTTGCGGACTTCCAGCATCGCCGCCGGGGAGAAACTTGAGCGCCACAGGACGCGACAGGACGAGATCGTCAGCGCGGTAGACCACGCCCATGCCGCCGCGTCCCAACAGGCTCACGATGCGGAAGTGTCCGCCCACCAATTCACCGGGGGACAACGGGTCCGCTGAAAAGTCGGTGGCCGCTGCGTCTTGCAGGAAACTGCCTGCCTGCGCATCGCCCGACAGCAGCTTGCGGACTTCAGCTATCACGCTGGGGCTTTCGCCGGCGGCGTCGAGCAGGGCGTCGCGCGCGGACGCCGGCTGATCGAGCGCCCGCTCGAACAGAGACTTGACGCGTTGCCACCGCTCGCCCGTCATCCGTACATTTCCTTGTAGAGCCAGGCGCGCGCCATGCGCCATTCGCGATTGACGGTCCGCGCCGAAACGCCCAGCACATCCGCGATCTCATCCTCGGCCATGCCGCCGAAGAATCGCATCTCTATCACCTGGCACTGGCGGCCATCCACCTGCTGCAATCGCGACAGCGCCTCTTCGAGTGCCAGCAGGTCGGCGGAGCGCGCCGCGGCAATATCGAGGGCCTTATCCAGGCTGATCTCAGGAACGCCGCCGCCGCGCTTGCCGGCGTGTCGCTTGCGGGCGCGGTCGATCAGGATCTGGCGCATGACATGCGCGGCGATCTGAAAGAAATGGGCGCGGTCGCGCCATGGCGCACCGGCCTGGCCGGCTAGGCGCAGGTAGGCTTCGTGGACCAGGTCGGTGGTTTGCAGACTGCGCGCGGAACGCTCCCGGCGCAGATGGCCAGCGGCGATCTTGCGCAGCTCGCGATAGGTGAGGTCGGTCAGGCGCGCTTCGGCCTGCGGGTTGCCATCCCTGAAGGCGCCGGGTGGACGGGTTACCCCGCTATCACGCATCCCTGCATCCGCTCCTTGGAACAGGATCTCCTACGGAGCAGTGAATTACAAGGGCCTGGTGTTTCAGACGATCGGGTTCGGGGGTCTTCGCGCTGGCTCCGGTGTCGCAAATTCTTGAAATTCTGGCACATACCGGGCCTCCGGGAAATTCTCGCGCCGGCCTGTCGGTTTTTCCGCTTGTTTCGCGCCACTAGGAGTGGGAGGATATTGCAATGCTTACGACGAGGAAACTGAACAATCGGCACGCCCCGCTGCTGGCCCTTGCCGCGATCTTGGGCGGACCCGCTTTTGCCCAATCGGTCCGCCTGATTGTCGACCCAATCGACGAAACCGGCGCGTGGTGCTGGCGGGCAACACCCGCGGCGAGGCGTCCCGGCCGGAGTTCGATCGCGGCCCGGTGGACGACTCATTTCCGCTGAACGGCATGCAACTGCTGCTGCGGCGGTCGCCCGAGCGCGAGCAGGCCGCCGAAGCGCTGGCCGACGATCTGAATCGCGCCGGTTCGCCCCACTTTCACCAGTGGCTCACCGCCGCACGGTATGCGGAGCAGTTCGGCGCCGCGCAGGAAGATATTGCCCGCGCAGGAAGATATTGCCAAGGTCGGCGACTGGCTGCGCGGGCACGGGTTCACGGTGCACGCTCCCAGCCCTAGCCGCATGACCATCGATTTCTCGGGTACCGCCGGGCAGGTGCGCGAGACGTTCGGCACGGCGATTCATGCGTTGGACGTAAAAGGTGAGCGGCACATCGCTAACGTGCGAGACCCGTCCATTCCCGCCGCGCTTGCGCCGGCTATTGAAGGTGTCGTGTCGCTGAATGACTTTCGCCCGCGCCCGGCGGTCGTCCCCAAGGCGCAGTACACGTTTACCTCCGACGGCTACACTGAGTACGGAGTAGTGCCCGCGGATCTCGCGAAAATTTACAACTTCAATCCGCTTTTTTCGGCCGGCATCACGGGTCAAGGGCAAACCATTGCCTTGATCGAGGCTACCGACCTTTACGACCCCAACGACTGGGCGACGTTTCGAGAGACATTTGGGCTGGACGCCTACAAAGGGGCATCACTGGTGACTGTGCATCCGGGAGGCTGCCCCGATCCCGGCGTCACCGTGCAGGAGGGCGAGGCGGCCCTGGATGTCGAATGGGCCAGCGCGGCTGCTCCCAGCGCCGCCCTGCAACTGGCCTCCTGCGCCGACACTACCACGGTCTTCGGCGGGCTCTTCGCTATTCAAGGCCTCGTGAACCAACGCGAGGCGCCGCCGATCATCAGCATGAGCTACCTCACCTGCGAGGCTGAGAACGGCGCGGCTCAAAATGCAGCCTACAAATCGGTCTATTTGCAGGCGGTGCTGGAAGGAGTGTCGGTCTTCGTGGCAGCGGGGGACACCGGTGGGTCCACGTGTGGTGTCGACGCCAGCACCGTGACTCCCGTGCTGTCCGGGGTGTCGGTCAATGGCTTAGCTTCCAGCGCCTACAACGTCGCCGTGGGCGGTACCGACTTCGGCGATTATTATGCCGGCACGGTCGCCAATTACTGGTCGTCCACCAACGGTCCTACCTACGGTTCTGCCCTGGGCTACGTGCCCGAGATCCCCTGGGACGACTCATGCGCAAGCACGCTGATCACGAGCTACCTCGGTTACGCGGTCCCGTTCGGAGCCAACGGCCTCTGCGGCAGTAGCTATCCTCTCTTTCCTACCGCTGGGAGTGGAGGACCCAGCAACTGCGCCACGGGTGCTTCGGCGGGTGGCGTCAATGGAGCCACGCCCTCCAACGGCACCTGCCGCGGCTGGCCAAAGCCGAGTTGGCAGACCGTTGGTGGAAACCCGCAAGATGGCGTTCGGGACCTTCCGGATGTCTCCCTGTTTTCAGCCGACGGCATTTGGGCTCACTACTACATATTCTGCGACTCGGACGTGGCTAACGGTGGCGCCCCATGCGTGGGAGCGCCGAGCAACTGGTCTGGGGGCGGAGGCACCTCGTTCGCAACCCCGATCATGGCCGGCGTACAAGCGCTGGTGAATCAGGTCTGGGGCGGACGTCAAGGCAACCCGGCGCCGATCTACTACGCCCTCGCCCGGCTGGAATACGGCGCGAACGGCCAGAAGAACTGCGAAACCTTCGCCACCGGCGGCCCGTCCCCGCTCTGCACGTTCTACGACATCACCATCGGCGACAACGACGTCGACTGCACCGGCCCCTACAACTGCTTCGATCCGGATGCCAAGAACGGAGTCGCAGGCGTACTCTCGCTGTCCGACAAAGCGTATCAGCCGGCTTTCACCGCGGGCGTGGGCTGGGACTTCGCCACCGGCATCGGCTCGGTGAATGCCACCAACCTGGTGCTCGACCCGATCTGGTTGCTGGGGTACACCGCTCCCTAACGGTCGCGGCTCAGTAAGCGGCCATTCATTATCCCGAGGGAAAGCAGAGGAAAAGATTTTGCGCTTTGTCCTGGGCCTGAGCCTGCTCGGCCCTTTGGTTTGCGCCGGTCAATCGCCGCCGCCCTCGCTCGACACGCGGCGCAAAGCACTGGCCGATCCGCTGGCTGAGCAGGGGAAGCCCGTTTCCTCCTCCCGAATGCGGAGCCAATTCCTGGCGGTTGCCGAGGAACTGAATTTAGATCGCGCCGCCGGATCGAGTTCATTTGCCCCAGCCATCGTTAAGTGTCGCACCCGCGCGTACAGTACGGCGCCAAACATTTTCTCCGGTTCCTGGTCGGCGAACGACTGAACTTGACAAGAAGGGCCAGGCGGCGTCGTGCAAGCTTGCCGAAAGGTCACTCGCATTTGCATGGAGTCAGGAGTCCAGGGGCCGTTTTCGCTTCAAATTGGTGATCTAAGCGATATCACCTCGGAGGCTTTTCCTTTGGCCGTTGCCGACGATGTCTTGAAGTTTCGGCCAGAGGACGTTGAAGCAGCGGGCCTATGCTGGGATTGACGGGAGCGATTCCATTAGTGGAAGCAAGGCGCTTGGCGATTTTCACGCGCAACCAGCGGATTGGACTCGCGAGCGGCCCCCCCACATGAGCGGACGCTTCAGTTCCGCCAGGTAGTCCGACCGGGAAGCCTTGAGCTCGTAGCAGCCGCGCTTCATGCCGGTGTGCGGGGGGAGTTCAGGACGAAGGCGTCGAGGCGCTGCACGTTCGTTCCGCCTGCCGGTTCCCACCGGGCCGGCGCTACGGCTTCAGTAAATATTCGCTTGTACGACAAATCTGCGTGTCCAATTCTCCTTGTGAGATTACCTTGCCGCCGTGTAGCTGGAGGCCCAAACTCGACAGGACCTTTGGCAAGATGTCATCCAGCAATGTCTTCGCCACGCCCACTGCCATCGTTGCCGTTTCCTCGGTTGCACAATCACCGTTGTGGACAGTATCATTCCGCCTGGAAAACACGGTCTTCATTTCGTCCCAGAAGCACCGCTTTGCCCCTTGGCGAACGAATGTCCTGAGATCCAGGTTGCCGAACTCGGCCAAGACTGCCGCCAACAGTTTAAAGAACCTGTCCAGCCCGGTATGCTCTGTTGCTGCCAGCATCACGACTTCGGCCAGCCCTTCCGCATGAACCAGACCAGATACAATCGGCCGCAACAAGACGGCCTTGTACCCAACCTCGATGGCCGTCCCCGCGAACACCAATGCGGCATTCCAATGACGTTGCTCTAAGAGGGTGTTCGAGTAGGCCAGAGATTCAAGCGCCTTCTGTGCTACATCAGGATGAGCCAAATAATACGACTTGAGCCGTGCCTCTGTAAACGAACCACAGCCTCGGAAAGATACCGCGGCCACTCCCGCTCAAGCTCCTGTCGCTCGAAAGCATAGTCTAGCGACAGATCCTCATAGATGTACGCCATATATGCTTAAACATTCTACCGCGTTCGCTTACGGGTGACGCTGAATCACCTGTATCGAAAGGATCATCCTTAACCCGGCGTGTCGCACCACGGGGCCGGAACGGTGATCCATGCAGTAATGCCGCGTGTCGGGATCGAAGCTTAAGACCCAGCCTGTCGCCGGATCAGCCGTTTCCATTCGTCCGCCGTGACGACCCCTTGCTTCCACCAGCCCGCACTCCCCCGGAATTTGATCCGCCCTAGCGGCCGTGATAATCGAAATCTGCCCAAACCAGGGCGTGATCGGATGCACCCGTAGCCCGACGCGTTTCCAGGTCCACATCGCTGGCGCGGCAAACGCCTGCCAACGGAGCTGTCGCCAAAATATGGTCGATGCGCCACCCCCAATTATGCCCGAAGGCGTTGCGGAAATAATCCCAGTAGGTGTACTGCACCCGATCAGGATAGAGTTTCCGAAACACATCAATGAACCCCCAGCCGACCACGTAACGATAGGCGTCCCGTGCGTCGATGTGGAAGTCCGGATCGTTGACCCGGTGATCAGGGTGGTAAACATCGATGGGCTCGGGCGCGACGTTCAGATCGCCGAGCCAAATGGCCGGCCTCGTGGGATCGAGCCGCTCGCTGAAATATCTGCGCACACGGTGTAACCACTCCAGCTTGTAGACGTACTTGTCGGTGCCGATTCGGTAGCCTTGCGGCACGTAGGTGTTGACGATGGGCAGACCTTCGACCACGGTTTCGAGGATACGGACATCTTCGCTGTCAGGTCCTGGGTAGAAACCATGGGACACGGATTCGGGTTCGCGGCGGCTGAGAGTGGCGACGCCGTTGTAGCCCTTCATGCCACGGAACGCGGCGTGGTATCCGATATCGTGGAAGGCGGCGGCAGGAAACTCGCCATCGGGCACCTTGGTTTCCTGGAGGCAGAGTACATCGGGTTTGTTCGCCGCCAGCCAGTCTACGACGAGCGGCAGTCGCCGACGGACCGAGTTGATGTTCCATGTCGCAATTCTCATCGTACATTTTGGATGATAGCGCGGGATCGCGGGGCAGGACGGCGGCACGCGGTCCAGCATTAGACGCTGAGGAGCGGTCTTTTGGAGCGGAGGAGAGGGGTCAAGCCGTAACTGTCCTGTCTACTGTATCATACCCTGATGCCCTCGATTGAGATCGACCCGGAGCTTAACCGTCTAGCCCTTGCGGAAGCCGCCCAGCAATATCCCCAATTTGCCGAGCATGCCCTGACTGTAGTCGCACAGCCGCTCCTTCGGGGATTCGCATGGCAGGTAACGTGGAAGGGCGCGGCACCCACCGGACAAGAAGCGTGGGAGTTTCAGAATGCCGCGATTCGGGCGTACAAAAGGCTGGCGGAGATCGCTAGCAAATAAGCTCGCGAACTACAGGCGACCGTAGAAAGATAACGATCCGACGCTCTCGGCGTTACGAAATCGCAGCACAGTGTGCTACTAATATGGCGAAACACATTTCGGTTTCAATGTCCTGGGGAGGACACCATATGGCAAAGGTAGACAACACGCTGCTGGAGATGGCCATCGTTGGCTATCAGCGCGAAGCGGAAAGGGTCAAAGCGAGGATCGCCGACATCAAAGGGCAACTCGGCCAACGCGGTCCGGGCCGTCCAAAGGGCACGGCGGCCGCGGTGAGACGCGGTACGATGAGCGCAGCGGGCCGCGCTCGGGTTGCCGCCGCGCAGAGGGCGAGATGGGCGGCGCAGAAGAAGCAACAGGCGCAACCGGCCAAGCCAGCCGAACCAGCGAAGCCCAAGAAGCGGAAGTTGTCGGCGGCAGGGTTGAAGGCCATAAGGGAAGCCACGAAGAAACGGTGGGCGGCTTACCACAAGGCCAGGAAAGCGGCGGCGTAAGCTCAACCTGTAGCGGGAACCCGCAGAGCCGTGAAGCAAGGCATCACTGCATGACAACGGACTGGAAGTCGTACCCCTGGTTGCGAATCAGCTTGTTGTTATACGTTATTGCCTGCTGCTCTCCCGCGTTGGAGTTGACGCTCACCACGACCCGCCAAAATCTTACACCGGTGACGCATGAAACCCTGTGGGGCGTCCAACTCCTGCTGAGGGGCTTTATGGGCATCTTCTTCGGTATCATTGCCTGGTTTGCAAATCCGCTCTGGGCAGTAGCGCTGCTGCTGGTGTCCTTTAAATGGGTAAAAACCGCCCTGGCCGTGAGCTTGGTATCTCTCGTGATCGCATTCACCACTTTCTTGGCTATTGGGAAGGATCTGGCGGTATGGGAGTCAGATATTTATCATCAGCGCCTTAGCGCTTTGCTGCCGGGCTGTTTCTTGTGGATGGCCAGCCTGGCCGTCGCCCCTTTGGCCTGCTGGCTGAGAATAACCGGTCAAAGCGGGAAACTGCCTTAATACCTCTCCGCAACGGGCCTATGGCCGCGCCGGCGGGCCGTTTTGCGTTTGGGGTGAAAGTTCCGGCGGCCTATTCGTTTGGATAGTGACTCGTCCGTTCGGCCGCCGTATAGTCGCTTAAGAAACAGAAAGGCGGCAAATGCCGCGACTGACAAACAAATTCAAACGAGCGGAAAAATGAGTCACATCTTGCGGGTATTCGGAATTCCGGCGTTGTTCGGCATGCTGGCCGCTAGCTGGGGCACAGCCAACGCCGCGACATTCAAGCTAAATTCGGCCCCACCCTACGTGTGCATGTCGTCCAATGGCGACGGTACCGCCAACGGCACAGCCGTGATCACGTACTCCTGCGCGGGCGGACCAGGCCAAACCAAACGTCGCTCGATCCGAGTTCGACACGTGCACGCCCAAGGAAGCGAAGCGTCGGCAGATGCAGGCATATATATCCGCATTCGTTCGCAATGATAGGCGACAGCCCCAACAAGGTAGCCGATATGATACGCGTGATAGTGAGTGCCGGGGTGCCGAGCGCCTGTGAGTAGTTCTGTGATTCCGAGTCCGAACGGCGTTCGAGAATCTGCACGGAGAAGCTGTGATCTCTGGTGTCCGTCGTCGAAGCGCTCATTGACTAAGCATGGCAGACGGCCAAGGGTTTCGGTTACGGCAGCGATGCTTCCGAACAACCGGCGTTTGCCGGGTTCAGCAGACGACACGACCCAGCCATCGGGCTGAGCCGTGGCCGCAAGGCCAAACTCGTACACGACCCTCGTGACCGCCACTGCTTAAAGGTTAACACGCCCATTTGTAGGCACATGACGGTTCACATGTGGGCGCGTGTCATTTCGGGTTGAGTGTTGTCACCTCATATCGGCAGGTAAACTGGGCCCCCGGCAATGGCTCATTTGGCGCGTTCCGGCCGGCATTCAGCGGGTGATGGCACCTGCAGAACCTCCTTGGAGAGCGGTCAAGGCGGCTGAAAACGCCGAGATTCTCGAACAGGAGCACGGGCCAATCAGCACCGCAGTAATTCCCTATAGAGATCTGAGTATTCTCTTGCGGATGCCTGCCACGAATAATCCTTCCTCATGCAACGCATTACCAGTTCAATCCATCCTTTCCGATTCTCGAATGCGGTCCTAGCCTCCATAAGGCAGGCGCTCAAAGCCGAACTTGAGTCTTCG
>JBEKMJ010000187.1:0-9771 GCA_050008575.1 Bryobacteraceae bacterium
ACGAAGTGATGCCGATCACGATTCCGACGCGATGCCGATCACAAATCGCGACCGCTTCGGAATGGTGATCGACATGTCGTAACGGTTTTATTAAGAAACCTTAAACGCGCTGGGCAAGTGGCAAGGCGCCGTTCGAAGCGATTTATTCCGGCTGCATGCTGCGCTTTAGGCCCATCATGATGACCACCGTGGCGGCGCTGTTCGGCACGTTGCCCATCGCGCTGGGCTACGGCGAAGGCGCCGAGGCGCGCCAGCCGCTGGGCTTGGCGGTGGTCGGCGGACTGATAGTATCGCAGTTGCTGACCCTGTACATCACGCCGGTGATTTATCTGTATATGGAACGGCTCCAGACCTGGCTGCGCGGCAATAAGGGCGCCGCGATGCCCGCCCCGCGGCGGAATTGGCGGCACAGTAGCACGAAGCTGAGCTTCGTGGCGCAGGCACTTTGCCTGCCGCGACCGCACTCTTGCGGTCGCCAGCGCGCGGAGCGCGCTGCGGGCTTCGCTACCTCTCTGGCGCCAGAAACCTTGGTCGGCCAGTGTCTTTGTATCCAGCAACTTGCGCCAAGGTTCCTGGAGCGTGTCGGCGCGGCAGAGTGCCTGCGCCACGAGGCTTGCAGGATGGGACGTGGGGTCGGGCTGAAAGCTGACGGCTGAATGCTGAGCGCTTGCGCCGAAGGCGCACTGTGCTATAAAGGTACCCACCAGCGTGTCCCGCGCCCGGCCATTGACGAGTCGCGCAGCCTGTCTGCTCCTTTGTCTCGCCTCCCTGCGCTCCGAGCAGTTGCCCGTGCGGATTTACACCACCGCCGATGGACTGGCGGGCAACACCATCGATCGCATCGTTAGCGACTCCCACGGTTTCCTCTGGTTTTGCACCCGCGAGGGGATCTCCCGCTTCGATGGATACCAGTTTCAGAACTTCGGTGTGGCGCAGGGATTGCCCGCCGGAGCGAGCGATCTGTTGGAAGCCGCCGGCGGCAACTACTGGATCGCGACCAGCAATGGCTTAGCTCGTTTTCATCCCGCGTCTCCGAATCCGGTGTTCAAAATGTACCGGGGCGCCGATCCCAGCAGCCGCCTGGTCTACGCGCTAGCCGCCGATCCGGCCGGCGGAATCTGGGCCGGCACCCAAGCCGGCCTGTACCACCTCGATCGAACTTCGGGCGATTGGCAGCTCCGTAAGGTCGACATCGGCACGCCGAGCCAGGAGACAGTTGTGATTGCGCTGTTGGTTGACCGTAGTGGAACCTTGTGGGCCGGAGCCAGAACTGGCCTTTACCGGCGCTTTCCCGACGGGCGATGCGAGCATACGCAGGGAGAACTGCCGGAGCCGATGATCAGCTCGTTACTGCAGGATCGCCAAGGCCGGCTTTGGGCTGGAACGCAACGGGGTGTATGCCGGATTCAGCCAGACAGCCGCTTGACCGGCAGGCCGCTCGCGAATGTTTGCACCGCGAGAACGGAGGTAGGGCGCGAACCGGTTGAATCCTTGCTTGAAACCTCGGACGGTGCGCTGTCGATCGCCACCCCTGCCGGGCTGGCCGTATACCGGACCGTCAACGGCCGGGAGACGTTTGAGGTATTCACGGCCAAGAACGGGTTGCCCGGATACGGCGGCATATCGGCACTCGGAGAGGACCGCGCGGGAAATCTGTGGATAGGCGCACAAGGCGCCATTTGTGTGACCAAAGGTGGTTTCCGGACTTATACAATGCAGGATGGTTTGGACACCAATAACATCCGGTCGATCCTCGAAACCGCGGACGGCCAGCTTTGCGCCATCACATCGGGCGTCAAAGCTAAACCGGTCAATTACTTTGATGGACGGAAGTTTCACGCCGTCCGGCCGAATATCCCGCGCGGTATTGACGACTGGGGTTGGAGTCGGGGGCGTCTTACGTTTCAGGCACGCAGTGGAGAATGGTGGGTCGCCACAGCCAACGGAATTTTCCGCTTTCCCCGGCTTTCCACGGCCGCCGCACTTGGGGACGCCCAGCCGAAAGCCGTCTTCGCGCGGGGGGGGAGCGTCTACGCCACTTTCGAGGATTCTAGCGGCGCAGTTTGGATTTCGACGCAGATCGCTGGGCCGAACGGAGCCGTGAACGCCAATGGCCTGACGCGATGGGATCCCTCGACCGGTGTTTTCCAACGCTTTCCCGCGGGCCAGCCCATCGGCAGCGAGGTGCTCGCCACCGCGTTTACCGAGGACCGCGCGGGCAACGTTTGGATCGGGCTCAACTCCGGCGGCATCCTCCGGTATCGCGAAGGCCGCTTCCAAACGGCGCCGCCCGGCAACCGCCCATGGGTGACGGCGCTGCACGCCGACCGCCATGGCAGCCTATGGGTTGCCACTGACTCGGACGTGACCAGAATCGACGAGCCTGCGGCGGCCGCACCGCGCTTCGCCACTTACACCGTGGCGAACGGCCTTTCGAGCAATCAAGTGGGGTGTATCGCCGAGGACGGCTTGGGCCGGATTTATCTGGGGACCGAACACGGCGTGGACTGCATCTATCCGGGCGCGCGGCCCCGCATCCGCCACTACACTAACGCGGACGGGCTGGCGCGCGGCGCCGTGTTGGCGGCCTTTTGCGATCGCCATGGCGTCCTGTGGTTTGGCACGCGGGAGGGACTTTCGCGGCTGGAACCGGAGCCCGAACAGCGCCAGCCGGCCCCGCCCGTACTCGTCAGCGGGTTGCGCGTCCGCGGCGCCCCGTTTCCCATTTCGGCTCTCGGCGAAACCTCGCTCACCGGTATCGAGCTCGCTTCCGACCGCAACCAAGTGGCGCTGGAATTCGTGGGTCTCGGATTTGGCGCCGGCGGGGCGCTGCGCTATCAATACCGGCTCGACGGCACGGATTTCGATTGGAGCCCGGAGACCGACCAGCGCACCGTGAACTATGCCAACCTCAGCCCCGGCAGCTATCGCTGGCACGTGCGCGGGCTCACTTCGGATGGCATCGCCAGCCCGCCGGCCACGGTGGCGTTCACGATTCTGGCGCCGGTTTGGCAGCGCGGGTGGATGCGGCTGCTCATGCTGCTGGCAGTTTCCGCGGCGCTGTACAGCGTCTACCGCTACCGTATGGCGCGCCTGCTGGAAATCGAGCGGCTGCGCACGCGGATCGCCACCGATCTGCACGACGATATCGGCAGCACCTTGTCCCAGATCGCGCTGCTCAGCGAAGTCGCGCAACGCCGCCCCGCCGCCGAGGAGCGCGCCGGGCCGCTCGCCGATATCGCCAACCTCTCGCGCGAACTGGTCGATTCGATGAGCGACATCGTGTGGGCCATCGACCCGGAGCAGGACCGGCTTGGCGATCTGACCCATCGCATGCGCCGATTCGCCAGCGACCTCTTTAGCCTCAACGGTTCTCAGGTGCGGCTCGACTTGCCTGGAGAAGACCGGAACCCGCACATCGGCGCCGACGTTCGCCGCCAGGTCTTCCTGGTCTTCAAAGAGAGCCTGCATAACGCCGCGCGGCATTCCGGCTGCACCGAGGTGGATCTGAAGTTGAGCGTGACCGGCGGTTGGCTGGAACTGTCGATCGCGGACAACGGGCGCGGCTTCGATTTACAGCATACGGGCCAGCGCCACGGACATGGCTTAATCAGCATGCGCCGCAGGTCTGAGCATTTGGGTGGCGACCTGGCAGTCGATTCCGCCCCGGGGCGCGGCACAACCATTCGTCTGCGGGCGCCGCTGGTCCGGCCGTCCACGCCGCTCTGGAAAGATCCCCACATACTTGGGTGGTGGACTCGGGGCTGATCCGGCGTATGATGAAAGGCGACCATTGAAAGCGGTGCCGGTTTTGCCCAGCGTGCCCAATATTGCTGCGCTCAAAGTCGCGATTGTAGAGGACCAGCCCAGGATCCGGGAATCGCTGCGTATTTTGATCGGCGGCACGGAGGGCTTCCGCTGTACCGGGGACTTCGAATCCATGGAGGACGCCCTGGCGAAGATCGCCGGCGATCTTCCCGATGTGGCGCTCGTCGATATCGGCCTGCCTGGAATGAACGGCGTTGACGGCATTCGCTTGTTGAAGAAGAGCTATCCGGGCCTGACCGTGCTGATGCTGACCGTTTACGACGACGATAAACGGATTTTCGACGCCCTCTGCGCCGGCGCTTGCGGATATTTGCTGAAGAAAACACCCCCGACACGCCTGTTGGAGAGTTTGCAGGAAGCTGCCGGCGGCGGCTCACCCATGTCGCCCGAAGTGGCGCGCCGCGTGGTATCGCTGTTCCGCGAGATCCGTCCGGCGGAGGACGCCCCCTGCCAGTTGACGCCGCACGAAATCCGCCTGCTGAAGCTGCTGGTGGAAGGGCACAACTATAAAACCGCGGCGTTCGAACTGAATCTCAGCATCAACACCATCCGCTTCCACATGAAAAGCATCTACGAGAAACTGCGGGTCCATTCCAAATCCGAAGCCGTGGCCAAAGGGCTTCGCCAGCGCATCGTCCGCTAACCAGGGCCCTCAAACCTACCCACTTGTGTGGTGACGTGCCCACCGGTTTCGTTGTTCAATTGACTCAGTGGGGAAACTCAGGGTGAAGGGATACGCATCAAATGACGAAAACTAGAACGTTTACTGCCGCAGCCGGTTTGTCGCTCCTGATGGTGGCAACCGCCTCCGGCCAATTTAAGCGCATACCGGGCACGGCACAAAGTAACATGGTCCCGTGCCCGGTGGCCGGGTACACTTGCTACCCGCAATCCATTGCGGCGGGCCCGAACGGAACTGCATGGATTCTTGGAACCGCCCAAACGAGCGAGGGCGATTATTACGTCTACAGACGGGAACGCTCGAAGTGGGTCAAGACAGATGGCGCGGGACTTCAGATCGCCGTCGGGATCGATGGATATCCGTGGGTGATCACTCATCTTGGGACGATCTACTACTGGAATGGCAGCACTTTTGTGCTGGCCCCCTACAACGGCTGCGCGACGTCGATTGGTGTCGGCCCTTCGAATGGGGTACCCGAATTCGCTTATGGCGACCCTTGGATCATCGGATGTAATGGTTCCAGCACCACTGACGGCAGCGTGTACCAATACTCTTCAACCGGGTGGTACCAGTGGCCACAAGCTGCTGCGAATCGGATAGCTGTGTCGCCCCAAGGCGTCGCGGTGGTAGCCACCATGTACGACAGCGTATGGTACGCGAATGCGTACGACCAATTTATCGAGACTCCCGACGCCTGCGCGCAAGGCATTGCCGCAGGTTCGAACACCGACTCTCTGGCCGGGCCCTATGTCGACATTTGGATCACCTTCTGCGGGGATGTGAACAACCAGGGGGCGAAGATTTTCCAATATCAGAACGACACCACATGGGTACAGATTCCCGGCGTCGCATCGCAAGTTTCGTTGGCACCGGACACCGGCGTGGCGTGGGTGGTCACCCTGACCGGGGAGATCTTCGAAAACTAGCGGTTACTGGGGAATCGCGCAGAATACCGCCGGCTCGCGGAAAAGGCGGAGCATAATCACATGACGACAACCAAATGTTTGCGTAACAATAACCGCAGTCCATGGCGAAGCCGCATCGCCGCAGCCGGTATCGCCCTTCTGATGGCGGCAACGGCCTCCGGCCAAGATGAGCGGCAGGTTTCCGGATTTAAGCGCATACCGGGCACGGCTCAAAGTAATATGGTCCCGTGCCCCGTGGCCGGGTACACCTGCTACCCGCAATCCATTGCGGCGGGCCCGAACGGAACTGCGTGGGTCCTTGGAACCGCCAAAACGAGCGCGGGCGATTATTACGTCTACCAGCGGCAAGGCTCGAAGTGGGTGCGGACAGATGGCGCCGGACTTCAGATCGCCGTGGGGATCGATGGATACCCGTGGGTAATCACTCATCTGGGGACGATCTACTACTGGAATGGGAGCACTTTCTTGCCGGCCCCCGGAAATGCGTGCGCGACGTCGATTGGCGTAGCTCCCTCGAATGGCCAGCCCGAGTTTCCGTATGGCGACCCTTGGGTCATCGGATGCAATGGTTCCAGCACCACCGATGGCAGCGTCTACCAATATATGGGACCGGCCTTTGGGTGGCAACAGTGGCCAGGCGCAGCGAATCGGATCGCGGTGTCGCCCCAGGGCGAAGCGGTGGTCATCACCATGTACGGTATCGTCTGGTACGAGAATGCGGCAACGTATTTGTAGAGGCTCCTCCCGCTTGCGCGAACAGTGTTGCCGCGGGCTCGGACTCCGACCCACTGTCGGGGCCGTTTGCCGACATTTGGATCACCTTCTGCGGCAACGTGAACAACCAGGGCGCCAAGATTTTCCAATTGCAGAACGGGACAGCGTGGGTGCAGATTCCCGGCGTTGCATCGCAGATTTCGATAACACCGGACACGGGCGTCGTGTGGGTGGTCACTCTGACCGGGGAAATCTTCGAGAATTAGCGCTCACCTAGATCTGCGGAACCGCCAAGCACCAAAAGTGCCCGATCCAACTCATGGAATAAGCATCAGAGGAGAATTGTATGACGAACAGCATATGTTTTTGGTACGAGAAGTATACACTCCGGCAAAGCGGCATCGCTGCCGCAGCCGGTATGGCGCTCCTGATCGCGGCCACGGCCTCCCGCCAGAATCGGCCATCGGACGTGGCTGTAGGCCGTCATAACGCGTCATTAAGATGGCCGCGATAATGCGACACGTCAGGGCTCGCCGCTCGCGGGCGGATGGTCTGTGCGCCATGCGTCGCGGTCTCCCATCATGGCCGACCACGACTCCAGCGGGCCGTGCACCGCGGCCATCCAGGCTGGTCGACGCGGCCCATCGTGGGCGGCGGCATCGGACCGGCGCGCAGACAGTGCGGGAGAGGGGCCGTCTACGGGGCCGACTTCTTTGATGCGCTCGTCATCGATCAGCATGGGGCGCGCCTACAAATTACCCTCAGTAGCCCGCGCGTCTCGCCGGTGGGCAAGGGAGCTGGTGGCCACGGGTGACTTCAACGAAGATGGTGAGCCGAACATTATTGTGGCGAACCACAATCCCGGGGCCGCCTGGCTCGGCCAACGGGCTATCACGTTCGGGCCGTCTCGCGCATGGCGTCCTCGGACAATTGCTGCCAGCCGGCCAGCTTGTCGCTCAGACCAATCGCGGTGAGGCACGCAACCGCGTCCGGCTCCAAACGGCCATTAATCAAGGCGTCGGCTACATGCACAGCCACGGCGGGTCTGGAAACGGCGTCCGGGGCAGCCAGAAATTCATGGTGCCGCAATACGACCTCGGTGACGGGATCGGGCAGAGCCCAGAGCCACAACAGGTATGCGCCGACTTCCGCGTGGGTAGTTCCAAAGACCTGCACTTCCGCCATCTGATCCAGTATCCCCTTCTGACGGGCGAGGCGCATCGCATCGTCGTACCTCTCCGGGTAGTTGCACGCCAAGAGCAGCTTGCCCACGTCGTGCAGCAGTCCGCCTACAAATGCGTAATCTACCGCCGCCGCGGAGAGTTCCAGTGACATCGCAATGCGCCGGGCGAGGCCGCCGACGGCGAGGCTGTGACGTTGGAGCCGCTCAATCGAAAAACGGCCGAGGCGCTTCGGTTGGAAAGCGCTGAATGCAGAGGCCACCAGCACGAGTTGCCTCACCATCTCCGAACCCAGGTAGATCACGGCTTGCGTCGGGTCCGTGATCTGCAATCCGATATATGAAGATTAGTTCCGGTCGGCCGGCCCGCTGTCGGCCGCAGGCTCGTCGTCAGCCTGCACGACAAGGGAGATCAAGTCCAGGCCGTTGCTGTTGTCGCTTGGGGGGTCGCCGTTCATGAAAGCTATAGTCGTTCGTGCCGAGGTGGCGGTGATTGTGGTGGTGAATTTCTGCCACACAAGCTTGGTTTGCCCAGCCCCTCTCGAGTTGGTTGCGGTGAAGACCTGGGTTCCGTTCACCAGCACGTTCACCGTACTCGTAGTGCCCCAGTAACCGCCAGGATCGTCGATGTTGCCAACATAAAACGTGAGCGTGTACGCCGTG
The DNA here is from genome assembly GCA_050008575.1 of Bryobacteraceae bacterium. Lineage (GTDB taxonomy): Bacteria > Acidobacteriota > Terriglobia > Bryobacterales > Bryobacteraceae > Bog-159. Next base: position 7,994 of record JBEKMJ010000187.1, read on the forward strand.
GCAGCCGTGGTAGCTACGGTTTGCTGGACACCGGTTGCGGTGTTGCTGCTGCCGGTCAGATCAAGCCACTGGCTGCCCCCGGCCGCGGGAAAGGTAAAGCCTCCCTGAGTAAACGTGCCACTAACGAGACTGACGTCGCCGGTGGCGCCGATCACTTTCCAGCCGGAGAAGGTCTCATTATTAGAAAAAAGCTGGTAGCTGCCGGCTACAACTACTGGCTTCTCGAAGCTGCCGTTCTTGATTAGATTCGCGCCCTGGGCCGAATTTACGAGCAGCCCAACGGCCGCCAGGAAATGCAGTGTACTGGATAGTTCCATTTGCCCCCCTGATCGATTATACGGTTTCTGGGACCGCACCGCCCGCCTATTTCGGGGGGCTGATCCAGGCCACGGATGGGAACTTGTACGGGACGACGTCCCTAAACGGGGCCAACGGCGGTGGGACGATCTTCAAAATTACCCTAGGTGGCAGGCTGACGACGATCTACACCTTCTGCGCCCCGGGGTGCACGGACGCCTCTGGCCCCTTGGCCGAACTGACGTGCGCACCAGCGGGCCTTCCGGCAGCTTTTCCGCCGCGTCGAGCGAGCCGATGTATTCCCCCGTATTCTCTTCGAGCGCGCTCCAGACCCAGTAGATGAAATGGCGGCCGTCGGGCAGGAATTGCGGAAAGCGATGCACGATCTCCTTGCGCGCGGCGTGCAAATGGGTTGCCGGTTCGGGGGTTCCGCCTCCGGCCGATACGCGAGAAAGACCACCCGAGAGCGCCTTTCATCAGGAAGTTGAGGGCGTCCATGACAAATGCAGGGGACCAACCTGCTACCAATGTGACGGTGGCGCCGTTGCCAACCGGGGCAACCACAGGGATTGTGGTGGTGACGGTGAACAGGCAGGCCAGCAACGGCTTGACCTTCACGGTGCCTTAAATTCTATCGCCCAAAGGGCGAACCGTCAACCGCTGAAATAAACCGCTGAAATAAACCGCACGGCGGACCCCGCGATTGACGCGCGCACGCCGGGCGGCGAGCGGCGTCCTGGTTGGAGCGCTACCGTGTCAAGGTAGCGCTCTGAATCTCGATCCGTTTCCAGCCGCCGAAATGCTTCGGCGCGGCTCGGAACCGCGTCGGCAAGCCCCGGTTTTCACCTGCGCGCCACCGACGAAGCGGTATTGCGGAATCAAACCGGGCGCCCAAGCGGAAAAGCCCGCCGCGGCGGGAGCCGGGCGGGCGAAAGGGCGGGCGTCCAATGCTATTTTATGCGATAAGTACGCTCGCCTCCTTCTGACTTGAGCAGTGATGTTCTGTACGGTGGCCCCAATAGACCCCTCGACATTCCCCGCCATGAACACTGAAATCAATTGTCCCGGAGCCACAGTGATGGGCGGATACGAGTATCCCATGCCTGTGATCGTGTTCGCGGATGCGGTCTGGCCGAATGCGGCCGAGGGCGTCGCGCACAAAAGAGTAATTATGATTAGGCGTCGCATACTATATAAGACTAAGTGTGGCGTATTTCCCGACGCCTGGTGGGGCGGACCCCGGTCCGCGCCCCCTGGCCGATCGCGTCGGGAACGATGGTTGCATGCCAGGCTGTCACTACCGCTGCCGTCAGCATCAGGCTGGGCGAAGTGCGGTCACAGGGATTCCATCACGCCAGTCTTGGCGTTATTCCGCAAAGAGAGGCTGTGTGGTTATTGTGGGCACCGAAAATGAGACCGTTCGCCTGATCCTCGTTGAGACCGACTGAAAGCAAGTTCCCCAATATTTGTCCGTCGTGAAA
>JBEKMJ010000188.1:0-12119 GCA_050008575.1 Bryobacteraceae bacterium
CCTGTAAAGTAAAACCATAGGAGCAGGATGGCAAGAGCTCCGGCGGAACCGTACGCCTGGTCGTATTTCGATGCCTCGTACGCCATATAACCGCGGAACAGTCCGGACGCACACAGCCAGAGGATCACAGCGATAACCGCGCCCGGCGTGCTCCAGCGCATTTTTCTGTCGGAAAGATTCGGACCGAAGCGGTACACCAGGGCGAAGGCGATCAGCAACATCGCTGCGAGAATGGGCCACTGCGCAACCTGCCACACTGCGGAAACACCGTTCGAAACGCCGATGCGCTGCATGATCGCGGCCTCCATTTTCCGGCCGTAGAAGAGAAGAACAAGCGAGGTAAACCCGAGCACCGCAAGCGCGATGGTCAGGCCTGCGCCAGTAAGCGTGACCTGCCACCACGATCGCCGCTCTTCAACTTCGTAGGCTGCGTTGAGTCCCGACATCACAGCCCAGGTGCCGTTTAGGGCGGCCCACAGGGATCCAAACATCGCGAACCAGACTGTGTGCCGTGCGGCGCCTTTGCCGATCTCGGCGAAAAAGCCCGTTACCATTTCAAACGCGCGCGCCGGAAGAACGCTGCCGAGTAAGGATTCCAGCGTTTTGAGAAGATCGGAGCCTGTTCCCGAGAATCGCGCGAGTATTGTTGCGGCCAGGAGCAGTGCCGGGAACAGCGCCAGGAAGTGGTAAAAGGCGAGGCGAGCGGCTTGGCCGAACACCTCGTCTTCCCACGATTCCTTTACGGTTCGTTTGAACAGTTCCCGCCAAGAGAGGCCGCCGAGGGTCCAGAGATCGATCATGATTTCAGTTTGACCCAACGGCCGTGAGGCAAGGCGTTCAGCCGGTGCCGAATCTGTGGCGTCGGCTGCCGCCAGCGCCCACCTCGGCGGTTCGCCACCGCTCCACCGCGGTGCGATGCGCGTTGGCCCACGCGTCCTGACGGATGCCCGTCACCTGCCAGGAAACCCGCCGAGCCGGTCCCCCCTTGCGGACCTGCCGGACCCGCCGGCCCTTGCGGGCCAACAACTCCGTTGCTCACGTCGAATACCCCCAAGGTCCCCGACCCATTGCTAACCGTCAGCTTGGGTCCGCTGGTGCCAGCATCGAGGTTCAGATCCGAACCCCTGCCGTAAACGCCCGTCTGGGGCAGTGTGCGTGAATGCGTTGGACCGGATCTCATGGAGGCCGGACTGGACAAAGAGCCTATGTGCCGCTGCCCGTCAGCGTGATGGACTGCGGACTTCCCGGCACGGTATCCGTCAGTTCGATCTTGCCGTTGCGCTTCCCCGAAGCCGTCGGCGTAAACGTGACCGCAACCGAGCAGGTCGCGCCGGGCGCCAGCGTAGCCGGCGAAACGGGACAAGTGTTGGTCTCGGCAAAATCTCCCGGATCGGCGCCCGCCACCTTGATGCTGGTGAATCCGATGGGCGTGCCGCTCGGATTGCCGATCGTCACAGTCCGCGGCGGGCTCATCTTACCCACCGCCTCCTTGGCAAACGCCACGGTATTCGGGAAAACCGAAATCACCGGAAGATTGAACAGCACGGAGACGGAGTTCGAGTAGACGTTGGCTACCGCGACATCCGCGCCGCCTTGGCCGTTCAAATCCCCCGCCGCGAGCCCGCTGGGCGCCAGCCCAACCACATACTCCACGTCGGGCTGAAATGTGCCGTCGCCGTTGCCCAGAAGTATGGAGACGGTGCCGGGACCGCAGGCGGATTTGTACAAGCAAATGCTGTTGCTCACCGCCAGGTCCGGTATACCGTCGCCGTTGAAGTCCGCGACCGCCGCGGAATAAGGCTCGACGCCGACTGCATAGCTCACTTGGGGCTGAAACGTGCCGTCACCGTTGCCCAGCAGAATCGATACTGTATTGTCGTCCGAATTGACCACCGCCAGGTCTTGTTTCCCATCCTGATTGAAGTCGCCTGCCGTGATCCAGTCGGCTCCATCGCCCACATCGTAGATGATGGGGGATTGGAACGTGCCATCCCCATTGCCCAGAAGAATGCTCACCTGTGATGGATATGCGAAGCCCAGCTCGACATTGCCGGTGTCGGCCACAGCCAAGTCCAGTTTGCCGTCGCCGTTGAAATCGGCTACGGCGGTCCATAAGGGGAAGAATCCGCTCGCGTAGTTTACAAAGGGCTGAAAGGCGCCGGTGCCAGTCCCGAGCAAAATGGAAACAGAGTTGGAGCCGAACGCGGAGTTGCTCGTGACCACGTCCGCAACGCCCTTGCCGGTAAAATCGCCCACCGCAATACCGATGTCGAGGTTGCCCGTCGGATATTCCCGCTGTGCCTGGAAGGTGCCGTCTCCGTTGCCCAGCAAGATAGAAACGGCGTTTGAACCGGTGGCGGTCACGGCCAGATCCTGTTTGTTGTCTCCGTTGAAGTCGGCTATGGCCACCGCGCCAGAGGCGTACCCGGTGGGGTAGTCGACATGCGCGGCAAACTTCCCACTGCCCTCGTTCAAGAGAATCGAAGCCGAGTTGGCGGCAAAGTTGGCTGAGGCCAGATCCGGTTTGCCGTCGCCATTGAAATCCGCGATGGCCACGTCATACGGCTGTTGGCCGGTCGCGCTGTCGGCGTGGGTCTGAAATGTGCCATTGCCTTCGCCGATCAGTATGCTTTCTCAAATGTTCCGTTGCCCTTGCCAAGCAGTACGGAAATGGTGTTGTCGTAGGAATTCGTCACCGCCAGATCCAGCCTGCCATCGCCGTTGAAGTCACCCGCAACCAGATCCGTCGGGCTAATACCAGTGGCGTAATCCACATGCGCGTGGAAAGTGCCGTCGCCGTTGCCTAGCAGCACCGAAGCCGCATTGGAGAAGGAGTCGGTGGTCGCCAGATCGAGCTTGCCGTCGCCGTTGAAATCGCCGACCGCCACGGCAACCGGGTAGGGGCCCGTGACGTACTGGACTTGGGGCATAAACGTGCCGTCTCCGTTCCCCAGCAAAATCGAAACGGTATTGCCCTGGTAGTTGGCGGCCGCCAGGTCGGGAATCCCGTCGCCGTTGAAGTCGCCCACGGCCAACCCTGCGGGGTAGTCCCCGGTGCCATAGGTCACCGGCGGCTGAAAGGTGCCATCGCCGTTTCCCAATAGTATGGAAACCGTGTCGGTACTGGTGTTGAGCACCGCCAGATCCAAGTGGCCATCACGGTTGAAATCGGCAGCGGCCAGGCTAAAGCCATCGTCTTTGGCCCCTGCGGGATAGTTCACGGCGGGCTGGAAGGTGCCATCGCCGTTCCCCAGTAAGACGGCGACTGTATCGCTATCGTAGGCTGCTAGAGCGAGGTCCGGATTATGGTCGCCGTTGAAGTCCCCGGTGATCACGGTCTGTACCTCGGAGAGTCCCGTGGGGTAATCTACAGCGGCTTGATAGGTGCCGTCGGGGTTTCTCAGCAATATGGAAACCGTATTGGCGCCGGAGTTGGCCACCGCCAGGCTCTGCGGGCCGCCTGTCTGGAATGCGCCGATGGCAACGGCCAGCGGCCCGCTCCCCACGGCGAGGTCGGCTCTGCCAAATACATATCTCTCGGCCGCGACGGAGGCGCCGGGGCTGACCGCCCGTGGCGCCACTGCGCGGGCAATCCGCGGGTTGTGCACATGCGTCTGGCCGAACACCTGTCCTGAAGCGACGGCCAGCATCAGAGCGGCAATCCGCCCTGCCAATTTCAAATTCGTTTCGTAAGTGTTCATGGGATGCTCCTGTCTGCCCTATGTGCCGCTGCCTGTAAGCGTGATGGACTGCGGACTCCCCGGCACGGTATCCGTCAGCTCGATCTTGCCGCTCCGCTTTCCCGATGCTGCATCGGTGCCCCCTTGAAACTCATCCGGGCGAAGGACCGACGGCGGGGTTGCATGACTGTCCAAAAGCAGCGGTTTGAATTGCACGGACCGCCACGAAAATCGCGCGCATTCGTAATTGTCGTTTCATAGCGTTTCTCGTTGCAGCAAACACCCTCTTATTGCGGGCGCGGATGGTGCATTCCCGCGATGTCCGGTTCACCCGCATGCCCAAATAATTCGGGATAAATATAGTGGCCCTGGTCCCGAGGCGCTTTGTCTACTTCCACCGCGATGCGATGCGCGTTGGCCCAGGCGTCCTGACGGATGCCAGTCAGGCGGGGGCCTGGCTGAGATAGCCCGCGGAAAAGCCTCCGCTACGTGCCGCTGCCCGTAAGCGTCATGTACTGCGGACTACCCGGCACAGTGTCCGTCACCTCGATCTTGCCGCCGCGTTTTCCTGTCGCCGCCGGAGTAAACGTCACCGCAATTGAGCACGTCGCCCCGGGGGCGAGCCTGGAGGGCGAAATCGGACACGTATTGGTCTCGGCGAAATCTCCCGGATCGGCGCCCACCACCTTCACGCTGGTGAAGCCGATTGGCGTACCGCTCGGGTTGCCGATCGTGATGACGTGCGGCTTGCTCTTCTCACCCACCCCCTCGCTTCCAAACGCGACGGTGTTCGGGGAAACCGCAATCACCGGAAGATTGAGCAGCACCGACACCGTATTGGAATAGAAGTTGGGCACGGCCAGATCCTCGCTGCCGTCACCATTCAGGTCCGCCGCGGCGGGCAATTGCGGATATGCGCCCGCCAGGTAATCCACATTTCGCTGGAAAGTGCCGTCGCCATTGCCCAGCAGAACGGACACGGTGCCCATAGGGCAGGTGGAGGCTGGCTCGTAGCAACCAGTATTGGTGACCGCCAGATCTGGTATGCCATCGGCGTTAAAGTCGCCGATGGCGAGACCATCGGGGTAGCTGCCGGTCGGGTACGTGACCACTGGCTGGAAGGTGCCATCGCCGTTGCCGAGCAGGATCGAGACGGAATTCGAGAAAGTGTCACCGAGCGCCAAATCGGGCTTGCCGTCTAAATTGAAATCACCGGTAACCATGGAGGTGCCGGCCGATCCCGCGTCGTAAAAAACGGGTGCTTGAAAAGTGCCGTCTCCGTTACCCAGATAAATCGCCGCTTGATAGTTGCCGGCGGCCAGGTCGATCTTGCCGTCCAGATTGAAATCGGCCGCGACTACCGAAACCGGGTACCAGTCACCACCCGAATAGGTTACTGGGGATGCGAAGGTTCCGTTCCCATTTCCTAACAGGACGGACATGCTGTCCGACTGCCCATTCGCAGTGGCCAAATCCAGTTTCCCGTCGTTGCGGAAATCGCCCGTGGTAAGCGAGAAGGGGTTTACACCGGTGAAAGCTGTGAGAGCCGGTTGAAAGGCGCCGTTGCTTTTGCCCAGCAATATGGAGACGCTGTTCAACCCTTCGTCTGAGATGGCCAGGTCGGGAAGACCGTCCCCGTTGAAATCGCCGACGGCAATTCCGCTAGGGCCGAAACCGGCTGCATACGCCACAGGAATTGCGAACTTGCCTCCCCCTTCTCCCAAAAGAATCGACACCGAGTTGCCCACGAAATCGGCGATCGCCAGATCCGGGATCTGGTCGCCATTAAAATCCGCAATTGCGGCAGCGGACGGCGCTGTGCCGGCGGCTTGATTGGCCGGACCTTGAAACCAGTCTTTGCCCCCTCCGGCCAGAATCGTCACACTGTTTGCGAAGGAGTTAGACGTCACCAGATCCAGTTTGCCGTCTCCATTCATGTCGGCAGCCACCAGATCCCACGGGTAGGATCCGGTCCCATAGATCCTTCTGGCCTGGAACGTGCCGTTTCCCCTGCCGGGCAGGACGGATATGGTGTTGTCGACGGTGTCTGTGACCGCCAGGTCGAGTACGCCATTGCCGGTGAAGTCGCCGGCGGCCAAGGCGCCGGCCCCATTGCCGGCGGCATAATCGACGTGGGGTTGAAACGTGCCATCGCCATTGCCTAGCAAGACCGAGACATTGTTTGAGTCGAGGTTGGCAGTGGCCAGGTCCGGTTTGCCATCGCCATTGAAGTCGGCCGCCAGCACGAACCCAGGAAACGCACCGGCGGCATGGGGAACGGACGGCTGGAACGTGCCGTCACCATTTCCGAGCAGGACAAAAACGTCTTCCGCGGCCCCTGCGACAGCCAAGTCCAAGTGACCATCTCCGTTGAAGTCCGCGGCTGCCAGCCACTCAGGTTCAGGGCCGACGTAGGATGTCAGGGGCGCCTGGAACGTACCGTCGCCGTTGCCTAGCAGAATGGAAACGGACCCGCCGGTATTACTCGACACAGCCAGGTCCGGGATCTTGTCGCCATTGAAGTCGGCAGTGACAATTCCGGGAGAAACACCGCCGCTCCCCGCATAGGTCACTTGTGGCTGAAAGGTGCCATCGCCGTTGCCCAGCAGAATCGAGACCGTTCCGGCCCAGCTCACCACCGCCAAGTCCAGGTTATGGTCGCCATTGAAGTCCGCGACGGCGACCGCGACGGGCTCGTAGCCGGTCGCGTAATCCACACCAGGTTGATAGGTTCCGTCCGCATTGGCGAGCAGGATCGTCACCGTATTGGATCCTTCGCTGGCCACGGCGACGCCCGGTAGGCCGCCGTTCTTGAATATGCCCACAGCCAGTCCTTCGGGCGCATCGCCTGTAGCCAGATCGACTCGGCCAAATACGTATCGCTGCGCAGCCGCGGACGTCGACCGGGCCACCGCGCGCGGCGCGGCCATGCTCGCAGGTCTTCGGTTCGCCAAGCGGGCAAGCCGCGTTGGCGGCGTTTGCGCTTGACCGAACGCCCATCCGGGCGCTAGCGCCAGCAACACGGCGGCGACGCGCCCGGTTGATTTCAAATTCGTTCCGTAAGTTTTCATTGAATCCTCCGACGCGCTTTTTCGGCGTCATACCACGTAGCGCCAGGACCCGTACGGCGGGCCCGACTGCTGTGGCTTTGTCTTGCTCTGCTATTGCCTTGCTGGGTAATCCTAAGGCACTTGGAAGGCGACATTACTTACCAGCAGGCCCGCGGAGGTCGCCACTTGCACATTGCCCGTGGTCGCGCCGGCAGGCACGGTGGCCGTGATTTCGGAAGGTCCAACGACATGGAAAACCGCCGCTGTGCCATTGAATGTGACGCTGCTTGCGGCGCTCAGATGCGTGCCGAGAATCTTAACTGCGGCTCCCACCCTCCCGGAAGTTGGAACCGTCTCCACAAAGGGGCCAAGTCCCTCGGAAAGTGTGAACACGGTACCATCGTTGTGGGCTCCGCCTTGGTATGTTGTTCCGTAGAAAATCCCATCGGTGTACTGTACCAGCCCACCTATAGGAAATGCCCCGTTAGTCTCGTCGAAGCTGTACAGGGTGGTCAACGAGCCGGCCAGTGTCATTTTGAAAATCGTGCCGCTTCCCGTGGTTCCCCCACCGCTGGTTGTCCCGTACAGGTTCCCGTCATTGGCTTGTACTAGCTTACTTTGGGGATTATCTCCGTCAAGCACTACGAAGGTATGGAGGTTTGTCAGCGCGCCTTCCGGCGTAATGCTGAAAATGCTGCCATAACCGATGCCTCCGTCGGAGGTAGACCCGTAAAGGAGCCCATTGTCAGCCTGGACCAAGGCGGCGTAAGGGTGGGCTCCATCAGTCCCACTGAAGCTGTACAGGGTGGTCAGCACACCGGTCATGGTGACTTTGAAAACTGTGCCAACGCTGTTCGCCCCGCCTTGATAGGTGGTCCCATAGAGATAACCATCGGTGGCCTGTATCAGCCCCGCATAGGGGGTGGCGCCCTCAGCATCAGCGAAACTGTGCAGGCTTGTGAACACGCCGGCCGGGGTAATTTTGAAAATCGTGCCTAAGTTATTGGCTCCGCCGTAATAGGTTGTCCCATAGAGGTCGCCATTGGTGGCCTGGATCAGCCCGGAGACGCATAAGGCCCCGTCGGTCGAATCGAAACTGTGCAGACTGGTCAGGACTCCGGCGGGCGTGATTTTGAAGATCGTCCCATCGGTGCCTGTTCCACCTTCCCAGGTTGTTCCGTATAGCTCCCCATTAGTGGCCAGTAACAGAGAACCGGCAGGATAAGATCCATCGGTTGTATCGAAGCTGTGTAGGGTGGTCAGCGGGCCGGCCGGGGTAACCTTGAAAATCGTTCCCACACTATTAGCTCCGCTTTCATAGGTCGTCCCGTACAAGTCCCCATTGGCCCCCTGTGTTAGGGACCCAAAATAAGGGTTTGCGCCGTTGGTTACGTCGAACGTGGCCACAGTTATGGGCGTCTGCCCGGAGGCCATCGGGCAAGCGAACAGCGACGGAATGGCCAGGGCCATCAGCAGCTTGTACGCTTGGGGTTTGCCGGCAGGCGCCAAGCCTGACGGCTGGAAAGAATTACGACTGTTCTTCATTTGCGTTTTCCTCGTATAGTTGAAATTTCGAATGCCCGTCACACCTATTGCGGGCGCGGATGATGTATCTCCGCGATACTCAGCTCGCCCTCGTGTCCGAACAGTTCCGGATGGATATAGTAGCCGTGATCCCGCCGCGCTTTGTCCAGTTCCACCTGTATACGACGCGCATTGGCCCATGCGTCCTGACGGATGCCGGTACCTCACGTCAAAACGTTGCAATCGTGCTCACGAACCACGCGGAGCCGGGGGTTGCGTGGTAGTAGAGGAGTGTATCGCCCGCGCCGTATGTGACCAGGTCGGCCTCGCCTTCCGGGTTCGCCTGCCGGACTGCAATCACCGGTGGAGCGAAGGTGGTTCCAGAGTTAGCTACTACGCTGCTAACGAACGCCTGACCGGAAGCTGCATGGTAATAGCTCAGGGAGTTGTCGGCGCCTTGAGCGACCACGTCCGTTTCGCCCGCGGGGTCCACACTTCGCACCACAATCGCCGGAGCTGAGAACGTCGTGCCGGGGCCGGCGATCGTCTCGCTGCTAAACGGCTGCCCAGGGGTAGCCTGATAGAAGAGCAACGAATTGCCTGCGCCTAGCGCGACCAGTTCCGCCTCGCCTGCGGAACTGACCGCAATGGCCGGTGCCGAAAACGTCGTGCCAGAACCAGCCACCGTGACAGGGTACCAGGGTTCGCCCGGGGCTGCATGGTAGTAGATCAGGGAATCGCCTGGCCCTTGAGCGACCACGTCTGCTTCGTTGGCAGGGTTTGCCGAGCGCACAGCGATGGCCGGCGCCGAGAACGTCGTGCCGGAACCAGCGATCGTGTTCACGGTCCAGGGGTTGCCGGGAGTTGCGTGATAGTAAAGGAGCGACCTGCCAGGACCTTGGGCGACTACGTCTGCCTCGCCGGTTGTGCGTACGGCAATCGCGGGCGCGGAGAACGTGGTTCCCGAATTGGCAATGGTGCTGACGCTCCACGGGTTGTCGGGTGTTGCTTGGTAGTAGAGCAAGGAATTGTCCGGACCCTGCGCTACGATATCCGCTTCGCCGTTGGACCGCACGAAGATGGCGGGCGATGAGAACGTCGTTCCATTCCCAGCAACCGTGGAAGCGGACCACGGCTGGCCTACCGTGGCATGGTAGTAGACTAGCGAATTGTTCGGGCCCTGGACGGCCACGTCTGCCTCGCCGCTCGAACGCACGGCAATGGCCGGCGTGCTCCCCGCTGCTACCACATTGATGGGAAGTTCAACCGAGGGTATGCCGTTGGCGACAACCTCCAGGGTGCTTTGGCCCAGCGCTAGGGTGGCCGGCACATCGAAGTAGGTGGACACTGGAAGGGTACCCGTCGCGACCCCCATACTGCTGTGGTCGTGAGTCCTCGCGTACGTAACTGTTTGGCTCGCGTTATTTGTGATACGCACCAGAGGATAGTTGGTCGCCCACTCGCCATCGTCGCCATAAAACGCCCCTTGCGAGAGACCATTAAACTGCGTCCCAAAAATGGGGTAGGTCTGCCCAGGAGTTAAGCTGGGAGGAGCGCTAGTTATTGTGGGCTGCCAACCCGGACTGGCCGGCTTATGGTTGTTGTAGAACTCGACGTCGGCCGAGCCATCGGTGACGAGGACATCGCCAGACGGGAGCGCTAGCATGCGTAAGCCGAACGTTGGCTTTTTAGGGGCATCGGGGTCGCCGGGAACAGGGGTCAGATTGCCACCATTGAACTCAAAGAATACGGTGCAAAATACTTCATTACCGGTACTATCAACAGGGCTGGCCGCTACCAGCACACTACCATCGGGCAATATGGACGCGGGAGCATCCGCCGCCCCGGCGTTGGAGTAGCTTTTCCCCCCACACGAAAATGGGATAGGGAAAGACGGGCCCGTCACCCACAGACCCTCCGTATAGTCATAACTGGCATTGTTCGGCGTGGCGCCGAACTGAATGACGCCGCCGCTACCGCCTTGCAACACCGCCGGTCCCATCTCTGGGACGGCGTGCGGAGGGGCATTGCCAGCGAGCTTGACACCTGTGCTCCCAGCGGACGACCAGGCATTCGTTGCAGGGTCATAAATTTCGGAGTTTGTGCCGTCTTCGGTATCGACTGTCAGGATGGTGCCGTCCGGCAGCAAGGTCCAACCTTCCTCGGAATTTGAGTCAGCCTTGCCGGTCGGGTTAAGGTCCTTGTAGGTTAACGTTGCGGCATCGAACGCAGCCATTTGTGTGCTGCTGTGGTTGCCAAGGACAAACGTATCATCGGGCAGAACGATGCACGGAGAATCCCCGATTTGCGTCCATACGCCAGTCCCGTTGTCCGGAGGGGTTATTTGGGTCCACGATCCCATCCCGCCGTTGAGAGTTGGATCGAATATGTAACCGAGGTTGCTTTGATTGCTGCCACCACCGTTGTATTCGCCGCCGGTGAAGATCACGCGCCCATCCGCCAGCACGACGGAGCAAAAAAACCGTGGTTTGTAGGTTTTCGGCAACGAGGTGATATTCGTGGTGGACCAAGTGCCGTTCACATAACTGCCTGTGTCGTCCGGGGTCAGGCGCACCAGTGTGTTGGTCGTCTCTCCGAGTTGGCACATGACCGTGCCATCGGTAAGAAGTATGCAATCGGTGGCCTCCATCGTGCCGTTGGTGACTGCTTTGGTCCATTGCGCGTGAGCCAAGCCGGTCCCGGACAGCAAAAAGGCAAGAACAAAGCTGTAGCGCGAGAAATGATTACTGCATGGTGTAGTCATGGCAACATCTCCTTATAGCTGGTACGTCGATTTTGGATCTGTGAGCACTTAACAACGGGCGTTCTTCGCACTTTTCCCTGCTCCGGCTCTGTTCGGATTCCAGCCGGCAAATTCGCGACGATTTGGGTGCTGGCCGAGGACACCAGGGTCAACGTGGCCGAGTCCAGTTTCACCACCGACGCGCCAGTAGCCGTAAGACTCGTGCCGGTAATAGTGATCTGTTTGGTTGCGGAATTCACGATGGCGCTCACAGTAGTGGGCGTCTGCGCGTGGGCCATAGCTGCCGAGCAGATCAGCCAGGCAAGGGCCACTCCCCATTTGCGAATTGCAGGCATAGGTTTGGTATCCTCCATTTGCGGCCTATCACTGCTGCGCCGGTTGCGGGCGCGGATGGCGCATCTCGGCGATGCCCGGTTCACCCGCGTGTCCAAATAATTCGGGATGAATGTAGTGGCCTTGCTCCTGAGGCGCTTTGTCCACTTCCAAAGGGATACGATGCGCGTTGGCCCACGCGTCTTGACGGACGCCAGTCACCTGCCAGGACACCTCCACATTCGCCTTGTTGGTCTTTATGGTGAAGCTGCCATTGGCTACTTTAGACGCGACCCAGGCTTGCGCGGGTTGGCCGATGGCCGTCAGTTGATACCGGAAATCGGTGTTTAGCGCTTCGAACCAACCAGGCATCGTCACGATGGCAGTGCCGCTGGCGTCGGTGACGGCTGTGCCGTCGTAAATGTTCTTCATGTCCGGCGATTCGACGAACGAGTGGTAGAGGTATTTGTTGGCGGGATCGAGCGGATGATCGATTTTGAAGGAGCCTCCGGATTTGCTGAGAGTGCCATTGACCCATGCATCTCCGTCAAACACGCCGGCAAACGCCGAGGCGCCGCTGCCGCCCACAGCATATATCCCCGAGCCGGCATAAGGACCATTTCCCCCGATGGCATATACGCCCAAGCCACCCTCAAAGCCGCCGTTCGCCCCCGTAGCGATGACGCCGGGTCCACCTTCCGCGCTACTGCCGCTAGAGGGGCCGCCGTAAGCGCTGACGCCGGGCCCGCCGGAGTCATTTACGCCAGCTCCAGTGCCGCCTAGCGCGTA
>JBEKMJ010000189.1:0-9675 GCA_050008575.1 Bryobacteraceae bacterium
CTTGCCGAATCCAATTCCATCATCGCAAACCTGTCAAGTGGAGCCCGGTTTCTGGCGCCAGAGAGGTTCCCGAAGGGACCGCCAGTGCTCTTGCCGACACAGGCGAGCGTAGCTCGCCCAAGGCGAGCTTCGCTCGCCGAAGAGCGAGGCTGCCTGCCCCACGCCGGTCTCCGGCTCTATTCTCATCCCGTTTCCTGCCGATATATATAGGTGAGGTCGCTACCTCGGAGGTAAGTGTTGCGCCGCAAGATTCGTCCGTCGCGCCGGCAAGACGACATCGCGCGCGCCGGCTTGACCGCCGCCGTCGAACAATCCGCGGACGCCATCCTCATCTCCGACGCTGCCGGACAAATTCAGTATGTGAACCCCGCGTTCACCGCCATGACCGGATACGGCCGCGCGAATGCGGTCGGACAAAATCCCCGCTTCCTCAAATCCGGCCGCCAGTCCCCGGAGTTCTACAAAGGGATCTGGGATACCATCGCCTCCGGCCGAGTCTGGCACGGCGAGCTGATCAATCGGCGCAAGAATGGAACCTTCTACCCCGAGGAGATGCGCATCACCCCGGTTCGGGACCTCCATGGCGAAATCGTAAATTACATTGCCGTCAAACAGGACGTCACCGCGCGCCGGGCGGCCGAGGAAGCGCAACGGTTCCTCGCCGCCATCGTGGAAACTTCCGGCGACGCGATCGTCGGCAGCACACCCGCGGGCATCGTCCGCGCCTGGAACCGCGGCGCGCAAGCGCTCCTGGGCTATTCCGCCGAGGAAGCCGTTGGGCGGAATGTGTCCATGTTGGTCGCACCCGAGCGCCGCCGCCATGTAGCGCCGTTGCCCGGATACCTGTTGCGGGCGAATGCCGGCGCCCCGCACGAGGATGTGCTCATACGGAAAGACGGCCAGCGGGTTAGCGTATCCGTCGTGGCGAATTCCATTCCGAACTTCGCCGGAGAAGGATCGGCCGTCGCGGCCATCATCCGCGACATCACGGAACCCAAAAGGGTCGAAGAGTCCCGCGCTTTGCTGGCCTCCATTGTCGAATCCTCCGACGACGCCATTTTGAGCGTAACGCTGGAAGGCAACGTCGCCAGTTGGAACCGCGGCGCCGAGGCGTTGTTCGGTTACCCTGCCGGCGAGATCGTCGGAAGACACGGCACGGTTCTGGCGCCGGGCGATCGCCGCGGCGAAGTGAGCCGGACTTTCGCCGCGGTGAGCGCCGGCGCCGTGCGCCATTACGAGGCCGTCCGGCTGGCTAAGGACGGCCGGCGGATCGACGTAGCCGTCACCGTCTCTCCCATCCGAAACACCGCCGGCGCCATCTCCGGCGTTGCCTACATGGCGCGCGACATCGGCGCGCGCTTACGGGGCGAGCGAAAGCTTCGGGAAAGCGAAGAACTGTTCCGCGAGGTCTTTGCGCACGCGCCTTTCGGCATGTGTGTGAGCGGGCTGGACGGGCGCTTCCTACAGGTGAATGCAGCGTTTTGCCGGATGCTCGGATATGCCGAACCGGACTTGCTGGCCATGTCGTGGACGGGCATCACCCACCCCGGCGATCCGGAGTCTTCCATCGGGAGAATGCAGCGGTTGTGGAGCGAACCGTGCGGCAGCCAGGAGACGGAAGAACGCTTCATTCACAGTAATGGAAATGTGGTGTGGGGACGCCTGCGGATCTCGCCCATACGGGACGGCGCCGGCAGCCCATCGTATTTTGTGGTCCACATCGAAGACATCACCGAGCACAAGCGGGCGTTGGGGGCGCTCAGCGAAAGTGAAGACCGCTTCCGCGTCATGGCCGACAGTTGCCCGACCATGATGTGGGTCACCGATACGGAGGGTGGCAATCAGTTCATCAACCGGGCGTACCGCGAATTCGCGGGGACCACCTACGCAGAAGTGGCCGCGGGCAAGTGGCAGTTGCTGGTTCACCCGGACGATGCGCCCGGCTATGTCGCGGCCTTCCAGCGCGCCGTGCGCGAACACGCGCCCTTCAGGGCCGAGGCGCGCGTCCGCCGCGCCGATGCCGAGTGGCGGTTGCTGGGCTCATACGCCGAGCCGCGCTTGTCGCCCGGCGGCGATTACCTGGGACACGTCGGCCTCAGTTCGGATATCACCGAGCGGAGGCGCGCCGAGCAGGCGCTGCAGTCCAGCGAAGAGAAATTTCGCCAGATGGCCGAGAATATTCGCGAAGTCTTCTGGATGTTGAACGCGGCGGGCACCCAGTGCCTCTATGTCGGCCCGGCGTATGAACAGATATGGGGCCGTACCTGCGAAAGTCTATACCAGAACCCCATGTCCTGGATGGAGGCCATCCTGCCGGAAGACCGCGAACCGGCCCATGCCGTGTTCGAAAGGCAGATGGCCGGAGAACGGATCGACTCCGAATACCGGATCCGAACGCCGGAAGGGCTTCAGCGCTGGATCCGCGACCGGGCTTTTCCCGTGCGCGCAGAAGCCGGCGAACTGATTCGCGTCGTCGGAATCGCGGAAGATATCACCGAGCGAAAACAATACGAAGCCGAGATCGTGCGCGCCCGCGAGGCGGCCGATGCCGCCAACCTGGCGAAAAGCCGTTTCCTCGCCAACATGAGCCATGAAATCCGCACGCCCATGAACGGCGTCCTCGGCATGCTGCAACTGCTGTTGCAAACCAGCCTGACTACGGAGCAACGCGACTATGCCGGCGTCATCGAGACCAGCGGGCGAACCCTGCTGGCGCTGATCGACGACATCCTCGACCTCTCCAAGGTCGAAGCCCGGAAAATCACGCTGGAGTGCGTGGATTTCGACCTGCGCCGCACCATCGAGGACACCGTCCGCACCCAGCGGGAGCGCGCCGCCGCCAAGGGGCTCGCCATTGCTTGGCGGGCGGCGCCGGAAATACCGCCGCTCCTCGCTGGCGATCCCCATCGCCTCCGTCAGGTCTTGACCAATCTGGTTGCCAATGCCATCAAGTTTACCGAACGAGGAGAAGTCGCGCTCCATGTGCGCGTCGAGACCCAGGACCCTGCTAAAGCCGGGGCCCAAGCCACGCTGCGCTTCGCCGTCACCGATACGGGGATCGGTATTGGCCCCGGCCAGATCGCCCTACTGTTCGCGCCGTTTGTGCAGGCCGACACTTCCACCACGCGCAAATACGGCGGCACCGGCCTCGGACTGGCCATCTCCAAGCAACTGGTCGAGCTGATGGGCGGGAAGATCGGGGTTGACAGCCGCGCGGGGGAAGGCTCCACATTCTGGTTCACCGCGGTCTTCGATATACCATCCCGGCCGGCCTCGCTGTCCATGACGGAAGCGGCCATCGGCCCCCAGCCGGCCGACGCGCGCGCCGATGCACCGCTGGGGTTGGCCCGCGCGCGGCCCGGCGGCCGCATCCTGGTTGCCGAGGACGATCGCACCAACCAGCGCGTGCTCCTGGGGCTACTGCGGAAGCTTGGATTCGAGGCCCACGCCGTCGCCACTGGCCAGGAGGCCGTCGCCGCCCTGCACCTGGCTCAGGCCGGCGCCAGATTCGACTTGGTTCTGATGGATTGCCAGATGCCCGGGATGGACGGCTTTGAAGCCACCCGCCGCATTCGCCAGTCGGGCGGCCCGGACATTCCCATTGTGGCCGTCACCGCCGATGCCATGGCCGGCGATCGGGAGCGCTGCATCCGCGCGGGAATGCACGACTATCTCGCCAAGCCGGTGGAAATGCGGCAGCTTGCGGAAGTGCTTGCCAAGTGGCTCCCCGCGGCCGCTCCCCCGCACACCAGCCCCGCCGCCGATCTGCCCGTGCCGCCCGACAGCACGGTTTTCGACGAAGAGGATTTATTGAGCCGGCTCATCGGAGACAAACAGCTTGCCGGCCAAATTGTGCAAGGCTTCCTCGAAGACTTCCCGTCCCAGTTGAACAATCTGCGCCAGCGGCTCGGCCAGCGGGATGCGCCCGGCGCCGCCTTGCAAGCGCACGCCATGCGGGGCGCCGCCGCCGCCATTTCCGCGGGCGGTCTGCGCGCCCTGGCGCAGGCCATGGAGCGCGCCGGCAAGGCCGGCCAATTGAGCGATCTCGACGGCTTGCTGCCCCGCGCCGCCGGCGAATTCGAGCGGCTCAAGTGCACTCTGCGGCACGCCGGATGGGCTTATACCGAGTAAGAGGACATACATTATGAAAACACTGATCGTGGAAGACGACTTCACCAGCCGCCTGCTGCTCCAGACCTTCCTCTCCCGCTACGGCGATTGTCACATCGCCGTTAACGGCTGGGAAGCGGTGGAAGCGTTCCGCTCCGCCCTGCAGTCCGGCGAACGATACGACCTCATCTGCATGGACATTATGATGCCCGAAATGGACGGTCGCGAGGCCGTCAAGCACATGCGCGCGCTCGAGGAAGCACAAGGCCTGCATTCGACCTCCGGCGTAAAGATCGTGATGACCACCGCGGTCGACGATGTTAAGGAAGTGATGCAATGCTTCCACGAGCTTTGCGACGCTTACCTGGTGAAGCCCATCGACCTCTCCGAATTGCTCAAACAAGTGCGATCGTATCAGCTTGTCCAATGATTAAGACCAACTGGTCGCTCCTGGAGATTGGCCATTTGGTGGGGCAGGCCTCCAGGCCTGCGCGGGTTCTCCAGAACCCGCTCTCCGGCGAGCGGAACTCGCCCAGGCGGGGCTAAAAGCCCCGGGTGGCGGAGCTAAAGCCCCGCGTGGGATAAATCCCGCCCCCCCATTAAAGGCGCTTACGATCATCCGGTGAGACTTTTCCGCCATCCGCGCCACTAGCATTCCGAAATCCAAAAGAAAGTGAGTCTGGCGGCGCGGAATGGACGATCAAGACGTCATTCGAGAGTTCCTGATTGAGAGCAACGAGAATCTGGCCCGTTTGGACCAGGAAATGGTGGAGCTTGAGAAACACCCCCAAGAACCTCAACTGTTAGCTGGTATTTTCCGTACAATTCACACGATTAAAGGAACTTGCGGGTTCCTTGGCTTCGCCACGCTGGAAGCCGTAACGCACTTGGCCGAGAATATCCTCAGCCAACTGCGCGACGGCAAACGCGATCTCACCCCCGCGCTTGTCACGCTGATTCTGGAAGCCGTGGACGTAGTCAAGACCGTCCTGTTGGCTATCGAAATGACCGGGCGCGAAGGACCGGAAGCCTACGACGACCTGCGCCGGCGCCTGGAGTCCGCCTCTGCCCAGACTACCGCTGGCGCCCCGCCCGCAGATTCTCTCCCCGATGCCGCCGACCTGGAAGAGAAAACCTCCGCCCCGAAAGGCCCTTCCATTTCGGATTCCAGCATCCGTGTGGATGTCGTCCTGCTCGACAAACTCATGAATTTGGTGGGTGAGCTGGTCCTGGCCCGCAACCAGGTTCTGCAGTTTACCGCCCACCAGGAAGATTCCACCCTCAACGCCACCTCCCAACGCCTCAACCTGATCACCACCGAACTGCAAGAGGGCGTCATGAAGACCCGCATGCAGCCCATCGGCGTGGTTTGGAACAAACTACCGAGAGTGGTGCGCGATCTGGCCACTTCTTTCGGCAAACAGATCCACCTGGACGTGCACGGCGCCGATACCGAGCTGGACAAGACCATCATCGAAGCCATCAAAGACCCGCTCACCCACATCGTGCGCAACTGTTGCGACCATGGCATCGAAAAACCCGACGTGCGCGTCCGCCACGGCAAGCCCGCCCAGGGAAAGCTTACGCTGCGCGCCTTCCACGAAGGCGGCCAGGTAAATATCGAGATCGCCGACGACGGCGCCGGCATGGACCTGCAGGTTCTGAAAACCAAAGCCGTGCAAAAAGGGCTGATCCGGCTCGAACAGGCCGAACGCATGACCGACCGGGAAGCCCTGGCGCTGGTCTTCCTCCCCGGCTTCTCCACCGCGGCGGAAGTCACCAGCGTCAGCGGCCGCGGCGTGGGCATGGACGTCGTCAAAACCAATATCGAGAAGATCGGCGGCGTGGTGGAGTTGGTGAGCCGCTTGGGTGAAGGCACCACCCTGAAGCTGAAAATCCCCCTGACCCTGGCCATCATTCCGGGCCTCGTCGTCACGCTGCTGGAGAGGCGCTCGGTGCCGCGCGAATTGAGCGGCGGCGGAATCCGGTACGTGATTCCCCAAGTCAGCCTGCTCGAGCTGATCCGTCTCGAGGGCGAATCCGGAAAACGGCAAATCGAACGCATCCACGATACGCCGTTCTACCGCAGGCGCGGAAGCCTGCTCCCGCTGGTTTATCTGGCCGACGTTTTGAAGCTCGGCGGCACGCTCGAATCCAATGTCGTTAATATCGTCGTTCTGCAAGCCGAAGACCGGCAGTTCGGCCTCGTCGTGGATGGCATCAGCGACACCCAGGAAATCGTGGTCAAGCCGCTCGGCAAACAACTCAAGGGCTTGAACTGTTATGCCGGCGCCACCATCATGGGCGATGGCCGCGTGGCCCTGATCCTGGACGTGTCCGGCATCGCGCAACGGTCCGGCGTCGTACAGGAGGCGCGCGACAAGTCCACCGCGGATGTCCAGCGCCACGACCACTCCGCCGGCGATCGGCAGACGTTCCTGCTGTTCCGGGCCGGATCGTTCGCACGTCTGGCGGTCCCGCTTTCCCTCGTCGCCCGGCTGGAGGAAGTCTCGCTCTCCAAGATCGAACACGCCGGCGGCAAGCGCGTCGTACAATACCGCGGGCGCATTCTGCCCCTGGCCTCGCTGGCGCCCATACTCGATCCCGGCGCCGCGGATACCGCCGGTCTCCAGGACCCGGCGCAGGTCGTGGTCTTCAATAATGGAGAGCGCAGCATCGGCATTCTCGTGGACCAGATCCTGGACATCGTCGAGGATCAAGTGACCGTCCGCCAGCCGGCCGCGCGTAAGGGATTGTTGGGGTCGGCCGTGATCGGCAAGAAAGTCACCGACCTGCTCGATCTGCACACCGTCATTCAGGCGGCCGACGACGGCTGGTTCACCAGCGGGGACGCGCAGCACGCCAACGGCGCCACCGTGATGGTCGCGGAGCCTTCCGCCTTCGTCCGCGGCCTGGTGCGCAACTCGCTCGAAATGGCTGGCTATCGCGTCGTCGAGACGGCCGACACCCAGACCGCCCTGCACGAGCTCGAACTCCGCAAAATCGACGTGGTGCTCGCGGGTCTCGACCTGCCTTCCGATGGCGGCCCCGGCCTTCTCGAGGAAATGCGCCGCGTGCCCGGCCTGGCGCGAGTTCCCGCGCTGGCCCTGATGGATACCGCCGCGCAAGCCCAAGCCTGTCGCGAACACCCCCAGGGCTTCTCCGATTATCAGCCGAAGTTCGACCGCGTCGCCATGCTGGTATCTCTGGCCAGGCTGGCCGGCGCCGTCGGAATGGCGGAGACGCTGGCGCCCGCCGGGGAGAAAGGTTGAAACCCATGAACCCTCCCCAAACCACCAATGGCGTGGCGGCCGAAACGCTCCGCACCACCCGCGAGTATGCCACCTTTTTTGTCGATGGCCTGTTCTTCGGCATCGACGTGCTGCAGGTCCAGGAAGTCTTGCGCTACCAGGAGATGACCCAGGTGCCGCTGGCCCCCGCCGTCATTGAAGGGCTCATCAACCTGCGCGGCCAGATCGTCACCGCCGTGGACATGCGTGGGCGGCTCAAGCTTCGCCCCCGAGCCGCCGGCCAGACCCCGATGAACACCGTAGTGCGCACCAAAGAGGGAGCCGCCGTCAGCCTGCTGGTGGACGAAATCGGCGATGTCGTGGCGGTCGACTCCGAGACCTTCGAGCCCGTGCCCGATAACGTCGATCCCGCCGCGCGGGATCTGCTGCAGGGCGTGTACAAGCTCAAGGATCGCTTGTTGTTGGTCCTCGATACTGAGAAAACCATTGATATTAATACTGCCGCCAATGCGTGACGTGGGGCGGGCAATTCTGCCCGCAGCCGGCTTTTCAGCCGGCTCTGGCCGCCTGAAAGGCGGCTGCGGCCAGGATTGGCCGCCCTACAATAGGGGTTTTTAAGCTTGGCCTTCACTTTCTTCTTTCGCGATCAACAAGTACTCGAGCGCGTGGCCGACCACCTCCTCCCCAGCCTCGCGGGCCGCGCTCATCCCCGCATCTGGGACGCCGGCGCGGCCATGGGGCAAGAGCCTTACACCCTCGCCATGATACTCGCCGAGCGCATGGGGCACTTCGCCTTCAACAACCTCCGCATCGATGCCAGCGATGTGGAAAACACCGGCCAGTTCGCCCAAATGATCGAGGCGGCCATCTACCCCAGGGACGAGTTGTCGCGGTTGCCCGAGGGCATCCTGGGGAAGTACTTCGAAGCCAACGGCCAGCATGACTACTTTCGCGTGATCGACCGCATCCGGCAGCGAGTGGTGTTTCACCAGCACGATCTTCTGTCGTTTAAGGAAATAGGCCAGGGATACTCGCTGGTCTTGTGCAAGAACGTGCTGCTGCACTTCCAGCCTGGGGAGAGAATCGCGGTGCTCAAGATGTTTCACCGCGCCCTGGCGCCCGGTGGCTTGTTCGCCAGCGAACTGACGCAAGACATGCCGCCGGAGCTCGCGCCCCTGTTCCAGCGGGCGATTCCCGACGTGCAGGTATTCCGCAAGGTGGAAGGTGGCCCATGCGCATCGTGACCTTGGAAAACAGCGGCGAGGTCTATACTTCCCAGGTTTACCTGGTGTTGGGCGATTCCAGCCGGCTGGAGGATGTCAACACGCTGGTGGATGTGGGCCAAGACCCCGCTATCCTGGCGAGCATCGCGCAGGCGCCCACCGGAGTCGGCAAATGGCCCGTGGAACAGGTGGTGCTGACGCACAACCATTACGATCACACCGCCATGCTGCCTCGGGTTCGCGCGGAATTCCACCCGAAGGTGTTCGCGTTTTCACCGAATACCGAGGGCGTCGATTGTCTGGTACGCGACGGGGACACGGTCAAAATGGGCGACGCCTATTTCGAGGTCATCCACACGCCGGGCCACAGCAGCGACTCGATCTGCCTTTACAACCGGCCAGCGGGCGTACTCTTCGCCGGCGACACCCCCGTGGTGAATGCGGCGGCAACCGGCACTTATGAGCCGGAGTTTCTGGCGGCAATGGAGAAGGTGTGCGCCCGCGACGTCCGGGCGATCTATTTCGGGCACGGCCCTCCGCTGACGGAGTGCTGCAACCGGAGGCTGCGCGAATCGCTGGCGATGGCCGCGGGCAGTGGTGGTGGTGGGGCAGGCGGTTTCGCCTGCCTTCTTGAATCTCGCGAATAACGAATTGGAATATAAGGAGCAAACAATGGCAAGACTAGCAGGTAACGGCCGGAGCGTTGGCCCCGAGCGAAACCCGTCCATCGGCGCCGCCGTTTTGGACCTTCCAGTACATGATGAGCACGAGGCGCAACAGAAAGATCTGCTGCAGGAGGAGATTCTCCGGGTAGCCACCGCTCTGCAGCAAGGCCGCCTCGCCGAGCGGGCCCGAGCCGACCTGTTCGAGGGCAGCGACCGCGCCGTCGTCGAAAGCCTGAATGGGATGCTGGACTCGGTCATCAAGCCCTTGAACGTTTCGGCCGAGTACATGGACCGCATTTCGAAAGGCGACATCCCGCCCAAGATCACCGACACCTATCAGGGCGACTTCAACGAAATCAAAAACAACCTCAACGTCTGCATCGACGCCCTCGCGCGGCTGGTGGGCGACGGCGTGGCGCTGACGCA
>JBEKMJ010000019.1:0-93728 GCA_050008575.1 Bryobacteraceae bacterium
GGGCTAAAGCCCGCCCCCCAGGGCAGGGACGAGTTTGAAAAGGAGAAGTATGCAGAAGGACATGGTTGTGGTTGTGGTGTTGTTGATGTTACTGGCGATCGTGTTGATCGCCTCGATGCTGGCGCGGCTGTACCGCAAAGCGGGTCCGCATGAAGCGTTGATCGTTTATGGACGCAAGGGCACGCGTATCGTGAAAGGGCGCGGCACGGTGATCTGGCCGGTGGTGGAGAGTTACAAGAGCCTGTCGCTGGAGTTGATGTCGTTCGACGTGGCGCCGCAGCAGGATCTCTACACCCGCCAGGGCGTGGCGGTGACGGTGGAAGCCGTGGCGCAGATTAAGGTGAAGTCCGATCCGGAGTCCATACAGACTGCCGCCGAGCAGTTTCTGACCAAGACCGATCAGGAGCGCGAAGGGCTGATCCGGCTGGTGATGGAAGGCCACCTGCGCGGCATCATCGGGCAGTTGACGGTGGAAGAGATCGTGAAGCAGCCGGAGATGGTAGGGGACCGGATGCGGTCGACCTGCGCCGACGATATGAACAAGATGGGCCTGGAAGTGATTTCGTTCACGATCAAGGAAGTGCGGGACAAGAACGAGTACATCAGCAACATGGGCCGGCCGGATGTGGCGCGGATCAAGCGGGACGCGGATGTGGCGGCCGCCGAAGCGGAGCGGGACACGGCCATCAAACGCGCGGAAGCGACGCGGGCGGCGGCGGTGGCCAGGGCGCAAGCGGATCAGGAGCGGGTGCTGGCCGAGACTCTTTCGCAGGCCAAGCAAGCGGAAGCCACGCGCGACCTGGAGATCAAGAAAGCCAATTACAACGAGACGATCAAGAAGCAGCAAGCGTCCGCGGATAAGGCTTACGACATTCAGACCAACATCATGCAGCAGCAGCTGATAGCGGAGCAGGTGAAGATCCAGCAGGTACAAAAGGAGCACGAGATCGCCGTGCAGGACGCGGAAATCCAGCGCCGCGAGCGCGAACTGGTGGCGACGGTGTTGAAGCCGGCGGAGGTGGAGCGCAGGCGCATCGAGACGCTGGCGGAAGCCGAGAAATCGCGGCTGACGATGGAAGCCGACGGCCATGCCGCCGCCATCCGCACGCAGGGCGAGGCGGAAGCCGAGATCATCTTCAAGAAGGGCGACGCCGAGGCGCGGGCGATGAACGTGAAGGCCGCGGCTTACCAGGAATACAACCAGGCGGCGGTCGTGGACAAGCTGATTACGGGCTTGCCTGAGATCGTGCGCGCGCTGGCTGCGCCGCTGGCCAACGTGGACAAGATCACCATCGTCTCGACGGGCGACGGCAAATCGGCGGGGATGAATAAGATCACCGGAGACATGGCCGCCATGGCGGCGCAGATTCCGGCGCTGTTTGAGACGCTGTCAGGCATGAATATGGCGGATCTGTTCTCGAAGGTGAAACAGATTGGAGACAAAGGCAAGCCGCCCGCGGATAGCACCAAGGGATCGGCTAGTTAGTACGGAGTTAGAGGGGCCGGCGCGTCCGGCCCCGACTTAGGCTCAATTTTGGAAGGAGAAGATTATGGCACTACTGGAACGAGTATCTACACTGGTTCGGGCGAACCTCAACGACCTGATCGATAAGGCCGAAGATCCGGAAAAGATGATCAAGCAGGTGATTCTGGACATGCAGAATCAACTGTTGCAGGTGAAGACGCAGGTGGCCATCGCCATCGCCGATCAGCACGTGTTGGAGAAGAAGCATCAGGAGAACGAAGAGAAGACGGCGGAATGGGTGCGCAAGGCGGAGATGGCCGTGGACAAGAAGCAGGACGACCTGGCGCGCGTGGCGCTGGAGCGCTCGGTGAGTTACCGCAACATGGGCGAGAGTTTCCGGCAGCAGGTGGCGGATCAGAAGCAGCAGGTGGAGAATCTGAAAGCGGCTCTACAGAAGCTGGCGCAGAAGCTGGCGGAAGCGGAGGCGAAGAAGGATGTGCTGATTGCGCAGCATCGGCGGGCGC
Source organism: Bryobacteraceae bacterium (assembly GCA_050008575.1). Taxonomy (GTDB): domain Bacteria; phylum Acidobacteriota; class Terriglobia; order Bryobacterales; family Bryobacteraceae; genus Bog-159. The sequence continues at coordinate 1,990 of JBEKMJ010000019.1, forward strand.
GGGCCGCGACTAAGGCTACGGACGCGCAGTTCGCCACCAGCGACGCGTCGACGGCCGCCACTTTCGATCGGATGAAGGACAAGGTAAGGCATAGCGAGGCGGTGAGCCAGGCGAAGGCGGAGTTGTTCAAGGACGACGTGGAGGAGCAACTGGCCGCGCTCGAGAAACAGGACCAGATCGAGAAGATGCTGGCGGACATGAAGGCGAAGAGAGGGTAAGGAGCGAACATGACGCCCCTGGAAATAGCTTTGCTGTTCGCGATGGCCGCGCTGGTCTACCAGGAAATTTCCTGGCGGGACAAAGCGCGGCGCATCCAAGCCGATTACGAGAAACGCATTTCGACTGAAGTGGCGATGGCGTACGAGACCAGTTTGGCGGACGATGAGATGCCCGTGCGGGCACTGACTTTTCAGGCGGAAAAGCAGGAGCCGCGCGGGTTGTTCCATGAAGTGACGCGGCATTTGTTTATTGCGGTGACGATGAATGGGGACGCGGTGAAGTACGCGGCCGGCGATTTGAATGAGATCGAGCGGTTTAGCATTCCGCCGGAGATCAAGCGGGCGCTGGTGGAGTTTGTGGCGCCCGCGCGGGGGGAGATGGCGATGGGGGCTGGAAGATCGTGACAACGGCGCAGGCAGACGGATGAGGCCCGTCGTGGGCTGGCAGCCTACCGGATCAACTCTGAACGACAGGAGGTGGCATTTTGAGCGGCGAGTGCTCTGAGTCTCTTAACGAACGCATTTCCGAATCGGAGTGCCGCGAGTCCCTCCCCGAAGGCAAGCGCAAAGAGGCGTTGGAACACGCGATGGATATTCGGAAGTTCGAGATTGACCTCTATTGGAAACGCGCGACCTATTTTTGGACGTTCATCGGTGCGTCCCTCGCAGGATACGCCGCGGTCCAGGCTTCCTCAACGATTGCGGACAAGGGTGACTTGTCGGTGATGTTGTCCTGCCGGGCATCGTGTTTTCGTTCGGCTGGTTCTGCGTGAACCGCGGCAGCAAACAGTGGCAGGAGAATTGGGAGAATCAGCTCGACATGCTAGAACAGTCCTTGGGAATCCTGCCTTCGACAGAATCCCGAATTCGTCGGTGGTGGGATCAAACCCGACCTTGTCGCCGCCGCGCCGAACGCATTCGAGTGCACCCTGCGGTATCGGCGTTCCCAAGAACATGCCTCGCTCCTTCCGACAGGATTACTTATAGTGCTCCATCGGACCGGCGAACTTCGCTCGGCGAAAAAGCCACGCGCCGGCTCATTTGCGACTCCATTGACGCTCAATAAGTTAGGGGCCTCATTCGAGCATTTCTTCGGCCAATAGCCTGCAGGGGCGGCGGGCGAGCTATGCTCGCCTTGGGCGAGCTGTGCTCGCCTGTGCCGGCAGGAGTGCCGGCACGGCACGCACGAGTGCGTGCGCCACGAGAGCTACAGGCCATCACTCCTGACGCAGGGCGGTGACCGGATTAATCCGGATGGCGCGGCGGGCGGGGATCCAGCAAGCCAGCGCGGCGATGGAGAGCATCATCGCGAGCACGATCGCGAGGGTCAGCGGATCGGTGGGCTGGACGCCGTAGAGAATCTTTTCGAGAAAGCGGCCCGCGGCCAGCGCCACGGCGAGTCCGACGAGGGTGCCGGAGCCGATCAGCCAGAGAGCGCGGCGGGCCACGATGGCGAGCACCTGGCTTTGGCTGGCGCCGATGGCCATGCGGATGCCGATCTCGCGGGTACGGCGGGAGATGGCGTAGGCCATCACGCCGTAGATACCGGTGGCGGCCAGGATCAGGGCCAGGAGGCCGAATGCGCCGAGCGCCGAAGCGGCCATGCGCGCGGGGAACAGCGGCAGGTCCATACGCTGGAGAAGCGTGCCGGCGGAATACAGGGGCAGTGACGGGTCGAGATCCCTGGAGGCATCCTGAATCAGGCGCAGCGCCTGGGATGAATTCAGATTGGTGCGGGCCACCAGGGCGGCGCTGGAGGCGTACCAGATTTCCGACGGGCCCCACCAGGCTGCCTTACGCGGCTCCGCGAGGGAGAAGTACTTGCCATCTTCGGCCACGCCGACGATCTGCACGAGCTTGGCGTCCGGGCTATTGGGCCGGAAGCGCTTGCCGATGGGGTCCTGGCCGGGCAGCAACTGGTCGGCGAAGGCTTTGTTGATCACGCCCACGCGCGTGCCATCCTGCTTGTCGCGGGAATCGAACTCGCGGCCCATGAGCAGTCTGGTCCGCATGGTGCGGAAATAATCGGTACTGACGGAGATGCTGTAGGCGCTGGGGACATCGCTAGGCTTCGGTACGGGTTTGCCTTCAATGTAGATGGAATCCGTGGAGAAGTTCATGGAGAGCGGCAGCCAGTCGATGAGCGCGGCGGATTCGATGCCGGGAATGGCGCGGACTTTATCCAACAGGCGGTGTTGGAATTCGCGGCCGCGGGCCTCGCTGTATCCCTGGATGTTGAGGTCGAGTGAAGCGGTCACGGCGCCCTTGGGGTGGTAGCCGATGGGCGCGTCGAGGGCGCGCTGCAGGCTGCGCACGACCAGGACCGAGCAAACCAGCAACACGGCGGACAATCCGACCTGGGTGGCGACCATGTAATCGCGAAGCTGCCAGTGGCGCAGTTTTTCAGAGAGGGCTTCATTCTTCAACGCGCCGACGAGATTCGTGCGCACGGCTTGCAGGGCGGGCAGGAGTCCGAACAGCAGGGTGGTGAACACGGAAGCCAGCAGCGCGAAGAGGAACACGCGAGCGTCCGGGGCGGCGTTGATCACGAGGGGAAAATCGGCGGGCGGGCGCCATGCGGCCAAGGCATCGGTAATCCAGACGGCCAGCAACGCTCCGCCGGCGCCGCCCAGAATGGCGATGACCAGGTTTTCGGTCAACAACTGGCGCACCAGCAGGCCGCGCCCGGCGCCCACGGCCAGGCGTAGCGCGATTTCCTTGCGCCGGTCGGCCGCGCGGGCCATCAGGATGCTGGCGAGGTTGGTGCAGGCGACCAGCAGGACCAGGCAGGAGACGCCGAACAACGCGGCGGCGAATCCGATGACTGCGCCGCGGATGTAGTTGCCGGCCAGGCCGGGCGGCGAAAGCACGATCCGCAAGCCTTCATCGTCTTTTGGATACTGTTGCGCCAGTCCGCGCGCGACGCTATTCAAGCCGGCTTCGGCGCGGGCCATGGACACCCCCGGTTTCAGGCGGCCGACGGCGAAGAAGTTGCCGGCGTCGCGGTTCTCCAGGTATCCCTTGCCGCCTTCGAGCTGCTTCTGCATCATGGAGGGGAAGAAAATATCGGGCGCGAAGAAAAGCTCGGTGCCGAAGAAGCCTTGCGGCGCGACGCCCAGGATGGTGAAATCCATGCCGTTGATTTTCACGGTGCGTCCGACAGCCGCGGGATCGCCGCCGAAGCGTTTCTGCCAGCAGGGCCAGGACAGCACGGCGACGGGATGGCCGCCGGGGCGCAGGTCGTCATCGGCATGGAGGACCCGGCCGCGCGCGGCGGCGACGCCCAGGAGGTCGAAATAGTTGCCGGTGACCAGGTAGCCCCAGAGGCGCTGGTTGTTGCCGGGCAGGCCGAGGCTGGCGGGGAGGAAGCGGTAGGCGCTCAATCCCGACAGGACAGTGTTGCGGTCGCGCATGTCACGGTAGTTGGGATAGGACAGGGTGGGCACCACTTCGCCACCGAATTTCTGGTTGATAGAAACGATTTCCGAGCCGTGCGCGACGGGCAGGCGGCGCAGCAGGGCGGCGTTAACGATGCTGAAAATGGCGGTGTTGGCGCCGATGCCGAGGGCCAGGGTCAAGATAGCGACGGCTGAGAAAGTGGGATTCTGGCGGAGGCGGCGAAGGGCCAGGCGGAGGTCCAGGATGAAACGGTCCATGGTGCACGCATAGCATGTGAAGCGCCATCGCCGGGCGACCTTTTCCCACCGTGGGCGGGCTTCGCCACGCGGTGGCTGGTGGTTGGTGGCTGGTGGCTGGTGGTTGTGTGTGTGCGGAAGCGGGACTGGGTGTCCCGGATGCGGACGCGGATGCGATAATCGGCAGGATATGCTTCGTTGCCGGGATGTGAGCAAGCGATTTGGGGAATTCGTCGCCGTCGACGGGATTTCCTTCGAATTGGCGGGCGGCATCTGCGCTTTGTTGGGGCCGAATGGCGCGGGGAAGTCGACGCTGCTCAAGATTCTGACCGGCCTGTTGGCGCCCGACAGGGGGGAGGTTTCGGTTGCCGGCTGCGACGTGGCCAAGGAGCCGCTGCGGGTGAAGCGGATGATCGGCGTGCTACCGGAAGACCTGGGCGTGTTCGATGCGCTGACGATCGAAGAGCATCTGGAATTGTGCGGGCCGGTGTACGGCCTGAGCCGCAAGGAAACGGGCGAGCGGGCGGGCGCGCTGCTGCGGATTCTGGGCCTGGAAAAGGGGCGGTACACCTATCTCGACCAATGCTCGCACGGGATGCGCAAGAAGACGGCGCTGGCGATGGCATTGCTGCATAATCCACGCGTGCTGCTGTTGGACGAACCGTTCGAGGGCATCGATCCGGTGTCGTCGGTGACCATTCGCGACTTGCTGATTGCGGTCGCGGGGCGCGGCATCGCGGTATTCCTGACGTCGCACGCGCTGGCGATGATTCCGCAGTTGGCGACCGAGGTGATGATGATTCGGGGCGGACGCATCGTATTCCATGCGGCGGCGGCGGAACTGGCGCGGCCGCTCGATGAGTTGTACTTCGACCTGGTGGAGACGCCGCCACAGGAGGACCTGGCGTGGCTGCGCTCCGCGCAATCCTAGTGGGGCTGCGGCGCGCGGTGGGGCGCGATCTGGCGGGTTCCTTCAAGGCCAACAACCTGCTGTTTCTGGGGCTGCTGGGAAGGAGCGCGGAGGCGCTGTTCGTACTGCTGGGGCTGCTGTTGCTGTTTCCACTTTCGTCCGATCCGCTGGACAAGATTCCCGCGGCGCGGCTGGCGCTGTGGCCTCTTTCGCGGTGGCAACGATTAGGGCTGCGGCTGGCGAGCCTGGCGCTCAGTCCGGTGGTGTGGATCGGCATCCTGATTCTGGTGAAGACCAAGCGCCCGGGCTTGGCGCTGGCGTTTTGCGGACTGGCGGTGGGGATGCAGGGCGCGCTGGCCTTACGGCGGTACATGGTGAAGCGGAATCCCCATTGGGATTTGTTGTTCGACGTACCGCAGGTTCCCGGGCGATTGGGCGGACTGGTGCGCAAGGATGCGCGGGAGATACTCAGCCTGCTGGACCCTTATGCGGCCGCGCTATTGAGCCTGGGGGGTGGGGCATACAGGATTTTCGCCGCGCATCCGGATCCGGCGGCGTTTTCGATTATGGGCTTGCTGGTGGCACTGGCCATGAGCACGTGCGCGCAGTCTCAGTTCGGCCTGGATGGCGATGGCGGCGTGACGCGCTATCGCCTGATGCCGGTGAACGGTTGGGAGATTTTGTTGGCGAAAGATATCGCTTTTTTGGCGATACTTTTCGTGCTGCTGTTGCCGCTCGATCCGTGGCCGGGCATGACCTTCGGACTGGTGGCGTTGGCGTTCGGCCACCATTCTTCGGTACTGCTGGGGCTGGAGCAACAGCGATGGCGGTTCGCCAGCGGCGCGCTGCCGTTCGGCGCCATGCAGACCGCGGCCGGGTTGGTGGTTGGGTTTGTGGAACATCAGCAAGGGTTGTGGGTGCTGGCGCTGGCCGGGATGGGCTATGCCGCGTCGGTGTACTATTACGGACGGCGCTGGGAGTTGGGTTAATGGCCGCGGTCTGGGCGATTTTAACGGCGCTGCGGCGCGCGGTGGGGCGGGACCTGGGGACGCTGGGGACGATCAAGGTCAACAACCTTTTCCTGTTTGTGGCGCTGCTGGCGTATGGGGCGATCAACACGGGGCTGCCGCCGAAGAGCGCGGAGCCGTTCTTTGTGCTGTTGGGATTTCTGTTGCTGTTTCCGTTGTCGTCCGATCCGCTGGGCAAGATTCCGACGGCGCGGATGGGATTGTGGCCGCTGACGGGCGGGCAGCGATTGGGATTGCGTTTCGCGAGTTTGGCGCTCAGTCCGGTGACGTGGATCGGCGTTCTGATTTTGCTGAAGACGGCGCGGCCGCTGGTGGCGTTGGGATTTTTCGGGCTGGCGGCGGGGGTGCAGGTGGCGACGGCTTTGGGGAGGCAGGCAGCCAGGCGCGATCCGCATTGGAATTTGTTGGGGTACATACCGCAACTGCCCGGACGGTTGGGCGGGCTGGTGCGGAAGAATATGCGCGAGATCCTTAGCCTGATGGATCCTTATGCGGCGCTGGTGCTGAGCATCGGCGGCGGCGCTTATCGATTGTTTGGCCGGCATACCGATCCGGAAGCTTTTGCGATTATTGGCTTGTTAGTGGCGTTAACCATGAGCACTTATGCGCAGTCTTTGTTCGGGTTGGAGTTAGGATCGGGCTCGGGCATGACGCGCTACCATCTGCTGCCGCTGGGTGGTTGGGAAGTCTTGCTGGCGAAAGACATCGCGTTCCTGGTGGTTTTGTCGGTGCTGCTGCTGCCGCTCGATCCCGCGCCGGGCATGACGTTTGGGCTGGCGGCGTTGGCGCTGGGACATCACTCGTCGGTGCTGTTGGAGTTGCCGCAACAGCGGTGGCGATTCACTGGCGGGCGATTGTTGCCGGTGGGCGCGCTGCAGGCGGTGGGCGGGATGGCGCTGGGGTTTGTGGAGTATGAGCGGGGATTGGTGGTGTTAGTGGTGGTGGCGGTGGTGTATGTGGCGTCGCTGAGTTACCATGGGCGGCGTTGGGAGAGCGGGCCTGCGAGGCCCGCCCAGGCTGCGAGCCTGCCCCACAAGTTACTTTGCGGGAGTTAGTGGCGCCAGGCGGTCCTTGGCAATCTTGAGGACGATGCCGGCGTTGCGATCGGCGACTTCGCTCACTTTGTATTCCGAGGCAGTGCCGAGGACTTGGGCGATCTCGGAGGGAGTAAGTTTATAGTCGTCCGCAAGCCATTGCGCCATATTGGCGGTGGCGGCGCGGAAGGCGTCGTCGAGCGATCCGGCGAGGCCCATGGCCATGATGTGAGTGGCGGACTCCACGCGCGGGCTCAGGATGCCTTTGTGCGAAATCACATCCACGGAGAACTCCACGTCCATGGACGTTTCCAGGGCGTTGCCGTTGAGCTCGCCGTCGCCTTGCGCCGCGTGGCCATCGCCGACATATAGGAGAGCGCCGGGGACGTTGACGGGCAGGTAGACTGTGGCGCCCTCCACGATTTCATTGAAATCCATGTTGCCGCCCCAGCGGCCGGAATCGCCGGTGCCGGGAGGCGCTTGCGTGGAGCGCGGCGCCGTGGCGACGCATCCCAACATGGGCCGGAGAGGCACGGTATAGCGCGCCAGGTGGTCGCCGGGCTTTTCGGAAGTAGCTACGCCGCGCTGCACATCGAGATGCCAGCGCACATTCTTGAAGCCATCCTTCATTCTTACGGCAAGGTCGCTATCCACGCCGCGATCCACGATGCCATCGTCGCTGACGGCCCAATCGCGATTGAGACGCAGGCGCGTGAGGTGCACCACTAAGATGTCTCCCGGCGCCGCGGTTTCGATGTAGAACGGCCCGGTTTCAGGATTGCCGCCGAGCACGCGCGTGACGCCTTTTTCGTCGGTACCGCCGGCATCGACGGTGGTGGTGTGAATGGTGTCGCCGGGGAAGACGGTGAGCACGGGCTGGTTCGCGGCCGAGAACTGGCGATGGAATGTGGACGGCGTGAAGTCGAAGCGTTGTGGCGCGCCGGCGCGGCGCGTTGGAACGAGCGTGGCCGTGAACCGGTGGGTGGTGGGATGCTCCTTATCGTCGCTGTCGACGAAGACGATGCTCCCGGAGATGGCGCCGGACTGGACGGTAGCGGTGAGTTCCTCACTACCGCCGCGCTCGCCTTTGGCCAGAAAGTGGAGGGCATTGCCGGTGACGGCGCCCTCCAGTTTGTCGCCGTCGAAGTCGCCGGCGATCTGGTCTCCCTGTTGGCTGAGCTGCATCGGAAAGGCGATGGGGGTGCCGTAGAAGTCGGCGGCGGCGAACCATCGTCCGGCAACGGCGGCGGATTGGGCCGGAAGAAGCGCGGGGAGCAGGAGGAGGAGGGACAGAGGCTTGGTCATGACGACTCATTTTAGACGAGCGGAAATGGGGAAGGGTAGTTGGAGGCCGGTGACCGGGCCTCCGCGCCCCGGCGTGGCTGGCCGGGCGCCGAAGGTGCGGCTAAGCAGGCGCTGCCGCGGGTTCGTCTCGCTAGCATCCGTCCAACGTCCGTATCAGTGTTTTATCGGCGTTTCCGCGATCCATCACCCGACAGTAATTCCAAGCTATTTCAAATAACCCTTGACTAGACAAATATAATCGGACATAAGTTTTGTGGCGGTTGGGTCAGAATCAAGAAACGGCGAGTTAACCGCGCTGTAATTCAGATCCGAGGAGAACGGAATGAACAGACCGGTGAGTGAGACGCTTGCCCTGGTCATGCTGGCCGCCGGTTGTGGCTCGCGGGGCGCGCAGACTACGGTCGTCCGTTCGAGGCTCCGCCAAGGCTGCAGCATGTACCACGGGTCGCGGCTCGGTAAAACTCGCGTAGATTGCGCACGCTTACTGAGCCGCGACCGTCAGGGAGCGGTTTCTATCGGTCAGTGTCCCCAAAACGATTAAGCACCTAAACCGGGATGCGCCGTTGCCGATAGATCGCATAACATGGCATAACATGAAAAGATGCTCGTGTTAGCCTCCCGCTCGCCGCGCCGCCGAGACATCCTGCAACAGGCCGGAATTCCGTTCGTGGTCCGGCCGATGGACGTGGATGAAACGCCGCAGCCGGGCGAGGCGGCGCGCGAATACGTGACACGCATCGCGCGGGAGAAGGCCCGTGCGGCCGCGGCGGGGCATGGCGAGATCGTGCTGGCCGCGGACACCACGGTCGCGATCCAGGGCGAAATACTGGCCAAGCCTCTGGACGAAGCCGACGCGCGGCGCATGCTGCGGATGCTGTCGGGGCAGCGGCACGAGGTGCTGACGGGCATCTGCCTGCGGGCGGCGCATCGCACGATTGAGGACTGCGCGGAAACCAGCGTGTGGTTCGCGGAGCTATCGCGCGAGGAGATCGCGGAATACGCCGCCAGCGGGGAGCCCATGGACAAGGCCGGCGGTTACGCGATCCAGGGCCTGGCTTCAAAGTTCGTGCGGCGCATCGAGGGGTGCTATTTCAATGTGATGGGGTTGCCGGTGGCGCTGGTGTACCGGCATCTGCGAGACCTGCCGAACTGGGTTTAGTGCGATGGGCGGACACGGTTGGCAGCGATCCACTTGGACCCCATAACTTTGCCCGCAGCCGGCTGTCAGCCGGCTCAGGCGAGCTGCGCTCGCCCGCGCTGACATGAGTGTCAGCGCGGCAGGCAGGGTGCCTGCGGCACGGACCAATGGCAGCTTAGTGGGAACAAATGGGCGCGTGCGTGCGTTTCTCATCTAATAAGGAGTGCCGATGCAATTTTTCTGGCAAGACCTTCGTTACGGGTTTCGCACCCTGCTGCGGAATCCGGGCTTTTGCGCGGTCGCCATTGTGGCTCTGGCCTTGGGGATCGGCCCCAACACCGCCATCTTCACGATGGTGAACGCGGTACTGCTGAAGCCGCTGCCCGTTCCCGAGCCCAACCGGGTGGTGATGATCTGGGGGACGCTGCTGAAATCCGGCTTCGACCAGATGCCGGTGAGCGCGGCGGATTATCTGGACTGGAAACAGCAGGCTCACTCGTTCGACCAGATGTCGGCGGCTTTCGCCATCCCCGAATTCGGCCTGAATGTAAGCGGCGCGGGCGAGCCTGAAAGGGTGGCGGCGGCCCTGGCGTCGAAGGAGTTTCTGCCGGCGCTGGGCATCAAGCCCATGGTGGGCCGCAATTTCCTGCCCGAAGAAGACCGGCCCGGCGGGGCGCCCGCCGTGCTGATCGGCAACGCGCTGTGGCAACGGCGCTTTCATTCCGATCCGGCGGCGGTGGGGCGCACGCTGACGGTGGACGGTATTCCGCGCACGGTTGTGGGCGTGGTTCCGCACGAGCTCGGCGAAATGGTGGCGGCGGACCTGTGGCTGCCTACGGCCATCGATCCCAATAAACCGGAGCGGCAGAATCACAACTATGGCGTAGTGGCGCGGCTGAAGCCGGGTGTGAGCGTGGCGCAGGCGCGCGCCGAAATGATGGTAATCGCGCGGCGTTTGGAGAGCGCCTATCCGGCCACCAACACGGGATGGGGCATCACGCTATTTCCGATGGCGGAGATGTTCACTGGCCGCATCCGCCCGGTGTTGCTGATCCTGCTGGCGGCCGTGGGACTGCTGCTGCTGATCGCGTGCGCCAACCTGGCGAACCTGTTGCTGGCGCGGGCCGCCACGCGCGAGAAGGAGATCGCCATTCGCGGCGCGCTAGGCGCGGGGCGCCGCCGCATCGTCCGCCAACTGCTGACCGAGAGCCTGGTGCTGGCCCTGGCGGGAGGGGCGCTGGGACTGGTGTTGGCAGCGTGGGGCGTACGCCTGCTGCGCAGCATAGTGCCCGATATGTTCCCCATGCTGCAACACATGCGCGTGGATGTGCCGGTGCTGGCGTTCACGTTCGGCGCCTCGATTCTAACCGGCCTGCTGTTCGGCTTGGCGCCCGCCTGGAGATCGTCGCGCACCGATCTGAATACCACGCTGAAGGAAGCGGCGGGGCGCTCGGAAAGCTCCGGCGGATCGCATCGTATTCGCAGCTTCCTGCTGGCTGGGGAAGTGGCGCTGGCGGTGTTGCTGTCGGTAAGCGCGGGACTGTTGCTGCGCAGTTTCGCGCGGGTGACGGCGGTCGACCCCGGGGTGCGCACCGCCAATATCCTGACCATGAATGTGAGCCTGCCCGAGGTGAAATACGATACACCGCTGAAGCGCGCGACCTTCTACAAGAACCTGGTGGAACGCGTGGAGGCGCTACCGGGCGTGCGTTCCGCGGGCGCGGTGATGTTTCTTCCGTTGCGGGTTTCGATACTCTCGTTTCGCATCGGCGTGAACGGTTTCACGATCGAAGGGCAGCCGCCTGTTTCGCAGGATAAGCAACCGCTGGCGGACTTCCGAATGGCGACGCCCGGCTACTTCAATACCATGGGGATCGCATTGCGGCAGGGCCGCCTCTTCGACCCACACGACGACCTGGATGCCAAACGCGTGGCCCTGGTGAATGAAGCCCTGGTGCGGAAATACTTCCCGCACCAGAACCCATTGGGGCAACACCTGGCGATGGGCCAGCGCCTGGAAATCGTAGGCGTGGTGGCGGACGCCAAACTGTACGGGTTGGATGCGCCGGTGGAACCGGCCATTTATGTGCCGCACGGGCAGCACCCCGGCGGGTCGTCGATGGCCGTCGTGGTACGGACCGCAGGCGATCCTGGGGCTATGGCGTCCGCGGTGCGCCGCGAAATCCTGAAGCTGGACCCCGAACAGCCTATCTCCAACGTGCGCACCATGGAGAAAGTACTCTCGGATTCGCTGATGCTGCGCCGCGTGTCGATGCTGTTGATCACCGTATTCGCGGCGCTGGCGCTGACGTTGGCCACCGTCGGGATCTACGGGTTGACGGCATATGCGGTGAGCCGGCGAACGCACGAGATCGGACTGCGCGTGGCGCTGGGAGCCAGCCAGCGGCAGATTCTGCGCCTGGTGGTGGGGCGCGAGCTGGTCACTTCGACGATGGGGGCGGCGATTGGGGTGGGCGCGGCGCTGGTGTTGACGCGCGGGTTGTCGGGCATGCTGTATGGCGTTGCGGCGCGAGATCCGCTGGTGTTTGCCGGGGTGCCGCTGGTGCTCATCGCCGTTTCGGTGCTGGCCAGCTATGTGCCGGCGCGGAAGGCTACGCGGATCGATCCGCTGGTGGCGCTGAGGTATGAGTGATACGGGCTTCGGAGCGGGCCTGCGAGGCCCGCGCAAGCTACGAGCCTGCCCCACTATTTACTGGGTCACGGTAATCGTCGCGGCACTGCCGTTCCAGTAATAATCGTATGTCCAAGTGGAATTGAAGACGCCGATCGCGACGTTATAGACTCCCGGCGACACGCTGCCGTTCGGCGTCCAACTGTATGAGTACGGTAGAGCCTGGCCGGCGTTTAAGTTCTGGCCAGTCCAGTAGGTGGTGGCGACGGCGATGCCCGATTGACTGAAGATCTGCAGTTCGACGATGGCATTGGTCAGGCCCGTAGGGCCGGTTTCGGTGACGGTAGCCGAAATATTGGACGTGCCGCCGACGGCGATGGTGGATGGATTCGCGGTCGCCGAGGAAGTGAACGTGGTCGATGAGTTGACCGTGATGGTCCCAGCCGACGCGTTCCAATTCCATTGCTGCCACGTGGCGCTGAAAACGCCCGCCTCGATGGTATATGTGCCAGCCAGGGCGGGCTGCAGAGTCAGCGAGTAACTATGGGACTGGCTTTTGGCAAAATTCTGCGCGGTGAAGTTCTGCGTGGCGGCGGTATTGCCGCTAGGATCGATTACCAGGATTTGAACAATCCCGTTGGTGAGCGAGTGGGCCGTGCAGACGACTTTCGCGGTAACCGTGGTACTTGCGCCCTGTGTTACCGGGTTCGGCGAAGCCGTGGCGGACGACGTAAACGTAGGGGGCACGATCGGCGTCGCGGCGAGTGGCGTGGAGTTGGGACTCGTACCCGCCGAATTCGAGCCTGACACAACATAGAAGTAAGTCGTTCCGTTGGTCAGGCCGGTATCTTTGAAAGCCGTCGGCGCGGGGCTGGTGACGGTACCGACTTTCGTATACGGACCACCGCTGGCGGCGCCACGGCTGACCGTATAGCTTGTCGCACCGCCGCCTGCCTGCCACGTCAGATGCACGATGCCGTTGCCCACAGTCGCAGCCAAACCGGTGGGCGCCGTGGGCGGCGAAACCACGTTACCGGCCGGGATGACAAACAGGGTGACGCTTTGTGACGGGAGGGTCGTGGTAATCGAATTGTTGGCGATGGCGACGTTGCCGAGCGGGGTAATCGCGGTTTGGGTGGCGGAGGCGATTTGCCAGGCCTGGGCCGTGCCGGTGGTCGCAAAGTTCGCCAGGCTGACGGAAACCGGCGTGCTGCCCTGCTGCTTGTTGACGACCATCACGGTCAGCGCATTGTCGGTGGAGCGCACGGCCGCAAACGACGAAAGGTAGTCCGGATCGGCCACTCCGGCGGATACGCTGGTGTTTCCAAACGTGGAATTATCGCTATCGTAGTTACGGTAAATCTGCATGGAAAGATAGGTCGGCGAAGGGTTGAGGGGAACCGTCCAGCGAGAGCCCATATCCAGCGCCTGGCGGCCGAAAATGCCCAGCACGTCGGCTTGCGTGGTGGCGCCATTCAGATTTGCTTCGTCGCCCCAGTTGTACTCGGTAACTGCGGTCTTGAGTCCGGGATAGTATTGCTTCACCCAACTTTTCAAGTTAGGGATCAAGTCGACGATGCCATTATCGATTCCGACGGTAGCGATCCAGGATTGGTCCACATAGTTCGGGTCCCAGAGCGAACGGGTGGACTGGTTGCGAATGAGCTGCGCCGACAGCGAATCGTTATCGCTGTAGGAGCCGTCCTGAGGGTAGTAATGAACGCTGAGGACATCCAAAAGCTGCGTACCGGTGGTTTGTCGGTAGGCGGCAAGCTGCTGCATCAGCCAGGGGTAGTAGTAAGTGTCGTTGTGAGTAGCATAGTCGGACCCGGGGCCGGTGCCGTTCTGCTGGTCGAAGCCGCTGTAGAAGAGCGCCAGCCATCCCCATTCCTCGGGTCCGACGATGGTCGCGGTGGGGTCCAGCGCGCGCACGGTTCCGGCGTAACTGAGGTAATCGTTGTAGATCTGATTGTAATCCGCGCCAACGGGGGCCACGTCGCGATGGGTGCTGTACCAGATGGATGGCTCATTATCCATCAGATAGTATTTAAGTCCGCCGGCGGCGGCCAGTCCCCATGTGCCGATCAGGTGCTGAACCCATCCCTGCTGGATGGAGGGACTGTTCGGGGTGCTGGCGTCCGCGGGATTGTTGCCGGTGATGTATGGATTGCCCGGCGCCGTGCCGACGCCGTTCCCGGCGTCCGGATTGTACGGATCCCATCCGGTCTGCGGACCGTACTTGGCGATCGAAAAGGACCAAACGGTGGAGCGGCTGGGGCCCAAATTGCCGATGTAACCGATCATCGGGATGGTGAGCATGGCCTGCGCGCCAACGTCGGCGGCCCGGGTGGTGGCGATGAAGTTGTCGCCGCGGTAGCCGGGCGTGGAATCCGAATCGGCGATGCTTTCGAAGTACCAGTCGTTGCCGCGATTGTCGGAGTTCAGCAGCCAGTTGTAGCTGGTCTCGGAATCGCCGCCGCTGCGGTTTAGAGGGCAGTTCAACGCGACGAGGTCGCTGGTGGCGGCAAAGGCCAGACCGTAGATGTCCGGACTGATGGGGTGGCGGTCGGCATTCGCGTCCACGGCGACGTACGTGGCCGGATTCTGCGCGAAGGTTAGCGCGGCGACTGCGAGCAGAAGCGCAACGCGGGCGCCACTTAGTCTAGTTAACACGGGGTTCACCCAATGGCACTGTACTCCGGGTTCGCGGGACTGTCAATACTCCTGTGGGTTATCGAGTGTGCGAAATCACTCGTCCAGCAGGAAACCGTGATAGCGGCCCATCCAATAGGGCAATAGAAACGCTGCGCCATCGTCTTCGCCGCGGCCATCGGAACCGCCGTCGATATCGAATGGATTAGAGTTCCATTTCATAACCGGCCGTTCGTCGGGAGGCAGCAGGTTTCTTGCCTGCCGCCGCTCGAAGCGGTCGGCCGCGGGATCCATTATCAATCCCTCACGATTCGAATTCCGCACTGTCCATTCAATGGTATCGATGGGCATTCGGTAGAGCGTGCGGGCCGCGGCCTGTATGTCCGCGGGCGCGTGGGGTTGGGCCATTGCGTAGATGAATGTCCATAGGGGATTCTCTTCACGAACTATGTTTTCCCACCACCCATTCAATGCCGGCCGGTAGTAGCGGTTTAATAAGTCCCGACCGGTTTCATATCGGAAAAGGTTATAGAAAGATAGCATGGCCAGCTCTTCGTCGGAGTAGTTGATCTCTTCGCGCATTTCTTTGTAACGGTTGGCGAGACGGGCGTATTCCAAATCGTTCGCCGCCTTTCTATATTCCCGCGCGTATCTGGGATTTCCCGTGATGTGGGCCGCGGTCTTCAGAAAGCTGAGCAGCTCCATGGCGTTCAGGGCGCTGTCGCCGGGATTCTGGTGGAAGTAAGTCCGCGACCAGCGGCCCCAGGTAGTCGGCTTGCCGGTAACGTCGATCAAATAATAGCCGTGGTCGAGGATATGATCCATGATTCGCGCGGCGGTTAGGGCGATGCGTTTTTTGAGCGCGGCGTCCGGCAACAGATCGGTGGCCACGCCGTACAGAAAGAAGTGGCCGACAATTTCATCCGAGCTGGTGCCGCCTTTCCAGTAATATTGGCCGTCCGGCGTCCAGTGCCATTCGCCATCGCCCGGCATGGGTTCTCCTTTGCGGATGTACGACCGCGCCGGGAATCCGCGCTTGCCGGCCACTTCTTCCAGAAACAGCGCCGCCTCGGCGGACTTGGTGGCGTTCGCCAACGCTTCGGGAGAATGCGTGACAGCGTAGCGAAAACATTCGGCCGCGGCGTACATGGAGGTCCACAAGCCATCGTTGTCGTCGTCGCGCATTTGATTCGTCGAAAGGTCGCCGGGCACGCGTAGATTCGAGGGCGACACCAGGCCGTGCCGGTCGTGCCGGGCGTGTACGCGATCTTCGAAGAGCGCCGCCTTCGCGGCCAGCGTCATGGTGCGGAGTTCGATGTGCGACACTCCGGTCTTGGTGCGCACCCACATGCCGGCGGCCTGGTCGGCGGCGAGTTGCTGCACGTCGTCGTCGGGCAGGTAACGTTTTCCGGCGAAGTATTGCGTGCGGTCGCGGGGCGGGGCTTTGGGGTCGATGCGCGTCGCCCCGTGCGCCGAGCCGGTCCATACGGCGCCGTCGGATGAGACGGCCCGGGCCGGGCCGGACTGTTGCAACGCCGCGGGAACTCGCGGGTCGGCGAGGGAGTAGAAGGTTCGAAATTTCTGCGGCTGCGGGGTTAGGCGGACTGGTTCGGCCCATAGGCAGAGGGCCGCCAAGGTTAACAAGGGGAGAGCCCGTTTGACGGGACTGAAGTACCGCGCGGCGAGCTGTGTTCGCCGTTGACCGGCTAAAGCCTGTCCTACCATGGCTTCAAATATTTGTCGAACCAGTTCAGTTCCTCCCACAGTACGTGCTCGATGGATTCACGGCCGCCGTAACCGTGCGACTCCAGCGGCAGCATCACCAGCCGCACCGTTCCGCCATTGCCGCGAATCGCCTGATACAGCCGCTCGGATTGAATCGGAAACGTGCCCGTATTATTGTCCGCCTCGCCGTGAATGAGTAAGATGGGTGTCTTGATCTTATCGGCGAGCATGAATGGCGACATCCGCAGATAGATATCCTGCGCTTCCCACAGCGAGCGGCGCTCGGTTTGAAACCCAAACGGCGTGAGTGTGCGATTGTAGGCGCCGCTTTCGGCCACTCCCGCGTGGAACAGTTCGGCATGCGCCAGCAGATTGGCGGTCATGAAGGCGCCGTAGCTGTGGCCGCCCACGCCCACGCGGTCCCGGTCCGCGACGCCCATCTCGACGGCCTTGTCGATAGCCGCCTTGGCGTCCATCACAATCTGCTGGACATAGGTGTTGTTCACCGTTTCGGGATCGCCGATCACCGGCATGGCCGCGTTATCCAGCACCGCGTATCCGTGCAGCAGGAAGAGTAAGTGGAGCGCCGCGCCGGTAAACTGCGTGAACCGATCCGTCGAACCGGTTACTTGCCCGGCGGTGCCCGCATCGTTGTATTCCAGCGGATACGCCCACAGCAAAGTAGGTAGCCGCGTGCCTTCTTTATAGTTAGGGGGCAGGTAGAGGGTAAACGACAGAGGCACGCCGTCCTCGCGCTTATAAGTTACGATTTGCTTTTGGATGCCGTGTACTTGCGGCGTAGGATCCGCTATTTTTGTAAGCGGCGTCAGGGATTCGCCGGCCCGGATGTAATAGTTCGGAAATTCGGCGGGGCCTTCGCGCCTTGTCAACAAGCGCGCGCCGTTGTCGTCGAGTATCGCGACCACCGTTTCGTAGCTGCCTTTGCCGGACTGAAACAGACGCTCGGATTTCTGCGCCGCCAGGTTATAGCGGTCGAGGAAAGGACGATCGCCCGACGGACTGGCGCCTACCGCGGTGAGGTAGATGTCGTCGCCGTGTTGCAGAATGGCATCCTGCCCGTTGGGCAAAGTTCCCATCACAGGACGGCCGGGGTCGTGATACCGGTCCTGCACGTTACGGCTGAAGATCACGCGGCCTTCCCGATTCGGCGCGTTCCAGCCGATCTCGATAGTGCGCGCCCAGCGCTTGTCGCGGTCGTAGTCGGTTACCAGGGCTTGGCCGCCGGTGGCCATGGCTTCCAGGCCCATGAAACGCTCGACTGTTTCGAAGACCTCGCGAGGCTGCGACTGAAACGGCGCGGCCAGCGTCAGGATGCGGTCGCGATGCGGCACCTTCTCCTTGGGATTGCCTCCGTCCATGGCATCCACCCAAACCAGCGATGCGGGCTCGTCGGGACGCCACGCATAATCGCGCGGGCCGGTGCGCACACCTTGCACCGGAATACGGTCCGCGAGGGGAAGGTCGGCCAGTTGGTAGAGTTTCTCGCCGTTTCTGTTCCACACCTCGACCGTCTCCGGAAAAAGAAACACCGGGTGCAGGTACGAGTAGGGCCTATGTACGCGGGAAGCCAATAGGTACAAGCCATCGGGCGACGGCTCCGCGGTTTCGAAAATGCCCGGCGTGCCGGCTGGTGCGATCTTACCAGTGGAGGTGTCCAGATAGACGAGCTGTGCAGTCGCGTAGTAATCGAACAAATCCTCGTCGCGCGGGGTACTGAGCATGTCTTCGTAGGTAACGACGGGGCCGGAGCGGCCGGAGCTTTCCTGCACATGCGGCCCGGTGGGCGCGGCCGGATCGGCGGGCGGATTGCCGCGATGTTCGGGAATGGTGCGCAGTAAGAGAGTGCGGTTATCCGCCAGCCAGACCATCGGCTGACCGATCACGGCATTCAGGCGAACGCCGGCTACGCGCCGGGTCCGTCCGGTGGCCGTATTCCCGATCCACGGCTCAATGGCGTTGGCGGTGGTGTTGGTGAAGGCGAACTGCCGGCCATCGGGGCTCCAGACGGGCGTGCCCAGTTTGGCGCCTGGTGGGATCGCAACCACAATATCGGATGCGTCCGAGAGGCGTTTGATGGTGAGGGCGGTGCTGTAGGACGGCAGGTGCGGACCGTTGGTGCGGATATCGATGCGCAGCCCGGCGAGACGCAGCATGGGCTGCGCGACTTCCGCGATCGGGGGATAGCGCAACGGCTGCATCAGAATGGCGTAGTCGCGCGAGGGACTGACGGAGATCGAGGGTGGCGGCGGCGCATTCAGAACGTCCAGGATCTCCTGCGGCGGCTTTTGGTAGGTCAGATCAGCCGGCAGGGCCAGGGCGGCGGCCAGTGGGAAGAGTAGGGCGATGCGGGTTCGCATATGCTGTCATTCTACAGCGGGGGACGGGGAGCGGGCGGGCTTCGCTCACTCCGGGGACATTGGCCTTTTGGTAGGGCGGCGCCATGCGCCGCCGTGGCGCGGCTTTCAGCTCCGTTTGGGCGAGCGAAGCTCGCCCTCAGGCGGCGCATGGCGCCGCCGTGGCGCGGCTTTCAACTCGCCCTCAGGCGGCGCATGGCGCCGCCCCACTGGTTACTCGTAGCGCAAGGCCGTCACCGGATCAATCGAGGAAGCCCGGTACGCGGGCAGCACACAAGCGACGGTGGCGGCCGCCATCAAGATTGCCACCACCGCCAGCACTACAGCCGCATCCATGGAACTGCCTTGCGCCCACCTGCTCAACACGCCCTTGAGCGCCAGGCTCAGCACCAGACCGGCGAGGAGGCCGCCTCCCACGCTGATCGCAGTCGACGCGAACACCAGCCGGAGCACATGCGTCGGGCCAGCGCCCAGCGCCATGCGGATACCGAACTCATTGGTGCGCTGCGCCACGATATAAGACACCACGCTATAGAGGCCCAGCACCGATAGCGCCAGCGCCAGGATGGCGAAGGCGCCGAACAGCGTGGCCACCAGGCGCTCCTGCGCCCACTCCGGTTGCGTGGAGATCCACTGCTCGAGGTTGCGCACGTGTCCCATCACCTGCTGATCCGGGTTGACCGCGTGCACTTGCGCGCGTACTGCGCGCAACACGGAAAGCGGCTCAACGCGCGTGCGGACGAGGATCTGCGTGAACATCGGCATTTTCATCGTATAGGGCACGTAGATGGCCGGCTTCACCGGCTCGCGCAAGCCATCGTCGCGCGCATCCGCCACCACACCGACGATTTGCAGCCAGCCGTCGCTATCGGGGGCGGCCGGGGAATAAGGCGGCTCGCTCTTGAGCTGCGGCACGCGAACCTGCTGTCCAATGGCCTCGCCCAGCGGCCAATACCGATGCGCCATGGTCTGGTTGACCAGGGCCAGGCGCGCGCCGCGCATGGTCTCCGCGTGGTCGAACAGGCGGCCCTGTACCAGAGGAATGTGCAGCACCGTGAAATACTCCGGGCTGACGAAGTTGGTGCGCAGTTCCCGCTCTTCCGGCACAGGCTTGCCCAGAATTTCGAAGTGCGTGTTCCAGCCGTTGCTGGGCGGCGTCGCGTTGGTGGAGATGCCGGCGGAAACCACCTCTGGCATCGCGGCGATTTTCTCGCGGAGCTGCTCGAAGAACTGCGCGCGCGATTCCCACGTCATGTACGTGTTGTCGTGGACGGGAATGGGCGCCGACATGGCGTTGTGCGGATCGTAGCCCAGGTTGGTATGCATCAGGCGAACGAATCCGCGAATGGCGCCGCCGGCGCTCGCCAGCAGCAGCAGCGTAAGTGCCACCTGGGCGGCCACCAGCGCGCCATGCGTGCGTTTGCCGCGCACACCGGCCGTCATTCTGCGGGTGCTGGCCTGCATCACGGCGGCCAGGTCGGGGCGCGAGAGGCGCAGCGCCGGCGACAGACCGAAGAGCACGCCGGTCCCAATCGCCAGGGCGACGCTGAAGATCAGCACGGGCAGGTTGATGCTGATGGCGGCTTCATGCGGAAAAGAATTCTCCGGCAGCCATTTCACGATCAGACTCACGCCCTGATACGCCAGCAGAACACCCAGCGCCGCGCCGGCGATGGAGAGCAGCAGCGACTCGGTCAACAATTGACGCAGAATGCGGCCGCGGCCGGCGCCCATGGCGGCGCGTACCGCCAACTCGTGCTGGCGCGCGGTGCCGCGGGCCAGCAGCAAAATGGAGACGTTGGCGCAGCCGATCGCCAGCAGCAGCCCTACAGCTCCAAAAAGCAGGAACAGCGTGGGTCCCAGCCGCTCCACGAATTGATCGTTCAATCCTTGCAACGCCACGTGAAAGGCCTTTGGAAAATGCGCGGGCGTATCCTTCGCGAACTGCTGGAGCAACGCCTGCAGCTCGCCATTGGCGGCGGCGCGGCTGACGCCGGGCTTGAGCCGCAGATAAGCGCCATACTGCATCCCCGGATCTTCGGTCAGCTTGAGCGGCAGATAGACGTCGCCGTCGCCCCAAGTAAAGCGCGGAGGCATGACGCCGACAATCGTATAGCTCTTGTGGACCAGCCGCAGCGTGCGCCCCAGCACATCGGGCCTTCCGAGGTAATGCCGCTGCCAGAACTTATAGCTGAGCACGACCACGGGCTGCGGGTCCTGGCCAAAAGGCGCATCCGACGGAATAAAACCGCGGCCGATCAGCGCCGGCACGCCGAAGTGGGTGGTCGCATTGGGCGTCAGATAATCGCCGGCCACATCTTCGGGAAGGTCTTCGTCCGTGGTGGTCAGGTTCCATTCATTCTCGCCCACCACGCTTTCAATGCATCGCGCCTGGCGGATCTGGCGAATTTGCGGACCGGTCAGTGAGGGCCAGTTTTTGTTGCCGGCCTTATCCTTGAGCACCAGGTGCGCCATGCGGTCCGGGTCCTTATACGGATACGGATTCATCAGGACGCCATAAACCACGCTAAACACGGCCGTGGTGGCGCCGATGCCCAGCGCGAGCGAAAGGATGGCGGTGAGGGCGAAGCCCAAGCTCTTCCGCAACTGCCGGAGGGCGAAAATCGAGTCCTGCAGCAATACGTGCATGGCGAAGGTTCCTCTACGGTGAGACGGCGGGCGGCGGTGGACGTTAGGAAGACGCCCGCTGCGCTCGTCCGACACGAGATAGAATTGTGGGCGTGAAGGCATCTAGAGCCGTGCGTCCGGTCTGCCTGTTGCTGACGATTACCCCGCTCGGCAGCGCCGGCGGCAGCGGCTTTCTGGGGCGCGATGCCTGCGCCGGCTGCCATAAGAACATCTTTATCACACACCTGCGCACGAACATGGCGCGCACCTGGCAGGGCGTGGCGATTAACCGGCAACTCCCGGCGAATTATTCCCAGACGCATGCGGAGGGACCGGCGCCTGAGATTGCGTACGCGCTCAAGAGAACCGCCGAGAACCTGCAATATCGAGTGCAAATGCCGGGGCAGCCCGCGGTCGATTTTCCAGTGGAAACCATGGTCGGCGGGGACCGCCATGGCATCAGTTTTCTGTTCCGCGTTCCCGCTGTGGAAGGCGTGCCGCTGGCGCCCGTACGTCTGGTCGAAGCCCGTTACTTCCACTATGCGGAACAGGACAAGCTGGCGTTCTCACTCGGCTTTCCCGAAGAGAAGCCGGTCAATTATGAAACAGCCTTGGGCCGGGTACTGACTCCGTATTTGGAGAAACGGTGCCTGGGTTGTCACGGCGCGCCGCGAACTCATGGCACGCGCGTGGAGACGGGCGTCGCTTGCGAGAACTGCCACGGCCCGGGCCAGCCCCATGTGGCCGCAGTCCGCTCCCATTCGCGAAACCTGCGCATCTTGAACCCCGGCAAGCTGCCCATTGCCGATCGGATGGCGCCTTGCACGCAATGCCATGCAGGCTCCAGTATCGTCGAAGACCCCATGCCGGACGACGTGCTGATCTCCGATCAAGTGACGGCGTTGAAAAACAGCGAGTGTTGGCGTCAGACCGCCGGTGAGATCACGTGCATAAACTGTCACAACCCGCACCAGGATGCGCCCGCCGCCGTGCTGCAGGCCAGGTCCGAAAAAACTTGTTTGCGATGCCATAGCGCGGCCGTAACGAATCGTGCGGCTTTGTGCCCGGTAAATCGAACCACGGGCTGCGTCGGGTGTCACATGGCGAACGAGATACGCGGCGCGTTTACGATAGCGGAACACTGGATTCGCGTCCATCCCGAGCAGAAGGTCGAAGTGCCCGCGCGGAATCCGGCATGGCGAAGCACGATTACTCCCACGCACCTGTTTCTGCGCACGATTGTTTTAGACGACCGGGAAAAAGCGGCGGCAATGCGGGCGCAGCTTCTATCGGGCGGATCTTTCTTCGAACTTGCCTCAGCCAAATCGGTCGACCGCGCCACGGGAGTCAACGGCGGCTATGCGGGGGACCTCGACCAGAGCCAGCTCGATCCGGCATGGTCCGCCACGGCGCTGAAACTACAGCCCGGAGAGATCTCCGACATTGTCGAAGCAAACGGAAAGTACGTCATCCTGCAGCGCATGCCGCGGACCTTCCGCGAAGATGCCGAAGTGGTATTCAACAAAGCGATGGATCTGCGGAAGCAAGGCAAGCCGCAGGAATGCGCCAACGAATTGCTCGAAGCGTTGAAAATCTATCCGCACCTTCTGCGCGCCATGACCTGGCTAGGCGCGATTTACGGGCAGGGCGGCAATCCGACGGTTAGTGCGGGAGTTCTGACGATTGCAACCCGGCTCTATCTGCGGGACGCCGGCGCACACTTTAACCTCGCACTCGCCTATGGCGCGACGGGCAACCCGGAGGAGATTCCCGAATACCGGCGCACCATAGAAATCGATCCCGATTATGTTTTGGCTTATCTGAATTGGGGCGCCTCGCTTTATGAGAAAGGCCAATACGAAGAGGCGATTAAGATTTATCGCCAAGGCATCGACGTAAACCCGCTATTCGCCTCTCTGCACTACAGCCTGGGTCTGGCATTGGAGCAGACGAAGAAGACCGCCGAAGCCGAGGCGGAATTGACGCTGGCCGCGAAGATCGATCCGAACGTGGGTAAACGGTGAGGCCGATTTCAAGGCCGATTTCAAGAAGGTCTACTTTTCCTGCCGCAATTCCTCCCATCGCCGCAACAGTTTCTTGCCTTCTTCTTCGTGGCCGGATTGGATGAGCGTGCGGCCTAGCAGATAATGCGCCGAGGCGTTGTTCGGGTCCATCTGCAAGGCACGGCGCAACATGCGTTCGGCTTCGGGCAAGTCCCCCTGCTTCAGATATGTCTTGCCCAACAGGATATACGGCCCACTATAGGTCGGGTCCAGCCACACCGCGCGCTGCAGCGGGGGAACGGCGTGTTCCCAGTCCTCGCGCCGGGTGTAGGCGTCGCCCAGCCGGTAGTAGGCCATCGCAAAACCGGGGTTGATCGCGATCTCCCGATTGAACTCAGCCACGGCGCGGTCGATTTGGGCGCGATAGATGGCGATTTCGCCGAGCATATGGTGCGCTTCCGGAAGTTTCGGCTCGCGCGCCAGGGCCGTCTCCAGCTCGGCTTGCGCCTCGTCTTCCAGCTCCAGCCGGATCAGCATATGTGCCGTGACCAGGCGGGCCGCGCCGGACTCTGGCGCCACGCCGTATAGATCGGCAAACGCGGCCCGCGCCTTAGGAACCTGCTGCGTTTGCAGGTAGCTGTTTCCGAGCACGAAAGACAGCTCGTTATTACGGGCGCCGGCCGCGCTTGCTTTCTCGAGCCAGGGGATGGCCTCGGGGATGTGCCCCGCCAGATACTCGCTGCGCCCGATCATCTGCAGAGTTTCGCGATATTGCGGGCTGGCCTCGGGCATGGCTGGCATGGCCTCTTTCAGGGCTTCTTTTAGAGCCAGTGCCGCCGCGGCGTAGTCGTGCCTGCGGTAGCTCGCCAAGCCGCGAAGGTAGGCGGGGCTGGGTGCTGGAGCTACCGCTCCCTGACGGTCGCGGCTCGGTAACGCGGGTGGTGGCGCGGACGGTGACGCGGACGGTAACGTGGGCGCTGGCTCGCGTTTCGGCGCCGCCTGCTCCAATAGCTGCCGAATGGCCCGATCTTGCGGGTCCATTTGGAGCGCATGGCGCAGGGCCCCCTCCGCGTCGCCCGCGTCGCCACGCTTGAGATATGCCTTGCCGATCAGCGTGTAAGGCCCGCTGTGGTTGGGATTCAACCAGATCGAGCGCTCCAGGACCGCGATCGCACGATCCCAATCGCCGCGCTTCTCGTACGCATCGCCGAGCCGGTAGTAGGCCATCGAGAAGCTGGGATTGATATCGATCTCTTTCTGCAATTCGGCAACAGCGGAAGCGTCGTCACCTCCGGACAGCGCCTCGCCTAGAACGTAGTGCGCCTGCGGGATGTGCGGGTCCATTTCCAGTGCGTGGCCGGCTTCCGTTGCCGCGCCCGGCGCCAGCTTCGCCCGCAGCATCATCCCGGCGGCCAGTAAGTGCGCCGCCGCGGAATCGGGCGCAACCTGAAAGAGGGCCGCGAAGGTCTGTATGGCTTTCGCGTCCTGGTGCGCCTGCAGGCAGGCATTTCCCAGCATGTACTGCGCCACCAGCGCCTGGGAGCCGCCGGACGCAGCCTTTTCAAAAAATGGGATGGCTTCCGCGTAGCGACGCTCGCTGTACGCCTGCACGCCCGACTGGTATGCGCTCGCCTGTAAGAAAAAGAGCAGCAGCGGTCCCATGCTTAGTGCTCCAACTTCTCCAAGTGCGCGCGGGCGGCCTGCAGATTGTGCCTGGCCGTCTCCAGATTCGGATCGAGGCGCAGGGCGGCCTCGAATTCGGACACCGCTTCCCGGAAACGGCCGAGGCGGCCGAGCACTGCACCTAGATCGCTATGCAGCACGGCGTCGTCTTGGCGGAAGTCCAACGACTGGCGCAGGTGAGCGGCCGCCTCTTCGAGACTGCCCTGTTTAGTGCGCTCGTCGCCCCACAGCCGCAGCACTTCTCCCAGGTGCTGCCGTGCGCCCGGGTCGTTCGGATTCTCGGACAGCACTTGACGAAACTCGTCCGCAGCTTGTTTCCAGAGCCGTTGTTCGGCGAGCGCGTTGGCCAGGTTGTAGCGCGCGTTGGTGTAGCGCGGATTCGCTTTCAGGGCGCGTTCAAAGTAGCCGGCTGCCTCGGCCACATTGCCTGCCGACAGCAGCGCCGCGCCCAGCGTATTCAGCGCCACCGGATGATCGGGCCGCGCCGCGACCGCGCCGCGTAGGTAGGGCACGGCGTCCGCGCGATCGCCGCGGGCCAGCATGACTGCGCCCAGGTTGAATTGCGACGTGAACTCCCCTGGATATTTTTCCAGCCGACGATGCATGATGGCTTCCTGCAGCTCCATCCGGCGGTCCTCGGCGCCGCGCGGCAGAACCTGGAGCCAAAGATGCGCCATCTCGTCGGTAGCCTGGTTCCCGCCGCGCACGCGCCTGGGAGGTTGATTGGGATTGCGCGGATTCGCGGCCGAGTTATCGTAATGGTAGCGCATCGAAACCACGGTTCCCTTGGGCAGAAATACGGGTTCTTTATAGCGGTAGACGGCTTGCCAATTGGGGTCCCAATCGGGAATGCGGATGAGCCAGTGGCGAGTCCCGCCGGGCAGTGTCGCGTAGCCTTCCAACAAGTGGCCCAGATAGTGGGCATGCGGGTAGACTGCGAGCACATCCATGTCCATGGGCGCTACGAAGTCGTCACCGACCGGGAAGTCCGCATCGCCCGCCGGAATATCCAGCGCGCCGTCGCGCTCGAGTTGCAACAGCATGGGGTATTTTGTGGCGGGCTGATCCGTGAAGTACAAACCGACGGAGGGCCGCACCAGCTCGGGCTTGCCGGTCGGTTGCATGTGGACGTTCAGGACGAGATCGGCGCCGGGGTCCGCGCGCCAGGCCATGCCGGCGGGTTCGACCCAGGGAATCGCGCCGGGTTTCCAGAACAGAAAATGGCTGTCGGGATCGAAAGTGTCCGACTCGATGTTCAGGTCCATGCCGGGGAATCCCCCGCCGCGCGTCTTTTCCTGGATGCGCGCGGAATGGCTGCGATCGATGAGCACGTTCGCGTGATGTACGGCGCGGATGTTGCCCGGCCGGATCTCGATGGCTTTCACCCACCTGGCAGCGCATGGCGCTGCCCCACATGTGGCCTTCAGCGGCAGCACGAAGTTCCAATATTCGTCCGGACCACCGGCGGATAGCTGGTAAGGGGTGGCGGCTTCGATGACCTGATCCGGCTCGCCGAGCTGCCAGCCGGGAACGAACGTCGGAAGGGGAGGCGCGTCGGCCGGGGCGCCGGCGGGTGCGCCTTGCCGCACCCACTCCTCGATGGTCCGGATCTGCTCGTCCGTCAGGCGGCGCTCTTCCTGAAAATCTCCGTAGCCCGCCTCGGGCAGCCAGGGCGGCATATATCGCCGCTTGGTGACCGCGACGATCTGCGAGCCACGCTTGCGCACGTCGGAGTAAGTGAGCAGCGAGAATGGGCCCGGCTCGCCCGGACGATGACACGGCGCGCACGCGCGGTAAACAATCGGCGCGATCTGTTTGTAGAACGCGATGGGCGCGGCCTGTGCGGCGCATGCGGCCAACGCCGGCACGGCTAACAGGCGGTGCATGGACACATTATCGCAGAGACCAGCTTTCACTCGACGTGGTGGGGCAGGACTCCAGTCCTGCGCGGGTTCTCCAGAACCCGCTCCTGGCGAGCGTAGCTCGCCCAGCACAGGCTTTAGCCTGTGCTCCGCACAGGCTACCAGCGGGGCTGAAGCCCCGCGCCGGCTAAAGCCCGCCCTCCAATTCCAGCTCCAGCAAATGTAGAACTCCAGGCACAGGCTTAGCCTGTGAAAGGCGATCCCCGCTCCCCCGGGTGTACACTGCAATACAAGGAGACTCCGCATGCGCAACCTAGCCGCTGTCCTGCTAGCCGCCCTTTTCCCGGCGCTGTTTGCCCAATCGCCGCCCCCAGTCCCGGGCTGTGAAACTCTGCCCCAGGTCCGTCGGGAGCTCGAAGACAAGCTCGGCAACAGAGTTGTCGAAAATATGAAGGGCGCCGACCAAAGGCCGCTCGAACGCCAGGTCCTCGGCGATCTGATCGCCCGCTATCCGCTTGAGCTGGCGCCCCACCGCCGCCTGATCCAGGACACCCGCTGGATGGACCCCGAGGCCTATCCGGCTTTAGTTGACAGTTACGTCAAACAGGCCGAGCAACACCCCGACGATCCCGTGGCCCTGTATCTGGCGGCCGTGGTGTTGAACGGCAAAGACACGCCGCGCGGCATTCAGTTGCTCGAACGAGCCAAATCCAAAGCGCCGGATTTTGCCTGGCCCGACGCCACCCTGGCCGGCATCCACGCCGGAGGAAAACTCGTCGACAAGAAGAAAGCGGCGGCGGAAATCGCGGCGTTCTTCACCATCTGCCCATCCTCTGCCGACGGCCGCGCCCAATGGACGTTGAACCAGGCCGGCGGCGTGGAACTGCAAGCACGCGTCGCCGTCGCCATGCGCGCGCGGCTGGCAAGAGAGACCGACCCAAAACAACTCGAGAGTTACTCCACATTATGGGGCCTGGAATTCCGCACCCGCCCGCCCCAGGAACACGACGCGCTCCGCAAGCAGGTGGCCGAGGATCTGAAGCGTCTGGAATCCATGAACCCGAAACCCGATGCTGAGTGGCTCGCCTTCCTCAAGGATGGCTACAAGCAAAGCGGCGCAACGGCGGAAACGGTCGCCGCCATGGAAGACCGCGTCATGCAGGCGTTTCCGCATTCCGAGGAAGCCTATGACATCGCCACTGACCGGTGGAAGAAAGGCCACAAAGAACCTGAAGACCAAAGCGACGCGGCGGCCTGGAACAAGTACAACGCCGAACACTATGCGGCAGTCAAGGGTTGGATGACGCAGTTCACCGAAAACCGGTTTGTGCAACACGACCTTTGGTTCTACACCATTTCCGGCGATCGCGACCTATCCGAAAAGGAACTGCTGCAGGCATTCGACGACCACGTCGCGGAGATTACCCAAGAATATGAACAGCCTTCCTCGTGGGGTTATCTTGGTGCGGCGGGCTTCCTGGTGGAGCACAAATGGCAACCCGAGCGCGCCATCGAACTGGCTCGCCAAGGCGGGAAGTGGGCCGCCATCCAGCGCCGGATCAACAGCAGCGACAACGACTCGGAGGATGACGCCAAGATGCGTAAGGAGCAAGCCATCTCTCAAGAACAAACGATGGCCGGAGTGATCCTGCGCGCCGCCCGCCTGGCTGGCAAGCCCGAAGAGGCTAACCCCTGGAAAGCCTCCGTCGAAGGCCCGCCCCCGGACGACGTCAAATACCTGTCGGATTACTGGGTGAATCGCGCCCGACTCGCGGCGCTCGAGGGCCGCAAAGCCGACGCCCTGACTTTCTATCAACAGGCCCTCTTCACCCGCCAGCAAACTCCGCGGCCGTATCACGGCCGCCTCACCGACGATCTGATCGACGAAGCCAGCGCCGTGTGGAAGGATACCGGCGGTACCGACGCGGCCTGGAATGTCTGGAAGACACCTCCCGCCGGCAAAGTCCAGGAACTCGCGGAAGGCCGCTGGGAGAAAGCCACCAAAACCATGCCGTCCTTCGAACTGGCCGACCTCGCGGGCAAAACGTGGCGTCTGAAGAACCTCGAAGGGAAATCCGTGTTGATCAATGTCTGGGCCACCTGGTGCGGCCCCTGCCAGTCGGAATTGCCCCATCTGCAAAAGCTGTATGAGAACACCAAGGACAAATCCGGCTTGCAGATTGTGACGTTCAACATCGACCAGGATCTCGGCTTAGTCGCGCCGTTCGTAAAGGAGAAGGGCTTCACCTTCCCGGTGCTGCCGGCCTACAGTTTTGTGCTGGCGCTGCTCGATGGGATCGCCATTCCGCAAAACTGGATTCTCGATCCGAAGGGCGCCTGGCGGTGGAGTCAATTGGGCTTCGACGCCTCCGACGCGCAATGGGCCGACACCGTGCTCGCCAAGCTCGGAGCTGTCCAATGAAATCGTGGGGCGGCGCCATGCGCCGCCATCGCTGGGCTTTAGCCCCGCTGCTCATCGCCCTCTGCCCGGCGCTGTACGCCCAATGCGAGCCGAGCCCCGAAGTCCGCCGGATCTTGCGGGATAAGCTCTCCGAAAAAGCGCTCCAGGAAATGAAGTTCACCGTCCGCGTGGCCTTCCGCCGCCAAGTCCTGGAAGAACTGATCGCCAAATACCCACGGGAAGTAGAGCCGTATCGCCGCCTCATCCAAGTCACCAAACAAGAAGACATCGATAGCTATCCGGCACTCGTGGATCGCTATCGGAAACAAGCCGAACAGCGTCCCGGCGACCCCCTGGCGCTCTACATCGCCGGACTCTCCCTATCCGGCACGGACACTCCGCAAAGTATCCGGCTCCTGGAACAGTCCCGCTCCCGATCCCCGGGTTTCCCCTGGCCGGCGCTGGAATTGGCGCATATCTATTCGCCGGGCGCCAAGCGGGTGGACCAGAACAAAGCGGCCGGCGAGATTACCGCCTTCTTTGCGGCCTGCCCGTCATCCACCGACGCCGAAGCGCAGCGGCGCCTGGATCGCGCCGGCTCGAAGGAACTGCAGGCGCGCGTCGCGGCTGCCCTCCGCGCGCGGCTCGCCACGGAAACCGATGCGGATCGGCTGAAGGACTACAAGACGCTTTGGGGACTCGAATTCCGTACCATCCCTCCGGCCGAGCACGCCGCCCTGCGCAAGCAAGTCGCCGCCGACCTGCAGCGGCTCGAATCGCTCAATCACGAGCCCGATGCCGCGTGGCTGGTTTTCCTGAAGGACGGCGCCAAGCAAAGTGGCGCATCGCCCGAAACCGTCACAGCCATGGAAGACCGCGTGATCCAGGCGTTCCCGCATTCCGACGAGGCTTACCGCATCGTGAGCGATCACTGGGATAAGTCCCACAAGGAACCGGAGGATCGGAAGGACACGGTTGCATGGGACAAATACAATCGTGAGTACGATGAGGCGCTCAAAGGGTGGGTGGCCCGGTTCACGGATTCCCGGGAACTGCAGCACGTAGTCCCCTTCGACGCTATATGCGACGAGCCCGACGTGCCGGCGGAAGCAGGACTGCGCGCGTTGGACGATTACCTCAAGTATGTAGGCGACTACCAGCCGCCCTCCTTCAGTACCTATCTCCAGGCCGCTGAGTTTCTGGTCGACCACAAGTGGCAGCCGCAACGCGCGCTCGACCTTTTGCGGGGTTTTGACAAGCTGATGGACCAGTGGCACGCGCTCGTGTGGAGCGACAATCTCACGGCCGAGCTAGAGGAGATGTGGACGTATAACGAAGCGATCCGGCGGCAGGCCGCGGCCGGCTATGTGCTGGTAGCCGCCAGGCTTGCCGAACAACCGCATGCAGCCGACCGCGTGCAGGCGTTCGTCGAGCGCGAGCTTCCGCCTAAGAGTTCGCCATGGATCCAGCCCCTATATTGGCAGAACCGCGGCAGTTTGGCGGCACTCCAAGGGAGTAAAGCCGACGCGTTGACCTATTACCAGAAGGCCCTGCACGCCCGCAAGGGTCCTCCGGAATTTTACCAGGGGCATCGTGTCCACGATGCCCTGATGGACGAAGCCCGTGCGCTGTGGCAACAATTGGGCGGCACCGAGACCGCCTGGAAACTCTGGAGCACACCGCCCGCCGCCAAAATCCAGGAGCAAGCCGAAAGCGGGTTTAAGAATCCTGGGAAGACCATGCCTGCGTTCGAACTGGCGGATCTCTCCGGCAAGACCTGGCGCCTCAAGGATCTCGCCGGCCGGGCCGTCCTGATCAATGTGTGGGCCACCTGGTGCGGTCCCTGCCAAAGGGAATTGCCGCACCTCGAAAAGCTGTATGAGAAGGTGAAAGACCGTTCGGACCTGCAGATCCTGACGCTCACCATCGACGAAGATCTCGGCGCGGTAGCTCCGTTCATGCAGGAGAGGGGCTACAACTTTCCCGTGCTGCCGGCGTACACCTTCGTCACCGGACTCCTGGATGTGGTAGCCATACCGCAGAACTGGATCGTGGATGCAAAAGGCGAGTGGCGCTGGACCGGCGCACCCGCGGTTCCGGATGCGGAGTGGGAAGCGGCCATGCTCAAGCAACTCGAATCCGCCACCGTTCACGCATCGCCAGAATCGCCCACGGCGCTGAAACCAAACGCTCCATCCCAATAATTCCGCCCGCCTCTTTTCGGGTAGGGCAGCGCCATGCGCTGCCTCCGCCGCGCCCTCATCACAACAACTCCTCCAAATGCGCATACATCGCAATCACCGGGTCCGCGGAACGCCGCAACTCGCGCACCGTCGCCTGCATCCCCGCCGCATCGCCAAAGCTGTGGATGATCAACGTGTGCACCGGATAGAACCACTCCACGCGGTGGTCGCGCTCCGGACCGATGGGAGCCACGCTGAACAGGTCGCTATAGAAACGGCTCCGCCAGGTATTGCCGCAGTTTGCCGCTCCATTCGCTCGACGCTTTCTGCTCGGCAGTCAGGCCGTAACCGTTCGGCCCCACAATCAAATCCCTGAACTGCGCGGCAAGCTGCCGGCACTGCGGCGATTCGCATTGGCCTGCCGGAAAACGAGCGATCGTCGCCCGTAAGCTGCGTCAGCGCGCCCACGAACGAATCCACCAGTGCCTCGAACTGCGCCGGTTTCAACGATGTGCCGGCCAGCATGCGCGCGACGGGCGCTACCTGCGCCGGCGACGACATTCCGGTAGTGTAACCGAGCAGCAGTTGGAACGGCTCTTCGTCGGCCGCCTCCTTGGCGCTGAATGCCCGCGCCGCCACTTCACCCGCCGTGGCATAGAAAATGGATGGATCGTAGACCAGCGCATCTTCGCAAGAAAGCCGCGGAATCCGTGGCGCCGGAATCTCGCCAAACAGCTCGCGCGCCTTCTTGTAATCTATGGCGAACATCGCATGCACTGCCCCGGCATTGCAGTGTGCACGCATCCAGGCCCTGCGCGTAGGTTTTGTCGGAACACGCTGCCCGGCGATCCCGTCCAGTTGCGGCGCGCAAACGGCTCTTGTGCACTGGCCGCCAGGTTGAACGCGTCCTCCAGGATCTCGCGCTTCCACTTAACATCCGTAACCGTGGACGAGCCTGCGGTCCGCAGTAATGCGTCAGCGGCGAATTCGGGAGGCAGCGACCGCGCGCGATCGGTCAGATCGGCGAAAATCGACCGGTGCGTCGTTGCGGATACAGTTGCGCTGAGCCAGGCGAAGAACAGCAAGCGGAGCCAGCGCATACCCTACGACTTCAACGTCATGGTTTCCGGATTCCACTCGCAAACGCGCCGCTCGAAGTAGCTTACATTCGACAGCAACGCCGGACCCGCCGCGCGGAATCCGAATGCCGGATCTTCCACTACCGGCTTGCGGCTGCGTACGGCGGCGATGAAGTTGCGATGGTGATCCAGATGATCGCTGTAGCCATGCGGCGCCTGGTACTTGTCTTCCACATTCGGGCGCATGCTGTCCGCATTGGGCGTCCGCGGCGGATACTTCTTGTGGTATTCCTCCAGAAACTCCGCCTGCACCGCTTTGGGGAACGTGTCGATGGTGTAGCCGGGCTCGGTGTCGCGCGGCGTCTTCGACACGGTCACGCCGCCGCCGATCGTCAGAATGCCTTCCGAACCCACGAACCGGAATCCGGAATTATCGCCCGCGCCCGACACGAAGTTCACCCGCAGCGCCAGGTTAAACGCCGCGTGCCGATCGGTGGCCGGGTAATCGTAGAGCCCCAGAAACACGTCGGGCACGTCGCGGCCGTCCTTCCAGAAACGCAGCCCGCCGGTGGCAAACACGCGCGTGGGTCCGATGGCGCCGGTCACGAAATGCATACCGCTGAACAGATGCACGAACAGATCGCCGGCCACGCCCGTGCCGTAATCGCGATAGTTGCGCCAGCGGAACAGGCGCACCGGCTCGAATGGCACCTTGGGCGCGCGGCCCAGGAAAGTGTTCCAATCGATGTTCTCGGGCGTAGCGTCGGGCGGAATGGAATACTGCCATGCGCCGATGGCGTCGTTGCGGTCCCACCACGCTTCCACCATGTTCAGTTCGCCGATGGCGCCCGACTGCAGCAACTCCTGCGCCTTCTTATAAACGATGGAACTCACCCGCTGGCTGCCCACTTGCATGATGCGTCCGGTCTTTTTCTGCGCCTCCACCACGCCGCGGCCGTCGCCCACCTGCTGCACCATGGGCTTCTCGCAGTAGACGTCTTTGCCCGCGTTCATGGCGTCGATGGAGATCTTCGCATGCCAGTGGTCCGGCGTGGCGATCAGCACCGCGTCGATATCGCCGCGCGCCAGCACCTCGCGATAATCGCGCGTGGTGAAAAGCTGCTTGCCCCAGCGCTCCTTGGCGCGCGTCAGCCGCCCTTCGTAGATGTCGGACACCGCCACCAGTTCCACTCCCGGCACCTGCTGCGACGATTCCGCGTCGCTCGAGCCCATGCCGCCCGCGCCGATCAGCGCGACCCGGATGCGGTCGTTGGGGGAGATCTTTTTCCCTTCGTTCTCTTGCCCGCCCTGGGCGGCCAATGCGGATGCGGCCAGGCCCGCGACTGTGGATGCTTGCAGAAAATGACGTCTAGTTGGCATGCGCGTTTCCGCCGCGGAGAACGGCGGTTCCCTCTTCCAGATCCATTGTACCCGGTACCAGATCCAGCGCCATCGCCAGATCCTTCAACTTGGCCTGGAGCTCGGCCAGTTCGTCCGCGGTCAATCCGGAGAGGTTGGGCAGCAATGCCTTCGCGCGGTTGTATATGGCTTCGGCTTGCGTTCGAAATACGGAGTGCCGTGTCGCTGCCACGCCGGCCAAAGCGAGGCCCCGCTCCAGATCCGCATTCAGAATGCGCACCAGGTCGCGGTCCGTGCGGGCGCGGAGCTCCTCGAGTTTCGGGAAATGCACAAGCGTACCCATGACAACACTGATTAGACGTGCGAGGTGGGCAAAATGTTGTAACCTGCGGGTGCTTTTAGACCCAGTCCAAAGCGCCCTTTTTGTAGGCCCAGATGTAACCCACCACCAGGATGAGCAGGAACACCACCACCTCGGCCACGCCGAACCAGCCCAACGACTTATACCGGACGGCCCACGGAAACAGAAAGATGGTTTCCACGTCGAAGATCACGAACAGGATGGCGATGATGTAGAAGCGCACGGTGTAGCGCCCGCGCGAATCCGAGGCGGCCTTGATGCCGCATTCGTAGGCTTCCAGCTTGGCGGCGAAGGGAGAGGACGGCCGGACAAGCTTGGCGAGGATAATGGTCACCACCGGGAACGCGATGGCGATTGCCAGGAAGATGAAGATCGGTATGTAACCGCTCGGCATGGCCACGAATATATCATGGTTCAAGCATGCACATGGACCCACGCGGCGCATATACGGAACGATTGGAGGCGCGCCGCGCCGCAGTCGCTCAACACGATAAACGCCACCGCTCGATCGGCAACCTGCGGCTGCTGGTCTTCCTGGCCGCGGCCGTTCTGGCTTGGCTTGCCTGGGGACGCGGCCTGCTGAGCCCGTTCTGGCTGGGGCTGCCCGCGGCGGTGTTTGTCTGCCTGATCGTGGCGCATGAGCGCGTGCTCCGGGCGCGCCGCGCCGCCGGACGGGCCGTGGCGCACTGCGAACGCGCGCTGGCGCGATTGGAGGGACAGTGGGCCGGGCACGGCGAGACGGGCGAGCGATTCCTGGATCACGCGCACGCATACGCGGCGGATTTAGACCTGTTCGGTCCGGCGTCGTTGTTCGAACTTCTGTCGACCGCGCGCACCCGCATGGGCGAAGATACTCTGGCGCACTGGCTGCTCCAATCCGCGGAGCCGGCCGTGCTGCGGGCGCGGCACGCGGCCATCGCCGAACTGCGTCCCATGCTGGACTTGCGGGAAGATCTGGCCGTGTTGGGCGAGGATGTGCGCAGCGGTGTGCATCCGGCGGAACTGGCAGCCTGGGGCGAACAGCCTCCGTTGCTGGAATCGCGCGCCGCCCGCGCCGTGGCATTCGCCATCCCCTGTCTGGTGGCCGCCTCCGCCGTGCTCTGGGGCGTCAAAGGCTGGCGCGATCCATTCTTCGCGATGCTCGCGGCAGTGGCCATCTTCATCGCGCGCTACCGCCGCGTGGTCACACGCGTGGTTGAAGCGGTGGAACAGCCGGCGCACGATCTTCGCTTGCTGGCGAAAGTGCTTGCCCGGCTGGAGCGCGACCGCTTCACATCCGCGCGGTTGGTGGATCTGCGCGCCGCTTTGGACGTCGCCGGTCTGCCGCCCTCGGCGCGTATCGCGAAGCTGAGCCGGCTGATCGAGATGTTGGACTCGGGCGACAACCCGTTCATGAAAGTCGTGGGGCCGCTGATGCTGTGGACCGAACAACTGGCCTTCGCCATCGAAGCCTGGCGGCGCGTGTCGGGGCCCGCGCTGCGGCGCTGGCTCGCCGCGGTCGGCGAAATCGAAGCGCTGTGCTGTCTGGCGGCTTACGCGTTTGAACATCCGGCCGATGTGTTCCCGGAATTCGCATCCGGCGCAGCCTGCTTCGAAGGCGACGGCATGGCGCATCCGCTGCTCGATCCATCGCGCGTGGTGCGCAACACTGTGCGCCTGGGCGGCGGCTTGCGCGTGCTGATCGTCAGCGGTTCTAACATGTCCGGCAAGAGCACGCTGCTGCGCACGGTGGGGGTCAACGCGGTGCTGGCGCAGGCCGGAGCGCCCGTGTGCGCGCGCAGTCTGCGCCTGTCGCCGCTCACGCTGGGCGCGTCCATCCGCACCATGGATTCGTTGCAGGACGGCACCTCCCGCTTCTATGCCGAAATCACGCGCCTGCACCAGATCATGGAATTGACCGGCGGTCCGCTGACGGTGCTGTTCCTGTTGGATGAGCTGCTGCACGGGACCAATTCGCACGACCGGCGCATCGGCGCGGAAGCCATCGTGCGCGGCCTGGTCGAACGCGGCGCCATGGGCTTGGTAACCACGCACGACCTGGCGCTCGCACAGGTGGTCGAAACGCTCGCGCCGCGGGCCGCCAACGTGCATTTCGAGGACCAGTTCGAGAATGGGCGCATGACGTTCGATTACCGCCTGCATGCGGGCGTGGTGGAGAAAAGCAATGCGCTGGAGTTGATGCGGTCGGTGGGACTGGAGGTGTAGCCAGGCCATGCGCGATAGAATTGCGCGCATGGCGCGAATCTGCATCCTCCTGCTCAGTTGCCTCTCTCTGCTGCGGTCGCAAACCGGCCCCCTGAAAGGGCTGGACGAATATGTGGCACAGGCTATGAAGACCTTCGATGTGCCGGGCGTGGCGGTCGCCGCGGTGCACAAGGGCGAGGTCGCGCTGGCCAAGGGCTATGGCGTGCGGCGCATGGGCGAGCCGGCGCGCGTCGATGAGCATGCCCTGTTCGGCATCGCGTCCAACAGCAAGGCGTTTACCTCCCCATTCTGGTGGACGAAGGCAAGCTGAAGTGGGACGATCCGGTGATCGACCATCTGCAATGGTTTCAGATGTACGATCCCTACGTAACGCACGAGATCGCCATGCGCGATCTGCTGACGCGCCGCAGCGGCATGGGGTTGGGCGAGGGCGACCTGCTGTTCTTTCCGCCTTCGAGTTACTCGCGCGACGAGATCCTGCACAGGCTGCGCTTCATGAAACCGGCCTCCAGCTTTCGCAGCCACTATGCCTACGATAACTTGCTGTATCTCGCCGCCGGACAGATCATCCTCGCGGTCACCGGTCAACAAGGGGAGGATTTCATCCGCGACCGGATCTTCCATCCGCTGGGGATGACCGACAGTAACACCAGCGTGGCCGGCTATCATGCGGGCGATAACTATGCCACGCCGCACTCGGAAGTGGAAGGCAAGCTTACGGCCTTGGAGCCGGCCAGGATCGATAATACCGCGCCGGCGGGCGCTATCAATTCGAGCGTTGCCGATATGGCCAAGTGGGTGCCCGTGCAGTTGAATGGCGGCGCCATACCCGGAACGGAGAAGCGGCTGTTCAGCGAGCGCCAGGGCAAGGAGATGTGGTCGCCGCAAACGATCTTGCCCGCGCCCGATCCGCCGCCCGCGCTGGCCGCTCTCCACACGGATTTCGCCGCGTACGGGCTGGGCTGGTTTCTGCGCGAGTATCGCGGACACAAGCTGGTGGGTCATACCGGCGGCCTGCCGGGCTACGTCTCGCAGGTCACACTGATTCCGGATATGAAGCTGGCGGTAGTTGTGCTGACGAACCAGGAATCCGGCGGCATGTTCAGCTCCGTGACTTACAGAGTTTTGGATAACTATATGAATGCGCCGGGCACGGACTGGCTGAAAGCCTATAACGACCTGGCGCAACAGCAGCGGGCAAAAGCCGATGAGACGGTCAAACAGGCGGCGTCCGCGCGCGCGGCGGATTCCAAGCCGTCGCTGCCGCTCGAAAAGTACGCCGGTCGCTACACGGACGCCTGGTATGGCGACATCGCCATCGCCTTGGAACAGCAGAAGCTGGTCATGCGGTTCAGCCACACTCCGGCGCTGACGGGCGATTTGGAACACTGGCAATACGACACGTTCAAAGCGCGCTGGCGCGACCGCAGCCTGGCGGCGGATGCCTTCGTAACGTTCGCACTCAATGCGGACGGGACCATCCGGCAGGTCAACATGGTCCCGGTGTCGCCGGCGACGGATTTCAGCTTCGACTTTCAGGATTTGCTGCTGACGCCGGCGAAGGGCGGGGCGAAGTAAGAACTGAATGCGGTGCGCCCTAGCTCGGGTGCGTCGCGATCGACTCCCAACCTTGGCTTGGGCGCCCGCTTGGATCTCCGAAGTGTCACGAGGTGCCGGGCGTCACTTGGATCGAGTCCGAAGCAAAGCCCGCGCCCGCGACAAGTTGGCGGCATACAATGCCCCGAAAGCCGACATCTCCGATGCAATTTGTGGGTGCCCATCGGGAAGGGGGACCGTAGTCCCCCTTGTTGGGTGTGATGAAGATGGCAGGCGGCTCAAAACCCATATGTCGAATTGCGGAAAGCAGTTCCAGAAATTCTTCGAAGATCTCGCAGTCTTTGAACTCCTGCCTTGCCTTGCTTGCGGGAGGCCGTCCCGCCCACAGCCGGTCCCTTGCTCTCCCCACACACATCGGGGTACCACGGAAGATCACCATCGAGTTGACGAGCCGATCCATGATCCCCTGGACTCGCTGTTCGAGCTTCAACTCAAGCAGGTTGAGCGGATTGAATCGCCGTTCAGGGAAAGCTATCTTGGCGACACTCGAGACACGGGC
Organism: Bryobacteraceae bacterium; assembly: GCA_050008575.1. GTDB lineage: Bacteria > Acidobacteriota > Terriglobia > Bryobacterales > Bryobacteraceae > Bog-159. Next base: position 40,522 of record JBEKMJ010000019.1, read on the forward strand.
TATCGATAGGCTCAGATCGCGTATGCGGGCGTTCAATTCGTCTACAACTTGGGCCCGGCGCCCCTCGAACTCTTGTATAACATTGGCGCTGGCGACAAGCCAAACCCGCCTCGGTTCCGCGAGCGCTTCGTCCACGATTATCGCAGCCGAATCGATGATGTCGACCTGTAGCTCATGCCTGAATGGAACCCGCAATATGTCGAGAATTGCTGCCGTGTCAAGAAAGAGCAACGCGCACGGTTGCGCGACCATTGCGGCGGCGAGGTCGGCACAAGGTAGTGAAGGCGGCATCAGGCCGGTCGAGACTCGTAGACTTCGAGTAGACCGCGAGCCTGCTCGTATTCAATGGCCAGATCGCTCGCCTCATCCTCTGGCCAATGCACTTCCATTAGCCAGCGTCGTAGCATCGAAGAGCTGAGCGGGGCGCTTTCCCGATGGGCCGCCGTCAAGTTTGTTCCACCGTTCACGGTCGAGTGGGTGAAGGATTGATCGATTAGCGCATGCCGAGAAGCTGCGCAACAGCCTCGCCGTGGGCGCATTGAGAAAATCCTCGATTTGTGTATCAGCCTTGCCGAGTTCGACCTCAACGCCTGTAGCGTTTGCGGCCGGCAGGGCGAAGCGATCATGAAACTCTTGCACGATCGCGTTGTACTGGTCATAGGTGAGCGAGGAATACTCGTTTGCAAGGACGTTGGTCACACACAAGGCACCGTCAGCCTGAGATGCTATCCAAAGCTCACTGGCTGGGCGCTCGCCTGCCGCCGTGCATGAGAAGCAGTACATGGCGCCAAGGACAGATCTGCGAACCTCGCTTTCGCGGGCGTGGTGTCTGGCCCAACCGTCCGTCAGACGTTGTTCGATCTCGGAAATGAACTGGTCAAGCGCCGACTGGCTGCCGCGGAACACGAGATCTCGGTAAACGTTCATTTGTGCACTATCTTAGCAAATGGGCCGGAGCATTGGTCGAGCCTCACGTATGTCGAGAAAACGCCACCCTTAGTTCAACGTTCCTCTTACACCGCCCAATCCGTCTGATCCCCCGCCGGCATCTCGATCCACCCCTGCTGCGGCACCGCATCCATCGGCAACCCCCCTTGCCACAGCGAAAACTGGAAACGCACCGGCGCACCGCCCCGTACACCCAATGCGGCCAGCGACAAACGCGCCTCCAGCACATTCTTGAATGCGAACTCCACGGCCGGTGCAGCGGGTTCGGGCGCCGCCGCCAGCTTCAGCTCCGTTACGTTGGCGCGGCCGTAGTCGAAGCGCACCGTCACCTGGCTGGATTTCGCCGGGTCGTCCGCCGCGATATTCAGCCGCGCTTCCATTTCCGAAATGGTCTGCTCCGATCCGCGGTGAAAATCCACCCGCAGATACAGGTTCTGTCCATCGCTGCCGTAGTACACTTCGCGCACCAGGAACTTCTTGCCGTGCATGGAACCGGAGCGCTCGTCCACGCGATACAAGCCTGCGCCCAGCCATTCGAAATACGAAGTGACTTCGCCGTCGATCACCGGCTGGATCGGCCCGCTGGGCGCGACGTGCAAGGCGCTCACCGCGACGCGCAGAATCGGCCGGGATAACTCTTCCGGCGGGCTGAGGTTCAGGAAACGGTAGACATTGGCCAGATGGCTGCGGTAAAGCTGATCGAATTCCACGCGGTTGGCGGAATCGTGTTCGGGACCGTACCACCAGCACCAATCGCTGCCCTCGGCGATCAGCAACTCTTCATAGGCCAAACGGCGCCGGTCGTCCGGCACGTTGGCCGCGGCCGCGTAAGTTTCCCGCGCGCGCAGCAGTTGGCTCCAGGCCTGGTTATCCTCCTCGGCGCCGATCCAGACGTCGAAGTTGGCGTTGATCCAGGAGCCCGGAAAAACGTGCGACAGCGGCTCGGGGTCCATTTTGCTCAGCGCGTCGCTGACGGTGACGGCGGACATCTGCCCGTCCTCGGAGATCAGCTTATACAAGTAGCGCAGGAAGGGCCGTCCGTTGCGATCGTAGTATTCCCAAGCGTTTTCCCCGTCTAGAATGATCGGCACCAGCGCATCGCGGCCGCCCGCCAGGATGCCCCGGCAGTTCTCGCGGATGCGGTGCAGGAAATCGCGCGCGGCCAGCGTGGAGTCCATTCCCGAATAGACGAACCCGATCAGGTCGCTTAAGAAGTGATCGCGGAAAACCACGCCGATCTGGCCGCGGTTGTGTTCCCAGCGGTACGGGCGATAGATGGCGTCCACGCCGATGGCGCGGCTCAGCGTGCGCCCCAGCACGCCGCTGTCGCTGGCTGCCCAGCGGAAGCCCACTTCGGCGGCGATGCCGAACGTCTCGTCGGAAACGGAACCCTCCGAGGGCCACAGGCCGAGCGGCGCCACGCCGAACTCGCGCTCCACGTAGTGCCGGGCCATCTCCAATTGCTTTTGCGCGTCTTCCGGATACCGGAATGCGGGCGGCAACGGCACGCCAGGATGCGAAACCGCGGCAATGTTGGAATCGCATAGTAGCGGCAGGATGGGATGGTAGTACGGCGTGGTCGAAACTTCGATCTGGCCCGTGCCCGCCATCTCGCGATAGATGGGGATCACCTTGCCCAGGATTTCCAGTTGTTTGCGGCCCACCAACCGCTGGTCGTCGAGCGTGTAGTCGGCGCCCTTGGCAAACAGGCCGCGCACTTCGGGGTCGGCGGTCCGGAACTCCTCGTCGAACCAGATCAATTGCGAGATCACCTGCAGGTCCCGGAAATCCTGCGTGGAGAAGCGCCGGCGCGCCGTTTCGAGGCTATCTTGGGAGTGGCGCGCTTCGTAGAGGCCGGCGTACCGCGGCAACGCCTGGGTCATGTGCGGCGGATGCGCCTGCAGAAACTGCTGCAACAGGAAGGTCCGGTCCGCCTCGGTGAGCGTTTCGGCCGGCTTCAACGCGACAACCAGATAGGGGTCGTGCGCCTCCCCGCGGGCGTACTCGTCTACCTGCGCCATCATGGAGGGCACCAGGTTGAAGGTCTGCCGCACGTCGGGGAATTCGCGCAGAATCTCGACCATGCCGTAATAGTCTTTCAGGGCATGCAGACGGGTCCACGGCAGCTTATACTCGCCGGACGCCAGATCCTTGTAGAACGGCTGGTGCATGTGCCAAAGGAAGCAAAGATAGATGCGGGGCATGGCTAATTGCAGAGCGGGACTGAAGTCCCGCGCGGGCTAAAGCCCGCCCCCCTTCGCGAAGAAACTGCTGGCGGGCGGCGGCGCGTGTTGCCCTTTGATCGCCAGCCAGAGTATATCGTTCAACTCGTCGGCGTCGGCGCGGTCCTCTTCGCTGAAATCCAGCCGCGACGATCGCTGGGCGGTCGCCGAGCGCAGGGGATTGCGTTCGTCCAACGGCACGCGCGGCTTTTCGGCCTCGTAAGGTGCAGGGTCCGCGCCCGCCTGAAACGCGGCGGACATGGGCCGCGCCGCCGCGTCGAACTGCGTCATGGGCCGCAGCCCCAGGATCATCTCCATGGTGCGCAACATCGATGCGGTATTGTACATCGAGCTATCCACGGCATGACGCTTCACGTAAGGCGAGATGAGAAACGCGGGCGAGCGGTGCGAATCGACGTGGTCGGGGCCGTTCTGCGCGTCGTCCTCCAGCACGAAGATGGCCGTGCTCGGCCAGAAGCGGCTCTTCGACACCGCCTCCACCAGCATCCCCAGCGCATAGTCGTTATCCGCGTTCATGGCCAGAGGGGCCAGTTTGCCGCCTGCCGTACCGTTGGTGTGATCGTTACCGAGCCGCATGAACATGAGTCGCGGCATGGCGCCGGATTTCTCAAACTCCGTGAGGTCGGCCAGAAATACTTTAACCCGCTCCACGTCCGGGTACTCCAGATCGAAGTCGCGGTAGTGCAGGTTGGTGACGCTTTTCAGCACCGGATCGCGCACCAACTCGATCTGCGTGCCGTCCGCGGCGGCCTGGGCGCGGTTCTGCGCCATATATCCGTAGTTGCGCATGGAGATGCCCGCGCCCGCCGCGCTAGACCAGAGATATCCGGCGGGCGGCACGCTGGTGGGCTCCTGTTCCTCGTAGTCGTAGTAGTTGCGCCGATTGGCGTAACTGTTCGGCCACATCTTCTGGATGTAATCGTTGCCGATCGCCGCGGTCGACCAGGAGTGGCCGTCGGCGCTCACATCGCCGTTCACATAGAAGTTGTCCAGCAGCACGAACTGGCGCGCGAGCTTGTGTTCGTTGGGCGTGACATTTTCGCCGAATAGCACCAGCGACGCATCCCCGTTGCCTTCCTTCATATCTCCGAGCACCTGGTCGTACGAGCGGTTTTCCTTGACGATGTAGATCACATGCTCGATGGGCGGGAACGGGTTGGGCGTAACCAGCTTTTCGTCGCGGTAGGCGGAATTGGCCGTGGCGGTCTTGGTGTAGGCGTCGAGTTGCTCGTCTGTAAAGGGGTCGATGAACGAGGCTGTGCCGGTTTGAATGCGGCCCACGTATTCGACAATGCCGGCATCGCCTTTGTGGCTGGCCTCCGGCCGGCGCGTGGGATTCGGCCCGTGCGGATTCGGATGCGAGCCGCCGCCGCGGCCATTCAACACCACCAGTGCGCCATTCGGCAGCGCGCGCGCAGCGGTGGGATACCAGCCGGTGGGAATGAACCCCGCCACATGGCTGCGTTCTTCGGAGATATCCACCACCGCCACCACATTGGCGTCGGAACAGACCACGTAGAGACGCTTGCCGTCCTGGCCGATGGCCAGCGCGCTGGGAGTCATGCCGGCTGGTTGGCGCGGCGTCATGGCCGTGTTGATAGTCTCGACCAGACGCAGGTCCTTGCCCTCGGAGACACCCAGCGTGTAGACGCTGTTCGTGTTGGAGGCGGCGATAAACAGGCGGGCGTCCCAGGGCGTTTCACCTTCGGCTGCCTCCGACTTGCCGGCGGCCCAGACCATGTCGGTGGGGTGCGGGCCCAGCCGCACGATGGCGAGTTGGTTGCCGGAGGCCGTGTCGTAGTGGCCCACGGAGCCATCCGTCCAACTCGTGACGAAGAACGATTTGCCATCGGGATGGAAGAGGATGCGGTAGGGACGGCGGCCGGTTTTGACGCGATCGATCAGCATACCGGATTGCGGATTGATCACCACCAGCGAGTCATGATACAGGTCCGCGGCGTAGATCAGGCGGCCGTCGGGAGTCATCGCCACGTCGCCGATGAAATCGACGTGCGTGCGCTTGTCGGCCGGCACCACCGTGAAGGTGCGCGTGGGTTCCAAGGCGCCGTCGGCGAAGGAGAACTCGAAAACCGCGGCGCGCGAGCCGCCGCCCACGTACACGCGGTCGCCCTTCGGCGAAAAGGTCAGGCCCAGCCAGCCGTCGGCCACGGCCATGCGATTGGTTTCGCGGCCGGTGGCGGCCTCCAGCACGCTGATGGCGGGCTGCTTGTATCCGCCGTTCAGCACCAACAGGTAGCGGCCATCGGGCGAAAGGGCGGTGGACATGGGAAACGTATCCAGAGGGATTTGCTTGCCGGCGGGTTCCAGACGCCAGCCCGAGTTGAGCAGGAATCCGCCGCCAGGGAGCGGGCCCACTTGCTCACGCGGAGCGGGCTGCGAGCACAGGACGGCGGCGATGAGCAGGAATGCAATGCAAAGGTATGAGCGCATCCTGCCTACGATCATACCAACGTGGCGCGCGCACTCGTGCGTGCCGTGTCCGCACTTTCCGGAAACCTTGTGGGGCAGGCTCGCAGCCCGCCTGCCCCGGAGCTTTGCCCGCCTCCGGCGATGGTTTCTGGCGCCAGAGAGGATCCCGTCCGGGACCGCCGCCCGCTCATCGAGACACATCGGCGAGCGAAGCTTGCCCCCGCCCCCTCAATAACACAAATACTTCCGCCACTGCTCGTCGCTCTTGCCCAACAGCCGCATCAAATGCCGGCCGGTGTGCAAGCTGAACGGCCGCGGCTGCCGCGCCAGCTTCATCCCGGATTCCTCCGGCGTGCGGTTGCCTTTCCGGTTGTTGCACGGATTGCAGCACGCCACCAGGTTCTCCCAATTGGATTCGCCCGCCCGCGAGCGCGGCACCACGCGGCCCATTACCGTCGTGATACGCAGGAGAACGAGGACACCAAAACAGCCGGTCGCCCCGTGGCCTATCTGAGCGCGGCGATCTCACGGGCGACAACATCGCGCAAGGGCGGCGGCCAATTGTACGGTGTCCCATACCAGCTTCGCGGCGAAATCCTCGTAATCGTGCCGGTAGACGTTGCCGGCGCCGGCCATGTTCTTCCAGGCAATCGCCGGGTATCGCGCTTTCATCTCATCCGGGAGACGCCGGGAGGCCTCCGAAATAATTTCGAGGCACCGTATCACGGCAAAAACCGTGCGTATATCGTTCCTAAAAGCCTCGTAAATCCAGCCCCTCGACGAATTGGGTAGCGAGGGCGATATGGTGCTCGATATCGCGCAAGACGGGCGCGGCGTCAGAAGGCATAGATGGCGCCGGTCGTGGCTGCCGGTTTCACGTAAGGTTTCAACCCGTCGCGGTTCACCACGTCCACGCGGCCGTCGAACAAGGCGGCAATGTAATCCTTCAAACCGGCGTAATCGAAAACAGTGAAGCGGGCCGCGGGATCGAATTCGATCATGATGTCGGTGTCGCTTTCGGGCCGTTGATCGCTCCGCGCCCGCGATCCAAACAATGCGGCATGCGCTACTCCCCGCTTGCGCAGCGCGGCTTCGTTCTCCCGCAGCCGGGTTAGGATCTCTTCACGGTTCATGACCTGCCTCTCCGCGTCGAACGGGCCGGCATGGACGCCGGCCGCAGATCTGGAGGTCCGCCCCACACTAATAAAACAGATACTTCCGCCACTGCTCGTCGCTCTTGCCCAACAGCCGCATCAAATGCCGGCTGGTGTGCAAGCTGAACGGCCGCGGCGGCCGCGCCAGCTTCATCCCGGATTCCTCCGGCGTGCGGTTGCCCTTCCGGTTGTTGCACGGATTGCAGCACGCCACCAGGTTCTCCCAATTGGATTCGCCCGCCCGCGACCGCGGCACCACGTGGTCCAACGTCAGCTCCGACGAAGGCAGCGTGCGGTGGCAATACTGGCACGTGTAGCGGTCGCGCATCAGAATGTTCTTGCGCGAAAGCGCCCGCGTCTGGTGCGGGATGCGCCGGTACTCCAGCAGCCGAATCACGCTCGGCAGCCGCACCGCCGCCCGCGCCGAGTGGATGTGGTGCGTGGACTCCTCCTCCGCCGACGCCACTCCCTTCAGCACCAGCACCAACGCCCGCCGCGCCGCGCAAATGTTGATCGGTTCGTAACTCGCATTCAAAACCAGAACCGGTTTTTGCAATCTGTTCAAACTGGTCATTTAAACAGGTCCCTTTCGCTTGCCTAAGTCCGCTTGCTCCGTAAATCTCCGGTCCACGCGCGCCAGCGCAGCCAGCGATACCGACTTCGCCCCCGCCTTCTTCAGCGCCCGCGCGCAGGCCCCCGCCGTCGCGCCCGTGGTCATCACGTCGTCGATCAACAGGATCCGCAGCCCGTTCACTCTGCGCCGCGCGCGGAAAGCGCCGGACACATTCTCGCGACGTTGCGCGTTGCTCAGCCCCGCTTGCGCCCGCGTGGACGATCCGCGGCGCAACACGTTTCCGGCAGGAATGCCCCGCGCACGTCCGATCGCCTTGACCAACAGCTCCGCCTGATTGAAACCGCGCTGCCATCGCCGCCGCCAGTGCAACGGCACCGCCGTCACCAGGTCGAATTGCCGGTCGCGCGGCAGTGCATCGGCCAGCAACGCCCCCAAGGGTTGGGCCAACCGGCGCACGCCGCTGTATTTGAAAAGGTGGATCAGCTTCCGCAGCGTACCTTCGTAGGCGCCGTAACAAAAGGCTTCGTCAAAACCCCGCCGTCCGTTCCGGCACAGCATGCAACGGCCCTCCGAGTCCAACGGAAAGCTGTTCCTGAATGGGGTCCGGCAGTTGAGACAGAAGAATTCCGCGCTGAGCGGCGCGGGATCTTTCAGGCACTCCGCGCAAACCGGAACGCGCGAAAAGCCGCTCAGCGGACGCTCGCAAACGCGGCAGTCGTCGGGGAAGAGAAGCGAAAAAAGACCGTGCGAAACCTTACCGAAAATCGGAGGAAAAAACTCGGAGAGCGATAAAGCGCGCCTGCTACTCGAGAAGACTCACCTCCCGGTGAATCTTCATTCTACAACAAAAACATCCCGCTACCGAGCCGTAACCGTAAGGCAGCGTGTTAAGCCTTGCCGCCGGGATGAATTTGTTGCGCCAGGTAATTGTCCAGCCCAATCTCCTCGACGATGTGCAGTTGCCCTTCCAGATAATCGATGTGATGCTCTTCATCCAGCAGGATCTGCTTGAACAGCTCGCGCGACCCGTTGTCGCCCACGTGCGTGGCCACCTTGATGGCTTCGTTCAACCGCGGCACCGCATCCAGTTCCAGCGCCAGGTCGTTCTCCAGTTGCGTTTTCACGTCCGGGCCGACCTTGATCGGAAACAGTTCCGTCATGTTGGGTATGCCTTCCAGGAAAAGGATGCGCTGCATCAGGATATCGGCGTGGTGCATCTCTTCGATGGATTCCTGCCGGTCCAATGCCGCCAGCCTTTGATATCCCCAGCTCTCGCACATCTTGGCGTGCAGGAAATACTGGTTGATTGCCGTCAGTTCCGCCTTCAGCACTTCATTTAACAGCCGTAGAACCTCTTCGTTGCCGCGCATTACCAGATTGTAACAGAGCGGATGGATGGCGGGATTCATCGATGCTCATCTATGCTAATGTCGGTCTGGTGCGCTCTGCCGCGGTGCGAAACCGGATCATGCTCATCCATCGCAGGATGGGCGTCGCATGCTGCGCGCTGTTTCTGGCGTGGTTCGTGTCCGGTATCGTGCTGATCTACTGCCCCTTCCCGCATGTGGAGGCGAAGGATCGTTTGGCGCATGCGGATGCTCTCGATCCGGAACGTATTCATGTCCCGCCTGCCCGCGCGTTCCTGGCGCTGCATGAATCGACCGCACCCACGCACATCCGGCTGCATGTCCTCGATGGTCGGCCAGTCTATTTGTTTGGGTTTGGAATGCGCTTGAGACTCGTCTTTGCGGACGATGGCGAGCGGCTCGATGCGGTCACGCAGCCAATGGCCTTGCGCATTGCAGCGGCCTGGACGCGGCTTCCTGCAAACGCCGCGTCGCTTCAGGGATTGGTGACGCGGGACGACCAGTGGACCCTGTACTCCGCGCATCCTTATGGTCCGTTCTGGAAATGCTCCTGGCCCGATGGCGAAGAGATTTACGTATCGCAAACAACGGGTGAAGTGGCACAGCACACCACTCGGAATTCGCGGCTTGGCGCGTATTGCGGGGCCATTCCGCACTGGCTCTATTTCGCGGCATTGCGCCGGCATGCGGAGCTTTGGAGCCAGGTTGTCATGTGGCTTTCCGGTGCCGGCGCGGCGACGTCGCTGCTCGGCCTTGTCGCCGGAATTTGGCTTTATTCGCCCCGCAAGCGATACGCATTCGCGAACGGCCCTTCCAGCATTCCGTACACCGGGCCGAAACGATGGCACGTGGTTCTAGGGCTGAGCTTCGGGGTGGTCACATGTACGTGGGTCTTCAGCGGGTTCCTGTCGATGGAGCCGTTTTCCTGGCTCGCCGGCCGGGATCGTCCGAATCTCGACGAGGCGCTGCAAGGTCTTCGTCTCGACATCGCGAAGTTTGCCGTCAAGGACCCGCGCCAGGCCGTTGCCGAAGCTGAAACAGAACTGCGGGTGAAGGAACTCGAGTTCGCGTCATTCGATGGCGACGCCCTTTACTTAGCAGTGGAAACTCCGCGGCGCTCGCGTATCGTTCCGATGCATGGCAGTTCGCGGGACGCGCTCGATACGGGGCGAATCGCGGCTGCAGTGAAGCGCGCGGTTGCGCCGGCAGCTATTGTTGAGACACGGCTGGTCAACCGCTACGAGCCTTACTATGTGGACCGAACCAACCAGCAGCCGCTCCCGGTTCTCTATCTTCGGCTGAATGACGCCGGCCAGTCCGCTTATTACATCGATCCCAGGACCGGAAGGGTCGTTCAGAGCTACGGGAGGCGCGCACGTTGGAATCGGTGGCTTTATCACGGCCTGCACTCCATGGATCTCCCTTGGCTCTACGCCAGGCGGCCTGCGTGGGATATCTTCGTCATCGCCTTGTTGCTGGGAGGCACGGCTCTTTCCGTCACCGCGCTCTGTATGGCGTGGAAGGTTGTTGGGCGAACAGCGTGGGGCAGGCTCGCAGCCTGCGGCGGCCTCGCAGGCCGCCAACGCGCACGAGCGCGCGCCTTTTTAGGCCGTGAGCGGTGACAAGTCCAGCAAAAATAGGACCGCCTTCCGTTTCAACAAGTTGCACGATTTGCTCCGCGAAAACCCGAAATCAAGGGTATAAGGTCAAATTTAAGAGCTTCCGCGTTCCCGCGGAAGAATCGCCTTATGTCACAACCACAACCGGCACAACCCAACCAACCGCAGTACCAGATTTCGACGCTGGACCTGTTTCCAGTCTATGCGACACGCGCCGCGTACCAGCAGGCCACCGGACAGCAGGCGCCGCCGTTCGATCCTACACAGCCGCTGAAGGGATGGGCCGACCCCGCGCCGTCCGGACAACCTTATCTGGTATTCGATTCCACGGCCGTGGCTACCGGCTACGTCAGCCAGATGACCCTGACCCCGGCGCAGGCGGCCCAGTTGAACCTGCCGGGCGTCTACAATTACCCTGCTTATGTCTCCCCGCCGACCGATGCGATGGAGGTGGGCCCCTACGGGCCGATCGGTCAGGTCAGTCCCGATCAGGTCTGCATGCAAGCCGGCGCGCAGGAGATCGGCAACCAGATCGCCCCGCTGTATCCGGGTCAAACCATCTCGGTGGTTCAGGAGAACAATGGCGTCTTTCACTATATCTACGGATTGGACCCGCGCCGCCAGTGGTATATCCAAATCGGCAACACGGCAGTCCTCGCGCAGGCCTTGATCGAAACGCAGAACGGCCACGGCGCCGGCGCGCCGGGAGACTGGGCACTGACGTCCATGGCGCTGACGTGGATCTACGATCCGCCCGTGACCACCGCTCCCGCCAGCGCCGTAACCGTTCCAGTTCCTATCCGTCCGCTGCTGCCGAATGAGGAGATCGTGAATCTGCCCGGTTCGCTTTTCAACCAGACGGGCAGTTGGGTGGTCGAGCGGACCGATCTTCCGCAGCCGCAGCCGCCGGAATCTACCGATCAGCAGTTTGCGGACCTGAAGGCCATGCTGACGGCCATCCAGACGACCCTGAACACTCTCGCGGTTAAGCCGTAAAAAAGAATTCAAGAAGGAGACAGCAAATGGCAACCATTTCAGTTCCGGCCCCGGTGACGACTCCCGGCGCCAACCCATCGGCAGTCCTCATCCTGGCAGTTCCATCCGACCCCGCCAGCGCTGCCGCATTCGCGGCCGGAAATCTCTTCGTGTTCCTGTGTACGCCGGTTGGACAGCAGATATCCACCGATGCGGAAACCGCGGGCAAGGCCATCGCCGATGTGGTCAAAGGCCTGGCCCAAGACGTAATCGACATTTTCCGCGGCATCCATCTGTGAGGCAGCACGGGCTTTAGCCTGTGGGGCAGGCGTCTACGCCTGCGGCGGGTCTCCAGACCCGCGGCCTGCGATAATGGAAGATCGTCCGGCATGCCTAAAGTCTTCCCCTGCTATTCCACCTCCGATCGCGAACTGGTCCACCAACTGGCGGCGTTCCTGGAGCGCGGCGCCGGCGTCGAGGTGCTGTTGGAAGAAGGCGAGATGCCGCCCGGGGCCGACCTCATCGCCAAGGTGGAAGAAGGCCTCTCGGCCGATGTGGTGCTGGTGCTGCTGTCGCCGGAAGCGGTGCCGCCGCGCTGGATCCTGGAGCGCTGGAAATCGGTCTTCTGGGAGCAAGCGGCCGAGGTGGGCACCCCTTTGGCCACGCTACTCTGCGCCGATGCGAAGTTCCCCGATCTACTGCGCCGCAAGAACTTTTTCGACCTGCGCCAGGACCGCGTGGCCGCCTTCCGCGCGATTAAGCGATGGTTGATGAGTCTGGCGCCTGTGCCGCAACAAGCGCCCTTCGCTCCCGCGCGGCAGCCATCGTTCAACGGGCGCGACGCCGAGATGGAGACTCTCTGCACGCTGCTGGCGGATGCGCCCGGCATGGCGGTGGTGGAAGCCGCCGCGGGCGCGGGCAAAACCGCGTTGGCCTTGGAATTCGCCCGCCGCCACCGCGAGGATTTCGATGCCGTGTTCTGGCTCACCTGTGGCTCCCGCAGCGCCGCCGCGCTGGCGGGCGACTTGGCGGCGCAACTGGGCGTGCGCCTCGATCGCGACCTGGAATCCAACCTGAATGAACTCCGCCGGCTCTGCGCCCGGTACCGCTGTTTGCTGGTCCTTGACGGCGCAATGGCCGCGACCGCCGCCTTGCTTGCGCCGCGCGGGCGGACCTCCGTCTTGCTGACCGCGCGGAACCGCGATCTGCCGGCCGCTCTTTCCGCCGTCCCGGTTCCCCTGGCTGCTTTCCCTCGGGACGCTTCCCAGTTGGCCGATACCATTCGCAATCTGGACCGCCCCGTGCAGCGCCTGCTCTCGGCCGCCTGCGCCTGTGCCGCATCCGGCTTCCCTCTCGATATGGCCGTCCGTACCGCCGATGCCGAGCCGGAGGATGCAAGCGAGATGGTGGCCGGCTTCGTTGCGCAGGGCGTGCTGGCTCCGCTCGACGAAAACGGTCCGCGGTTTCTGGTTCCGGCTCTGGTCCGCGAACGCGTTGCCCTGCGCGGCGACGGCGAACGCTGGGCGCGTTATCAGGCGTTGGCCGCAGCCGATCTATTCGGCTCGCAAACCGGCGCACAAGATCTGACGTCCCACTGGCCGGACCTGCAGCAAGCCTTCGCCTGGGCACTCAAAGCGGATTGGCCGCTGGCGTCGAAACTGGCGCGCCGCGCGCTCACATGGGCGAAAGCGCAAGACCGGCTGGCCGAAGCTTTCGAGATCCTGCAGGATTGGCAGCGCGCCGCCGACCAGCAGGGCGACCGCCGCGTGCTCGAAGACTGCGCCTGGGAGCAGATCTGGATTCTGGAGCACTGGGGCCGCACCAGCGAAGCCCGCGAACTCGATACCATCCGGCGGGAACATTACGCGGATCAAATGGCGTTCAGCTTCGATCAGTCGTAGACGAAATGCAGGACCTTTTTCAGGTCTTCCCACGCTTCGCGCTTGGGTCCCACGTTATATGCCCGCAGCAGGTAGGACGGATGATAAGTGACCATCACCGGGATGTCGTTCCACTTATACCAGTTGCCGCGCATACGCGTGACGCCTTCTTTGCTGTGCGTCAGATATTTCGCCGCGGTCGAGCCTAGCGCGCAGATGGCCTTGGGTGCAATCGCCAGCAACTGCCGCGCCAGAAACTGGCCGCAGACCTCCATCTCGTCCGGCTGCGGCGTGCGATTTTCCGGCGGACGGCATTTCACGACGTTGCAGATGTAGACATCCTTGCGCAGCAGCGGTATGCCTTCTTTTTTCGCGGTGCCTTCGATCATCTGCGTCAGCAACTGTCCCGCACGGCCGACGAACGGAATGCCTTGCGCGTCTTCATCCGCGCCCGGACCTTCGCCTACGAAAACCAGTTTGGATTGCTCGTTGCCCACACCGAAGACGATCTTGGTGCGCTGTTCGTGCAGGCGGCAGCGATGGCAATCGCCGATGTCTTCCAGAATGCGGAACAGCGGCTCAACGCTCCCTGACGGTCGCGGCTCGGTAACGTCGGGCGCGTCGAATACTGAGCCGCGCCCGTCGATTACTGGGCCGCGCGCGTCAGCAAGCGGTTCCCCAGCGCGGCGATAGAGCGTTTTGATCCCCAAGTCCTGGTAATACTCCAGATATGCCCGCAGCGTTTCAGCGTCCATCGGTGGCGTATAAGTGCAAACGAAGCTTTAGGATCTCATCGAAAATGCGATCGGCCACTTCGCGTTTGGAGGCGCGTGGCACGGCAATGGATTCGCCGCTGCGTAGCGCCAACAGCACCTCGTTCTGGTCGGATTCGAAGGCCCCGTCTTCGCCGCCCACCAGGTTGCCGACCACTATATCGCAGTTCTTGGCTTCCAGCTTGCGGCGGGATTCCTGTTGCAGATTTTCGGTCTCGGCCGCGAAGCCCACCAGCAGGCGGTCGCCCTTCTTGCGGCCCAACTCGGCGAGAATGTCCGGCGTGGGGTCGAGCTCCAGGGAAAGCCGCGCGGCCGTCTTTTTCATCTTGTGCGTAGGCACCTTCGACAGATGGAAATCCGCCACCGCCGCCGCTTTGACGATAACCGTGGCGGCGTGCAAATTCTCGAACACCTTGTCGTGCATCTCGCGCGCGGTATCGACCGCAATCACCGTGCAACCGCGCGGCGGCGCCAGTTGTACCGGTCCGGAAATCAACACAACCTTCGCGCCGCGAGCCGCCGCCGCTTCCGCCAGCGCGTACCCCATCTTGCCGCTGGAGCGATTGGAAATATAGCGCACCGGGTCGAGCGGCTCTTGCGTGGGACCGGCCGTGATCAGCACGGTTTCGCCATCCAGGTCGCGGCGTCTGCCGAATTCGGCGTCCACCGCCATGGCGATCTGCTCGGGCTCCGCCAGACGTCCCGGACCCACCATGCCGCAAGCTAATTCGCCTTCCCCCGGGTCCACGATGCGGTGACCGCGGCGGCGTAGCGCCTCCAAATTGCTCCGCGTGGCGGCGTGCAGCCACATATTGGCGTTCATGGCCGGCGCCAGCACCACCGGTCCCGTGAAGGCTAGATAAGTCGTGGTCAGGAAATCGTCAGCTAGGCCGTGCGCGAATTTCGCCAGCAGATCGGCGGTGGCCGGAGCCACTACCAGCAGATCGTTCTCCTGCGCCACGCCAATATGCTCGATCGCGCTCGAAAGCGTGGCCTCGGAATTGCCGCAATTGCCAGGCGCAAACAGGCCGGTAATCACCTTGCGCCCGGTGAGCGCCGCGAAAGTCAGAGGGCGTACGAATTCCTGTGCGCCCGCCGTCATTACCGCCTGCACGGCATGCCCCCGCTGCATCAGCAGGCGGGCCAGTTCGGCGGACTTGTATGCCGCAATGCCTCCGCCCACCCCCAGCACGATGTTCATGATTCCGGCTTAGAGGATAGTCTCCGGAACTGGCGCTTCTTCTGCAATCGGCGGCCCGATGATCTCATACTTCACCAGTCCGCGCCGCACTTCTTCCACGGCGATGATGGTTGGCTTCTTGGAGGACGTAGGCAGCACCGGACGCGCGCCGCCTTGCAACTGGCGGGCGCGCTTGGCGGCCACGATGATGAAGCGGTACGTGCTCTGTTCCGGATCGTCCGGGATGGTGCAATGCGCGTTGTTGCGCGGAATCTTGTCGCCCATGTTTTGATACATCCTTTAAGCGCTCTACTCGAAAGTTTCCAGAATCGGCCGGATCTGCTCTTCCATCCGGTTGCGCCGCACGCGCTCGGCGCGCACTATGGCTGCCAGCGTTTCGTCCGACTGGGTCAGCTCTTTATTGATCAGCACGTAATCGTACGCGCTGTAATTTCGAATCTCGCCAGCCGCGTCGCGCACCCGCCGCTCGATAACTTCATGCTTATCTTCGCCGCGCGCGCGCAGCCGCTGATCGAGAGTCTCGCGGGACGGGGCCAGGATAAAGATCG
The DNA here is from genome assembly GCA_050008575.1 of Bryobacteraceae bacterium. GTDB lineage: Bacteria > Acidobacteriota > Terriglobia > Bryobacterales > Bryobacteraceae > Bog-159. Next base: position 56,234 of record JBEKMJ010000019.1, read on the forward strand.
TCACCGCTTCCGGAATCTTACCCTTCAATTGTCGCGCACCTTGCACGTCAATGTCGAGTACCACATCGGCGCCCTGTTGCTGGGCCCGTTCCAGCACCCCGCGGTGGGTGCCGTAATAGTTCCCGAAAACCTCGGCGTATTCCAGGAATTCATCCCTGCCCAGCCGTTCCTCAAACTCCGCGCGCGAGATGAAATGATAGCTTTCGCCCTCCACTTCCTGGCCGCGCGGCGCCCGCGTGGTATACGAAATCGAGAACATGAGCCCCGGCACGCCGGCCAGGAGCCGCTTGACCAGGGTGGACTTGCCCGACCCGGACGGCGCGGAGATGATAAAGACCGTAGTCATAATGGAACCACAGATGGACACAGATAAACACAGATAAGCGCCGCCTGCTTCCGGAACAATGTCGTGAAGGCCAAAGTTTTCATCTGTGTTTATCTGTGTGCATCTGTGGTTGCTTTCGTCATTCGAGGTTCAGCGATTGCTCCCTTAGCTTGTCGATCTCGGCCTTGGCCGCCAGCGCCAGGTCCGTAATGGTCAGGCCCAAATCCCCGAGCCCGCCGGTCTTCGACAGAATCGTGTTGGCTTCCCGGTTCATTTCCTGCAACAGGAAATCCAGCCGTTTGCCGACCTCGCCAGTCGCATCCAGCAGCTTTTCCAACTGCGCGGCATGGGTCTTCAGCCGGATCAGTTCCTCGCTGATATCGCTGCGCTCGGCCAGCATGGCCGCCTCCTGCGCCAACCGCTGCGGCTCAATGCCGGCGCCGCGCAACAACTCCCGCAGGCGCTCGTTCAGTCTCTTTTGGAAGGCTTGCGTGGCGCGCGACCGGATTTTCTCCATTTGCGCCGCCAGGTCGCAAACCGATGCGCACCGCGCGCGCATCTCCGCCGCCATAGCCGCGCCCTCGCGCTCGCGAAAGCTGTTCAACAGATCCAGAGCTTCCTGGGTGGCCTCCAGCAGCGCCTGCTCCAGCCCGGCGTCGGGCTCCGCCGATTCGCCCGCTTGCAGCATGCCCGGCAGGCGCAGCGCCGTGTTCAGATCGGGTTTTTGATCCTTGCCGAATTCGCCCGCCGCTTCCTTAAAGGCTTGCAGATAAGCGCGTAGCAAAGGCCAGTTCAAGCTGGATACATCCGCGGGCGCTGTCGGGCTGAACTGCACGTGGATCTGTAAGTGCCCGCGCGCCACCTTCGCCTTCACCGCATTGCGTATGGCGCCTTCAAACGGGTCCAACTCCGGGGCAGTGTGGAAATGCATATCCAGGCCGCGATGATTCACGCTCTTGATCCCAACCGCGATCTCGCCATCCGGCGTTGCCTTGCGCACCCTTGCGTAACCGGTCATGCTGCGCGCGCTCATAAGTCCATCACGCTTCCCGCCTCCACAAATTGCAATTCGTGCAGCCTTTGGTAAATTCCGCCGCCGTTCACCAGCTCTTCGTGCGTACCCACTTCGAAGATACCGCCGCGCTCCAGCACCACGATCTTATCCGCCCGCCGTATGGTGGATAACCGGTGCGCGATCACGATCACCGTGCGGCCCGCCATCAGGTTAGACAGCGCGCGCTGCACCAGCAGCTCCGATTCGGTGTCCAGATGTGAGGTGGCTTCGTCCAAAATCAGGATCGGAGCGTTCTTCAGCAGCGCGCGCGCGATGGCGATGCGCTGCCGCTGCCCACCGCTCAGCTTCACGCCGCGCTCGCCGATGATGGTTCCGTAGCCATCCGGCAGCCTGCCGATGAATTCGTCCGCCAGCGCCGCTTGCGCCGCCTCGCGGATCTCGCGCAAAGGCGTGCCGGGCCGCCCGTAAGCGATGTTGTTGGCTGCCGTATCGTTGAACAGAAATGTATCCTGCGCCACGATTCCCACCATCGACCGCAGCGATGCCAGATCGAAATCGCGCACGTCCCGCCCGTCGATGCGCACCGCGCCGGACGATACGTCGTAGAATCGCGGCACCAGGTTCACCAGCGTGGTCTTGCCCGCGCCGCTGGGTCCTACTACCGCCACCACTTCGCCCGCCTTGACTTCCAGATCGAGGGCCTTCAACTGAAATCCGTTGGGCGAAAGCGGATATCGGAAACTGGCATTCTCGAACCGGATCGACCCGGTGAACCGCTCCAGCTTGAAGGCGCCCGGCTTCTCCTGAATCTCCTCGGCGTGCGCCAAATACTCAAAAACTTTCTGGGATGCCCCGATCGCCTGCTCGAAAATGTTATGGATGCCCGTCAGCCGCTTCACCGGTTCGTACATCATTAACAGCGCGATCACAAAACTGGTGAATGCGCCGGCGGTCAGCGTGTGCGCCTTGATCTGCGTGCGCGCGTAAGTCAGCAATCCCACTATGGTCAGCGCGCCGAAGATTTCGATCAGCGGCGACGCCAGTGCCTGCTGCCGCACGTAGCGCAGGTTGGTCTTAAGCAAGCGCTGCGCGGTCTGGCGGAATCGCCCCGACTCGTATTGCTCGGTGCCGAAAGCCTTCACCACCTGGTGGCCGCTGAGGGTTTCCTGCAGGATCTCGTTCAGTTCGGCGGCGTGATCCTGGCTTTTGCGGCTGGTGCGCCGGATGCGGCGGCCGATGCGCGCCGTCGGGATCAGCACGAACGGCAGCACCGTCAGGCTCACCACGGCCAGCTTCCAGTCCATGTTGAGAATCACGAAGAGCAGACCCAGCACCACGAAAGTCTGCCGCAGCAGGTCCGCCAGAATGTGCGACACGGCCACCTGGATTTTCTCGATATCGTTCATGATCGACGACATCAGCCGTCCCGTGGAGTGCGCTTCGAAGAACTGCGCCCCCTGCCGGACCACCTTGTCGAATACCGTGTTGCGCAGGTCCGTGACCGCCGAGCATCCCACGTAATTCACCAGGTAATTCGCCAGGTAGTCGCAAATTCCCTTGACAAAGAATACCACCAGTATGGCGAAGGCCACCATGGTCCAGATGCTGCGGTTGTGCATGGCGCCGGGCACGATCTGGCTGAGATAAATCGGGTGATGGAACACCGGGTCTTTGAATAACTGCACCGGCGCGTCGATGGACGCCGGATTCAGCACGCGATCGAAGATGGGCCCGATCAGCAGCGCGGTCATACCGTGCGCGGCGCCTACACAGGCCATCAGGAAGACCGAAAGAAGGAGGTAGGCCCAATACCGTTTGGCGAACGCCAGCAGCCGCAACAGGTCTCTCATGCGTGCACCCGCATGCGCTCCAGGGCGTCCAGCACTTGCCGCTCGGCGACCGATTGGATGCCCGCCCGGTTTTGCACGATCACCGACGGCGTGCGCCAGGGATGCCAGATGGCCGGGTCCGAGGCGCCGAAGATTGCCACTACCGGCAGCCCGAAGGCCGCAGCCATGTGGGCGGGCCCGGAATCGTTGCCGAGGAATAACGCAGCGCCACTTAGCAGGGATTTGATTTCGCCCAGCGGCGCGCCGACTACCGTGCGATATTCGCGAAAGGGTGTAAGGTCCTCGCCCGGTCCCGCGATGAATACGGGATCGAGTTCCAGCGATTCGCGCAGGAACCTAGCGGCCGCGAGGAAGCCGGCCGCATGCCAGGTCTTATCCGGCTGCGACGCGATGGGATGGATCACCCCGTACGCGTGGGGCAGGACTCCAGTCCTGCGCGGGTCCTCCAGGACCCGCTCCTGGTTTCCCGCAAACAATTTCGCCCGCGGGATCTCCACCCGCGGCACGCCCAGATAAAACATGGCCGAAGCCAAATGTTCGACCGTATGCACCGTGCGCTCTTCGCCCAGGATCCGCTGCGCGCGCGGGATGCGCAAGTTGTACAACCGCTGCCAGCGGTAGTGCGCGAATCCCGCCCGCAATCGGGCTCCCGAAAGCGCAGTCAGGCGCGCGCTGGCGCTGCCGCCGTGCAAGTTCAGACAAAGTTCCGGAGCCCACGCGCGAAGTTCCCGCCAGCTTAGACCCATCAGCGTTTCGATGTCCGGATTGCCTTCGAAAACCGCGCGAAAGCGGTCTTCCACCACCACGGCGATGTGCAGATCCGGGCGGGCGCGCTTCAGGATATCGAGCGCGGGCGTGGTGAGCACGCAGTCGCCCAGCGAACGCAGCCGGATCACGGCCACGCGGCAGCCGATGGGCGGTTCGGTCACTCTTCGATCTTCGCCTCGTCGACCAGCATCACCGGGATATCGTCCCGAATCGGGTAGACCCGGTGGCACTGGACGCACTTCAGGCCGCTATTGTCCGGCTTCAGATCGAGATCGGCCTTGCACAGCGGGCAAACCAGGATCTCCAGCAAATCTTTGCTCAACGCCATAATTAATTCTACAGTTTAGCGTGGCGCGCGACGCGATGAAGTTCGGCCTTTTTCGTGGGGCAGGCTCGCAGCCTGCGCGGGCCTCGCAGGCCCGCTCCTTCGGCGAGCGAAGAGACCCGTGCCGTTCGGTGCACGCAGATGGATGCACGCCCGCACCCCTGCTATACTCGCGGGAATGAAATTCGCGAAGGCCGTATTCTTCGGCGCGAGCGTCTTTGGGGTGCTTTTGCTCACGCCCCTATACTTCCTGTTCGACCTGGCCGGACGCGTGTATCCCCCGCCCATGACGCATCCGCAGTTCTATTACGGCTTTGTAGGAGTGGCGCTGGTCTGGCAATTCGTCTATTTCACCATCGGGACGGACCCTGTGCGGTTCCGTCCGATGATGATTCTTTCCGTGCTGGCGAAAGGCAGCTATGTGGGCGCACTGCTGGTGCTGTATCTGCAGAACCGCATTCTGTTAGCCGAAGCGGCGACTGGCCTGCCCGACGCCCTTCTGATGGTGCTGTTCCTCGCGGCCTACTCGAAGACCCGCCGCTGAGCGATGTATCGCGCTACGCCGCCGTCCCGTCCGATTGGCCGGGCGTGGCGCCGTGGGCCGTCGCGTAGATCTGCTGGCTCAACTGGCTCTGCAATTGATTGATGGCTTGCGCGTCGGTCGAACTCAACGTCCCGCCATCGGCCTGCTTGTCGGCGGCGATCTGTTGCTGGATTGTCGAAAGCTGCGAACCCAACTGCTGCGCCTGGTCGCCACTCAGGTTCCCGGCCTTCTCGTTCAACACAATGCGGCCCGCTTCGAGTGTTTCGCGCGCGCCGGCCCGAGTAGCATCCGGATTGGGCGGCGCAGCGGCGCCGTCGTGGGCATCGCTATAAACGGTCTGGCTCAACTGACTCTGTGCCTGCTGGATAGCCTGCGCATCGCTGGACGAAAGCGTGCCGCCATCGGCTTGCCGGTCCGACACGATCTGGCTATGGATAGACGATACCTGGCCGTAAAGCTGCTGAGCCCGATCGCTCGTAAGTTTGCCGGTCTCCGCGTTCGCGGCGACGCGGCCGGTCAGCGCAACCTCGCGCAAAGCAGCGCGGCTGAGCTGCACGGTATCCGTCGCCTGGACGGACGCTGTAGGCGCGGGCTTCTGCGAAGGCGCCGGCGCATACGTTTCTTGTATGGCGTTGTTCAAAGTAACTGGGGTCAAAAGCGTGATCTCCTCGCTCTATCTATCGGCAGGGAGGAACGGAACTTTAGTGGGGCCCAGATCCTTCAGCCAGTCGCACGCCGGCTCTTCCTTATATACGCCTCCGGAATCAGTAACGTGAGCGCATCCGGCACGATCTCTACGCTGGCCGGCAAATGTCCGGCATACTCGCCATCCACCTGAACATAGACGCGCCGCTCCGCCGTGCCCGGCATGCACACGCCGCTGGTCCGGATCACCGAGATCCCCGGCACACCATCCAGCTTGCGCACGGCCACCCGCGCCAGGTACGTTAGAAACCGGAACGAGCTGCGCCCTTCGAACAGTACCGCCTCGAACCGATCGTCGAGCAAACTGGTGCTTTGCGCGATTTCCAGATCGCCGCCATAATTCCGCACTTTGCTGATCAGCGCGAAAGCGCAACTAATCCGGCGGCCCTCCACCAGCACTTCGAACTCGTCCAGCTTGCGGCCTACCAGGCTGAAGCCGGCAAGCCAATAGGCGAGCTTCCCCAGCCGCGCCTTCAGCGGCAGGCTAATGTTGTAGACGACGCGGGCGTCCAGTCCAATGCCCGCCATCAGCAGAAACAGGCGCGTCCGCCCGCTGCCGTTCACGCATTGCAGCCGTCCCATGGAGATACGCATGGGTACGCATTCGGGAAGGCTCGCGGCGGCCCGCTCGATGCTCGAGCCCAGCCCCATCTCGTTGGCCAGCACGTTGGCCGTACCGGCCGGCAGAATGCCCAGGGGCACGTCGGAGAACGCCACCCCTTCGGCGATCTCGTTGATGGTGCCATCGCCCCCCGCCGCCAGGATCAACTCGGCTCCGTCCGCGATGCTGCGCCGCGCGATAGCGCCCGCGGTGCCCGGTCCCTGCGTGGGCACCAGCCACGTGTCGTGGCCCGCTTGGCGCAGGATCTCGGCGGCGTTGGACAGACGCTTCAATCCCCCGGCGCCCATCTTGCCTGCGAAAGGATTGTAGATAATGATGGTCTTGCGTGCGGCGGCTATGGCTTTACTCCAGCTCTCTAAGTTTAAACTAAATGAGAAACGCCGACGCCGAAACATGCCGCCTTCATGCGGATGCCAGGCAGTAAGTCCTAATCCGAGTCGAGAAAGCGCATGCGGAGTACGTGCAACTGCCTGGCTCGAATCTCTTCGGCGCGCGCCACAATATCGGCTGGGTTGCCCGGCGCCGCAAAATACCGGCCCGACAATTCGTCCGCCATTCCGCACGCCAGATACAAAACGAGCTCCGTTCCGGGGAGGGTGGTTACGTCCCGGCCCTCATCGAAAATATTCTTGAACCAGGGCATCCACCGGGCGCCGGCTTCGGAATGCATCAGATCTTCCGCCAAAGCTGTCCGGACTGTCCCCGGCTGAATGGCGAAAACCGAAACGCCATGAGGCCGTAATTCGTCGGCCAAGACCTCGGTAAACCGGATGAGCGCGCTTTTACTCGTCACGTACGCGGACATGAAGGGAACGCTGATGGTTCCGGCCCCGCTGCAAACATTGATAATTCGCCCATCGCGGCGGCTAACCATACCTTTCATGACGGCAATGGAACATAGAAAGGGGCCGCGCAGATTGGTCTCCAGCGTGCGCCACCACTGGTCCGCGTCAACGTCCCAGGTCGGACCGAACGGCGCGCCCGCCCCTGCGTTGTTCACCAGCAGATTGACTGCCCCAAGGCGATCTTCCACGAGGCGGACCATCTCCGCCACGGCATTCTTGTCTGTGACATCGGCTGGCACGGCAAGGGCTTCCCCGCCATTCGCCCGAATGAGCCTGACGGTTTCGCCGAGTTGGTCCGCGCTGCGGGCCGCTACTGCTACGCGGGCGCCGGCTTCAGCCAGCGAAACCGCGAAGGCCCGCCCCAAGCCGCGGCCGCCTCCGGTGATAAGAGCCACGCGGCCTCTCAAAACGTCCATCTTGCAATTGTAGTGTCTGGTGGGTCCTGTCAAGCAGCCCCCACAGCGGGTGCGGCATACGCGTCGTGTTGCTCCGGACCGATAGATCCCGCTCCCTGACGGTCGCGGCTCAGCTGGGCCGTTCGCAATCAACGCGGGTATTACCGAGCCGCGACCGTCAGAGCGGTTCCCAAAACCGTTAAGCGCCCGCTCCTCTGCGAGCAATACGACGTAGGGCGAATCCGGGACGCAGAAATTCCGGATAGAAAGGGGCGCTCATAACTCAAGCTGTGCCGGGGCGGCCAAGTGCCGAGCGTGAATCTTTCCCGCTTCTTTTCTGTATCTGCGCCAGGTCGTGGTTCAGTTGCAGGCGAAGCCAAAACCCTGCCGTGCTGCCAAGGGCCTTTTCGAGCCGTAGCGCCATTTCAACGGACACGCCCGCTTTGCGATTGATGAGACGCGACAGCGCCGTACGGGTCACCCCCAGCGCCTTAGCGGCGTCCGTTACGTTGACACCTAGCTCTTCGAGACAGTCCCGGATCATGTCGCCGGGATGATTGGGATTCTTCATCGTCACCGAGTAAGTGCCGCGCCGGTCAACGGGTGAAACCGAAATAAAGGCAGGACCATGTCTTCCGGGCCGTTCGCCGCATCCAGCGCCGAGAGAATCTTTTGCACCTTCTCCACGAGATCGGACCGTCGCCCGTTCCGATTGTATAGCGAGGCGCCACGCTGTACAATCGCCCACTGGTGACAGATCCCCGGCATCCACTTTTCATCGGAACCCCATCCAAGAACGGCCCCCGCTACGCACTAAACTATATTGATAACGCCGATGCCGAAAGACGCCGCCGCCCGGATTGAAAAGCTGCGCGAAACCCTGCGCCACCATGAGCGCCTGTACTACGTCCTCGACCAGCCCACCGTCACCGACGCCGAATACGACGCGCTCATGCGCGAGTTGCGCGATCTGGAAACACAACATCCCGGTCTGCTGACGTCCGATTCGCCCACCCAGCGCGTGGGCGGCAAGCCGCGCGAAGGCTTCGTCAAGGTGGCCCATAGCGCGCCTATGCTGAGCCTCGATAACGCCCTCGACGAAGGCGAGTTGCGCGATTTCGACCGCCGCGTGCGCGAGTTGCTGCGCGGCGCCGAGTTCCAATACGTCACCGAACTCAAGCTGGACGGCCTTTCCATGGCCGCCCACTATCGCGATGGGCAGTTCGTGCAAGCCATTACCCGCGGCGACGGCGTGGTGGGCGAGGACGTTACCGAAAACGCGCGCACCATTCGCTCCCTGCCGCTGCGCGTCCCATCCAAGCTGCCGCAATTCGAAGCGCGCGGCGAGACCGTGATGAACCGGCGCGCGTTCGAGCGCCTGAACGCCGAGCGCGACGAACGCGGCCTCTCGCGCTTCGCCAATCCGCGCAACGCGGCCGCCGGATCGCTACGCGTGCTGGAACCCTCCATCACCGCCTCGCGCCGTCTGGATTACTACACCTACTTCCTCCAGGTGGATGGCGCACCCGCCTTTCCGCGCCACTGGGAATCGCTCGAAGAGCTGGTCCGCCTGGGCTTCAAGGTGAACGCCAACCGCAAGCTCTGCCGGGATGTCGACGAGGTGGTGCGCTTCTGCGCGGAGTGGGAAGCCAAGCGCGAACAGTTGCCCTACGAGATCGATGGCGTGGTGGTAAAGGTGGATTCCATCGCGCAGCAGCGGCAGCTTGGGTGGACCGCCAAGGCTCCGCGTTGGGCGATCGCCTATAAATATCCCGCCCGGCAGGCGCTGACCAGCGTGGAGAGCATCGAGGTGCAGGTAGGGCGCACGGGCGCGCTGACGCCGGTGGCGCACCTCAAACCGGTCGAGGTCAGCGGTGTCACCGTTTCGCGCGCCACGCTGCACAACGAAGACGAAATCGAGCGGCTGGGCCTGCAAATCGGCGACACGGTGGTGATCGAGCGCAGCGGAGACGTGATTCCCAAGGTGGTGCGCGTGCAGGCGCAAGGCTCGTACCGCAAGCCGTTCCGCATGCCCGAAGCATGTCCGGTGTGCGCCGGCAAGATCGTGCGGGAAGAGGGGGAGGCCGCGTCCCGCTGCATCAATATCAACTGCCCGGCGCGCTTGAAGGAGTCCATCCTGCACTTCGCGGCGCGTGGCGTGATGAATATCGATGGCATGGGCGACGTGCTGGTGGACCAGTTGGTGGATCGCGGCCTGGTACAAAGCGTGGCGGATATTTACGGCCTAACGCTGGAGCAACTGGCGTCGCTTGAACGCATGGCCGCCAAATCCGCGGGCAACGTGGTGCGCAACATCGAGAAATCCAAGCAGAACCCGCTGCCGCGCATCCTAACGGCGCTGGGCATTCGCTTCGTGGGCGAGCGCACCGCGGTGTTTCTGGCGGAAGCTTTCGGCAGCCTGGACCGCATCGCGCAGGCCGGCGTCGAGGATCTGCAGCGCGCCGAGGAGGTGGGCCCGAAGGTTGCCGAAAGCGTCTACCAGTTCTTCCACGAGCCGCGCAACCGGGAACTGGTCGAGCGCCTGCGCGCCGCCGGGCTGAAGTTCGAATACGAAGTCAAGCGCAAGAAAGGGGGGCCGTTCGATGGGTTGACGTTCGTGCTCACCGGTACGCTGCCGAACCTGAGCCGCGAGGAAGCCACCCGCGTAATCGAGTCGGCGGGCGGCAAGGTGAGCGGCTCCGTCAGCCGTAAGACCAGCTACGTGGTAGCGGGCGAAGAGGCCGGCTCCAAGCTCGACAAAGCGCGCAGCCTGGGCGTCCAGGTGATCGACGAGCAACGCCTATTAGAGCTGGCCAGGTAATCCAGTTCGTCGCCGTGGGGCAGGCTCGCAGCCTGCGCGGGCGTCGCAAGCCCGCTCTTCGCCCCGCACGCGGTTCCGATACAGCCGCGGCTCAATCGCCGCAGCCATCTTCCCCACATCCAGTCCTCCCCCCAAAAAATCGTTCACTCTCCCAGCGGCGGCCAGCGCATTCGAAATCGCATCCCTGTGTTCGATCGCCAACAATTGCGTACCTGGACGCCCCGCCAGCATCGCTTTCACGCGGCCCAGCATCCGCGCGTATTCGTCCTTCAGCATGCGCCGGCGTTCCGGTGTCGCGGCCGCCGGCTGATTGCGGCGTACCAGCATGCGTTCCTGCGAATCGAGCACCTCCTCCAAATCGCGCTCGCAGAGGATCGCGCGGCAGGCCAGACCCGGCGGCAAGGCGGCCAGCAGCGGCGCGACAATCTTGATCGCTTTTCCCCGCGCCTCGCACAGCCACTTCGCATCTGTTAGCAGTTTCTTAACCGGCTCCAATTCGAAATAGCCGCGCGGATTGTCTTCATCCGCCGCGCGTAATCCGTCCGAAAGCGCGGTCATGCCGCCCGCCGCGAGCATCTGCATCAGCATGGAGGTGCCCGACCGCGGCAAGCCGGTCACCACGACGAGACATTCCGCGAGCGGCGGCATCTCGGCCGCCGTAGCCGGGAACGGTACATCCGGCGGGGCGCTCGCGGGGCGCAGTGGACCGGCCGGGATGCCTTTCCCACTTCGCATACGGTGCGCCAGGATACGATGCTCGCCAGCGGACACCGCGTCGCCGAGATGCTTCTCCAGCAAATCGGCCAATCGCATGTGCGCTTCCGGAAAATTCGGATTGAACGAAATGGCCGCGCGGAACGCCTCGGCCGCCCGCTCGTATTCCCGCATTCCCGCCAACGCGCGACCCAGCAGGAAATGCGCCAGCGGATAGTGATAAACTCTCTGCAGCGCATCCAGAGCCGACCGCGCCGCAAAGCTGTATTTCCTGCGCCGCAGAGCCATTTTGCACAGTCCGAGGTGCGCCTGCGCGTCATCGGGATCAAGGATCAGTGCCCGTTCGTAAACCTGCTGCGCCTCGTCCCAGCGGTGCAGGCGTACATACAGATCGGCGGTCTGCAGGAACAGGCTCGGCCGCGCCAATTGCGCCTCCCTCACCCGCCCGAGCGCCGCCAACGCCTCCCCGTAGCGCTTCTCCGCCATCAAGACCTGGGCTTTCAGGTAATCGATCACCGCAGGCTGGTAACGCGTCAGATTCCGCCAGCGCGACAGTTCGCGCCGCTCGTCTTCGTTAAGCGTCGGCGCGGGCTCTGCCACGTGCCACCCATCGACCTTTCTCTTCGCCTCTTCAAAGAGCGTCCGCCGCCGGCCGGCCAGATCGTCCACAATGCGCCGCATTTCCGCGTGCATACCCAGCGCCTGGCAGGAAACGAACAGCCGCACGGCGAAGCGCTGCTCATCGGCGTCGGCGGCATGCAGCTCGCTGAAAATTTCGTGCGCTTCCGCGTGCCGGTCGGCGTCCTGGTAAGCTTCGCCCAAGTTATAGCGCAACTCGCGGATGGTCTTTTCCACCGCCAGTTCGCGATCTTCATCCGGCCGTTCGATATACCCCAGCGCGATCAACTGTTCGAGCGCGGCGTGCGCCGCCACCGGATCGAGCCGCGTATGCGGCGGGTGCCGTCCATCCGCTCCCGGAACTTCTTCCCAGCTCGGAATCGACGCCACTTCCGGCGGGACTGCGAAGGCCTGCGAAAGCACTTTGCCGTCCATGTCTTCGCCCACCGGCAGTCCATATAGTGTCAGGATGGTGGGCGCCACGTCCAGCACCGAGGACCCATGCAGCAACGCGCCCTTCCGGATGCCCGGCCCACCCATGGCCAGGATGCCAAAATCGCGATGCTCGATGGCCGGCCCGGCGGGGATGTCTGGAATCGATGCGGGACGCAGGTGGTCCGGATGGAAGCCATGGTCCGACATCAGCATGACGGTGGTATCTGCGCCGGCTTTTTGCAGCAGTTCCCCCAACATCCGGTCGTGGAGCTGGTACGCCATCGAAACTACGTTGTGATACAGTTCGAAGTCGCGTTCCCCGATCCAGGACTGCCGCGGCGGATGGTACTTCATGAACCCGTGGCAGAAGTGATCGATCGCGTCGTAGTAGACCGCGAAGAAATCCCACGGCTGGTGGTCCAGCAGCCAGGTCGCGGCGGCATGCACGCTCATGCACTCCGCGAGCGTCCGCAGGAACATTGCCAGGCGCTGGTCCCGATCCTGGTCGATCTCCCGCGCCAGGGGAATGAAGGGCTCCACCATCGCCGGCGTCAGACGGTCCGGATGCATGCGCAGAGCGGCCAGAGTCTCTGCCAGTTCCGGCGGATGAATCGCATTCTCCGGCAGCGGCCAGCCTTCGTCGAGCGGCCCGCTGGCGCGGTGGTAAAGGTCCGAAACCATCGCGCCGCCGATCGGCTCGGCGGGATGGCTGGGCCACCAGCCAATCACCACGCTGCGCAGATCGTTCTGATTCAATATGTTCCACAGCGCCTTCGATTTTCGCGAGAGGTTCGTCACCGGCTGCACGCCGCGTCCGTCCGGAGTGGGCTCGGAGAAGCCGTGGATGCCATGCTTGAACGGCCGCTTGCCCGTGGCGATCGAAGTCCACAACATCGGCGAGAGCGGCGGATGCAGTGTGGCGATTTGTCCCGTGGCGCCATTTTCGACGAGGCGCCCGACATTGGGCATTTTGCCGGCATCCACGAGCGGATGGATCACCTTCCAGTCGGCGGCATCCCACCCGGCCAGAAGTACTTTACGTGGCGTCATTGAGAATGTAGAAGAGGCAAACGCCCGCCCGCAGCCGCGGCCGTGCGCCTACTTTGGTTCAAATCGCAGCTTGGGATGGTATGGCTTCTTTCTATGGACTGCGTCGGTTCCACCGCCGGTTCCGCCGCCGGTTCCACCGCCGGTTCCGCCGCCGTTGCCCCCGGATCCGAATCCGGATCCCACCCCGCCGGGGCCGATCGAGCCGACCGTGCCGCCGCCCGTGACCGGGCTCAGGGTCGACGAGGAGCCCTGCAGCGAAAACAATACACCTGCCTGCGTTTGCATACCTCCAGCCATAGCCAGAATGGGAACGTCTCCCTCGCCGAGGCCGGGTGGAACGACCAGGTTGATCTGATAAAGACCGGCGCTCGACAAACCCACGAAAGTCGGCGTCACCATCACGTTATCGATGTAAAGGCCGATCGTGTCGATAGTTGGCGCTGCGCCGGAGAAAGCCGCACCCGCCGGGACGGCGGGATTCGTCGGTCCGAACCCGACGCCGAAAAGTTCAACGACGTCGCCTGCCTGCGCGGCGACCGTGGGATAGCCAAAAGAACTACCCGTCGGCCCGAGGATGTCGTAGGTCCCCTTACCGTAAGCTCCCGAACCATTCGACCTGACAATGATCCCAGCCACATGCTGTGCGGCGAGCAGGCTGAACGATGGCGCAAACTGGCTCAAAGTCACGGTCGACGTGGCGCTTCCACCAGCCGTGGTAACCACTACGGATACCGTGCCCGTCGCCGTGTCGTTCGGCGCCTGCAGGTTGATCTGCCCGGGACTCACAAATTCAATATACGCGGCTTTGCCGTCGATCTCCACGCTTGTGCCGTCCAGGGAGGTGGGAAAGTCGCCGTTCCAGACGGCCGTTCCGCTGGCCAGGTTGGTCCCGTAAATCGACACCCATTCGCCGGGCTGGATGATGCTCTCCATGCCGAAAATGGGAACCACGCCACCTGTCGAAATGGACGGTGCCTGCACCGGGCTCGCCTGGTTGGCTTTCATGCCGGCGGCATTGAAAAGCTTTGTTCCGGAATTCTGCCTGGCGATGGCCAACCTGACGGCGTTCATTAATGGCGTGTTCGAGCTAGCGAGAAATTGCTTGGCGGCTAAAACGCTGGCTGCGGGATCTGGGGTGATTGCCCGGATCTCGCTGCCGATGATGGCTGCCGAGGCGCCGGTCGCCATTGCCATGGCCGAGCCGGTCACCGCGGCGTACATCTGCCAGTTCGCCGCACTGCGCTTGAACGCCTCCCGGAGAACTGACGGCCGGAGGGTAGCGAAGTAAGCCTCCAGCCGGCGATCTAATTCGGGTTTCCGCGCCGCGCTCATAGATTAACGTCCCTTCATGTTACCTATGACGTCCTATATTATCCTTACGTTCCACTCCCCAATCCTGGCCGCAGCCGTCTTTTTGGCCAGCCCTGGCAGGCGAAGCAAAATTGCCATCACCCGAATGTCTGCGCACAACGCATGCTAAAATCGAACGGATCCGCAGATGCCGGAAATCCTCCCGTCCATCCTCGCCGCCGATTTCGCCCGCTTGGGCGAACAGATCGCCCAGGTCGAGCGGGGCGGCGCCACCATGCTGCATCTCGACGTGATGGACGGCCACTTTGTCCCGAACCTGACCATCGGACCGCCCGTGGTCGCGTCCATTCGCAAAATTACGCGTCTCACGCTAGACGTGCACCTGATGATCACCGATCCGGACAAGTACGCGCCCATCTTCATCGAAGCCGGCGCCGATCAGGTGATCGTGCACCAGGAAGCCTGCAAGCACCTGGACGGGACCCTGCGCGAGATCCAACGGGCCGGCGCGCGGGCCGGCGTGGTCATCAATCCGGCTACCCCGGTGGCCACCCTCGACGAAGTGCTGGGTTTGGCGGATTACGTGTTGGTGATGAGCGTCAATCCGGGGTTCGGTGGGCAAAAGTTCATCCCCTATGCGCTCGACAAGGTCCGCCGGCTGGACGCCATCCGCCGCGAACGCCGGCTCACATTCTCCATCGAAATCGACGGTGGCGTCACCAGGGAGAACATCGGCGATGTGGTGCGCGCGGGCTGTGACTGGATCGTCACAGGGTCTTCCGTATTTCACACCCCCGACCCAGCGGCCGCGGTAGCCGAACTGCGCCAGGCGGCCAACGAGGCGCATGCCGTCCGTTGTTGAGTCCTCCCCAAGCTGGCGATGCAATTGCTATCCTGGACTAAACAGCCTAAACGAACGAGAAAGATCGGCACGAGCAAATGATGTATCCACGTCTTCTTCATAACCTGATGGCGGTAGCCGCCCTGGCGGGCCTCCTGAGTTCCTGCGGTATCCGCCGCCATAAATACGCTGACCCCATCACCAAGAACACCGTACAGCCCGACAAGGTACTCTTCGACCGGGCCATCAACGATATCGAGCACAGCCGTTACGAAATCGCGCGGCTCACGCTGCAGACGCTAATCAATACCTACGACAGCAGCGAGTTCTTGGCGAAGGCCAAGCTGGCCATCGCCGACAGTTGGTTCCGCGAAGGCGGCGCGCATGGCCTGGCGCAGGCCGAAGCCGAATACAAGGATTTTGAGTTGTTTTATCCCAACATGGAGGAAGCCGCCGAAGCCCAGGAGCGGGTCTGCGATATCCATTACAAACAGATGGACAAGGCGGACCGCGATCCGCTGCATGCCGTCCGCGCCGAAGACGAGTGCCGCCAGTTGTTGCTGCAGTATCCCAATAGCAAGTTCGCGCCCGAGACCCAGCAGAAGCTGCGCAACGTGCAGGAGGTGCTGGCGGCCCACGAGTATGCCGCCGCGCACTTCTACCACCACAAGGGCGCCATGCCGGCCGCGGCCAACCGCTTGACCAGCATGGTGGATCAGTATCCCCTGTTCAGCCAGGCCGATGAAGCGTTGTGGATGCTCGGAGATGCCTACGACCGCATGGGCGACCGGTTCGAAGAAAAGTCCGCCGCCGCCTATACGCGCCTGGTGAAGGATTATCCGCTGAGTCCGCGCGCGGATGCGGCCAAGAAGAAACTCGAGTCTCTGAAACGGCCCGTGCCGGAAGCCGATCCGGTGGCCTATGCCCGCATGAAGTACGAGTTTGAGAACCGCACCTCCCCGAACCGCGTCAACCGCTTCATCGATACGTTCAAGCGGAACCCGGATACCAGTTTGGCTGCCAAGGGCGGAAGTCCGTCCATGACCGTTTTGCGCCCTGGAATTCCGGTGAGCGTACCGGCCGCGGCCGGAGGCACGGCGGCTCCTGGCGCAACCGGGGCCGGAAGTACCGGGTCGGACGTCACGGCCAGCATCGGCGGCGATACCAAGGAGCTGGATACCCGGCCCGATGCGCGCGCGCCTGCCGCGGGCGCCACACCCGCGGCCCCGCCGGCCGCGGATCAGACCGGCAAGCCGGCTGACGGAGGGTTGGTGGCTCCCCAGCAGCCTTTCGCCACCAACCATCCAGTGACTGAGAAGGACAGAAAGAAGGCCATGAAGATGGCGCAGGCGAAGGCTAAGGAGCAGCAGAAAGCCGCAGCTAAGGCGGCCAAGAAGGCGCCGGCTAAGCCCGCTCAGCCAGCTCAGCCCCCGGCGCAAACGGCGCCCCCATCTCCGTCGACCCCGGCGCCGCAATCTTCGTCGACGCCCCAATGACGCGCATTCTGCTCGCCGACGACAGCCCCCACGCCCAGCGCATGGGCGAGCAGATTCTCAGCGAGGAGGGCTTCGAAGTCGTTACGGTCAGCGATGGCGACTCCGCCCTGCTGCGCCTGGAAGATGTGGACCCCGACCTGGTGCTCGCCGCCGTGTCGATGCCGCACCGCACGGGCTACGAAATCTGCCAGTATGTGAAGCTTAGCCCGCGCCACAAGCATGTCCGGGTGGTCCTGGCCGCCGGCGTCAGGGACCATCTCGATGAAGCCGAAGCCCGCCGCGCGCAGGCCGATGGCACGGTGCAAAAGCCGTTCCAGGCGTCTGTCCTGCTGGGCGTCTTAAAGCCGCTGGTGGAGATGGCCGTGAGGGAGCGCGGATCCGCCGCACCGCTCCCCTCCGTACTCGCCAAGCGGCCCACACCCAAGGCGCCTAAATCGCCCGCGGTGGTGCTGATCGACCCCGAACGCGTGCAAGCCGCTGTGACGCTGGCGCTGGATGCGTCCCTGTCTGGTATGATTGACGAGATCACTGAGAAAGTCTTGATCGCGCTCAGTACCAGATAGAATATATGCCCGATAACAGTTTCGACGTCGTCTCCAAAATCGAGCTGCCGGAGGTAAGCAATGCCATCCAGCAGGCCATGAAGGAGATTCTGCAACGTTACGATTTGAAGGATTCCAAATCCTCGATCGAGTTGAATGAGAAAGATCACAAAATCCTGCTGGCCAGCGCCGACGAGTACAAGCTGAAAGCCGTCATCGAGGTCCTGGAAGGTAAGCTGGTTAAGCGCAAGGTGCCGCTGAAGGGGCTGACTTACGGGACGCTGATCCCGGCGGCGGGCTCGTCCGTGAAGCAGGAGATCACTCTCCAGCAGGGCATCCCCATCGAGAAGGCCCGCGACATCGTGCGCAAGATCAAAGACAGCAAACTGAAGGTGCAGGCCGCCATCCAAGGCGACCTTGTGCGGGTCAGCTCGCGCGACCGCGACACGCTGCAGAGCGTCATCAAGTTGTTGCGTGACAATGATTTCGGTATCGACGTGCAATTCACCAATTACCGGACTATTTGACTCATTGACTTCAATCAGTCATTCATGTCATACTCAAGGCATGACCGGCACGCAAACCGTACGAACTGAAGAGTCGAAGACGCTGACCATTCGGCTGGGCGAGAACTTCCATCGCCGCCTGAAGGCCAAACTCCTGGCCGACGGCACGAATTTCCAGGCTAAGGTCCAAGCCATGCTTGAGGACTACGTGGATGGCCCCGTTGAGCAGCGGGAAGACATCTCCCGCCAGGTGGCGATCGCGCGCGAAGGCATGCGCCGCTACGCTCCCGCCATGCGAGAGCTGGCTCGTTGACCGAGCCGGTCTGGGTGAACCCGGCGGCAGTTACGCGCTTTCACGGCGACAGCCTGATGGAGTTCGGAGGCGCGCCCGGAACCCGCGACCCGGGCGCAATCGAATCGGCTCTGGCCCGGCCGCGAAACCTGCTCGCCTACGGGGAACCGGACCTGTACGATCTGGCGGCCGCCTACACCGCCGGGCTGTGCCAGAATCACGGCTTCGTGGACGGCAACAAGCGCACCGCCTTCCTCACCGGATACGTTTTCCTCTACGAAAACGGCTGCACCATCCTGGCCGAGCAGGCTGAAGTGATCGCCGCCATGCTGTCGCTCGCCGCCGACACGCTCGATGAAACCGGTTACGCCGCCTGGTTGCGCGACCATGTGGGGCAGCGCCAGGCGCTGCCGACCGGCTAGAGCCGCGCGGCGGCGCAAATGGCGCCCACGCTGGCGGCCTGAGAGGCCGCCGGCAGGCCACGGGCCTGCGCCACGGGAAATCTGGTAAGCTGCTACCGCACCCTATGCCACGCCGCATCGAAACCCACCTGCTGGATGGCCCCGCGGGCAAGCTCGAAGCCCTGCTCGAGCCCCCGGAAGACGCCGATCCACGGGCGGCGGCGCTGGTCTGCCATCCCCATCCGCTATTTGGCGGAACCATGCACAACAAAGTGGTCTACCGGGTAGCACGCGCGTTGCGGAGTTCGGGTTATGTGGTGATGCGCTTCAATTTCCGGGGAGTGGGGAAAAGCGAAGGCCGCCATGACCTGGGCGTGGGCGAAATCGACGATGCGCGCGCCGCTCTCGACTGGCTGCGAAACCGCTACACGGGTCTGCCCTACACCTTGGCTGGGTTTTCATTTGGCTCCCGCGTGATCCTGAGCCTCGGATGCGCTCTGCCGGATGCCGCCCGCCTGATCGCCCTAGGCTTTCCCGCCAAGCGCGACCCGGTGGGAGTGCTGGCGCAATGCACGGCGCCCAAAATCTTCATTCAAAGCACCCACGACGAGCACGGCCCGCCGCCCGAGATGGAAGCTCTCTACGCGCAAGTGGCCGAGCCAAAACGGCTGATTTGGGTAGAAGCGGAAGATCACTTCTTCGCGGGAGGTTTGGACGAATTGGAGAAACAGGTAGCAGCCCTGGATGGAGACTACCCGGCGGCCCGATAAGCGCGGCGCTGGGCGCGCATGCCGATTAAGTCCGCCACCTGGCCCAGCAGGGCGGAAACGTTCTCCGCGTTGATGGAAACCTGCTGCTGCTCGCCCACCGGATAACGGGAGGCCTTGGCTTCCCTATAGGCCGTAACCACTGCTGTAGCAGGCTGATACGGTTTCACCCGGGCATAGGAAAGCACGCGCAGGCCGGCGTGCGGTGACTCCACCTCGGCCTCGCTCAGGACCAGCTCGTACTGGCCCTCGTCCAGCTTCGAAAACGCTTCCGCGGCCGTTCCCGCCACGTCCACGCTGTAGCCACCGGCCTCGAGTAGGGTTTGCAGGGTCAGACGGGACGACAACTCGTCGTCCACCACCAGCACGCGCGCGAGTTCAAGGCTCTTCGGCATTGCCTGTAAGCTCTACTGTACCCGAAAAGCCAAGACATTTCACGCAAAAAATGCGGCGTCCCCGGAATCGCCAAATTCTGCGTTAATCAGTTGAAAACACGGCGGAAAATGGCGTCGACGTTGCGCAATTGGCGTTCCAGCGAGAAGCTTTCGGCGATCTGGCCTGGGCTTAGGACCGCCCGAATCTCCGCATCTGCCTCAATTGCGGCCCGAAAGTCCGATTCCTGTTCCCAGGCGCGCATCGCGTGCGTCTGTACGATTCGGTACGCCGCCTCCCGCAGCATGCCGGCCGCCGCCAGGTCCAGCAGCAGTTGCCCGGAAAAGACCAGCCCCTTGGTCATCTCCAGGTTGCGCCGCATGCGCTCCGGATAGACCAGCAGTTGGTCCACCAGTTGGGTGGTCTTTTCGAGAAGATAGTCCGCGAGGATCGTCGAATCGGGCAAGATCACGCGCTCGACCGACGAATGCGAGATGTCCCGCTCATGCCACAGCGCGACATCCTCAAACGCCGCCTGCACGTTGGCCCGCACCACGCGCGCCAGACCGCAAATCTGCTCGCAGGTGACCGGATTGCGCTTGTGCGGCATGGACGAACTGCCCTTTTGTCCGCGCGCGAAGTACTCCTCGGCCTCGCGCACTTCGGTGCGCTGCAGGTGCCGGACCTCCAGCGCGATCTTCTCGCACAAGGCCGTCGCCAGCGCCAGCGTCGCGATGAACGCGGCGTGCCGGTCGCGCTGGATTACCTGCGAAGCCACTGGCGCGGGTTTCAGGTCCAGGCGCGCGCAGATGCGTTCCTCGGCTTCCGGGCCGATATGCGCGAAGGTCCCCACGGCGCCCGAAATCTTGCCCACGCGCAGGTCTTCGGCGGCGGTCCGCAGCCGCGCCAGATTGCGCCCCGCCTCGCCGTACCAGATGGCCAGCTTCAACCCGAAGGTGATCGGCTCGGCATGCACGCCGTGGGTGCGGCCGATCTGCACCGTGTCCTTGAACTCGAATGCCCGCCGTTTCAGCACGGCCTGCAAGCGTTCCAGCCCGCCCAGCAGAATCCCGCAAGCCTGCCGGATCTGCAAGGCCTGCGCGGTATCCACCACATCGTTCGATGTCAGCCCGTAATGCAGCCAGCGCGATTCCTCGGCGTGTCCGGCGGCCTGCATGCTCTCCGCCACCGCCGTAGTGAAGGCGATCACATCGTGCTTTACTTCCTTCTCGATTTGCAGAATGCGGGCGGTATCGAAGCTGGCATGCGCCCGCAGCGCGCGCGCGGCTTCCATCGGCACCACGCCCATCTCCGCCAGCGCCTCCGACGCCGCCAGCTCCACTTCCAGCCATTGCTGGAACTTGTTCTCATCCGTCCAGATACGGCCCATTTCCGGCCGCGTATAGCGCGCGATCAAAAGCTGTATACCTCCGTAGGCCGTGACTGGCTGGCGATTTCAAGCGGCGTTGCCAGACCCCGCCGCTCCAGCGCCTGCATGGCAACCAGCCGCACGATCTCCGGATGGTTATTGTGCTCGCTGAGGTGCCCCAGCACCAGGCGCGCCGGAAAGCCGTCGAAATCGCGCAGCAGGAAGTCGCTCATGGTGTCGTTCGAAAGATGGCCGACCCGGCTCATCACCCGCTGCTTTACCGACCAGGGATACGGCCCGACTTTCAGCATCTCCAAATCGTGATTGGATTCCAGCAGCATCAGGTTCGAGCGCCGCAAGTGGAATTTGACGGACTCCGTGATGTAGCCGAGATCCGTGGCCACCGCGATCTTGACGTCCTCGGCGTAGAAGCAGAAGCCTACCGGGTCGATGGCGTCGTGCGGGATGCCGAAGCTATCCACGTCGATATCGCCGACGGTGAAGCTGGCGCCGGCTTGAAAGCACTCCAGGCGCGGTTGCAGATCGCCCCAATCGACGGCTGGCGCGGTGAGCTTGCTGATGTACACCGGGATTCCCAGGCGGCGGGCCAGGCGCGCGAGACCGGAAACGTGATCGGAATGCTCGTGCGTGACCAGCACTGCGTTGAGAGTTTCGACCTGCTCGCCGACGGACGCCAGGCGCACGCATAGGGCCTTGAAGCTCAGGCCGGCATCCACCAGAATGCGTGTGCGATCCGTCGCCAGCAGCGCGCAATTGCCGGAACTGCCGCTGGCCAGCACGCAGAATTTGACGATACAAGCCTCCCGAGAAACTCTCAGCATACCAGGATTCCTTTCCCGTGCCGCGCGCGTAAGCAAGCGGTCTGGTAGCCTGGACTGGATGAAAGTCGCACGCATGCACCAACACGGCGGGCCGGAAGTACTGGTCTACGAAGACGCGCCCGAGCCCCAGATCAAAGCCAACGAAATCCTGCTGCGCGTCCGCGCCTGCGCGCTCAACCACCTGGACCTTTTCGTGCGCGGCGGCATTCCCGGCATGAAGTTCGACATGCCACACATACTGGGCAGCGACATCGCCGGCGAAGTCGTGCGCGTGGGCGAATTATGCGAGCGGGTGAAGCCCGGCTGGCGCGTGCTGCTCTCGCCCGGATTGAGCTGCCGGCAGTGCGCGCAATGCGTCTCCGGCCAGGACAATCTGTGCCGCCACTACACCATGTTCGGGTATCGCGTAGATGGCGGCAACGCCGAATATCTGGCGGCGCCCGAATATAGCGCCATCCAGATTCCGGACGACCTCAGTTTCGAACAAGCCGCTGCCGTGCCGCTGGTGTTCCTGACCGCGTGGCACATGCTGATGGCGCGCGCGAATCTGCAACCCGGCGAAGACGTGCTGGTGCTGGCGGCTTCAAGCGGCGTGGGATCGGCCGCCATCCAGATTGCGAAGATGTTTCATTGCCGCGTAATCGCCACCGCCGGCGGCGAAGCGAAAATGGCGAAAGCGCGCGAATTGGGCGCCGATCACGTGATCGACCATTACCTGCAGGACATATCGGCCGAAGTGCGCAAAATCACCACCAAGCGCGGCGTGGATGTGGCCATCGAGCATGTCGGCACCGCCACGTGGCAGAAGAGCGTCGAGTCGCTCGCGCCAGCCGGCCGCTTGGTCACCTGCGGCGCCACTACGGGTTTCGATGCGAAGGTGGATTTGCGGTTTCTGTTCAGCCGCCAACTCTCGCTGCTGGGCTCGTTCATGGGGACCATGGGCGAATTGCACCGCGTGCTGCAGTTCGTGTTTCGCGGGCAGTTGAAGCCGGTGATCGACAAGGTTTATCCGCTGGCGGAGATCCGCGCGGCGCATGAGCGGCTGGAGAATAAGGAGCAGTTCGGCAAAGTGGTGGTGGTGCCGGGAACGGAGTGAGGTCCCCATAACCCGTACCAGTGATCGCCAACTTCGGTAGCGGGTCAGTTTGGCTTTGTGCCGCGATAATCCTGCCCGACGCCACGTAGTTCGCAAAATGGAGGGCGGGCAATTCTGCCCGCAGCCGGCTTTCAGCCGGCTAGCGCTAGCAGGCGAGCTTCGCTCGCCAAAGAGCGGGCCTGCGAGGCCCGCGCAGGCTGCGAGCCTGGCTGCGAGCCAGGCTGCGAGCCTGCCCCACTATGGGTCCTCACCGATGCGAACATGCCGATCAGGGGCAACCCCAAGATGCCGCTAAACTCCAAGCCTGCGTCGCGGCTGAAGCTGCACGCCGACGTGGCGGCGCGGACCGGGACGCGCCCCCCGTAAAGCACAGGGTCAACACCGCAATCCGCAAAATATCCCGCTTCGCTCTGTGAAACATGCCCGATCCTCCACAAAGAGAGGTAGGCGTGAAGTGAGGTCAAGCACTGTCACGTCCGAATCGGCGGCGCGGAGAGTCGAGAGAAATCTGGGCGGATTGAAAGATTGCTGCAAAACTCCGCGGCTGTTTTTCGCATTACCTTGTGGGGCGGACTTGAGTTGATCCTTGAGGCGCAATAGGAGAGTCTCTTTATGACGACGAAGACATCGCAAGGGGAAGAAACCGTACTGCTGGCAGCCGTTAACGCGTTGGGCCAACTTAACTGGGGGAAGTTGGCGTACCGAAAGAGAATGCACGGTTCAAGAACCGTGTCGACGGCAGAACGGGAGCGCGGCCGGACGCGTTGGGGCTCTTGGCTCGCTTGGGCGGTGGCTGCCTTGTGCTTAGCGCAGGCGCAAGCGGCGGGCACCGAAAAAGTGTTGCATAACTTCGGCGTGCAATCGTCGGGCGCAGCCCCCCAAGCCGGTTTGATACGGGATTCCGCGGGCAATTTCTACGGGACGGCTAGCTCTCTCGGTCCCTTCGGTTACGGTGTCGTCTTCAAAGTGGATTCCGCCGGGCAGCAGACCGTGCTGTACAACTTCACGGGCGGCGCCGACGGCGCCAATCCTAACGCCGGCCCGATCAGGGACGCGGCCGGCGACTTTTACAGCACAACCGCCGCAGGGGGCACGTCGGGTAAAGGCGTCGTCTACAAGCTGGATACCACAGGCCACGAAACGGTGTTGTACAACTTTACGGGTGGCGCCGACGGCGGTGGTCCCCTGGGTGTAGTCTTCGACCCGGCTGGCAATCTCTACGGCATTACCGGCTACGGCGGCGAATACGACGACGGAGTGGTGTACAAACTGGATGCCGCTGGAAACGAGACCGTGTTGCACTCCTTTGCGGGCGGCGCGGACGGGGAAGAGCCCTTGGCGCCGGCGATCCGCGACGCGGCCGGTAATCTCTACGGATCCACCGCGAAGGGTGGCATCAACCAGGCTGGCACCATTTTCAAAATCGATGCGGCAGGTGTGGAGTCGGTATTGTACGCGTTCACCGGCGGTAAGGATGGGCGCTCTCCGCAATCGCCCGTCATTCTCGACTCCGCAGGCAACCTGTATGGCACGACCAATCGCGGTGGCGTGGCCAACGCCGGGGTCGTCTTCAAACTGAGCGGCGCCGGCCAATTGACCACGCTGTACAGCTTTCCGAATTCCGCGCAAGGGCACCCCGCCGCCGGTCTGGTCTTCGACTCGGCAGGGAACCTGTATGGAACCACCGAGGGTCTTTACCCCACGTACGCGGGCATGGTGTACAAACTGAATCCGGCGGGCCAGGAAACCACGCTTTACGCGTTTACCGGCGGAGCCGACGGCGCTGAGGCCATGAGCGCGCTGGTTCTCGACCCGGAGGGCAATCTCTACGGGACTACGTACGCCGGCGGCCCCGCCAAACTGGGCACCGTATACGAAGTGAGCTCGACCGGCCAGGAGACGGTGCTCTATGCGTTCCTGGGAGCGCTGGACGGGGCGTTACCCTCCGCCGGTGTGATCGCCGACCCGGAGGGCAACCTCTATGGCACTACGGCGTACGGCGGCACGTTCAACGCGGGAACAGTATTTAAGGTGGATCCGTCCGGCCATCAGACGATTCTTTATAACTTCGCGGGTGGTACCGACGCCGCCTATCCCTCCGCCCCTGTGACGCGCGACGCGGATGGCAATCTTTACGGCACCACCACAAACGGCGGTGCGGCCAATTATGGAACGGTGTACAAATTGGACACCACCGGCCATGAGACGGTCCTCTACAGCTTCACCGGCGGGACGGATGGAGGCGCGCCGTACGCCAGCGTGGTCCTGGACCCGGCCGGCAACCTCTACGGCACGGCGGTGATAGGCGGCGCACACGACGCCGGCGTCGTTTTCAAGGTGGACCCGGCCGGCCAGGAAACGGTGCTGTACGCATTTACCGGATTCGGCGACGGCTATCAGCCCTACGGCGGCGTGATCCGCGATTCGGCCGGCAATCTGTACGGGACTGCGGGCGGCAACGGCGGCATCGGATCGCCGCTAGGCGTGGTGTACAAACTCGACCCCAGCGGCCAGCAGACCGTGCTGTACGGCTTTCAAGGCGGCACCGACGGGGCCGATCCCAGAGCGGGCTTGTTCCGCGATGCGGAAGGCAACCTCTACGGTACGACTTACTCTGGCGGATTACCGCACAATCGCAACTGCAGTACCGACGGATGCGGTGTGGTGTACAAGGTGGACCCCGCCGGAAACGAGACCGTCCTGTACAGGTTTCAGGGCGAGTCCGACGGCGGCGCCCCCATGACCGGAGTAATCCGCGATTCGGCTGGCAACCTCTACGGCACGACCGCCACTTACGGCGCAGACAACTTTGGCGTCCTCTACAAGGTGGACCCCACCGGCAATGAGACGGTTCTGCATTTCTTCACCGGCGGAGCCGACGGCGGCAACCCCAATGCCGTTTTGTTCCGCAGCCCGGCGGGCGCGCTCTCCAGCACCACCGAGGGCGGCGGCGCCGCATATTCCGGCGTGCTCTTCAGATTGACGCCGTAGGGCGGAGGGGCGGGCTTGTGGGGCGTGCCTCCCGGCTGAATTCTCGGGCCGTTTTGGGGTTCCGCAAAGACTTGTTAATTAAGCACCCATGTTCAGGGACTTCCTTCCGTGGCGCAGGCCCGTGGCCTGCCGGCGGCCTCGCAGGCCGCCCGCGCCGTGATAATTCAAAGCTAGATCCCGCCCCCCTCGATACGGTGCAGCTTCATCAAGTTCGTGGTGCCCGGACGGCCCACCGGCTGCCCCGCCAGGAAGACCACCGAGTCGCCCGCTTTCAAGTAACCGCGCTCGGTCAGAACGCGGTCCATCTGCGCCAGCATTTCGTCGGTGGAAGCCACGTCCGGCGCTTCCACCGGCTGCACCGCGTAATTCACCATCAACTGGCGGCCCACATTTCCGCGCGGCGTCATGGCGTAGATGCGCACCGGAGGGCGGTAACGCGAAACCAGCCGCGCGCTCGACCCGGTGGCGGTGAACACCACGATGGCCGCCACGTGCGCGCCGCGCGCCGCGTGATAGGCGGCATCGGCCAGTATTTCCGCATAGGTGAAATGCGGGCTGGGGGGCAATTTGCGGAAGCCTTCCGCGCGGATGGCACTCTCCGTTTCCGTGGCAATGCGCGCCATGAATTTCACGGCCTCCACCGGATACCTTCCCACGGAGGTCTCGGCCGAAAGCATGACCGCATCGGTGCCGTCGTAGATGGCATTGGCCACATCGCTGACCTCCGCGCGCGTGGGCGTCGGGTTCTCGATCATGGATTCGAGCATCTGCGTGGCGGTGATCACGAACTTGCCGTGGTGGCGTGCGCGCAGGATAGTGGACTTCTGAATACGCGGCACGGTTTCGAGCGCCACCTCCACGCCCAGGTCCCCGCGCGCGACCATCACTCCATCGGCCTCCTGCAGGATGGCATCGATATTTTCCCAAGCCTGCGGCTTCTCGATCTTGGCGACCACGGGCAGAGGGCCGGTGTGCATGCTGCGCAGCCACTCGCGCAAGCCGTGTACGTCCGCCGCGGTACGCACGAAGGAAAGCGCCACCATGTCGATGCCTTGCCCTACGCCGAAGCGCAGATCGTCGAGATCCTTCTGGGTGAGCGACGGCAGGCTCACCGCCACGCCCGGTAGATTGATGCCCTTGTGATCGCCGATAGGCCCGCCGGAGACCACCTCGGTGCGCACGTCCGCGCCGCCGATCTCGACGACGCGCAGTTCGATGGCGCCATCGGCCAGCAGCACGCGGTCGCCCCGTTTCACGTCGGCGGCGAAATTGGGGTAAGTGGCGGAGGCGCGTTGCGCATCGCCCAAGACCGGCTCCGGCGTGATGGTAAAGCTGCCGCCGGCTTCGAGCGTGCAGCCGCCGCCCGCAAATCGGCCCAGGCGGATCTTGGGTCCTTGCAGGTCCAGCAGGATGGCGGCAGGGCGGCCCAGTTCAGCGGACACTTGGCGGATGACGGCGATGCGCGCCGCATGCTCGGCTTGCGTGCTATGCGAGGCATTCAGGCGGAACACATCGACGCCCGCCAGCAGCAGTTGCCGGATGGCCTCCGGGGAGTCGCTGGCCGGTCCCAGGGTGGCGACGATCTTGGTATTGGGCATAACTCATTATTAGCCCTGCCAAAGCCTGTGGGGCGGGCTCGTAGCCTGCGCGGGCCTCGTAGGCCCGCCCTTCACTTTTGGTATTGAGCCAAAAATCAGGTACCATTCCCTTTTGCCCCTAACATGCCTATCTACCAAGTGATTGTGCTGGCGATCGTGCAAGGCCTGACGGAGTTCCTGCCTATCAGCAGCACGGCGCACCTCTATCTGACATCCTGGCTGCTAGGTTGGAAAACCGAAAGCCTCACCTTCGACATTGCCTTGCACATCGGAACCCTGCTGGCCGTGTTGATTTATTTTGCGCGCGATTGGATGCAAATCATAGCGCACGGATTCGGCATGCGTTGGGGGCGCGACGAGGAACTGGAACGCAATAGCGGGCTGCTCTGGCTGCTGGCCATCGGGTCGATCCCCGTGGGTGTGGCCGGTCTGCTGTTCAATAAACAGGCGGAGGGCGCGTGGCGCAACCCCATGGTGATCGGCAGCATGATGGTGGGAATCGGAATCGTGATGGGGATCGCCGAGTGGATGGGGCGCAAGACACGCGATATTTCCGGCGTCAACTTCGTGGATGCGGGAACCATCGGCATCGCGCAAGCGCTGGCGGTGGTGCCCGGCGTTTCGCGCAGCGGCATCACCATCACGGCGGGTTTGTTTCGCAATATAAATCGGGAAGCGGCCGCCCGGTATTCGTTTCTGCTCTCCACCCCGGCCATCGGGGCGGCGGCGGCCAAGGCCGTCTACGACCTCGTCAAGCACAAAGCCTTTGATCCCAATATGGAAACGGCCCTGGCCGTGGGCATCGCGGTAAGTGCGGTTACAGGCCTGATCGTGATCGCCATGTTCCTGCGCTTCCTGCGACACCGCAGCTTGTGGTTTTTTGTGTTTTACCGGATTATTTTTGGCATAATGGTGCTTGCTCTGGCTTTCTTCCGCCGGCCAGCGGGATGAAGCTGTTATCTCCGACTCCGCAGAAGCGAATCAACGAACTGATAGGACTGCTGCTCCTATCGCTGGGCTTGGTGTTGCTGCTCAGCCTGGCGTCGTACCACGTCCACGACCCGTCGCTGAACACCGCGGCCGCCACCGCGCCGCGTAACCTGATCGGCTATCCCGGCGCGTGGTTTGCCGACCTGCTGCTGCAAGGCTGCGGCATCGCCGCGTTTGTGCTCCCGATTTTGCTGTTTGGCCTGGCGTGGAAGTGGGTGCGCTCGGATGAAGTCGAGGCGGGCGCCATCAAGCTCTGCGGAACCCTCCTGCTGCTGCTCAGCCTGACCGCGGCGCTTTCCTTCGCCCCGCGCCTTACGCTGTTCAGCGGGGCGATTCCGATCGGCGGACTGCTGGGCATGCTGCTGGCGCATTACCTGATGCACGCGCTGAATCCTACCGGCGCGATTCTGCTCACCATCACCACGCTGGTGGTTTCCGTCTACCTGGTATCCACCTTCACCATGTCGAAGCTGGCGGTGTGGTTCGGCGGGCCGTTGCGTTTTTTCAGTTCGCTGGCGGATGCTTGGCGCTTGTGGCGCGACGAGCGGCGCCAGCGCAGCGAGGAGAAAGCGCGGCTGAAGGCGGCGCAGCGTGTGGAGCAGCGCCGCCGTTCGAAGGCCGCGCAGCGGCTGCAGACCACGCCGGAGACGGCCCATATTGAACCTTTCGATCCACCGGTCGAGGCGCTTGACGAAGAGCCCGCCCGGCCCGCGCCGCCCGCCGAGATTCCGATTTGCGCGCTCGAGGAGAAGTCCCCGTTTGCGCCGGATTCTCCGCCTTGGGAAGAGGCGGTGCCGGCCGCGAGCATGCGTCCGCCCGGTCCCTTGGCCTACCGGCTGCCCTCGACCGACCTGTTGAACGAGGGGCAGGGCCGCAGCCCCTACGACGAGCAGGAGCTGAAAGACATCGCCGTACGCATCAAGTCGAAGTTCGAAGAGTTCAACGTGCTGGGCTCCGTGGTGCAGATCAACCCCGGCCCTGTAGTCACGACTTTCGAATTCAAACCCGAGGCCGGCATCAAGTACAGCCGCATTACCACGCTGACGGAGGATCTGTGTCTCGGGTTGCAGGCGGAATCGATTTTGATCGAGCGCATTCCCGGCAAGCCCACGGTGGGCATCGAAGTGCCTAACAGCAAGCGCGAAGTGATTGCGCTGCGGCAAATGCTGGAGTCCGACGAATTCTCGCAGGCGCAGTCGCGGCTGACCATTTCGATGGGGAAGGACATCAACGGCCGCATCAAGGTGGCGGCGCTGGAATCCATGCCGCACCTGCTGATCGCGGGCTCGACCGGTTCGGGCAAAAGCGTCATGATCAACTCCATGGTCATGTCGATCCTGTACAAGTCCACGCCGGATGAAGTGCGCATGATCATGGTGGACCCCAAGCGCGTCGAACTGGGCATGTACGAGGGCATTCCGCATTTGCTGACGCCGGTGATCACGGATCCCAAGAAGGCCACCAACGCGCTGCGCAACGCCGTGCTCGAGATGGACCGGCGGCTGCGCCTGCTCGCCGAATTCGGCGTGCGCAACATCGACCAGTTCAACAAGAAGATCCGCAAGAAGCAGGAGGAGCCGCGCAACCTTTTCGAGGAAGACGAGGCTACCGCCGAAGACTTGCGGCCACTGCCTTACATCCTGATCCTGATCGACGAGTTGGCGGACCTGATGATGCTCGAGGGCCGCAATGTGGAAGAGAGCGTGACGCGCCTGGCGCAGATGGCGCGCGCCGTGGGCATGCACCTGGTCCTGGCCACGCAACGGCCCAGCGTGGACGTGATCACAGGCCTGATCAAGGCGAATTTCCCGTCGCGTATCAGTTTCCGCGTGGCCACGCGCGTGGATTCGCGCACCGTGCTGGACGTGATGGGCGCGGAGCACCTGCTGGGCAAAGGCGACATGCTGTTCCTGCCGCCTGGATCGTCCAGGCTGATCCGGGTGCACGGCGCGTTCGTGACGGAAACCGAAATCAACCGCGTGGTGGATTTCTGGAAGGAACAGGCCACGCCGGAGTACGATCAATCCTTCCTGGTGGCGCCCCCCACGGACGACGCCGAACCGGAAGGCGAAGAAGCCGCGCCGGGCGGACAGGATCCGATGTACGAAGAGGCGGTGCGCATCGTGCTGGAGATGGGCAAGGCGTCGACCTCGACGTTGCAGCGGAGGCTGCGATTGGGGTATGGGCGGGCGGCTCGGATTCTGGATATGATGCAGCGCGACGGGCTGATCGGGCCGCCGGATGGGAGCAAGCCGCGGGAGGTTTTGAAACGGCCGGATTGGTTAAGAGAGGTAGAGGATTCGGTACGGTGAGCTTTTGTGGGGCAGGCTCGCGGCTTTTCATAAGCGCTAAGATAAGAATTGCTTGAGTTGCGCTCCTTCCGCTGCAAATGTAGTTATGCACATTTTGTGGCTGGCGGCTAAGATGTAAGGGGAGGTCTGCCTTGGCATACGATTTCACCAGACGCTATTTCTTCTTTGGGTCCTTGCTGGCCGGCGCGATTCCGGCCGGGGGTTTCGGAAGCGTGCCATCGCTCGCGAAGCTGGGCTACAAGTCGCCCAATGAGAAGCTGAACATCGCCTCGATCGGCGCGGGAGGCAAGGCCAATAGCGACATCAAGGGTTGCTCAGCCGAGAATATCGTGGCCCTTTGCGACGTGGACGAGAAGCGCGCCGCGCGCAAGTTCAAGGAGTACCCAAAGGTCTCGAAGTACAAAGACTTCCGCAAGATGCTCGACGAGCAGGCCAATAATATCGACGCGGTGATCGTCGCCATTCCGGATTTCATGCACGCCACCGCCGCCATGTGGGCCATGGAGCGCGGCAAGCACGTGTACGTGCAGAAACCGCTGACCCGCACGATTTGGGAAGCGCGCCAACTGCTGGAAGCGGCCAACAAATACAAGGTCGCAACGCAGATGGGCAATCAGGGGTATTCCAA
Source organism: Bryobacteraceae bacterium (assembly GCA_050008575.1). GTDB lineage: Bacteria > Acidobacteriota > Terriglobia > Bryobacterales > Bryobacteraceae > Bog-159. Next base: position 87,620 of record JBEKMJ010000019.1, read on the forward strand.
CGAGGGAACCCGTCAAACCGCCGAGATGATCTGGGCAGGGGAGATCGGCCAGGTGACCGAAGTGCATGCCTGGACCGACCGGCCGATCTGGCCGCAAGGGCTGACGGAAATTCCTGGGCCGGAACCGGTGCCCGACACGCTCGATTGGGACCTCTGGCTGGGCATCGCCGAGAAACGGCCCTACACCACCGGCGGCCCGGACTATAAGTCGCCGCTGCTCGGGCATTTCTACCAGCCCGGCAATTGGCGCGGCTTTTACGATTTCGGATGCGGCGCACTGGGCGACATGGCTTGCCACATTCTAGGGGCGCCCAATCTGGCGCTGCAACTAGGCGCCCCCACCAGCGTGGAGTGCATTCACATGGACGGCCCGAGCGAGTTCATGTTTCCGAAGAAATCGGCGATTCGCTACGATTTTCCAGCGCGCGGCTCCATGCCTCCGGTGAAACTGTTCTGGCACGACGGGTTGAAGGAAACGCCGCAGTTCCCCGGGGTGCCCGAAGGCGAGCTTTTGGGCGATCTGCCCGAGCTGCCTTCGTTCCGGCGCTATGACGCGCCGGACCCGCCGTACACCGGGTTCACCGGCGACGTCTTCGACTACGAGAAGTTCCAGGCCATCAAGAACGCCCCGAACGCGGTGAAGCCCACGCCGGACGGCAGCCTGTTTATAGGCGACAAAGGCATGCTCACTACCGGCACTTACGGCGAGCAGACCAGGCTCATTCCGATGGAGAGGATGAAGGACTACCAGTTTCCGCAGCCCGTGCTTACCCGCTCGCCGGGCCACTATCGCGATTGGATTCGCGCCTGCAAAGGAGGCGACCCGGCCTGTTCCAACTTCAATGTCGCGGTGCCTTTCGTAGAGTGGATGCTGCTCGGAGCGATCGCCCTGCGCGTGCCGGGGAAGCTGGAGTGGGACGCGCCGAAGATGCGGTTTACGAACAACGCGGAAGCGAACCGGTATTTCAAGCCGGCGTTCCGCAAAGGCTGGTCGTTCACCTAGATGATCCCTTTGCTGCGCACCGCTTGGATCTGGACCGCGAGTGCGATCCTCATTCTGCTTTGGACGCCGCTGTTGGGCGCGATCCGGCTGTTCGACCGCGAGCCGCGCCGGCTGCGCACGGGACGCTGGTTCCGCAGGCTGGGGCGCGCCCTGGCGGGCGTGAATCCGTGGCGGATCCATATTTCCGGCGGCGAGAATCTGAAACCGGACCAGGCGTACGTGGTGGTCAGCAATCATCAGTCGCTGGCGGATATTCCAGTGATTTCACACCTGAAGCTGGATACCAAGTGGCTGGCCAAGGCGGAGCTGTTCCGGCTTCCGTTGGTCGGGTGGATGCTGCGCATGGCCGGCGATGTACCGGTCGAACGTTCCGACCGGCGCAAGCGCGCCAAGGCATCGTTGCAGTGTGCGCGATATCTCCGCCAGCATTGTTCGGTCGTCTTTTTCCCCGAAGGAACACGGTCGCCGGACAGGCAGGTGCTGCCGTTCAACGAAGGCCCGTTTAAGTTGGCGATTCGCGAGCGCGTCCCGATATTGCCGCTGGTGGTGGACGGTTCCGGTGCGGCGCTGCCGCGGAACAGTTGGATCTTTGGAAAAACGCAGGATATCTCTCTCAGGATTCTGGAGGCGGTGCCGGTGGACGGCTGGAACATCAAGCAAGTGGCGGCGTTGCGGGATGCTGTGCGGCAGAGAATTGTAGACGAGCTGGATCTGCCCCGGCCGGGCTAGGCGGGCCGTGGTGGGGCAGGACTCCAGTCCTATCGTGATGAAAACCTTGTGGGGCGGCGCCGTGCGCCGGCGAAGAGCGGGCCTGCGAGGCCCGCGCAGGCTGCCAGCCTGCCCCACGGCGGCGGACGGAATGTCGAAACGCAGCCTGTTTTCGACCGTGCGCGGGTTCTCTAGAACCCGCTCCTGGCGAGCGTAGCTCCCCTCCGGGCGGGTCTGGGGACCCGCCGCAGGCGTAGACGCCTGCTCCACCAAATGGCCAATCTCCAGACACAGTCTGAAGCCTGTGCTACCTGCGGGGCTGAAGCCCCGCGCCGGCTAAAGCCCGCCCTCCAATTCCAGCTCCGGCAAATGTAGAAACTCCCGCAGCCGGCTTTCAGCCGGCTCTGGCCCTGAAAGGCGGCCCCAGAACGGTTAAGCGGACGACTTCCCTTCCGTCGCCACCACCACCTGGTTGGCTGTCACCCCACGCATCCGGTCCACCTGGCCGCTGGGCCAATGGATCTCCAGATCCGCCTTCTGCGCGCCGCCCAGTCCGAAATGCACCCGCAGGTCGCTTTGTGAAATGTAGCTGCTGCCGCTGCGCACCTCGTCCATCAGCCTGCGCCCGCCGGCCGGCGTACAGTAAACCCGCGCGCCGATGCCCGAGCGATTCGATTTCACGCCCACGGTCTTCACCTTCAGCCAGTTGTTCTTCACCGCGCTGTCGCAGCGCAGCAGTTGCGGTGTGTCGTTCACGCAGTTGATCAACACGTCCAGGTCGCCGTCGTTATCGAAATCTCCGAATGCGCAGCCCCGCGCCGCGGCCGGCTCCAGGATTCCCGGCCCGGCGTCCTGCGATACGTCCGCGAACTTGCCGTTGCCCAGGTTGTGGTACAGCACCTTGCGCTCCCGGTAGCCCTGCTCGTCGTTGGGCTGCCCTACTTCCGGATACACATGGCCGTTCACCGCCAGAATGTCGGGCCACCCGTCGTTATCGAAATCGAAGAACCCCACGCCCCAGCCCATAAAGCGCGTGTTCCGGCCCAGCCCGGCCTGAAACGTGGTGTCCTCGAAGAAATTGTCCCCCATGTTGCGGTACAGGCTGGAAGTGTCGCCGGCGAAGTTGGTCTTTACGAGATCGAACCGGCCGTCGCCGTCGTAATCCGCCACCGACACTCCCATGCCGGCCTGCGGCTTCCCGTCCGGACTAAATGCCACACCCGCCTCGATCGCGATCTCCGAAAACGTGCCGTCGCGATTGTTCTTGTAAAGCGCCGAAGAGGTGGAATCGTTGGCCACATAAATGTCGGGCCAGCCGTCGTTGTCGAAATCGGAAACCGCCACACCCAAGCCGTAGGTGCCCGGCGTTTTCAGAATACCGGCCTTCTGGCTGACGTCCTTGAAGGTGCCATCGCCGTTGTTGTGGAACAGGATGTTTTTACCGCCCTGCAATCCGGGCGGGCCGCACGCCACCACGATCCCCTTGAACAGGCAGGGGCCGGATTCCGGAAGCGGCGCGGTTTTCGGATCGAAATCGATGTAGTTGGCGACGAACAGGTCCAGATGCCCGTCCTTGTCGTAATCGAGGAAGGCGCAGCCCGTGTTCCAGCGGTGCTGCCCGTTGCCGGGATCGGTCGAAACCCCGGCTTTCCTGGCGTCATCGGTAAATTTGCCGTTGCCCAGGTTGCGCCACAGCGCGCAATCGCCCCAATAGCTGACGAACAGGTCGTCGTGGCCGTCGTTATTGTAGTCGCCCACGCAGCAACCCTGGCCCCAACCCGTGCGCCCGATGCCCGCCGCGATCGTGACGTCGGTGAAGGTGCCATCCCGGTTGTTCTTGTATAGGCGGCTTACGGGCGCCTCGCTGGCCTTCCAGTCGGGCTCGAAGCGGGTGCCGTTTACCAGGAAAATGTCCAGCCAGCCATCGTTGTCGTAATCGAAGAACGCGCATCCGCAGCCGGTGGTCTCCATCAGGAATTTGTTTTTTCGCTCGCCGCCGAAGATGGTCTTGGCTTGCAAGCCGGCTTCGCGCGCCGTGTTTACGAATCGCACGCCCAGCGGCAGCCCCAGCACGAGCTGGTCGAAGGCGAATACCGGAACGGCCGCGCACAGCGACCGGATGAACTGCCTGCGGGGAATCGCGGTTTGCCGGCTATGCATGGGAACGGTGTTCGGGAGTGGTAATCACATTATGGCATCTCCGTCCAATGGCGCTCAACACCGGAATGAGCGCACCGCGCAGGACAGCTTTCTTGGACCTTTAGTTCCAGTACGCCTCCGCGGGCGGGCTGCGAAATTCGCGGACCGGCGAGTACCCGCGATACCCCACGTCCTGGGACCTGCCCAGCCCCACAGACCCAGCCGTCTTGCCCAAAAACCGCATGTTAAACGTACGCAGCCTCACGATGTACGGGTTAACGTGACGATGTAACGTTTGCGTAATCGAATGAAATATAACGCTTTATTCTGTTTAACCGTAACAAACGCTCTTGGCACTTGTTCTGGCACTAACAAAGATCTATTATTCACCCATTCGCATTAATGTGCCAAGGATGCACGAGTGTGGGTTTCAGACATAGGTTAGTTTTGCTTTCCAACGTGATGAATTTTTCAACAACACCAAGAGGGAGAAATATGCTCAGTCTGCGAAAACTGGCTTTGTTCGCCGTGTTTTGTTCTCTGGCGCTGTTCTGCTTTAGCGGAACCCTAAGCGCCCAACAGGTATTTGGCACCATCGTGGGAGCCGTGACGGACCCCTCTGGCGCGGCGGTCAACGGCGCCAAAGTCACCATCACCGACGTCCAGAAAGGTACGACTTCAGACGTCCTTACCAACGAGTCCGGCAACTACACAAAAGGCCAACTGATCCCCGGACAATACCAGGTGACCATTGAGGCGGCTGGATTTCAGAAGACTGTCTCCAATCAGATCACTGTGCAAGTCGACGCCGTCGCGCGTTTCGACGTGGCCCTGCAGGTCGGCAATGTGACCCAGGAAGTGGACGTAACGGCCGCCGCGCCGTTGCTGCAAACCGACCGCGCCGACGTCGCCCAAACGTTTGACGCGCATCAGATCGAGGAACTGCCCAGCGTGGGACGCAATCTTCAGGCGTTCGAGTTGTTGAATCCCGGAACCGTTCCGTTTGGCTGGGGGCACGCTTCGGACGAAAATCCCCAAGGCAGCGTGCAGATGGTCGTAAACGGCCAGGTTTTCGACGCCATGGGGTACGAATTGGACGGCACCACCAACCAGGATCCGATCCTCGGAATTATCGTTATCAATCCGACCTTCGATTCAGTGGCCGAGGTGAAGCAAGCCAACCAGGACTTCGACGCCGAATTCTCCTACACCGGCGCGGGACTGGCGACCTATTCGACCAAGTCCGGCACCAACGATTTTCACGGAGATGTCTTCGAATTTCTGCAAGTGAACACCCCGGGTTTTGAGGATTTTGCGCGGAACCCATTCACCAACGGCAACCCGGTATACCGGCAGAACCAGTTTGGCGGCGCCATTGGCGGCCGAGTGATTAAGGATAAGCTGTTCTTCTTTGCGGATACGCAACTGAATCGCCAGGCACTGGGCGGCTCGGTCAACACGTCCGTGCCCAGCGCCCAGGACCGCACCGGGAATCTGGGAGACTGGCTGGCGGCCAGCGCGAACTACCAGATCTACGATCCGAATACCGGCAATCAAACCACCGGACTCGGCCGCATCCCCTTTGCGGGCAACGTTATCCCAACCACCCGGTTGAGTCCGCAAGCTCTTGCGATTATGGCCTATTGGCCGCTGCCGAACACCAATTCGAACGGCATCAATTACGCCAATAACTATGATGCCAGCGGCGACGTCGCCATCACGGGCAACCTGTGGAACACCCGTTGGGATTACTACTTGAACCAGAAGAACTCGATTTTTGGCCGTTACAGCTACGCGGCTTACACTGAGCAGGCCCCCGGCGCCTTCGGCCTGGAAGCCGGCGGCCCCAATTTCGGCAACTACGCGGGCGACTCGAGCGCGCTGAACCAGAGCTTGGCCGCTGGCTGGACTTACACGATTAGCCCGACCCTGGTGAACGAATTCCGGCTGGGCTACATGCGGTATCACGTTTCCGACGTCCCGAACGGCTATGGCACGCAGCCAGCCGCCGCGGCGGGCATTCCCGGCTTGAACCTGGACAAAACTTACACTTCCGGCATGCCCTACTTCGACATTCAGGATAGCGGCGTCGGCGACGACAAACTGGGATACGGTTTGGGCGTTAATCAATGCAACTGCCCGTTAACGCAGAGTGAGCGGCAGATTCAGTTTGTCGATAACGTGACCAAGATCCATGGCAACCACAGCTTCAAGTTTGGGACGGACCTACGTTATGCCGAGAACTTGAGGGTGCCCAGC
>JBEKMJ010000190.1:0-9610 GCA_050008575.1 Bryobacteraceae bacterium
GATCACCATTCCGAAGCGGTCGCGATTTGTGATCGGCATCGCGTCGGAATCGTGATCGGCATCACTTCGTAATCTTGATCGACATCTTTTCGGAATCCTGATCGCCATCGTCCGGAATCCACGGACAATCGATCCCGGCAGCGCGCATCGAGGGGCGGCTCCCGGCAGGATTGCAGGGGATGGCCGCGGCCGCGGAATGGCAGCCGTTGCGGGAGGCGTTGCAGGGCTGGAGTGCGCTGGAGCGAGCCGAACAGCGACGGCGGCTGGCGCGCGTGTTGGAACGGATTGATTACGACGGACGGCATGGGGGCACGGCCAGCGTGCGGTGGCGCGCGCCCCTCGGGGACGGTGAGCCGTCTCCTATTCCGATGCGGACCTATGCGGCGGCGCAGACGCCTTCGCCGCCGCTGCCGGAGGTATCGCGGGCTGGGAGCGGGCTGCCGCGGATTACGAGGTTACTGGCGTCGGCGGTGCGCTTCGAGGGGCTGCTGCGGGAGGGCACGGTGCGGGACTATGCGGAGTTGGCCCGGCTGGGAGGGGTGTCGCGCGCGCGGATGACGCAGATCATGAGTCTGCGGAATCTGGCGCCGGTGATCCAGGAGCGCATCCTGGGGCTGCCGGTGGTAGAACAGGCAGATTTCGTTGGTCACCACCAAATCCGGATTGCCGTCGCCATTAAAATCCCCGATAGCCAGGTTCTGCGCATAGGCGCCCGTCGGGAACGACAGGTATAATCACTCTTGTGGCGGCGGCGGGAGATCGCGATTGGCATGATCGAACCTGAGAAAGGAGCTTATTCAAGATGAAACTCAAAACGAACGCTTTCAAATGCAAGGCCCTGCAAGAGGGCTATCTGGCACTCCGGGCCGGCTTGCTGGCCGTGGCGGCAATGGCTTTGATGCCCAAGACGAGCGCGTCAATGAAACGATCGGCTAACGGGTCGGGCAAACTGAGTTGGAGGAGGGCGTTTCCTGTTCTTGTGCTGGGCGCAACCTTGTCGATTGCCCTGCCTGCCCAGACATTCACGCCGGTGCTCAGTTTCAACGGCATAGACGGCAGTCATCCCTTGGCGGGGCTCATCCAGGGTAAGGATGGGAACCTGTACGGCACAACCCTCAATGGTGGGACGAGCCTCAATCCTAGCAGTGGCGGCGGCACGCTTTTCAAAGTTACGCCGCAGGGCGCCATAACGACTCTATACAGATTCTGCCCTAGCTTGAACCCTTGCCCGGACGGTGAGTTTTCTGAAGCGGCCGTGGTTCAGGCGAAGAATGGGGACCTCTACGGCACCACCTCTGCAGGTGGGACCAACACCGGGTTTATGGGTGGTGGGGCGGGCACAATCTTTAGTTTCAGCCCAAGCGGCACGCTGACATCGCTATATAGTTTCTGTGCCCAGAGCGGGTGCACGGACGGCGAGACCCCGTACGCGGGCCTGATCCAGGCGAGCGACGGGAGCTTCTATGGCACAGCGGAAGCGGGCGGGGCCAACTGTGTCCCCTACGGCGGCTGCGGCACAGTGTTCAAAATAAACGCTCCGGGGAAGTTCACGACGCTGTATGGCTTCTGCGCGCAGAGCTTGTGCACAGACGGCAGCGGCCCCCTCGCAGGGCTCGTGCAGGCGAGGAACGGAGACTTCTTCGGAACCACTGGTACCGGTGGCGCTAACACCGGCGGGGCCTATGGCTACGGAACGGTCTTCAAGATCACCTCGTCCGGCAAACTGACGACCTTATACAGTTTCTGTAATCAAAGCGGGTGCACGGACGGAGCTAATCCGGGCGCCGGGCTGGTGCAGGCTGCTAATGGCGATTTCTACGGGACAACCGAGTATGGCGGGTACGACAACGGCGGTACGGTTTTCAAAATCGGCGCGGATGGCACGCTGACCACTTTGTACACCTTCTGCGCGAAGACCGGGTGCGAGGACGGCAAGAACCCGTTTGCGGGACTTATCCAGACCACAGATGGGAATCTCTACGGCACAACGTACTACGGCGGAGCCAGCGGATATGGAACGGTCTTCAGAATTACTCCGGCTGGGCAACTGACAACGTTCTACAGCTTCTGCGCCCAAAGCGGTTGCACGGACGGAAGCTACCCGAACGCATTGATGGAGGCCACTAATGGAAAGCTCTACGGGACAACTCAGTTTGGGGGAATCGGCACGAAATGCTTCTCTGTCGGCTGCGGCACTGTGTTCAGCGTGTCCGCAGGTCTGAGTCCATTCGTGAAACCGCAGCCTGCCACCGGTATAGCGGGAGCGTCCATCGAGATTCTCGGGACCAATTTGACCGGTGCGTCCAGCGTCACATTCAACGGCACTCCGGCAATATTCAACGTGAACTCGCCTTCCGAAATCACGGCGACCGTTCCAACCGGCGCGACCACCGGAACGGTCCAGGTGGTAACACCCAGCGCGACGCTTTCGAGCAACGTACCCTTCCAGGTGCTGCCATAGACGGTAGACTCTGCGGACAGGCGCTGGAAAACCGGGCATTCCCCGCTGGCTCGGGACCTCATCCGACCTCAGAATTTCTGGTTCGTGTCCCAAAAGTGTAATTAGCGTTCGATGGGTAGAGGCAGGCGACCGCAGCAGTGATAGATCGCCGCGATAAAGTTCTCGGCGGTGCGGATCCCAAAGGACCGATGGCTGATGGATTTGATCTTGTTGTTCATTCCCTCGACGGCCCCGTTGGAGACGCGGTGCCTGGTCCATGCCAGAATCCCATCGAGATGCGCGCGGAGCTTGCGCACGAATTGTTTGAACGGCTCCAACCGCGAGCGCATGGCTGAGCGCATCCATTTCTCGAGGTGCTCCCCGGCGCGCTTGGGCTGCTTGTAATCCCAGAACATTCGGCCACATTCATGTTGAGTTCAGGCGTCACTGTCGCGGTACCGCTTGTACCAATCTCCAAAATACCTCCGGCCGGATCGACCATGCCGGTAAGCGTTTGGGCAATGGCTGCATCTACCGTATTGTTGGCCGTGCCACCGAAGGCCAAGGGGACACGGCTGGCCTATTTCCACTTTGTCCTCAAAAGCGTGACTAATGAAGAGGTCCCAAGACATCGTTCAAGTATCATACTCCTTTGCTGGGGCTGAAGCGCGAGCACCTTTCAGAACCGTTTCGCAGGCACCGGGGACGGTGATCTGCGCTTATGCTCCGGGGAAAGCCGAAGCGGTCATTCGTGCCTGTGAATTGGGGATGGTATCGCGGCTTGTGCTCGGGGCCGCGCTAGAGCGAAGGCCGCCGCAGCGAGGCTTGACCGCCATGCTGCCTGATCCACTAGTCTGGATTTAAAAGCCGTAATCAAGTTGCCGGAGCCCGTCTTTGTAGGCTTCTTTCGCCGCCAGTGCTTTCCCCTGGGCGTCCTGTTCTTTGAAGCCTGCTTGGTCCCAGCGCTCCCAAGCGGGCAGGGAGTAGTCGGACGTTGCGAGGGCTTCCTCTTCGCGAATGGCGGCGACCCATTGATCAACCGCTGTTTTGTAGGCCTGCTGTAAGCGATCTAGTTCCGCACGGTCAATTGGCACGCTACTATGGTAGTCGAGGAAAGTGTCAGTTTGATGTCATGTTGAGAAGCGGCACGCTCACGTCGGGTATCGTTCCTGGATTGGGCGCTGCCAGTAGCCCACTACCATAGCTGGCACTTCACGCAGCCTGATGCCAGCGGTCGGGTCGCCGACGTGATCGGCGACGAAACCGCCCGCCTCCGCGACCGCCGGCGGGCAGATGGGCGGCGCGATAAGCGACGGCGTGATGTCCAAAACGAGGGCGTTCATCCGCCACGAGGGCGCCAACCGCGCGACGCGATGACCACGCCCGAGCGGATGGCGCTGGAGGTGTGCCGGCGCTGGCCGCGCGCAATGCGCGCTCGCGCAGGCGGCCGTGCGCCTTCCACGATGCACCGCCCGCCATCCGCCGCCCGAGCGGCCCATCGCGCGCGCCGCGGCGTCGGGCCGTGCGATGGCGGCGTCACTGCGAAGGTGGTGCAGCGTCAATCGCCTCCTCCCGCAGCGGTCCAACGCCACATCGCCTCGGGAGAAAGTTCGCTGCCCGATCCGGAGATAGTGGCCGGACCGCTCCACGTCCCTGTACCAGTGGCTCTGACGACGGCATGGACCTGCGGAGTCGAACTGCCCGTCACCCAAACCGTTAGCGCCGGGCCACTCGGACTGACGGCGAAATACGCCGAGCCGACACTTGTGTCGCCGCCGGACAGAACCACGGGCGCAGACCACTCGTTGTTGCCGATGGAACCGCTGACCGCAAATATCTGCGACGCGGAAAAACCGATGAACTCGTAAACCAGCGTCACCTGGCATCGGTGCTGATCGCAAGTCCCGACGCAGTGCTGGTGGCAGGACCGATGCGCAGAGGATTGCGCATCGCTAGGTGGCAGGCCGTCTGAAACAGGTAAGTTAAACATTCCAGAATAGTTGTGATCCAAAAACGCCATAGAATATCAGGAAATGACGGCGCCTGATCAGGGTGTCATCAGGCCCTGTTACGCCCCTGTTCCGGCCCTGTTATTTCCTGCTCTTGTTTGGCGATCTCCTGGCAAATAAGGGCAACAATATACTTGCCTTACCAAGCTATCGGCGCTATGCTGGGGGTGGCGTGACAGGCTGGCATGGCTCCTAATGTACCTCGTTATGGGTTGCGCAGGACGCTACAGCTCCGTTTCTCAACTGAAGCCTACAAAAGTCAGTAAAATAGTGGTTTCCGGCCATATCATCGTAGTAGGACCTGCCGATGATATAAATCGCAGGATCATGAGTGCCGATGAAGTTCATGGCTTCAGCGTTGGGAGCAACCGGAGAAACTGCCGCGGTGTATGGGGGGTGATTCCAATCTCCTCCAGGGGGAACTATACTAACACTGCCATGCTTAATGTGGAGCGGGGGCGGCCCAGGCAGACCTTCAAACCACTTATCGGCAGTCTCTTCCGACCCTTGGCCGAAGAGGACGATGGCCATTCCTTTGACCTTCAGTGCGGGAGATTTGCCGTAGTTCCAGAACTCCACCTTATATTGTATTATCTGCCCAACCTTAATTTCGCCCTTCTCATCTTCAAGCTGGACTTTACCAAACATGAGATATGGCCTCTGGTCTCTAATGAACTGATTCCTAGATTGCGCTATAGCGTCCTGTGCGGCTATAGCACTTTGCTGTGCCGCCCGCGTTTGCATGGCGGTCTGATCCAGCATATGCTGCGTCTGCCCGACACCAAGAGTCATCACATAGATTTGGTCGCGCATAGCCTGCCATTGTCCGTAAGAAAAATAGCTGTATATGCACAAGGCCGCAAAGGTCAGAACTTCAAAGGCGAAGGTGAGCCACTCAAGCATCCTATGACCGCCAAAGTGCTTCCGAAACCATTTGGCTATATGCTGTTTATATGTGGGCTTATCACCGCTACCATCGGAATGGCCTGCGCCTGCTTGTTGCTCCCGCGATCCGAGAACGGTTGGGCTTTCTGTGGTTACCTCGTTTGTGGCGTCGCGTTCCTTTGGCTCACCATTGTTATCATCCATCGCAGTCTGGATATTATATATCAGCCTTCCGTTTACGGCCCGGAGCATTCGGATTGCCTGCCCGTGGTGAACGTTTCTTCGCTCTATTCACCCTACGGTCCAGTGCGGACTTCGGCACTGTTAGGAGCCGCTTCATGACTATCTTGAAGTGTGCGAACTCCGGTTGCGCTTCAAACTCTTCCGCCGTCATCGGGGGCGGGAGGTTCTCTTCCCGCGTGCCTGTCTCTTCCATGGGAATCGGCCAGTTTTCAGCCATGAGCGATTACCCCTTCCGTCTTGCCAGTAAGTTGCTTGTAGGTAACCCGACGTCCAACGATCTGTTTCATGACAGTGCAGAATCTCTCAGCATCCGTCAGGGAGCGGAAGTTATACCGGAAGGACTGTTCGTCCAAGTACCGGAACAGATGAAACGGCTCAACGCTGATGTAGGTCCCGTGCAAACCGCGCTTCAAGAGACTCCAGAAGTTCTCCATCGTGTTCGTATGGACGTTTCCGTTAACGTACTCTACGGCGTGGTCAATGACGGCGTGCTGGTATTCGTTCTCCAGCCCTTCATACGATTTCAGTTCGTCACTGAAGATAGCGGACCCGGCTTCAACGCGCTCCCGGATGATAGCCTGCAATTCCTTCTTGGTACGGCTCCCGACGTGGCCGGTTACTACCCTGCCGCCGCGCTCTACCATGCCGAAGGCAATCTCTTTATCCTTGCCGCCCGTCCCGGTGATCTTTTCGGCCCGCTTGTCTTTGTGCATATTGCGGGCCTTCCCGCCGATGAAGGTTTCGTCTACTTCGACTTCTCCACCAAGTCTGTTGAAGGTCCCATCCTGCATGGCAAGGCGAATTCGGTGAAGCATGAACCATGCCGTCTTCTGGGTGACGCCGAGACCGCGATGGACTTCATAGCTGCTAATCCCGTTTTTGCAGTTGATGATAAGCCATGCGGTCGGGAGCCACTTTTCGAGCGAAAGCGGGGAGTCCTCAAAGATGGTCCCAGTTTTGAGCGAGAAGCGGGGCATCGGATGCTTGGCGTAGCACTTCCAAACCCGCGCCTTTGCCAGCCACGTAACGTGATCGGAGCCGCAATGCGGGCACCGCACGATGCCGTCAGGCCAGCGCAACTCCATCATGAACTGACGGCAATGCTCAAAATCAGCGAAGTACAGAATCGCATCCCGGAGGGTTGTTTTGCTGTCCATGATTCAATTCTACCCCAGAACGCTTGGTATGTCAACTATATTATTGCCCTATGAAGCCTGGGGCAGGGCCGAGAAAGCTGCGGAGTGGAGGCACAAGTGATTCACCGGCATCGCACCAGCCGACGCTGAGGTACAAGCGCAGGGACCCCGGTACTGGCGCCGGCACGCACGCGATACCGGTCGCCATCGGCCGGTATCGCGTGCTTCGCGCGCTGGGCTATTTATAGGGTTAGCTGAAACACGGTTCCGGAGTTTGCGGCTCCTCCTATAACCGTCGTACCGTACAACGCCCCGCCGGGACCAGGGATCAAACCGACAATTGGATTTGCCCCGCTAGCGCCCGTGAAGGTATAAACAGACGTATACCGCCACGCTCCCCCTGCAATCGCTGGCGGATTCAAACAGAATATCGTGCCAAGGCCTGGCTGGCCTCCACCATAGGTGGTTCCGCAGAGTGTCTGGGAGCTTGGGGTCAGCAGCAAGTTGGAAGGGAAGACCCCGCTCGCACCGACCGTGTGGAGGACCGCCAGCGTCCATGCCGCTCCAGTCGAAGCGGGTGGAGTCAGCGAGAAGACCGTGCCTCCCCCTTTGGCTCCTGTAGTGTTCGTCCCATACAGCGTTCCATCGGAACCCGCAGTCAAGCCCGCGGACGGATTGCCACCGTCGCTACCACCGGTAAAGCTGTACAGCACCGTCTCGTTCCACTGGCCGCCAGATGAGCCCGCGGGAGCCAGAGAGAAAACCGTCCCGTTGCCTGATGCTCCTCCGTAAAGGGTCGTGCCGTACAACTGCCCGCCGCGGGAGATCAAAAGACCGCCATATGCCGACTGAGGCTCAGCGCCGTCACCAGGCCCGCCGAAGTTATGCAGCACCTCCTCGCTCCATCCGCGGGACAAATCGCCAACCAAGCGAAACGCGACACCGTTGCCATATGTCCCGCCGAACGCAGTTGTGCCATACAGAGGGCCATTGCCTCCTAGCAGTATCAGCCCCATTTCCGGGGTCTGGCCACCGGCACTCTCTCCGAATGCGTGCAACACCGTTTCGGTCCAGGCGCCTCCTGAAGACGCGGGTGGACTCAGCGAAAACGCAACACCGCGGCCGCCGGCGCGGCCGCCATTCTCGGTTGTGCCGTAGAGCACTCCCGCGGAACTAATTGCCATAGTTCCATACGGATTTTCTCCATCGGAGCCGCCCGTGCAGCCGTACAACACTGTGTGTGTCCACGCGCCGCCCGGCGAGGAAGGCGGCGTCAGGGAGAATACGGTGCCGCTGTTAGCGGCGCCGCCATAAAAGGTCACACCGTACAACACGCCGCCGGCTCCCATCGTCAAAGCCGCCGATGGCTCGAAGCCATCAAGACCGCCGCCAATGCTGTAGAGCGTTTGAAAGCTGGGCTTGACTGCTCGCGCCGCACTGGACGCCGTGCCCTGCGCGCTTAAGCCGGTCGCGGCCAGGAGTGTTAGGGACAACACGAAAATGCGGTCCCGTTGCAGATTGCTTGTTAACGTTTTGTGCATCGTTTTCCTCTGGGTCGGCGAGCTAGGCTCGCGGTTCTAGCGGTTGATATTGCCCGCCGGGCCCACGCGCATGGGACCGGAAGCATGCCATAGAGTGCTTGGCTCGGCAGTCTTAGCCTCCGTGCGAGCCGGAGTACCCGGGAAAAAGACGCAGCGAGGAGTGCGTCTACTGAGCGGCTATTGGCTGCGGAAGTAAGTCCCGGCGATGCCTGAGCGATGGAAGTCCCCGGGCTTCCAGTAACATCCACTAACATGGCGATCCCTAACTTTGTCGCTGCATACTACCTGCGCCGCCGTGTTCTATAGTTGCCTTCATCTATGAAAGCGAGAATCGCGAGTGATAACCGTAACCGGCGGGAAATTTCCTTGCAGGAGGCTTATGGGGGCATAAAGACGCGGCAGCCGTTGCGAAGCCCGACCGTTGGCGGGCAGTACTGGGGGGCTGTTCGGCCTGCCCCTCGACTGAGACCCCCACCCAGTGGGCCTGCTCGGCGGTGAACAGATCCGCCGGCAGACCCTCGAATTTGGCCGCACCCAACAGCACCGTGTAATGGCCGCCCGGGCCGGCCGGGACGTTCTGCGTCTCGCTCCACAACGCCGCGCCCCCGGTTTGCTCGGCATAGAGTGCGAAGGTGATGCCTGCCACGCCGGTCACGGGGTTGCCTCTCGCGTCCTTGGCAGTCCCGCTAAACCTTACCAGCCGCGGCAGAGCGGACCCGGCCTGCATCGTCTGGCCTGGGCGCCACCACAGAACGCCATCGCCATTGCTACAGCCATCGTCAAACCGATTGATCTCGACATACTCCTCCTTCGTGCTTGCAATCGCGACTATAACAGCGGACGGATCCATCACCACAACGTCGTCGCACGTGCCAAAATTCGACCGATCACGAGGCCTGCTAACAGGCAAAGAGCAGTCCGCTCTTGGTCTGGCTTTAACCCGCCTAAACCATTGATATGGAAGGATCTTGCTGGGATGGTACCCCCATTCAGTGCACAGGAGGAGTTCCGTGCGCCTAGCAGCCGGAGCAGGCCGAGAACAGGCACACTATGGCCGAATCGGCGAGGCGCAATCCTTTGCTTGGCTCTGAACGGTACAGAGTGCTAGTGGTATGTAGACTCAATCGTGATTCAGCCGGTCTAAGGCACTGCCGCGGCGGGCTTTTCTTTGTTTGGGAGCCCGCTTTTGTGGGCCGTCCAGTTATCGAGCCCGCTGGGTCGGCGCCTACTGAACTTACGATAAACCCGTGATAGACGAGACCGGTATCTTGGTACGTCCCGCCCATGATTGTGCCGTTAATAGCATCCCCTGCGGTATAAACCGATCCAGGCACACTAAACGTAGTAATCGCGTTC
>JBEKMJ010000191.1:0-14408 GCA_050008575.1 Bryobacteraceae bacterium
CTACGTGAACTGGAAAGAGCGCAAGCAGGTGGCGGCGGACCTGAAGCCGATCTATCGGGCGGCGACGGCGGTGGAGGCGGAGATGAACCTGGACCAGTTCATCGCCACGTGGGGCCGCAAATACAAGGCGATCGGCAAGCTGTGGAAGGAAAACTGGGAGCGGGTGATTCCGTTCTTCGAGTTTCCAGAGGAAGTGCGCAAGGTGATCTACACCACCAACGCGGTGGAGGCTTTACCTCGCGGGCTGCGGAAGATCATCAAGAACCGGGGATCGTTTCCGAGTGAAGAAGCGGCGTTGAAGCTGTTGTATCTGGCGCTGCGGAACATTAGCGCCAAGTGGGAGACGGTGCAGCATTTCAAGCAGGCGCTGAACCAGTTCGAGGTGCTGTGGGGGGATCGGATTCGCGCGGCGCAGAGAGGGGCGGCGGCGTGAGAAATTGGGTCAGCTTTGCGGAAATCAAAAGCCGGGTAACGCTGGCGCAGGTGCTGCGTTCCTATCAGGTGGACTGGCTGCGGCGCAGCGGCCTCGGTCAATATCGGGGGCGCTGTCCGATTCACCGGGGCCAGGGAACAGAAGCCTTCCATGCCCATCTGGAGCGTGGCGTGTTCCATTGCTTTGTGACCTTTCGGCAAGCGTGCATGACGCCGGCTAGCCCGTCCTGTTAAGTTCAGTCAGTCGCCGAGGAGCGGCTGATCGTGAACCCCAAAAGCACCCTAAAGGCCCGTCGAATTTCGATGTGAAGCAAGCGCTGGCATTCAGCCTGTTTCAGGATTTGCACGCGGACCGCAGCCCGCTCCGGCGGGTCCTCGGCAAAACCTTGACCGCCGGCTGGCAGGTGCTCGGCATCGGGACTTTTCAAACCGGCATCCCGTTCACGGTCTACTCCGGCATCCAACAAACCGGTTTTGGTTTGCAGGGCACGGACCGGCCGGATCAAATCGCGGTGCCGGTTCTTTCCACCGGCCGCACGGTGCGCGAGGATTACTTCGGCCAGATATGCAAATTCGTCGTGTATAGATCCGTTTCGGGATTCGGGAGGCAAGTCGGTGCCGGCAATCAGTCTCACACCGGCCCGCTGCATCATTGCGACGATTTCCGTACTCCTGGCAAGCAGGCGATCAGCCCAGTGAAGGTCCTCAGGCGAGTATCTTGCGGCACTGTCAGCCCATACCCATCGCGCCCCCCTTTACCGAAACGGTATCCCGCAGAAGCGCCGTCGTCTAGCGCCCCCGAGGCCGGCGTCTTGGACCCTGTCTGGAACGCCTCGAAAACCGCCTGATGCCGGCCAAGGAAGAGCCTTTCGCATTCGTGATCGTGGCTGTTTCCTACGGGTTCCGCACCTTCCGGCGCCTCGAACTCGCGCTCTATCACTCACTTGGCAAACTCCCCGAGCCCGAATCACCCCACGAAGTCTTCTGACGAACCTTTTTATTTGGTTGCCCTTTTTTGTGGCGCCTTTCGCATGCCGGGGTGAAGGAGCGAAACCGATGAAAGCCCCCACCGTGATGTTGATTTCAGCCTGCACCGCGCTTGCCGGCCAGGCGCCGACCGCCGCAGAAATCGTCGGCCGCGGACCCGCCAGTCCGACGGAACCAAGCGCTATGACATCGCCGAGGAGCGCGGCGATAGCGCCGTCCGCAGCCACGTATTTCATAAGCTGCTCGAATCCGAAGTCGAGGCTTCGCAGCCCGTCTATCGGGACCGCAACCGGCTGAACAACACCAACTATGCGTACCGGTTGACGGGCAGTGAGGAGGTCAACGGCCGGCTGGCTTACATGCTGGAGATCGAGCCGAAAACCGAATCCAAGTATCTGGTTAAAGGCCGGATCTGGGTCGACGCGCAGGACTACGCCGTGGTGCGGGTAGTGGGCAGTCCCTCGAAAAAGCCGTCGTTTTGGACCAACGCCGTAAGCTTCGTGCAAACGTTCGAAAAGAATGGCGAATACTGGATGGCCGCCTCGAATCGTTCGATCACCAACGCCAAGGTTTTCGGCGAAGCCAACTTGGTGATCCGGCACTTCGGCTACCAGTTCCGGCCAGTGGTGACGGCCTCCGCCAGCTAGCTCTTGTGTGGGCCGGTCCATTTTTGCCCCTTTTTCAGCCGGACCACGCATGCGTGGGTGAGAGCGGGAAACGCTCCACCCACGAAAAGGAGATCAGCCATGAAACACCAACTGCTTGCCGCACCGGTCCTGGTAATCGCCGCCGGGTTCGCCTACGCCGGATCCACGCGGGAAACCGCTCTCGACACCATCGACCGCGCCTTGCAGGCCAAGGACGCGCATACGCGCCGGGAGGCGGCACAGGCCCTCGGTGTGTTGGGTTCCATGCAGCCTTACCGGGCCCGTTTGGAATCCATGCTGCACGACAAAGACCTGCGGGTAAAACTGGCGGCGGTCGCCAGTCTGGCGGAAGCCGAAGATGCGCCGGCGCTGCGCGATGCGCTCGACGACCAGGCTCCCGAGGTACGCTTCGCCGCGGCGAAGGCATTGTACCGGATGCACGATCCGGCGGGCCGAAAGGCTCTCGTCCGCGTGCTGAACGGCGATGCCAAGACCACGGCGAGTTTCCTGGTGGCGGTGAAGCGCCAGCAAGTCGCGGCGACACCGATCTTGATGGTGGGCCTGCGATTCGTGCCGGTGCCGGGCGTGGCGGTGGGAGCTTCAGTGGTCGAGAAAGCGTTGGAGAAGAAGATGGCGAACGGAGCTGCGGCGAACCGGGCCGCTGTCGCGCTGATGGTGGGACAGGAGAACGATCCGGAAGTCGCGGCCGCGCTGGAGCATGCTCTGGCGGACAAAAACGCTGCCGTGCGGGCGGCGGCGATCCAGGCCATCGCGCTGGGCGGCAATCCAGCGATGGCTAGGGATGCCGAGGCGTTGATCGGCGACAAGAACCCAACGGTCAGGTTGCGCGCGGCGGCCTGCTACTTGCGGCTCAGCGCCGAGTAGCGATGCCAGAAACCCAAAGCCTTGGGGGGCGGGATTTATCCCGCGGCTGGAGATTGCCTTTTGGTGGGGCGGCGCCATGCGCCGCCAGCGCGCGGCTTTCCAGCGCGGCTTTTAGGTTATCCTCGCGGCGGCGCATGGCGCCGCCCCACGATCATTTCGGCATCGGCACACTCACCAGGCTCAGGCGCTGAATCGACCAATTCAGAGGAATGCGCGCGACTTCTCCGCGTGTCGCCGTCGCGGTGTTCCGCAGCAGATGCGCCAGCGGATCCGACGCCGGCTCAACTCTGCCGCGAGTGCGCGCACCCTCAAAGTTCAGCACCGCCGCCGGATTGTCGATCGGATTCGCACTAGCCAGCAGGAAGTAGTGATCCACGCCGTACGGCGCGTCGACCGTCACATCCCATTCCTCATTCGTCAAAGCGATTGTCTCAGGCGGATCTCCGGCGACATCCGGGCGGGGGAATTCGTTGCCGAGATTATCGCCGAATACCAGCGTCGCCTTGCCGAAACTGTCCACGACGAAGACGTAGACGCGCCGGGCCGGCACTCCGGCGCGGATTGAGCCCGGTGCGGCGCGCAGGATCAATTTGTACCGCTCGCCGTCACGAACCTCCGCACCTTCGAGAATCTGTTTCGTCACGCTGTTCCGCAGCGCAAGCTGGTACGGCCAGATCGCAGAGGATTCCGGAGGCGACAGATCCAGCCATCCGGCCACACGCGCCAATTTCAAGGCCGCGTCCTTCAGCGGCGCGGCGTCCTCCGCGAACCAGTCGGATCGCAGCGGAAGCGCCGAACGCTGCCGGCGCAGATCCTCGGCAGTCACATCCGGAAGCGCCCAGGCGTATTCGATACACCCCGCCGCGCGGCCGGGGCAGGCGCGCCCGAGCAGCACATAATCGGCGCGATCCGGAGTACTCACAACGCCGACGGAACCGCCCAACCCAATGGCTTTCGCCAACTCGGCCGAAGGCGGAATCGCCACAAAAATCCGCGCCCCCGGCGGCGCCTGGCGCAGGACGCCATCGGCGGAGAGCGCGTCCATCCACACCGGCTTCGCGCCCGCCACGTTTTCGCGAAAGCTCCATAAGGATTTGGCGGCGTCCCAGCTCACCAGGTGCGTGGGCGTGCGGTCGGTGGGGTCGTCAATCCATATGGAAGGGACGCGCGCCCGCAGTTCCGCGGCGGTGCTCGCGGCCCGGCTCAATTCGCCGGGTGGAGCGGCGGGTCCCACGAAAACCCTCATGAGCTCGCGATCCGGAACCACCCACTTATCCAGCTCGAACAGATCGCCTGCCTGAACGGGAGCGCCGCCGCCCGGCGTGACCACCGCATCGGCAGAACTCAGGCCGTCGATCTTGGTTACGCGGATCTCCACCGGCGGACTTGCCGGCGCGATCCGTTTCAGCTCGCAGCCCTCGTGCAGGCTCATGGCCAGGCCGCCGTTCAGCTTGATCGTGGAACGGACGATCCTTCCCGCCGCGACCGTGGCCACCTGGCCCGGAGGCGCGGATTGTCCGAAAAGCCCGCGCTGGTTGCGGCCCTGTTTCGCCAGCAAGACCGGCTCCTGGCCGGGCGCGCGCGACTGCATCAGCGCCCGCACCCGCGCGAAGATCCGATCCACGCTTTCGTCGGCGGGCGATGCGCCCAGCACATGCAGCAGCGCCCAGGTGAACGCGCCATGCGGGCCGCTCAAGTCGGTCGACGATAATTCGGCGGCCGGCTCATAATCTTGAGAGGCGTACATCAACAGCACGCCCGCGTCCTCCGGAAGCGGTCCCGCGAGCGTCTCGTGGACGGAAATGCCGGGATCCCAGGGTTGCGACCGAAGCTTTCGGAGAGCCATCGCCCCGCGCGCGGCGCCGCCGCTGTAGCAACTGTCCTGAATTACGGTCAGCGTCACTCCCTTTTTCGGCGCCAGCGCATAGATCCGCGCCAACTCCTTGCTGCGGATATCCGGCACGCCGAGCAGCGCATCGGCGGGAATGATGGTGGAATCCAAGCCGCTCGCATTCCGATTTCCGGCCGCCGTATTGCGGATGCGCGAGCCGTGTCCGGCGAAATAGAACAAGCTGGCATCGCCGGGCTTGGCGCCGTCGATCAGGAAGCTGTGCCGCATCGGGCAAAACGATCACATTGTGTTCGTCAAAGCCGAATTTCCCGACCAGCATTTCCTTCATCGCCTGCGCGTCGTTGTAAGCTCCGTCCAGCTTGTCGAGATTGGTGCGCGACGGCCGGCCGTCGACAGCCTGCAGACGAAGGCGCGTGCGCTCGGATGGCTGGTAACCAGCGTGTTGGGCGGACTCGGCGTACTCGTCGATGCCGACGATCAGGGCTCGCCGCACCTCGGTGTGCGCCATGGAAATCGATGCGGCGACTATGGGAAATAAGATGCGCAATTTCATTCTAGTTCCGCGCCCTAGTGATCTCACTTAAGGAAGCGAGATGCGTGGGTCAAAGGGGCAAATTGCCCTACAGCCAGTTGCCCATCAAGAAAAACGGCGCCCAGTAATACGGATGCGCGTAGGGCGCGCTGGCGCTGGCCGGAAAGCCCGGAGCTTCCGGAGGCGCCGTTTCAGAGGAACCGTGGCTGACAACCACACCGCGATTGCGCTCGGCTGCGGGCTCGATCTGCACAGTGCCGCGCAGCAGCGCCAGTTGCGCTTCGCGCAGCGCCTCCACCTTCGTGATTTCCGCCGACGATTGGCGGATGCGGTAAAATTCCTGCATCAGCCGGCTGGTGCTGGCGTCGGCCACCGGCCACAGACTGGCCACCACCGCCTTGGCCCCTTGGATTTGCGCCAGCGCGCCGAAGCCTTCCACCTCCGCGCCGTCGCCCACCCCCGTGTTGCACGCCGACAGCGTCAGCAGTTGCACCCCACCGAACAGGTTTGCCCATGTCTTCAATTCGGCGAGTGTCAGATGTCCGCCATCGCCCAACAACAGGAAGGACTTCGCGTCGTCGCCGGGCTGGAAGCGGAAATGGCTGGCGATGTGGATCACCGGATAGCGCTTGTGCAGCGTGTCGCGCATGCTCTGTTGGGTAAACTTCTCGTCCAGCTTGATCTCGCCGGTGAGCACGCCGCCATCGCCGGGCCTGGTTGTGATGATGCCGGTGAGTTCCGAGGATACGGAGGGGAGCGCGGAGGCGTCCTCAAATCGTTTGGTCACGCCGAAGCCGGCCGCTTGCCACTCCCGCGCGGGCGGGTCCTTGAGGCGGGATTTGCTGGCCAGCGTCATGACCGATAGGCGGTACCGTTCGATCAGATACTGCTTGCCGTCGTAGAGCGCCGCCAGCGGAATATATCGCAGCGGGCCGTCGAGCTCCCACATCAGGGTTTGCGCCTTGGCCTGGCGCAGGTCGGCGGCCATGCCCCCGATCAGGATCCTGTACAGCTCCTGCGCCAGAGGACGAGGATCGAGTTCGGGATGCTGCACGACTTGGTGGAATGCGAGGATCTTGCGATTCAGATCGGCGGCCTTGATGGGGTATTCGTAAGATTTCTGCGCGTCGGGAGTCCGCAGGATGGCGTAGAATTTGTCGTCTGCGATCAGCGTGAATATGGCCACCGTGCCGGCCGGCAGGTCGCGCAGGTCTTCCATGATGCCTTGCGTCTCGCGCAGGTCCCGGATGCGGCCGGCCATATCCGGTTTGGCGCTAAAGTGCTGCGTCAAGTCGCCCAGGAAGTGCTCGAAAACCTGGTTGCCGGCGGCCAGGTCCTTCTCGAGCTGGTCGAGGCGCTGCGACTGTTCTTGGGTCAGGGTTTTCTTGGCGAGCAGTTCACCGCGTTCCGTGCCGATGCTCATCAGGCGGTCGCCGATCTCGCGGTAGCGCTTGTCGTAGGCGGCCTCGTCGGGAGTCAGGTCGGCGCGGCGGTTGAGGGAGGAGGCATCGCCGGCGTCTCGGCGGATGTATTGGAAATATTCTTCTTCCTTTAGCAGAGCCAGGACCTGCTCGGCTTCGGCGAGGCGGCCCTGCGCGATCAGGATCTCGGCCAGCTTGTGGTAGGGCTCCTCGTTACCCTTGAGGAAGCTCTGCTGAATATCGCGGCCGAGGCCGGCGATATCGGCGCGCATTGATTGGATCGTGTTGACGGCCTGTTTGCCGTAGAAGATCGCCAGGCGTGGCTTACCGGAGGTCTGCCAGGCACCCATGAGCCCGGAAAGTTCGTGGGCTTCCGCGCTACGGTCATTGATCGCGCGATCAATCGCTAGCGCCTCCT
The DNA here is from genome assembly GCA_050008575.1 of Bryobacteraceae bacterium. GTDB lineage: Bacteria > Acidobacteriota > Terriglobia > Bryobacterales > Bryobacteraceae > Bog-159. Next base: position 7,175 of record JBEKMJ010000191.1, read on the forward strand.
CATACAAGTTGACTGCCTTCCCGTCTTGGCTCATGCGCGCGTAGGTGGCGCCGAGTTCGCCGAGCGTCGTAGCTTCACCACTGCGATCCTTGACCTGACGCTGAAGTGCCAGCGCCTGCTCGAAGTAGCCAATCGCCTTCTCCCCCTGGCTCAGGTGAGCGTAGTCGGCGCCGAGGTTGTGCAGTGCCCTGCCTTCGTCGTAGCGGTCCTTGGTCTCGCGGAAAATCGCGAGTGCCTGCTCGTGATTGCCGATCGCCTTATTGTATTGACCCATGCTGATGTAGGCGTCGCCGAGGTCCGCCAATGCCATGCCCTCGCCGGTGGGGTCCTTGATCTCGCGATGAAGGGCCAGTGCCTGTTCGAAGTAGCCGATCGCCTTATCACATTGGCTCAGGATACAGTAGGAATTTCCGATGTTGGCCAGGGTCGTGCCTTCGTCCTGTCGATCCTTGCTCTCGTGGAAAATCGTGAGCGCCTGCTCGTAGTAACGGATCGCCTTCTCGTACTGGCTGAGTCCGCGGCAGGCGATGCCGAGGTTGTTCAACGTGGCGCCTTCGCCGCGGGTGTCCTTGACCTCGCGGCGAATTTCCAGCGCCTGTTCGTAGTAACGGATCGCCTTCTCGTACTGGCTCAGGTTGTAATATGTGAGGCCTAGATTGTTTAACGTGCCGCCTTCACGGGGCCGATCCTTGACCTCGTGCTGAAGGGCCAAGGCCTGCTCGAAGTAACCGATCGCCTTCTCGAACTGGCTCAAGTGGGCGTAAGCGATGCCGAGGCTGCTTAGCACCGCGCCTTCGCCTAGCCGGCTCTTGATTTCGCGCAACGTCGCCAGCGCTTGCTCGTAGTAGCTGATGGCCTTCTCGTACTGGCTCAAGTGAGTGTAGGCAAGGCCGAGGTTGTTCAATGTAGCCCCTACGCCTTTGAGATCCTGGACCTCGCGGCGAATCGCCAGCGCCTGTTCGAAGTAACCGATTGCCTTCTCGCTCTGACTCAGGTGGACGCAGGCCAAGCCCATACCGTTCAAGGTATTGCCTTCGCCCCGGCGATCTTTGATCTCCCGCTCAACTGCAAGCGCCTGTTCGTAGTAACCTATAGACTTCTCGCTCTTTCCGGCGTCGTCAGACGCATTTGCCGCAGCATTGAGCGCATCTCCCTCGCGCTCACGGTCCCGGACCTCTCGATAGAGATCGAGCGCACGCGTGTACGTCAAGATCGCTTGATCGTAGGCATACTTGCGGCCTTCGCTGAGCGCTTGCGTAAATAATCGCTCGGCTTCCACGCGCTTCCCGTCATCCGGGCCCGCGGCTCGTAGTTCCTCCGATTTGATTTCATAATGACTGGTGCCCGCAGTCTTAGCCGGGACGCTCACGTTGATGCGGTACTCCCCGGCAGCCTCCGCGACCCATACGATCCGGGAAGGCTTGCCGGGGAGATTCCCAGTGTCCACCTCCAACGCTTTCTTCCCGTCGGGCGAGTAAAGTTCGACAACGACGGCCGGGACCGGCTGCGTGACGACCGCCCGCAGGTACTGGTTCGCCTCCAGCATGATGGGGTACGAGCGTGTCTGTCCTCCAGACAGGTCGTCTTGCATGGCTTTGCCCAGTTCCAGGCGAGTAGTTTGCGCGAACAGCGCTGCAGTGAGCGCCGTAAGGACCGTTAGCCTCACAAATCGCATGATCTTCGTATTCTATACCAGGTACTCCGACGACAAAAACCATTGTGCTTTTCGGCGGTAGCCTTACTCGGATTGGCCAGACCAGCAGTGCCTCGAACGAAACGTGGACGTGGGATGGGGTGACCTGGACTCAGCAGTTTCCTCCCGTTTCGCCTTCGGCCCGTGGGTGGAATACCAACGGAATGGTCTTTGATTCCCGGCTCGGCAAGGTGGTGCTGTTTGGCGGATCAGACGATTTTGTTATCGATAATGAAACCTGGGAGTGGGACGGAAAGAGCAAGACGTGGACGCAGCAGTTCCCGGCCGACAGTGCGTCCCCGCGAACGGCGACGCTGGCCTACGATGAGACCGCGAAACAGGTCGTGCTCTTCGGCGGCAACACCAATGGTATAGCCTACAACGATACATGGACCTACGATGGAGTGGATTGGGTTCAACAGCAGCCGGCGACGGTGCCGCCAACGCGAACTGACAATGGCCTGGCTTTCGATCCGATCCTCAACAGGGTCGTGCTCTTCGGAGGTTTGGCCGGCCCTTGCGAAGACTGCGGGGAAGGCCGATTAAATGACACTTGGCTATGGGACGGAAGCAACTGGAGCCAGGTGCAAACTGCCGCAAGTCCCGAGCGCAGTTCGGGAGTATCCTTTACTTACGACGGAACCACAAAAGGGATGCTGCTATTCGGCGGCTGGGTAACTGACTTCAGTTTCACGAATAGTACCTGGTTTTTCGGGCTTTTCAAATTCTGATAAGCAAGGACTTTATGCGCAGACGGCAGCGTCTCCGAGAGTATCACGCCGCCTTTGCCCGTCGCCCCGTCGTAGATCGTGGGTTCCTCCCATGAAACGCCGTTCCGCGAAAATGGGCAATCGAGAACTACTTCGCGGCCACCTTGCCGCGCGCTGCGCGCCCCTTCCTCGATGCACCGCGCGCGCGTCCGCCGCTCGCCGCAGCCCATCGCGCGCGCCGCGGCCTCGGACGACGCAGCCCGCAGCCCAGGAGCATGGCTGACGCTTCGCGCGGTCTATGCCAACGACCAGTTCCGGCGCCAGCCGCCCGTCGTCCGCCGCCGCGACCGCCCAGCGTGTGGATGAGCGACGCACGCCGAAGTGCGAAATCGTTATTCATGCCCATCACTGAGGGCGTTCATCCGCCGCGAGGGCGCCCGCCGCACGACGCGATGACCACGCCCGAGCCCTGGCGCCGGAGGGTGCGAGCGGTAGGCCGCGCGTGATTACGCCACACGCGCCTGGCGGCGTGCCCCTTCGACGATGCGCCGCCGGCCGCCCGCCACTCCACGCGGCCATCGCTTGAAGCGCCCGTCGCTAGGGCACCCGTTGGGGCTTGGACCCTCGTGGACCCCCATTTTTGAAATCTCAAAGCTCGCCTTCGCGGGCACAAACGTCAATGATGACAGGGCTTCTTAATCTCAGAGACTTCGAGCCAATGCTCGCGCGAGGAAAACACAGGGTCAGGCAGGATGATCGGAACTCCGTGACGCACCGGAGCCCATTGATACCGCCAGGGATTGACGCCGCCGATGGAGATCGTTTCGGAGTCCCGGACCGGGACTGAAAGAAGACCCGGATAGGCCCCAACGAACCGCCATTCGTACATGCCCTCATTATGCACTTAAACCAGGTTCGCTCCTTTAAGCCATTGTTCTCTCGTTTTTTATCGCACCACGAACTTTACGGCAGAACCCGGCGCGACAGCGGCTAGCGCAGGGTCATCAGTGGGTCATTGAATAGGTAATGTAGTTCAGCACTATTCGGAACGCGAGACCGGAAAACTTCTCCGGATACCCCCCATCGTTCGCCCACTCCCACGCGTCGCCCAAGTGCATATTGAAACAGATGGCCACGACAATGCGCCCCTTCTTGTCGCGGATGCAACGCCACCCGGGGATGTAGCCATCCTTTTCATAGGTCCGGCCCGTGGCGACGTACTGCTCGCCGGGGATCTGGAATTTTTCCCGAATGTCGTAGAGGTCGTGGAAGATCTGGTCATCGTCCGGAATGTCCTCCACCACTGCTTCAGGCAGCACCATGCTCATGCCCGCCATGAAGCGATCCCAGTCGCCCGGCCCGTGGAAGTGGTCCACCATCAGAAATCCACCGCGCGCGATGTATTCGCGCAGACGCTGGGCTTCCACGTCCGTGAACGCCCAGTTTTCCACGTTCACGGCATAGATCCACGGGAAGTCCAGCATGTGGTCGTCGTCAATGTCGACGACGCTGAGCGGGGATGGCGAGTCAATGCGGGTGAGGCGGCGAAGGGCAAGGAGACAATCGTGGTCGGCCCGCGGGAAGTCCTGTGACCACCCGTAGGCGCCCCGAAAGCCGCGATATCCGGACCCGCCGCCGTACCCGGAATTGTAGCGGAGCCGGCTAAAGTAGAACTCCCCTGGGAGGTTCTGGTCGGTCGAGTCGTAAGCCAGCATCTGATTGGAGCCGGTGCGGCCGAATCGTTGCCAGGCAAGAAGCTCGATCACCGCTGCAAGTAGCAAGGCGATCGCGAGCCATGGGCGGGCCAATTTCATGGTCGGTAGCCCCTTTTGATATCCTGAAGCGTACCATGAGCGGGCCCAGGCCGGAAAGCCCGCTGCTTGCTTCATGCCGGATCGAAACTCCCCCCATCGCCGTGAGTTCCTGAAACTGGTGGGCGCCGCGGTGGCCGCCGGGCCGCTGGCCGCCCAGCAGATGCCGATGCCCCCCGCGCCGTCCTCGATCGGCGCCAAGGAGATTTCGGGAACGGAATTCAACCTTGAGATCGCGCCCGTCACGGTGGAACTGGCGCCGAATCGGATTATCAGCACTATCGGGTACAACGGATCCTCGCCGGGTCCGCTCTTGCGTATGAAACAAGGAGTTCCGGTCACGGTCAACGTGGTGAACAAGACGGATGTCCCAGAACTGGTGCATTACCACGGACTGTTGATACCGCCCGAAGTGGACGGTGCCGAAGAAGAAGGAACGCCCGTGATTCCGCCGCACGGGGCCCGCAGCTATCGGTTCACGCCGAATCCGGCAGGAACGCGCTGGTATCATACGCATGCCATGTCGATGGACGACTTGCATCGCGGGGCCTACACCGGTCAGTTCGGTTTTCTGGTGATCGAAGACGGCCGCAACTCCGGCGCCTACGATCAGGAGCATTACCTGGCGTTGCGCGATTGGGAACCTTACTTCACCACGCAATACATGGACACCGACGATCTCGGTGCCTCGGGGCCCCAACCGGAAAAGCCCGCCGTGCTAGATACACGGCCTCCGGGATGGGAGGTGGCGAGCGACACCTACTCCATCAACGACAAGGCGCTCGGATCTGGCGAGCCCATCCGCGTGCGTTCGGGGCAGCGCGTGATGTTCCATTTCCTGAATGCCAGCGCGATCGAAAACCGGTACCTCGCCCTACCCGGCCACAAGTTCCACATCGAAGCGCTCGATGGCAACCTCGTGGCGCGGCCGGCGGCCGTGGATGTCCTGATGCTCGGGCCTGGTGAGCGCATCGACGCGTGGGTAGCCATGAACCAACCGGGCGTCTGGGTGATGGGGGCGCCTGAAGACCCGGTTCGCGACGGCGGATTGGGCATCGTGATCGAATACGCCAACCAGCGCCGCAGCCCGCAATGGATTCCGCCGGCGGCGCCCGGTTGGGATTACACGCTCTTTGGCAATCCGCCATCAGAACCGGCGCCGGCCCAACATATCGAGATGGTTTTTGAAAAGATTCCGCGCGGCGCGGGCAAATTCAATTCGTTTACGGTGAATGGCAAGCCGTATCCACACGAGGATGAATTCGTGTTGAAGGAGGGTACGCGCTACCGGTTGACGTTTCGCAACCGGACCGACGATGCGCACCCGTTGCATTTGCACAGGCACCTGTATGAAATCGCCGAGATCTACGGCAAGCCGACGTCAGGGGTAATCAAGGATACCGTCGTCGTGCCGATGTACGCTCGCGCCGTGGTCGACTTCACGGCCGATCAGGCGGGCGCTGCGTTGTTGCACTGCCACATCCAGCACCATATGGATTATGGATTCAAAGCCCTTCTGAAGTACGGGTGAAACAGCCAGATTGACGGTTTAAGCGGAGTCAGGTTCAAATTTCGCCAAACGGCGACAGGCTTGCGGTTTTGTACAGCAGGGGGGGAAGCACACTCGGTTATCAACGCGTGGGACCTCCACACCGGAAAGTTACTATCGACCACTGGAACCTCTCGCCTTAGAGTGATGCTCGGACTCACCCCAGAGTCGGGGACTGAATAAGACACCGGTAGCAATGCGATCCTGTCGGTCGGCGGGGCTGGGCATCGCGGAATTGGCGCGTCGCGCTCCATTGCCACAAATATGGCGAAATCCCTGGCTGATACTGCCTGACATCCTGGCGCGACCGCGCGGCCTACTTAGTGTCAGAGCATACGGCGCTAAGCCACTTACCCGTGCCATTGAGAGTCATGTTCATGGGATCGCCGTTGGCTGTTCCGCTGGACACCATACTGAACTTCATGGATTCCGCGCTGAGCGCCTCGGCGACAATGGTGCTGGTCGTCTTGTTATCAGGATCGTTGCACTCGACTTTAGCCTCGAATCTGCTGCCTGAGGAACTGGTGACCGTAGTCTTGCAGGACTTTGCCATGTGGGTGGGGTTGAAATTGGCCAGGTCTTTTTCCTTGAGGCAACGCCTGTTGACCGTGGGTTTCCCGGCGGCCAGGTTGCCCGCATTCTTCATGGCTGCCTCGATCCTGGCCCGTTGATCGGGCGGAAGCTTGGCAAGTTGGTCGGGCGGGATCTGCGGCATCTGCTGCGGCATTTGCGGCATGCCGGTCATCTTCATGGTTACGCTGTATTCCCATTCGCCAGCCTTGAGATTCAACGGCGTGGGGTCGGCGGCGCGCACGAGGTCGGCGCCGACAAGGGCTAAAGCAAAGACAAGTTTCATGAGGTTTCCTCCGGTAGGCCGGTAATTTCACCGGTTGTCCCGATACGCTTAGGTGAACGAAGGGATTATAGCGCGGTGCCACTCCCACCGCTTGGACACCACGCCGCGCGGGATTTCACGCATTGCGTTCGCCAGACCCGTCTACGGTTAGACGGTGGGCGGGACGCTTGCTGCATCTGGGGACCCTGGTGGCGACCATGCGCTGGCGGGCGATCGGCTGGCGCGTCTTGATGGCGCCCACCATCCTTGCCTGGGACTGGACCGCAATCCGCCGTATTCTGCTGTTGGAGGCGAGCAGTTCGCCACCACCCGTCATGCCCTCCTGGGTGCAGCAGGCGAGCAGGAGGGCGCAAGGAGCGCTATTCCAAAGCCGCGTCCCCCTCAGTAGCGATACAAGCCCGTGGCGCGCAGCGTGAGTTTATAGGTTAGAGGCCGGCAGGGGGATGCGGCCTGCCAGAAACGCCAACTGCCCACCCAGGTGTAACGAAGTGCTTGGATCTTTCACTATCTTGGTGGCGCCCTGCGGAAAGAACGATCCGCTAGACTGAAAAGGTCACTAGGAGGCACATCCGGTATGCCTGGCGAGGAATACGGAGCTTGCGAGAAAGGCGTTTC
>JBEKMJ010000192.1:0-9386 GCA_050008575.1 Bryobacteraceae bacterium
AGGATTGCGTATCGCTATGCCGTGCCGTCCGGCCGCGCGCACCTGCCCTTACTATCTCAAGGCGAAGAGCGAGCGCGTAGGCGAAGAACGGACGAAAGTCCTCCTGCTCGCCTGCTGCATCCAGGAGGGCGCAAGGACCGGGGGCGGGATGCGGCGCTGGTGATGATCGAACACGTGCCCGGGGATCAGCCGATTACCGTAGGCGCCGACAAAGCCTACGACACCAAGGACTTCGTGGCGGAGGCACGGGGCATGAACGCCACGCCGCACGTGGCGCAAAACAACAAGGGACGGCGGAGCGCCATAGACGGCAGGACGACGCGGCATGCCGGTTATGCGCTCAGCCAGCAGAAGCGCAAAGCGGGTAGAAGAGATCTTCGGCTGGATGAAGACAGTCGGGGGAATGCGAAAGCTGCGGCATCGTGGGCTGCAGTTGGTGGGATGATGTTCACGTTCGCGGCTGCCGCTTACAACCTGGTACGGATCCGAAACCTGGTCACGGCAAATGCCGAAGGGAAGGCATGAGGAGTAGTGTGTCTACACACGCCGGGAAGGCACAAGGAAGCATGTTTGCCCCGAAAAAAACGACTAACTTATACACCCACTATTCAGTGCGTTTCCGGCCACGGCCGCCAGCGCGAGGGCGAGCAGGGCGAAGCCGCCATGCTGGTCTACATTTGGCGTGCGCGACGTTAAGATATTTAGAATGATAAGGCCACATATCGGCATCTATCGTGCGGGCGGAGGGGCGGCCCTAGTGGTGTCGGCCGACGGCGGGAAGTGTATTGATTCGGCCCGTTGCCAATCCTCTTCGAGGGCGACGCGATACGCATTTGACCGGAGTTCGACTCGTCGGTGCACCGCGAAGGTGGTGAGAAGGGGATTTCCCATCAGGAATCCAGCGCGACAGTTTTTGTAGGGAGGGATTGGTTCCCTCGTGTTGGGTGTGCCCCAGTAATGGGATTCGTGCGCGTGTCCGACGCCGATGTTTTGAGCCCGACTCGTTTTAGTCGCCGGACCGGTCTAGCAGTCCGGCCGCCGCTAGCAGGATTCTCTTTTCACCCAGTCCGAGCCCAGTAGGCCGGCGCTTTGAGCGTATTGCGCACTCCGCCTCGGCTGTCGGCAGACAGAAAACGCGGTGCGCAGGAAACCTGTCCCCTCAGCCGTGCGACCCCACATCAGGAAGGCGTCCGCGCCTACGACCAGCGCCCATTCGAGGGTGCGGCCGCCGCCGATTGTTGCTGCTTCGAAATCGTCCTTGAGACTCGTTTTGCGCGGGGGGCGCCAAGGCAACAGCCCAAGGTGGCATAGTGTCGCCCGGACGTACGCGGTCCTTCGCGCCAATACCGCCAACGCCAGCGGCGCGATCGCTTTCACGTCCCCTGACGCCGGATCGATCACAAACAACGCGCCCGCCGGCGAATAGGCCGGGAGGTGGATTCCGAATTTGTCCACCGCGGCTCTCGCGCTAGCCCAATCCGCCGGGATGTCGTACGTGTGCTCGGAGTGGTTGTAACGGATTACGCCTACGTCGAAGAGGCGATCCTCCTCCGAAACTCCTATCACCCCGGAAGGAGTCCCCCTGGGCTCCTCGGGCATTACCAGCAGCGTTCGGGTAAGCAAGGGACTAGCCGCGAGGCTTTTCAGTTCCCAGAGTGTCCCCGGATGCCCGGAGGGAATGATGAGAAACATGGTGGCTCGATCGCTCAGCCTCGTGACCGTACGTTGCCACTCGTCGTCGGATACCTGGATGCGACCCGTGCCTTCGTAGATCTCGCCTTCGCGGCCCAGTGCCACGAGCGGACAATCGTTGTGGAGAGTGCGGGTCAACACCCTTTCCAGATCCAGATGGGTCGGAGTCTCTCCCAGGTCTAAGTCGCCTTTTTGCGGCTGTGCTTCGAGCCTGTCCGTCGAGGCGAACGGCCTCAAGTAAACGGCATAACGACCGACATCCGTGACGCCGCTCGCGACCTCGCCGTTCAGACTCGTAGCGGCGGCGTCACGTCTCCTCTGGTCTCGGCGGCGGTCGGCGCGGTCCACCGCATTTGCAATCGATTGAATCGGCGTAAGCGCGAGAACCGCTAAGAGCGCTTTCTTGTACCAGGGGTAACCGCCGTCCATGATCGCCACGGTGGCATACACCGCCAATGAGTAGGTCATGACGTTCCAAATGGAGACTCGGACGCCCCGGACTGCCCTGACGACGATCAAGAGAACAGGGGCGACCGGGACGGCGATCCACGCGGCGCGGCTGAATACGGCCGAACCCAATCGGATGTATCCGAACGCCAGCAGGCTAAAGCGCGGAACCGCAAGCCAACCCCAGGGGATCCGGCTCCACCGAATCATGGCAGAACGTTTCCTCTGCCGCCATTGTGCCACAGGCCGTGAGTGCCAGCGCGTAATTCCTCGCCGATGCCGAATGCATGGGTACCCGCAGTCCCGCCAGCTCACTCGGCGAAGCCTCGACCACTGCTGTTGATAACAGCCCATACCACCAGTAATCAAGCCGGGCGAAGGTATGGACCCAAGCGAGCGGCAATGGCCGCATGAGGGGCACCGCTCGTCAGAACGGGCAATCGCGCGGGCGCGTTTTCGGCACCGGTCGTTGCGGTTTCCCCGGAATCGGCGCCGATAAAGTGGTGTCCGCATCGCCCAAGAGCACGCGGTGCGGAACCGTTAGCACGAACGTTTTCTCCGTGGCGTAGTCCGCCAAAGCGACGACGCGACTGCGTCCCTTCAAGAATCCGAAGACTTCCCAATACCAGCAACCTTCCTGCTCAAGGAAATTCCGAAAACGATGTCCCTTTGCGGCCAGTTTTTCAACGCGCTCATAATTCTCTGCCCGCGCCTGATTGAAGTCCGACTCCTTCGACGCCACTTCGACTGCCAGGTCAACGTCACTCAATCGCTTGACCTCGGGTTTCAGGAAGCGGCCGAAGAGAACCACCCTCGTCACCTTGCCGAGGAAATACGGATCGTTGTTGACCCCCTCTACGCGACCAAGGAATTGCTGCAACGCCTTCTCGGCCGTCGCGCGTGTAATCCACTTAGCCGCTGTCGCCGAGGAGAGGGTCCGTCCCGCTTGGGTTACCTCCCACGCGCCGCGACCGGCGGTTTCGATCAGCCCCTCAGCTCTCAGAGCCTTGACCAGGGCGCGCCCTTTACGGGGCGTCAAACCGGCGGCTGCTTCCAACTCCGCGAGTCCCCACGACAGCCGGGAACGTAGATGACGGAGCGTCGTCCGCACCAGAAGCGCGGGGTACTGCCCGATAGTCCCTTTCGGATCGATGCGCACTTCGTTTCAGCATAGATCGATACGACCCGCGTTGGCGCGGGCAGGGCCACGTTATCTGCTGATATCGTCCTCAACCGGCCACGCCGCGCCGCCAGCCTACGGACCAGCTTTCCGGGCGCCGTGATCTAGGAACATGCGCGAGCGGCGTCTACCAGGAGGAATCCTGCGGCCTCTGGACCGGGCTTATAACGCTCCGTATCCGAGAGCATTCTCCGCGTGGCGCGCGACACGCCCCGAACAGTCGATAGCGCTTGGGAGTCGTCGGTAGATCCTTGGCGACTAGGCAGGACCTATCGCTCCTTTCGGCCAGCTTCCAGATGGGCCGACAATAGTCCCGAAGGCGAACCGGCATTCCTGCCATCGCTGGATGGAAGGGCTGTTCTCCCGAGGAACCGTTTTGGCGATTCCGTGAGACTCTGCCGCAGCCATTTGATCGCCGCCAGCCATCTTCAACGTGCTCGCTGGCACACGACGGGATCAACGAACTGGCCTCGCGTCACTCGTCGCGCAGGGAAGTAAGCGGGTCGACGCGCGCGGCGTGGCGCGCGGGTGCCCATGTCGCTAGCACGGTAACGAGCAGCAGCAGCAGCGGGATGGCGATGAAGACTAAGGGATCGACGCGCTTGAACGCAAAGAAGAACGGATCAGATGTGATCGCGCGACACGCATAAAAAGCGGCTACCATGCCGGCCGCCACCCCGGCAAGGCCGAGGCGCAGCCCTTGCCGCAACACCATCCAGACCACCGATCGACGGTCTGCGCCGAGAGCCATGCGAATGCCGATCTCGCGCCTGCGGCGGCTCACCGAGTAGGCCGCCAAGCCGTACAGTCCCACCATTGCGAGAATCGTTCCCATCACGCCCATGGCCCCTACAACCTCGGTAAGATAATCCGTTGGCTTGACGCTTTGCGTGTAAAAGTCGTGCATGGTGCGCACACCGAACACCGGCATATCCGGATCGAGCCCACGCACGACCTCGCGCGACGCCGGCGCGACAGTGGCGGCGTTCGGAACTTGGGATTCGGCAACCAGCGTCAGATTGGAACCCGTGTGCTGGCGATAAGGCAGGTAGAAGAAGTCCTGCGGCGCCTCGCCGGTCCACAGGTACTTCGCCATTTTCGCGACGCCCACTACCTCGACCATCGTCTGGCCGTCGCCCTTCAGTTGAAAACGCTTGCCGAGCGCGCTTCCTTTCCAGTAATGGTCGGCCATGTGCTCGTTCACCACGGCCACCAATGGCGTGTCCTCCCGATCCGTCTCGAGCACCGCGCGGCCTTCAAGAATGGGGATGCCCATTGTTTGGAAGTAGCCGCCGCTGATGGAAGCGCAGAGCGTGCTGATGGAGTGTTCCCCAGCCGGCAACTGCCAGCCTTCCGGAACGATTCCGGCGCTCTCGCTCCCGTTCATCGGCAGACTGGAGATGAGGGCGGCCGATTTCACGCCGGGGGCTGCGCGCGTGCGGTCAAGGAGGCTCTGGTAGAAGCGCTGCGACTGGTCCTGTGAGTAGCTCGCCAATTGCGTGTCGAAGCTGGTGAGGAAAAGATGATCGGTGCGGAAGCCCGGCCCCGCGGTCAGGACGTTTCGAAAGCCCCGGAACAGAGTGGCGGAGACCGCCAGGAGCACGAGTGAGAGCGCCACCTGGCTGGCTACGATGGCGTTGCGGCCCCAGAAACGATGCTTGCCGCCGCTATCGGCATCGGCGGCCTTCAGCGCCGGCACGAGATTGGGGCGAGTGGCGCTCAGCGCGGGCGCCAGACCGAACAGCAGCGTGCTCAGCACGGAGACGATCATCGTAAACAACAGCACCCGGTGGTCCACTTTGACGTCAAATACAACCGGCAAATCAACGGGAACGGGCACGTGGCGCCAGAATTCGTTGACCGCATCGGCCACCAACAGGGCCGCCAGTCCACCGCCCACCGCCACCAGGAGATTCTCCACCAGCAATTGCCGGACGAGAGCGGCGCGGCTGGCGCCGATAGCCAACCGCACGGCGACCTCCCGAGCGCGCGCGCGAGCCCGGCTCAGCAGCAGACCCGCGACATTAGCGCAGGCCACCAGCAGTACGCAGATTCCCAGCAACACGAGCATGGCGACCATGGCCATCTGGGTAGGCCCTTGCGCCATGCGAAATTGGTACTCAGTCTCCACCTGGAGGCGCTGCTTCCCGCTGGCCGTGGAATGTAATTTTTCTATCGCCGCAGAAAGCGCGCCGATATCCGCCTGTGCCTGCTCCAGCCGGACACCCGGCTTCAGCCGGCCCTTGATGAAGAGCCAGCCGTAGTCGCGGTCGTGCAGGTGGTTCTTCTGACTCATGCGCGGCAACATGGCGAGCGGAACGAATAGCTGCGGACGGAAAACGTTGTCGATGCCGGTGAAATGCTCTGGCGCCACGCCGACTACCTGAAACTCGATGCCATTGAGACGAATGCGGGAGCCGACCACCGAGGGGTTCGCGGCGAACTGGCCGGCCCAGAAATCGTGCCCCAGCACGACCACCGAATCCCGGCCCTCGACTTGGTCTTCGTCCGTGCGGAAACCGCGGCCCACCGTAGGCTCCACGCCTAACACGCGGAAGAAATTGCCCGAGACGTACAAGCCCCATTTCATGCGTGGTTGCGTAGCGGCGTCCGGGGTGAAGCCAAGAGACGCGTAAGAAGCGGCGACCAGACCATCGAAAGTGCGGTTGCGGTCGCGCAGGTCCGCATAATCCGGATACGAAATGGGCGGGTTCTGACCGAATGGAGCCGAGACGGCCGTGTTGATGGCGACTACGCGATCCGGGTTGAGGACCTGCAATGGACGCAGCAGCATCTCATCGGCGAAACTGAACATGGCCGAGGTGGCGCCGATGCCGAGGGCCAGCGAACAAATCGCCACGGCGGTGAAGAGCGGGTCATTGGCCAGGACCCGGAAGGCATGTTTGATGGTCAGCCACATTGCGACGCTCCTCGCCTGAACTTGACCTTCCAGCCAGGAAACGCAATTCCAAGGCCGCGAGGCCAGCGCTTGCAGCCCAATAATATCAGGAAATTGGGTCTGTTACTATTCTATTCACTGTCCGTTTTTGGGACTTACCGCCCGATCTCAGAGGAGACGCCCGACTTCCACGGCACAAAAATATCTGTTGCGAAATCGCCTTCACACCAGAAAACTGCCGGTCGATTGAGGGCTCCGGTCGGTTCGCGCACCCACTCGGAAGTTGACGAGACTGCCGGCGGCCAGATCCTCCCTGACGGCGTAGCTTTCATCTGGGGCAGCGGGCGGATCGTCGGCCACTCGGAACTCGGGTTTCTCAGGCCGCAAGCGATCGGTGCATTCCGACCATCGCGTCGCCCATCCGCACGCTGGCGGTTGTGGCGACGGGCAACGGGCTGCTGGCGCCGGAAAGATCGGCGCTTAGTCTCCACACCGGGCGACATCGGATCTATACTTAATCGATGCGGCTCTCTTGTGTGGCGTTGATCGCGTGCGCCATGACCCTGCCGGCAGCCGAATGGTCGCGCTTCCGCGGACCGAACGGCTCCGGTGTGGACGCCAGTTCCACCGGCCTGCCCACCGAATTCGGCCCGTCTAGCAACGTAGCCTGGAAAGCGGATGTGCCCTTCGGCCGATCCTCGCCCGTCGTCTTCGGCGCGCACCTATACCTCACCGCGAGCGAACGCGATCGGCTCATCACTTTGTGCTACAACGTCACCGACGGCAAGTTGCTCTGGCGGCAAGCGGTGCTAAAGGTCCACAAACACGAGCTATTTCGCGCCAACGATGCGGCCAGCCCCACTCCCGCGGCCGATGCTTCGGGGGTCTACGTGTTCTTCGCGGATCTCGGCTTGATTGCATACACGCCCGACGGCAAGGAGCGCTGGCGTCACCCGCTGGGACCGTTCGCGAATTTTTATGGGATGGCGTCGTCGCCCGTCGTCGAAGGCGAAATCGTGATCGTCCAATGCGATCAGGACGGGGAATCCTTCTTGCTGGCGGTCGACAGGAAGTCTGGAAAACAGCGTTGGAAAACGGCCCGCCCCGGCGTCGGTATTGGCTGGAGCGTCCCGATCGTCTTCGCGCCCGTCGGCCAGGAAAAACAGATCGTCGCCACCGGTGGAAATCGGGTGGACTGCTACTACCTGGCAACCGGCGAACTGCGTTGGTGGTTTCCCATAGGGTCCGACGGCACATTCGGCGTGCCGGTCTCGAACGGCGAATCGCTGATTTTCTACACGACGGGGCACGATCGGCCCGCAGGCGACTCCTTCGAAACGCTGCTCGGCAAGTACGACACGAACAAGGACGGGAAGCTCTCGAAAGAAGAGTTCCAGGCCTATCCGGGCTGGAACGAGCATTTCGGGTGGATCGATTCCGATCACGACGGATACATTGAGGCCGGCGAATGGAAAAAGGCGATTGAGGCTACCGCTGGCGAGTACGGCGCTGTCAAGGTGACGCCCGGCGCGAATACGGGGCAACTCCCGAAGTCCGCCTTTGGCTGGCGCGTGAAGAGTAAAGTTCCCATGGTCCCTGCTCCCGTGCTGTACAAGGGAGTCTACTTCATGGTGAAGGAAGGCGGCATTATCACCTCGCTCGATCCCGATACGGGCAACGTGCTGAAGCAAGGCAGGGCCCCGCAAAGCCTGGGCGACTACTTCGCATCGCCGGTGGCCGCCGATGGCAAGGTGTTCCTGGCGAATGCGGAAGGCAAGCTGACTGTCTTGAGCGCCAAAGGCAATTGGGAGGTGCTGGCCGTGAACGATCTGAAGGACGAAGCGTACGCCACGCCGGCCATCGTCGGGAGTCGAGTTTACGTGCGGACGCGGGCGGCGTTGTATTGTTTCGCGGCGTCCAAGTGAGTTGCCCTCGTCTTGGCGGCTCGTCCTGGCGGCGCCAGGCATCCGCTTCATGTAGCTCTGCAGCCAAACGATATAAGCTGGCAGCGTCTATTGGATGGGAATATCGCCGCCGAGTTTTCTCGATCATGGCTCCGGGAAGCGCCGGATCGACTTTCCGGGCGGTTGGTCGGCCACTCTTCCCCTACTTTTTGGCGGGGCCTCGACTCTTCGCCACCCACCGAACCTAAAAAGTAGGGGACGGGTGCGCCATCCGAGCGCAATCGCCGGCATCCGATCAAGCGAATTGGCCAGATTGAGCCGTTCCAGCGACGCATGATGCCTTAATCCGGCGGGATGAACCCATTTTCCTCGATGGGCCACGCGCTCATCCCTTAGAGATCGGCGCGGGCGGCCAGCGAGATTCGCTGATAGAATATCGAGGAAGAGGGGGCGGCGATGAAGAGAGGTTCGACCCGAATGGGGCGCATGATGACCAGGTGGACGCCTGGAGCCAAGGAGCGAAACGCCTGCTGCTACAATACCCGAAGATCGCTCGACCGCCTTTCATCGAACCAAAACGAAATTACTCAGAGCGTGGATGGATGGCGTGATCGACTGAAATTCCTGGTCAGGCAGCTCAGTTGTAGAGCGCAGCCCTGAAAAGGCTGGCGTCGGCGGTTCGATTCCGTCCCTGGCCACCATAAGTAAACCTTCCAGTTTCATAGACTTCCGAGTATCGTCCCTCTACATGGAAGTACGGAAAAGTGCCTCCGTGGAGTCCCTTTGGAGTCCAAACTCGTCACGGCTGCGTTCCGTCTCAGAGATGGTAGCCATGGGAACCATGTGGTAACCGATGTGTACCACGCTAACTCCTTGCGCCTCAGTGCGATGGTATCCATGGTAGGCATGGGGACAATTTTCGTCGTTGTCTCGCGAATGTGGAGACAACAGAGAGTTCCTTATACAGGAGGACTCCCACATCCACCCCCAGAGGTTTAGCGGCGCGGCCCTGGGCGCCCCATGATTGCCACGCCGCAAGGCCCGCGCCGGACGCTGCGGCCAGAACCCGGCGCGGCCCACCGCCAGCCGCCAGTGTTAGAGCAACCACTCTTCATGGCTCGATATTCTCCACACGCCTTCCGGCACTCTAGGATCCGGCACCCGGTCGCGGAGATAGTACACACAGCGACATCCCACCACGCGCGCGGCCTCCCAGTCCGCGTAGGCATCGCCGACGTAGAGGGCATCATCCGCGGACACGCCC
>JBEKMJ010000193.1:0-9301 GCA_050008575.1 Bryobacteraceae bacterium
CCTGACGTTCGCTTTGCGTGGCAACACATCCCAGGTAAGAACCGTGTGCGTTAGGAGCGCTCGCACGGATCTGTGCGGGGGGTGTCGGGCAACCGGCATCCCTACCGCGACCGGCGGCCTCGAAGGCCGCCATGCTGAGCTAAGGCTGGAGCGCGGTCTTGAGACTGGGCTTGACAGAGATGCCGGCGAGGCTGTGAGCGTCCCATCCTCCGCCGAGCGCTTTCACTAACATTACCGATGCCACCAATTGGCCGCCTTGAATCTGCGCGGCCTCGCGTTGATTGGAGAGCAGGCTTTGCTGCGCGGTGACCACATCCAGATAAGTGACCAACCCGCCGGTATAACGATTCAGTGCGATATTCAGCGCCCGCTGCGAGTCGGCCACCGCGGCATCCTGCGATTTCGCGGCGCCCGCAAACACCTGCAGTCCGGCCAGCGCGTCCTCCACTTCCTGAAACGCCACCAACACGGTCTGGCGGTATTGCGCCACGGAGTCCTGGTAACCTGCATTCGCGAAATCCACGCCGGCGCGGATCCGCCCACCCGAGAATATAGGCTGAGCCAGCGTCGCGCCGACTGCCCACAGCGAGCTCGGCAGGGAGAATAGATTCCCGATGCCGGTGCTCTCCAGGCCGGCGGTCGCCGCGAGTTGCAAGCTCGGATAGTAAGCCGACTTGGCCACGCCGATCTGCGCGTTGGCCGCGGCCATCAGACGTTCCTGCCGCGCAATGTCGGGACGGCGTTCCAGCACATCGGACGGCACACCCGTCGGGATCGCCGGAAGATACTTTTGGAGCGAGCCTTCCGCCACGCGGAAATCCGGAGCCGGCTGGCCGCACAGCACCGCCAGCGCATGTTCGTAGTTCGCGCGCAGTTGCCTTTCCAGAGTCGCTTGTGTGCGGGTGGCCTCCAACAATGCTTGTTCCTGCGCCAGATCCAGACCGGAGACGACTCCACCGTCGTGACGGTTCTGCACCAGTGACGTTGCCCTCTCCATCGACGCTACCGTATCGTCCAGAATGCGGATCTCCGCGTCCACCTCGAAGAGCGTGAAGAAGTCGGCGGCCGTCTCCGCGGTCAGCACCAGTTTCACGTTTTCAAAATCCGCGCCGGCGGCCTGGTAGGACGCGTTGGCGCTTTCCACGCTGCGCCTGGTCCGCCCGAAAAGATCCGGCTCGTAACTCAGCACGAAAGGCAGGTTCCAGGCGTTTTGCGTGATGGGACCGTCCACTACCCCTCCCAAAGACGGGCGGTTTGCCGAGAGCCGAAACCTCTGGAACGACGCCGACACGCCGGCCTGCGGGTAGAAGCCGCTCATCGCCACCGAAGCCAACGCGCGCGCCTGCTGCACTCGCGCACTCGCGGAAACCAGGTCCTGATTCGAGGCCAGCACCGCGGTTTCCAGGCGATTCAGTTCGGCGTCGTGGAAGACCTCCCACCACGCGCCTTTCGGGATCTGGTCCTTTGGATCGCCCTGCCGCCACGGACCTTCGGTGTGCCATGCCGCCGGCTGCGGCTGAGGCGCTGGAGGCGTGTGATAATCCGGCCCGACGGGATGGCACGCGGCAAGGAAGATGGTTAGGGAGGCTAGCGCTAGGGAAGCGGGGCTAAAGCCCCGCGCGGGCTTAAGCCCGCCCTCCATGCGTCTCATGGGATCACCCGCACGACTTGCCCGCACTCCAGCGAGTCGGGAGGATTCTGCACCACGCGGTCGTGCGCCTTGATGCCTTGCAGGATTTCCAGGCTCGTGCCAAAATCGCGTCCGATCGCTATGGGCCGCAATTGCACCCGGTCGTCCGGCCCGACAACAGCCACGCTCGGCCCTTCCGACCGGAACAGCATGGCGCTCGATGGCACCGATAGCCGATTGCCGTTCACCGCCACATTGAAGTGGACCTCGGCATACGCGCCCGGCAAAACCCGACCAGCTTTGTTGGGCACATCCACCTCGGTAAGCAGCGTGCGCGTGCTCTGATCGATGGCATTGGCGGTGCGCACCACGGTCCCGCTAAAACGCGACGACGGATATTCCGCGAGCCCGATCCAGGCCCGCATGCCCACGCGCATGTTAGGCGCGTCGGCCTCCGGAACACTCACATAAACGCGCAGGGGATCGATCAGCGCCAGAACGAACAGCTCTTTGCCGGATCCGCCGTTGCCGGCATTCACCAGCGCGCCGATATCCACGTTGCGCTTGGTGAGCACGCCCGCAAAGGGCGCGTAAACGTGTTTGAAAGATTCCATCTCCTGCAGCCGCCGGACATTTGCATCCGCCGCGGCCATGTTCGCCTGCGCCTGCGCGTAGTCGCTGGTCCTTTGATCCAGTTCCTGTTGCGAGACGGAATCCGTGCGGCGCAATTCGCGCCAGCGATCCGCACTGGTGTGCGCCAGGTCCAGGGCCGCGACCATCTGCTGCCGCGCAGCTTGCGCTTGGGAGAGTTCCTGGTCCACCTCGGGCGTATCCAGGTCGGCCAGCAGTTCGCCCTTCTGCACACTCGCGCCGATGTCCTTGTACCAGCGCAGCAGATAGCCATTGGTCCGCGCATAAATGGGCGATTCCGTGTATGCTTGCACGCTCCCCGGTAACTCCAGTTCATTCGACCGCGGCTCGGGTTGCGGAAAGGCCGCGGAAACCGTGGTCACCGCCAGGCGCGCGGTTTCGCCGGACAACGCCGTCTGCTCTTTGGCACGCGCTTTGATGCTGAGCGCGCCGGCGGCGAACAGGCCGAGTACGGCCAACAGCGCCGCAATCATCCAACGCCGGGCTATGGGTGCCGGGGTGTTAACGATTCCGGGTTCTAGTTCAACTAATGGGATCTCTTGGGTAGTCATAAATTATTCTCTTGCTCCGTGAATTAAACCGAACACCGTGGGAACGAAGAACAGGGTTGCAACAGTAGCGAACAGCAGCCCGCCGATCACCGCCCGTCCCAACGGCGCATTCTGTTCTCCGCCTTCGCCAAGCCCCATGGCCATGGGCGCCATGCCGATAATCATGGCCAGCGCGGTCATCAGAACAGGCCGCATGCGCGTGTGCCCGGCCACCACCGCAGCCTCTCGCGCGGGCATCCCTTCGTCCATCCGTTCGCGGGCGAAGGAGACCATCAAGATGCTGTTGGCCGTCGCCACGCCCACGCACATGATGGCGCCGGTGAGCGATGGCACATTCAAAGTCGTGTGAGTCAGCAGCAACGCCCAGGTGATTCCAGCCAATGCGGCGGGCAGAGCCGTAATGATGACGAACGGGTCCAGCCAGGATTGGAAATTCACCACGATCAGCAGGTAGGCGAGCACGATGGCCATCGCCACCCCCGCGCCCAATCCGATAAAAGACTGCGACATGGTGGACACCTGTCCCGTGATGGTCAAGTGGCTGCCCCGCGGAAGCCGCTTTTCCAGCGGTTGGACGACACGGCGGACATCGCCTGCCACGCCGCCCAGATCGCGGCCCTGCACCGAGGCGAAAACGTCCACAAGCGGCTGCACGTTGTAGTGCGATATCACGGCGGGCTGGCTCCCATGGCGAAACGACGCCAGGTTCCCCAGGATCTGCGGGTCGGGCGAATTCGGCGTGCGGATGGGCGTGTCGAGCAGCGCCTTCACCGAATCCACGCGATATTGCGGCGTCTGCACGGCTATGTTGTAGCTGATGCCGCTCTTCGGATTCAGCCAGAACGTGGGCGCCGTCTGAAAGCTGGAACTCAGAGAGACCAGCAAATTGCCCGCCACGTCGCGTTGGCTGAGTCCCACCGATTGCGCGAAGGTCCGATCCACTTCCAGGCGCAGCGCGGGCGCGTCATAAGCCTGCTGCACATGCACATCCACCGCTCCGGGGATGGCGCGAATCCGGTTGGCCAGTTGCCGGGCCACGTTGTAGTTGCCTAGTTGGTCGCTGCCGGCGATCTGTACGTCGATGGGCGCGGGCACGCCGAAGTTCAGAATCTGTGTGACGATGTCCGCCGGTTGGAAGAAGAATTGGGTAGCCGGAAACCGCCGCGGCAGTTCTTCCCGCAACAGCTTCACGTATTCGCTAGTCGGCCGGTGGCCTTCCTTGAGCGACACCAGAATCTCCGCGTCCGGAGTGCCGATCGTCCCCGCATTGCTGTAGGACAGATTGATGCCGCTATAGGGCAGGCCGATATTGTCGAGCATGGTGTCCAGTTCGCCCGCTGGGATCACGGTGCGGATGTCGTTTTCGATCTCATCGGTAAGGCGGGCAGTCTCTTCGATGCGCAGTCCGGTTCGCGCCCGCACGTGCAGGCGCATCAGACCGGCGTCCACTTGCGGAAACAAGTCCTGCCCCAGCACGAAGACGAAGCCCAGCGATGCCACACACAGCGCCAGGAATGCCGCGGCGAACGCTCGTCCGTGCCGCATGCACGCCTGGAGCGCGTTCCGGTAGCTGTCGCGCAGGCGCTCGAAGGCATTTTCAAACCGCTGGTGGAAGCGCCCGAACACTCCGGGCCGCGCGTGCAAGTTGTGATTGCGCAGCAAGAACATCACCATGGTCGGCACCAGCGTCCGCGAAAGCAGGTAGGAAGCCAGCATGGCGAAGATTACGGCTTCCGCCAGAGGTACGAACAGAAAGCGGGTCACGCCGCTGAGGAAGAACATGGGCACGAAAACGATGCAGATGCACAGCGTGGAAACGAACGCCGGTACGGCGATCTCTTGCGCGCCGTGCAGAATGGCCTCCCGCAAGTCTTTCCCAAGTAGGCGGTTGCGCTCGATGTTCTCGATCTCCACGGTGGCGTCGTCCACCAGGATTCCCACCGCCAGCGCCAGCCCGCCCAGCGTCATCAGGTTCATGGTTTCGCCCAGCGCGCTCAGGCAAATGATCGAAACCAGGATGGCCAGCGGAATCGAAATGGCGATGATCAGGGTGCTGCGCCAATTCCCCAGAAAAAGCAGGATCATCGCCGCCGTAAGACAGGCCGCGGTGAGCGCTTCGCGGATGACACCCTGCACGGCCGCGCGCACGAAGATCGATTGGTCGAACAGCGGCGTGATTTTCAGATCGGGCGGCAATCCAGCGGCCATATTTGACAACGCCGCCCGTACATCGTGTACGATCGCCAGCGTGGACGCCGATCCGGTCTTGTAAACGCTGAGCAGCGCGCTGCGGTGACCATCCTGCCGCACGATATTCGTCTGCGGCGAGAAGCCGTCGCGCACATGCGCCACATCGCGGATATAAGTGGTCGCGCCGTTAACGGTCTTCACCGGCAGATCGTTCAGCTCGTTGATAGTCTGCGTGCTGCCGTTCATTTCCACTTGATATTCCAGCGGCCCAAGCTTGGCGGTGCCGGAGGGCAGAATCAGGTTTTCCGCGCTGACGGCATTCACCACGTCGGTCGGCGATAGACCCTTGGCTTGCATCGCGGCCGAATCGATATCGATGGAAACCAGCCGCATCTTGCCACCATACGGCCAGGGAACCGCCGCGCCCTGCACGGTCGCCAACTGGGTCCGCATCGTATTGGCGCCCAGATCGAACAACTGCTGCTCGCTCAGCCGCGTGCTGCTCAAGCCGATCTGCAGCACCGGCACAGTCGACGCGCTATAACTCAGGATCAGTGGCGCGGTGGTTCCCGGCGGAAGCTGGCGAAGCTGCGTCTGGCAGATGGCCGTGACTTGCGCCAGCGCGGTCGCGATGGTCACCGACGGCCGGAAAAACAGTTTGATCACGCCGATGCCGTTGTAAGACTGCGACTCCATGTGCTCGATATCGTTAACCGTGGTGGTGATGCTGCGCTCGGTGATGGTGACGATGCGGTCCGACATCTCTTCCGGAGGGAAACCGTCGTAGTTCCAGATCACGCTCACCACCGGTATTCCGATGTTCGGAAAGATATCGGTAGGGGTACGCAGGATCACCAGCGGGCTGACCAGCAGAATCACCAGCGCCAGTACGACGAAAGTATATGGGCGATTAAGAGCTACTCTAACGATCCACATTCGGACATTCCCTCCCTAGGTGTTGCGGGTGCAACTGGTCCACCGATCTTGGCTGCGATAGCTCATAAATCGCGTTTTCGCGGCCGCTTGGGCCCCGTACATTTCGGTGCATGCAGGATTTCTTTGAAGTCTCGCCTGGGTGAAACCGGCATCCCCAGGTGAGCCAACAACTTTGACTCAGCCGCCCTTAGCACGGCGGCGGCGTTTCGCAAGTCGTCCAGCGCCTCCAACAGGTACCGCTCCACTGCACGCTGGTCCGAACTCTGTCTGGTATTTCGAGAAGTAGTCATTGTTTCAAGCATCCTTTGGCGATGAGGAATGCAAGGGAATGCCCGATGTTGGCAGCGTGTATCTGGTTGAAAAGGCGGGAGCGGTGGCTTGAATCTCGGAGTGCCGGCGGTTTACGTCTCACGAATTCGCGAAATCTCACGAGGGACGCAGCGCAGGCAGCCTCTAAGGGTTGGCTAAAGCCGGACCCGTTCGCGGCCGACCTGCACCTGCCGAAAATCGGTTGGACTCCGGATGGAATTTCTCTCTTTCCCAGAACGGGATTTTCGAGGCATCTCTTGCGGAGTCACTTCCACGAGACCGGCGCTCGCATGTGCGCGCCGGACAATCTCGGAACGGAAACTACCGGTCGAGAATGATCAATTGATCCCGCGAAGTAGGCAGTTCAGCGATGCGGATCGCATTCCGGCGAAGCACGTCCGCCGCGATCTCGGTCCGATAATCGCAGGACCGCAGAATGACGACTTTAGCGCCAGGGAACTGCTGCAACAGACGCTCAAAATCGCTGTCAGTCGAAACCCGGATAAAACCATGTGCTGCAGCGTATTCCAGAATCCTCCGATCGCCAACACGGGCAAGCCCATTTCGAAGTGCGCTTTCCGATTCAGGGAACAGGTCGCGCAATAATGGAACCAGCCGGGGCGACAAGCTTTCGTCGAAGAGGAGCTTCATCCCCTGGAGACTTTGGCCCCGGCTGCCAATTCGGCGGCATACGCGTACACGGCGAGGAAGTCATCCAGCTCAAGTTGGGGATAGTCGGCTAGGATTTGCACCGGGGACGCCCCACTGGAAAGCCATTCCAGAACCTCCTGAACGGTGATCCGGTGGCCGCGAATGCAGGCTTTGCCGAACCGCACGTCAGGATCAATCGTGATTCGCTCCAATAGCGAGCTATGGACTGCCGGCATTTTGGCTCCCTTGAGCCATTGTAGCCGGCGTTGCCGGTCAATCAAAGGCCGGCATGCGCGTTTTTCGTTTCGTCCTTGTGGTCCTTCCACCCAGTTTCCGAGTGGCGCGTATTCCGGACGGCGCCACGCGAATTAGCGGCCACAAGCCGACTTGTCGATACTAATCGGTCGACTTCCCCCAACGCGGTTTGCGGACCGAATCCCTGCCCATGAAAGCGGTTGCCCCCTAACGCGCGTTGATCCAACTCGACGGTGGTTTCGTCGGTAGTGTCCGCGACTTTAGGACACTACCGTTTCGTCGAGGTGCGCCATAGGCGCATACTGAGAGTTAACGTCCATGCTCCGACACTCAAAACGCCTGAGGAAGAAGACGCGGCACAAGCCTGCGGCGCATCTTCTCGTTATCGAGTGCCGGACGAGCCTCTTGCAGCGGCAGCACTTGGCGTTCGGCTCCTCGCTGCATGGCGAGCTCAGTAGTGCGTATCCCGATAAGACCGTGACCCTTGCTGCAACCGATACGAGGGAGGAACTCACGCGCCGCCTCGCCGAGGTCCGCACGGCACACGAGCGCTACCGCGCCATCGTGTTGGTGGCGCACAGCAATGCGAACGGGCTGCAGATTACCGACGACGACTTCTGCATCCGGAGCACGCTGGCATCTTGGCTCGGCGCGCTCGCCCCGGAGCACCTGTTCTTGGTTGCATGCGATGCCGGACAATTCACAGGCGTATGCACGCTTTTCGATCACCTGCCGTCGTTGCGAAAGGTTTATGCATCGCCGGTCCCGATCAGCCCGGCTCAAGCCCAACACCTTACACTGCTTATCAGGCAGCTCATCACGGATCGCCGGGTGGACGAAACAACCCTGAGGCTCGCGCAAGGCATCAGCTTCCTCGCACACCGGGGAGTGTTGTTCCGATGGACGCGAGCAGACTGCCAAGCGCACAATGAACTCCCAGGAACGCGGATTCGCGCTGGAAGACTAAGATATGCAAAAAGGGTTTACGAGAAAACCGCAAGGTGACGAGCCTGCGACGCGAGGCAAGAACTACATAACCCCGAGCGGCCTGCAGCGCCTCAAAGATGAGCACCGGTTTCTGCTCACCAGGGAACGCCCGGCCGTGACCCAGGTGGTGGCGTGGGCTGCGAGCAACGGCGATCGCAGTGAAAACGCCGACTATCAGTACGGCAAGCGGCGGCTGCGCCAGATCGATGGGAGGATTCGCTTTCTCACGAAGCGAATCGAGGCTGCGGAAGTGGTTGACCCGGAAACGCCGAGAGCGGGGCAGGCGGCGACGAGGGCATTCTTCGGAGCGACCGTGCGCTATGCGAATGCCGCGGGAACGGAGCGAGTGGTGAGCATCGTAGGCGCCGACGAGGTCGATCTCAACCGCAACCACATCAGTTGGGTGTCGCCTCTGGGGTGCGCGCTGATGAAGTCGGCAGCGGGCGATCGCGTGCTTCTCCACGCCCCGGGCGGCACAGAATACCTGACCGTGCTTGAAGTGTGCTACGAGCGCATTTCGGTGGAACCGTTCCGTGAACCACCTGGAGCCGAGGCCTCGGCAAAGGGATTCCCTCGCCGACGCCAATCCACCTGACGAAGGTTGGCACACGAAAACTCCAGGCCCCGGGCAAGGACCAATTGTGCGCCGACTATGGGCATTCGTTCCGCTATTGCTCGACCGCGGTCAGGATCGCTCGCGTATAACGGTGTACCGTTGACTTGTCCAGATGAGCGAGAAGTCGGTACCGCGTCGATATGTCGGCTCCTCCTGGACGACGCGCCACTCGTACAGAGTCCCGTTATGCATCATTATAGGAGTGTAATAAACTCGCTTCGTTACGATTCGGAATGGCGGGATCGCGCAGGTTTCAACGGCCACCCTGATTTGATTCCCGCCGTCAACCTACTGATGCAATGAGAATCCGGACGGCAAAGTTGCCTCAAGATTGATTTGCTCTCCGGTGATGGGGTGGTGGAATTCCAAAAATTGGGCGTGCAGGAAATATCCTCCATCGCCCGGGAGGCCGGGGAGATTTTCAAGAGGCTGGCCGGTTAAGCCGTACAGAGGATCGCCTACCAGGGGATGGCCGATGGATGCCAGATGGATTCTGATTTGATGAGGGCGGCCCGAATTTAGGCT
>JBEKMJ010000194.1:0-9266 GCA_050008575.1 Bryobacteraceae bacterium
GCCGGGCGCAATATCATTCGCGGTCCGACCCAGTTTAACAGCGACGTGGGACTGCTGCGCTCCGCCTCCTTCAAGGAAAAGTTCATCCTGCAGTTCAGCGCGCAGGCGTTCAATATATTTAATACCCCGCAATTTGGCCTGCCGAACAATACAGTCGGTGTCGCCACCACCGGTGTGATCACCACGGTGGTCACGCCTGAGCGGCAATTGCAGCTTGGCCTGCATTTGCAGTTCTGACAAGGGAAACCGCCATGAGCAAGACCACCAGACGCAGCCTGTTCAAGAGCGCCGGAGCGATGGCGGGGCTGGCGGGGCTTTCAGGGAGCGCTGCCGGCGCTCCCCAATCCGCCGCTGCCGGAGGCTCCCACTGGGAGCGCCCACCCAAGCAGGTGGGCAACAATCTGAATGTCATCCTGCTGGTTTCCGATACCTTCCGCGCGGATAATCTGGCGGCGTACGGCAGCCAGTGGGTGGCATGCCCGAACCTGAACCGTTTTGCCGAGCAGGCCATCGTGTTCGAGGACGCCTATCCGGAGGGCATGCCCACCATTCCCATCCGGCGCCAGTTGTATACCGGCCGGCGCATCGTCCCGACTTACTACTATTACCAGCACGAACCGGTGCAGCTACCCGGGTGGCATCATCTCTACAACGAAGACGTCACTTTAAGCGAAGTGCTCACGGAGGCGGGCTACGCCACGGCGCTGATCGCCGATCTGCCGCATCTGCAGAGGCCGGGCCGCAATTTCCATCGCGGATATCGCTATTACGATTGGGTCCGCGGCCAGGAGGTGGACTACTACGGCCTGGCTCCGCGCAAGCAGCCGGATTTTCTGGATTTATATCCCGCCGAGTACCTGAACCAGCCGGCGCTGAACATTCAATTCGGCCGTGGACAGGATTTTCGCGCGTTTCTGAATCAGTACACCGCGAACCGCAAGCGGTGGCTGAAGGACGGCGATTCGCTGGTGGAGCAGACCGCCCGCAAAGCGGTCGCGTGGCTGAAGGAAAATCGTCAGGAAGGGCCATTTTTCCTGCATGTGGAAGCCTTCGACCCACACGAGCCCTGGGATCCCCCGCGCGAGTTCCTGGAAAAGTACTTAAAGAATCCGGGGCCGCATAGCTGGCCCGAGCCGCCTTATAGCGACGTGGGAGTTCCGCCCGAAGGCATCCAACGGTTGCGGGCGAACTACGCGGGAGAAGCGTCCAACGTGGATTACTGGTACGGCAAAATCCTGGATACGGCGGCCGAGTTGGGGTTGCTGGAAAACACCGTCGTGATCTTCATGTCCGACCATGGGGCGCTGCTGGGCGAGCAGGGACAGTTCGTGAAGGGGCCGGAGAGATTGCGGAAGCAAGTCACGCATGTCCCGCTGCTTCTTCGCGTGCCGGGGAATCGGTTCGCGGGAAAGAGGGTGCCCGGCTTTGTGCAAATCCCGGATATCATGCCGACTATCCTTGGCAGGCTGGAT
This sequence comes from Bryobacteraceae bacterium, assembly GCA_050008575.1. Taxonomy (GTDB): domain Bacteria; phylum Acidobacteriota; class Terriglobia; order Bryobacterales; family Bryobacteraceae; genus Bog-159. The sequence continues at coordinate 1,473 of JBEKMJ010000194.1, forward strand.
TTGCAGCCGCCGGCGCGCGTGACCGGTCACGACCTATGGCCCTATGTTACGGGCCAAAGTTCCAACACGCGCGACCACGTGGTGCAGGCTTTCGGCTGGATCGCGGCGGTGCGCACGCCGGAGTGGAACTACTCTGCCATCTGGAACAAGGAGAAGTACGAAGGCCGGTATGCACCCCAGCTTTACGATTGCAAGAACGATCCCGCGGAGTTGCACAGCGTCGCGGACCAGCATCCCGCGGTAGTCAGGGACCTGCAGGTCAAGCTGGAGCAGTATATAGCTTCCGGTTGGGGAATTACCAGCGGCAGCTTTAACGAAAAGGCGGGTTAGGGCACGAAGCGAGGCTGAAGCCTCGCGCCGGCTAAAGCCCGCCCTCCATGGAGCGAGATTATGAAAATCGATCGATTCTTGGCTTTCTCTTTGGCAGTGTTAGCAGCCGGCGCGGCCGACGCGCAGGTCACTATACGGATTCTGTTGGGGGTCGGAGATGCGGAGTCCGTGCGATGGGACGGCACCATCGCCGCGCAAGGCGGAAAGATCGCGTCGCTGGCGCCATGGCGGTTCGAGGGAGCGGACGCCATCGTGGGATCGGCCTGGCATTTGAATACGCATCCCATTCGCCTGTTCAATGGGGGAACGCAGGTTTCGTCGCGGGGCGTCAGCAACGTGGTCGCCAACGGCCTGATTGTGAATGTATCCGACACCGCGGTAGGCGCCGCGCTTAAGGCGACCACGGCACAGGGCGATTTCACCGTGGCGTTGGACGAACTGGCGTACGGGAAGCCGGTTCCCAAGTTGAATGGCCGGGTAGTGGTGGATCGCATTCCGCCGAGCGAACAGCTCACGAATACGCCGGATGAGGAAGACTATCCGTCGGCCGCCGCTGGCAAGCATGGCGACGTGTGGCTGGCTTACGTCGTGTTTCATCACAATCCGGACCATAACAGTCTGCGGGCCGCGCTCGAAACCACGCCGAAGGATTTTGCGAAGTGGAAGAGCCCCACGGGTGGCGACCAGGTTTTCGCACGTAAATATAGCGGCGGCACATGGGGCAAACCTATCGCCGTCACGGCGGCGGGAGGCGATCTGTACCGCTCGGCCATCGCGGTGGATGGCCAGGGGCGGCCGTGGGTTTTCTGGGCGCAGAACGTGAAGGCCGGCGGCGGGCGTGCGAATTTCGAAATCTTCGCGCGCGCGATTCAGAACGATGCGCCCGGCGCGACCGTGCAGATCTCCAACGATTCCGGTTCCGATATAGATCCCGTGGCCGCTACCGGCGCCGACGGCAACGTGTGGGTCGCCTGGCAGGGCTGGCGCAACGGAAAGGCGGCGATTTTCGCGGCTTCGCAGAGCGGCAACCGGTTCAGCGCGCCGGCCGCGGTTTCGCAATCTTCCGGAAACGAATGGAATCCGGCCATCGCCGCGGATAAGACGGGCCGCGTTACAGTGGCGTGGGATTCTTATCGCAACGAGAATTACGATGTCTACCTGCGCACGGTCTCGGGAGGCGCATGGGGGACGGAGACGCCCGTCGCGGCCAGTGCCCGTTACGAAGCCTACCCGTCGCTCGCGTACGACGGCGGCGGACGATTGTGGGTGGCATACGAGGAAGGCGGCAAAGGCTGGGGCAAGGATTTTGGCGCTTATAACACCAACGGCGTAGCCGTGTATCAAGGGCGTGTCATTCGTTTGCGCGGCTTCGACCCGGACGGGCGCGCGGTCGAGCCGGCCGGCGACCTGGGCGCCGTACTGCCCGGCTTCCCGAACATCCACCTCGACAAAGCCGGGGTGCAAAACGATTTCCAAAAACTCGATCCCGATGCCAACAACGCCAAGACACGCGATCCGGACCGGGCGGCGCGCAATATGCAAAACGCCCGGAACACGCTGCCGCGCCTGGCAGTGGACGAGTCCGGCCGCATCTGGCTGGCTTTCCGTAGCGCGCATCCCATCTGGTGGAGCGCGCTGGGCACGGTTTGGACCGAGCACGTGGTATCTTTCGACGGCAAGTCCTGGAGCAGCCCGATCTATCTCAATCATTCCGATAACTTGCTCGACAACCGGCCGGCGCTGGTCTCCACGCGCGCGGGGCAATTGCTCGTGCTGGGTTCGTCCGACAATCGCCGCCAGTTTTATCTGGCTGAGAATATCAGCTCGCCGCTCGGTATCGTAGCGAGTCCGAAGACCGATCCGTATAACAACGATCTGTACGCGAACGAAATCGATCTGGGCCCGGCGTCTCAGCCGCTGGCGTTGATCGACGCCAAGCCGCTGGAGGCAGCGGGGCCGCAGGTTGCCGACAAGACCGACTTGCGGCTGGTGGGGCTCATTCGAGACTACCAGGTGAGCGGCCCCGACCTGAGGATTGTACGCGGCGAATTTCACCGGCACAGCGAGATCTCGATGGATGGCGGCGGCGACGGCACCATCCTGGATCAGTACCGCTATATCCTGGATGCCGGCGCTCTCGACTGGGTGGGCTGCTGCGACCACGACAACGGCGCGGGGCGCGAATATTCCTGGTGGATCAGCCAAAAACTCACCGACATTTTCTACTCGCCGGGTAAGTTCGTGCCCATGTTCAGCTACGAGCGGAGCGTGAACTATCCGGAAGGCCACCGCAACGTGATCTTCGCGCAGCGCGGCGTGCGGACTCTGCCGCGGCTGCCCATCACCAAGGAGAACGAGACTGTCCATGCGCCCGATACCCTGATGCTGTATTCGTACTTGAAGTATTTCCACGGCATCGCGGCGGCGCACACCAGCGCCACGTCCATGGGCACCGACTGGCGCGACAACGATCCGGTGGCCGAGCCGGTGGTCGAGATCTACCAGGGCGACCGCCAGAACTATGAGATGCCAGAGGCGCCGCGCTCGAATTCGGAGAAAGATTCGATCGGCAACTGGCGCCCCAAGGGATTCGTGAACCTGGCGCTGGCCAAAGGATACAAATTGGGTTTCCAGGCGAGTTCCGATCACATCTCCACGCACATGAGCTACTGCAATATCCTGGCAAAGGATCTGACGCGCGAATCGGTGCTGGAAGGCTTTGAGAAACGGCATGTGTACGGCTCGACGGATAACATCCTGGCCGATGTGCGCAGCGGGCCGAACCTGATGGGGGATGTCTTTTCGAGCGCGGAGACGCCCAATCTCCACGTGAAGCTGGAGGGTACGTCGAAGTTCTCCAAGGTGGTCGTGGTGAAGGATAACGAGTATGTGTATTCCACGCAGCCGGACTCCGAAAAAGTGGAATTCTCATGGCGCGACAATGCACCGGCCAAGGGTAAGACCAGCTATTACTATGTGCGCGGGGAGCAGGACAATGGCGAGATCGTTTGGGCCTCGCCGATGTGGATCACTTATACGGGGAAGTAAGAGACGCCTCGTGGGGCGGCCAATCTTGGCCGCAGCCGCCTTTTAGGCGGCTAGAGCCGGCTGAAAGCCGGCTGCGGGCAGAATTGCCCGCCCCACAATCTTGAGACATCGGAGGGTGCTTATGTCACGGCTTTGGTTATTGGTCTTTCTGCTAAGTGTGATTCCGGTGCGCGCCGACGTCGGCGTCCGGGTGTTACTGGGCCTGATGGACCGCGAAGGCAAGAAGTGGGATGGTTCGGCTTCCATCGATCGCGGCAAGATATCGAAGATCGATCCGTGGCGTTTCGGCAAAGACGACGAAATCTCAAGCGACGGTTCCTGGAAGATTTCCACGGCTCCCGTCCTGTCGTTCTTGCATCTGATTCAGCGCCAGACACCGCCGGTGGGGCCGAACGGCGTCATTCTATGGCTCACCGGCGAGGATGAAAACAGCGAAATCTCCGTCCGGACCGCGCGCGGATCCTTCACCTTCAAGCTGGCCGACCTGCCCTATGGCAAGTTCCACTACGCGCTCGAAGGCAACGCCGCGGCCGACCGTCTGCCGCCATCGTGGCGATTGACGGATTCTCCCGATGAACAGGATTACCCGGCGGCCGCCGTCGCTCCCAATGGCGATATCTGGCTGGCTTACCTGGAATTCAGACACCATCCCGATCACGACAAGCTGCGCGCGCCATACAAAGAACCGCCGCAGGATCTCTCCGCGCTGTCCGCGCCGGCGGCGGGCGACCAGATTCTGGTGAAGCGCTTCACTGCGAACCGGTGGGAGGAGCCCATTGCCATCACGCCGAAGGGCGGCGATCTCTACCGGCCGGCGATTGCGGTGGATGGCGCGGGAAGGCCGTGGGTGTTCTGGTCCGCCAACCAGCAAGGGAATTTCGATCTCTGGGCGAGGGCCATCGAAAACGGCGCGCCGGGCACGACGGTCCGGATTTCGGACGCGCCTGGGTCGGATGTGTTCCCCGCAGCGGCCACCGATTCGAGCGGCCGCGTATGGGTTGCGTGGCAGGGGTGGCGGCAAGGCAAAGGAGTGATATTCGTGGCCAACCAGGAGGGTACCAGCTTCTCCGCGCCCGCGGCGGTATCCGGTTCAACGGCGAACGAGTGGAACCCCGCCATTGCCGCCGATTCGTCGGGACGCGTCACCGTCGCCTGGGACTCGTACCGCAACGGCAGCTACGATGTCTATGCGCGCACCGCAACCGCGCCGGGCCACTGGGCGAGCGAGATCCCGGTCGCCGCCACGCCGCTTTACGAGGCTTATCCTTCGCTCGCCTACGACGCCCAAGGACGCTTGTGGATCGCCTACGAGGTGGGTCCGGACAACTGGGGCAAGGATTTCGGCGCGCATCGCAGCACGGGCGTGCCGATCTACGAGGCCCGCGGCGTCCGGCTGGTGGGACTGGATCGGTCCGGCAATCTGTTGCGGCCGGCGGTTGACGCGGACGTCGCTTTGCAGGGATTGGCCGATATTCGAGAAGATGGCGGCGGCCGCCAGGGCGACATCAAGGGATGGGAGCGGTCTAACCCCGAAACCTTCACCCAGCGCGCTTCCAACGCGCACCCATGGCCTGGCAACAACCCGCGCAACAGCCTGCCGCGGCTTACCGTCGACGCCTCCGGCCGAATCTGGCTGGCGTTCCGCAGCATGCACCCATCGGTTTGGACGCCGATCGGCACGTCTTGGTCCGAGTATGTGATTTCTTACGACGGCAAATCCTGGACCGGTCCGGTTTATATTTTCCGCAGCGACAATGTGCTGGACAACCGTCCGGCCTTAGTCTCGCAACGCGGCGGTGAGCTGGTGGTGATCGGATCTTCCGACTCGCGGCGCGAGATTCAGTACATGCTCAAGAAAGGCTGGAATCTGCAGCAGCTTTTGGGATCCGCCATACCCGACCCTTACAACAACGATCTGTATGCCAGTGTGTTAAACTTGCCGCCTTCCCCAGGGCCGGTGCCGAGCAGCGACATTGGCCCGCCGCCCGCTCCGGCCATGGTTATTGACTCGGAGGCCGAGCGGGCCGCTACGGCCAATGTCCGCGGCTATAGCGTCAGCGGCCGGGAGGGCGCCTTGAAGATTGCACGCGGCGAGTTCCATCGCCACAGCGAAATCTCCATGGACGGCGGGCTGGACGGCAGCCTGATCGACCAATGGCGTTACATTCTGGACGCGGCCTCGCTCGACTGGGTGGGCTGCTGCGACCACGATAACGGCGGCGGGCGCGAATACAGTTGGTGGACCACGCAGAAGTTAACCGACGTCTTCTACACGCCGGGTAAGTTCGCGCCTCTGTTCAACTACGAACGCAGCGTGTCTTATCCCGAAGGACACCGCAACGTGGTGTTCGCACAGCGCGGCATCCGGCCGCTGCCGCGGCTCCCGAAGGTAGACGAAAACTCCACGGGACACGCGCCCGACACGCTGCTCTTCTACCAATACCTGAAAAAGTTCAACGGCCTGACGGCCTCGCATACCAGCGCGACCGATATGGGCACCGACTGGCGCGACAACGATCCGGAAGCGGAACCGGTAGTGGAGATTTATCAGGGCATGCGGCAGAACTATGAAATGCCGGACGCGCCGCGCTCTAACTCCGCCACCGACTCGATCGGCGGATGGCGGCCGAAAGGATTCGTCAACCTGGCTCTGGAGAAAGGCTACAAGCTGGGCTTCCAGGCCAGTTCCGATCACATCTCGACGCATCAGAGCTACGCGAATGTGCTGGTGACCGGCGACACGCGCGAAGCCCTGATGGATGGGTTACGCAAGCGACACGTGTACGCATCCACGGAGCAGATCGTGGCGGACGTGCGTAGCGGTCCGTACCTGATGGGCGATGTTTTTTCGACCGCCGAAGCGCCCAACCTGCATGTGAAGCTGTCCGGATCGAATAAATTCTCCAAGGTAGTCATCGTAAAGGACAACGAGTACGTTTATTCCACGGAGCCCGGTTCCCAACAGGTCGAGTTCTCGTGGCGCGACAACGCGCCCGCAAAGGGCAAGACCAGCTATTACTACGTCCGCGGCGAACAGGACAACGGTGAGTTAGTTTGGGTCTCGCCGATGTGGATCACTTACACGGGGAAATAGTGAGTAAGACGATCGCCGTTTCCATTCTTGGGCTGGGCGCACTCGTTTTCCTGGCGACGCGGCCGGGCCTGCGTCTGCGCGCGCAATCGCCGGAATCGGGAGCCGTGCCGTGGAATCGGGCGGCGCAACAAATCCTGATCCGCTATGGCGTGACCGATACGGTGGCGCGCACCTGGAAGGGATGGATCGAGCCGGTGTCCGGCGACGCAAAGGTGCTGGGGCTGACCGGCTACCACTTCCAAAACGAAGACCAAGTGACTACTTCGGACAGCGGCGCGGCAGAATTCTCGTTCACCTCTCGCGCCTGGACGCCAAACGTACAGCAGGTGGATCTGAGTCCCGTGCTTCCGGGCCCGCGCGCGGTGTTTCCCAATGGAGTCTGCGCCACGGTGACGGGAAGTCCGGAGGCGCGCTTTCACGTGCTGGGCGCGGGCAACTTCACCTTCTCACTGGGCGACCTGTCCAACCGGGGGCAACTGTCTTTTGAAACCGGCAATATCGAAGTCGAACTCGCGCCAAATCCAATCGCGGCCAGCGCCGCGGGGGAGGCGGATTATCCATCCGTTGCGGCCGGGCCCCAAGGCCGAGTCGCACTGGCATGGCAGGACTTCAGCGGTGAGCGGGACCGCATCGTGACGCGCGAGTGGGACGGCGCGGCATGGAACGCCGCCGAGTTTCTGGATACGCCGCAAACGCATGACGTGTTCCGGCCATCGGCCGGCTACGACGGCGCGGGCGCGCTACACGTGATCTGGTCGGCGCAGGTGGACGGCAATTGGGATTTGTACGAGCGCCGCAAGATCGGCCAGACATGGAGCGCGGTCGAGCGGTTAACCACCGCGGACGGATCGGACTTTGCCCAGCGCGTGACCACCGACAGCGACGGCAATCTTTGGCTGGCATGGCAGGCCTTTCGCGGTGGGCAGTCCGACATCTACGCCAAGGCATTTCAGGGCGGCATTTGGGGACCGGAAATCCGTGTAAGCGAATCGGCGGCCAACGACTGGGATCCCGCCATAGCGGCGGACTCAAGCGGCCGGGTATGGGTGGCGTGGGATAGTTACGATCGCGGCAATTACGACGTATTTGTGCGTGCGTTCGCGCAGGGCCAAGCCGGACCGATCCGCGCGGTCACGCATTCGCCGCGATTGGAAGCGCACGCGTCGCTGGCCTGCGATAAGCAGGGCCGTCTGTGGATCGCGTTCGACGAAGGCGAAGCCAACTGGGGCAAGGATTACGGCTATCTGGTGAAGACCGCGGGCAACCCCTTGTACCAATCGCGCAAGGTGCGTGTGCTGCGGCTGAGCGTCGATCGCCTCGAG
>JBEKMJ010000195.1:0-9070 GCA_050008575.1 Bryobacteraceae bacterium
CGCGAGCTTCGCTCGCCTAAGAGCGGGCCTGCGAGGCCCGCGCAGGCTGCGAGCCTGCCCCACGCCACGCGGCAGCTTTACTTCTTCGCCATTTTCCGTTTCGCCGGCTGGACCGCGGGGTCGGCGGGCTTGTAGTCGAGCGCCTTGCTCACAGCTTCCACAATGGTCTTCAAGCACTTCACCCGTCCGAACCATTTGAAGTTCGATTCCACCACGGTCCAGGGCGCGGTAAGCGTGCTGGTCCGCAGCAGCATGTCTTCCACGGCTTCGTCGTAGCGTCCCCATTTCTCGCGGTTGCGCCAATCCTCGGGCGTCAGCTTCCATCGCTTGTATGGCGTATTCTGACGCTCTTCGAACCGCTTCAGTTGTTCCTCGGGGCTGATCTGCTGCCAGAACTTCGCCACGATCCCTCCGGCATCCACAAGCTGCCGCTCGAAATCGTTGATCTCCCGATACGCCCGCTTCCAGGAGTCCTCCGTGCAGAATGCCTCCACCCGCTCGACCAGTACGCGGCCGTACCAGCTCCGGTCGAAGATCAGGATCTGCTTTTCGTCGGGCGGCAGCAGCCGCCGCCAGAAGCGCCACAGGTAGTGATGCGTTTTATCCTCACCGTCGGGCGCGGCGATAGGAAAAACCTGGTATCCGCGCGGGTCCAGCTTCTGCGTCAACCGCCGAATGGTGCCGCCCTTGCCCGCCGCGTCGCGGCCTTCGAAGACCGCCACCAGTGAACGCTTGCGCCGGTAAAGCTGCCAAGCCAGTTCGCGCAACTGCACCTGGTAGCGCAGGAGGTCGCGCTCGTATTCCGCTTTTGTGAGGTGTTTGCCGAGATCCAGGTCCTTCAGCATGGTCATGCCTTTCTGGCGGCGCGTTTTTCAGCGGCCGCTTTCAGTGCCCGGATGATGGTCTCGAAGACCGCGATGCGCGTCCAATACCGGTCGGTGGCCTCCACGATGGTCCACGGCCCCCATTCGGATTCGGTGCGCTCCAGCATTTCCTCCACGGCCACCAGATACTTGCCGTATTCCTCGTGGCGCTTCCAGTCCGCCAGCTGCACTTGCCAACGCGTCAGCGGATGGCTCTCCAGCTTCTTGAACCGCTGCTTCTGCTCCTTTTTGCCGATGTGGAAGAAGAGCTTCACGATGGTGTATCCGTCGTCGGCCAGAGTGCGTTCGAAGTCGGCGATGTCGCGATAGGCCTTCTGCCACTCGCTTTTGGGCGTGATCTTCTCCACGCGTTCTTCCAGCACGCGCCGGTACCAACTTCGGTCGAAGATGGCCATCTGCCCGTAGTTCGGAACGAGACTCCAAAACCGGTAAAGCCAGGGCATGTGCAGTTCGTGCGTGCGCGGCTCCTGGATCACGTGCAACCGGAACGCGCGCGGCTCCAGGCGGCTGGTAAGCACGTTGATGCAGGTGCCCTTGCCGGCGGCCTCCCAGCCTTCGAAGACGACGACGCTGGGCAAGCCCGCCTCCGACGTGGCAAGCTGCAGCTCGTAGAGACTCGCCTGCAACGCCGGCAGGCGGGTCTTGTATTCTTCCTTGGGCAGGGCGCGGGTGAGGTCGACTTTTTCGAGCATCTATGCGTCGATTCTAACGCCTTATGGCATCGGTGGGGCGGCGCCGTGCGCCGCCGGGCGGGGCTAAAGCCCCGCGCCGGCTAAAGCCCGCCCTCCACATCCACAGGCTGAAGCTTAAAGGCCAAAGTTTGGCGGCGCATGGCGCCGCCCCACCGCGGGTACAATGGAACATTATGGTGAGACTCGAACAAGTTCTGGATTCCTGGAAAGCGATCCGCGCCGATACGGCCACGGCCGTCGAAGAATTTCCGGCCGCCGAGTTCGACTACAAACCCTCCGCCGACGTCATGACGTTCGGCGAAATCGCGCGTCATATTCTGGTCGCTGGCCATGGTCTCACGGGCCTGCTGCTGGAAGGCGACGATCACCTCGGTGGTCCGCAGTTCCGCGAGAAGATGGCCCGGTTCGCGCTGCTGCCAGCGGACGCCGCCGCCGCCGATCTGGCGCGGGAGTTGCGCGCCTCGGTGGCGCGGCGCGCGGCGGAGCTGGCGGTCCAACCGCCGGAGTTTTATTCCGGTATCGTCACGCGGGTGGATGGCGCGCGGGTCACCCGCCTTGAAATGCTGCAATTCGTCAAGGAGCACGAGCTCACGCACCGGGCGCAACTTTTCCTGTATCTGCGGATGAAGGGAATCGTGCCTGCCACCACGCGCCGCCGTTTGGCGATGCAGGCCGCTCGCTGAGCCGCTAAACGCTGTACAATACAGTTGCAAGCGTGGCGGACTTTCGTTAAATGTAGGGTTGGGTATTTGGGAGGACTTCTAGCTATGGTTACATGCCCGGTATGCGACGGGGCCATTGATGTCGACGAGGAAGATGTGGACGAAGGCGACTCCATCAGTTGCGATGAGTGCGGCGCGGACCTGAAGGTAATCGGGACCGACCCCCTCGAGCTGGAATCCGCGGAGGAGTTGGAGGAGGAAGAAGACGAGGACTTCGTGGACGATGCGGAAGAGGAAGAAGAAGAGGACTGGAAGTAAAGGCATGTCACAAGGTGCAGGCTATCCCGCGCGGCGCGGGCTTTTGGCGGCGCTGGCGTGCGCGCTGCTTTTGGCGGGCGCGGCCGCGGCGAAGAAGGATGAAAACGCCACCATACGCTCCGTGCAGGGGGTGGTGAGCAACGCGCAAGGCCAGGCGGTGGACGGTGCGGTGGTGCAATTGAAGAACACCAAGACCTTGCAGATTTTTTCGTTTATCACGCGGGACCACGGCGCCTATTACTTTCACGGCCTCAGCCGGGATGTGGATTATGAGCTGAGGGCCGATTTTGACGGCGCTTCCAGCGGCACCCGGACACTTAGTTCGTTTGACACGCGCAAGCAACCCGTGGTGAATCTGAAACTGGAGCCGAAGAAGTAGGACGGGCCTCCGCGCGCTTGGCTCGCCGAAGAGCGGGCCTGCCAGGCCCGCGCAGGCTGCGAGCCTGCCCCACAACCATCACTCGACGACCTGGAATTCGATCCAGGAACTGGCCGTGCGCGGAGTCTTGCCGCCGCGTTCCGTAGCCATGGCTTGCAGGTAGTATTGGCCCGGCGCCAGGGAGCTGTTGAGCCGCAATTCTCCGCCCACCGCGCGCCCGTCCTGGCCCAGTGCGGGGGCCACTGAAACCGGATTGTTCAGGATGGGCGTGCGGTCGCGGTAAAGCTGGACTTGCGTGTCGAACCGGCCTTTAGGAACAGTTCCGTCTTTATCCGTTTCGATACGAAATGCGAACGCCAGCAAGCTGCCGGCGCGGAACTCCCGCAGAGCGGAAGATACGTCGTTGAAGCGCGTTTCAGCCGGCGCGGAGACGTCGTCGATCGAGGGCGTGGTCAGTGCGAGGTGCCGCTTCTTCAAATCCGGAATGTCGATATATTGTCCGGCGGATCCCGCGGCGCGCGACGCGCTGTCCAAAACGCACGCACGGATCTGATAAGGGCCCGCCTGTTTGACGGGAACATCTAAAGTAAACAGCAGCCCGTTTTTCCGCAGCCGCTTCAGCTTATCGTCGTCGGCGTCGATGGTAATATGCCGGCTGAGCGCGGCCAGCGGATCGGCGCTATACCCGGAAGCCAGGATGACCACATCGAGCGCCGCATATTGGATGCCGTAAAGGTCCGTGCGGAAAGTAATATCGCGCGGATCGACATACAACAGGTTGTGTACCACGGTCTGCCCTTTGGCGGTGCGGCGGTACAGCGCGGTCATGCGGACGCGCAGGTCCGACTTATTGAAGAGCGATTGGACATCCGCCATCATCCGCGCCTGGCGCGTCGCATACTTGGGGCGCGCCGCTTCGTCGGTTTCGCCGAAGAATCCGGAGCGGGAATGCGCCCGCAGTCCGTGGCCGTTCACCGTTACCTTGATGGAATGGTAGTCGGCCGCGGTGGACGCCTGCCCCGTGCCGATATTTTCCGGCGCCTTGAATCCGATCAGATAATATCCCCGCTGCTCCTCTTCGACGCGCTGCAAAGCGTCGCTCAAACCGTTGCCGTTCACGGTGGCGAAGCCCCCCGTATCTTCGGCAAGCTGCAGCAGCCCTTGTTGGGATAGATCGAGGGCGGCGAGCTGTGCCGGTTCCAGATAAACCAGGCCGCGCGCATCCACGGTATACACCACCGCCCCCGCGCGATTGGCCTTGTCGATCAGGCGGTGGAACCGGATCAGCAATTCGTCGTTGCGAAACGTCTGCCAGGAGGAGCCTGGAAGGGTAACCCCCGGCAGATCTATGCCATCGGAGAAGAAGACCACCGCCTTCCGGCCGCCCACCGGCCGCAGCTCATCCATAAGCTGGCCTAACGTGTCGAAGGCGCCGGCTGTGGCGTTCGTCCGGCTGTAAGCCGTTTCAGCCGCTTCGTCCATGCGCTGCGCCCGAGCCGTTGGGGGAATCGGAGGAGCCGGATTTCCGGTTTGGACCACGTTCATCATCCGATTCAGGCGGGGAATCTCAGGCTCAAATGGGCTGACCAACCCGAGCCCGCGCGGATTCCAATGCAGGTTTACGACGGCGGCCTGGAGCACGCGCTTGTCGGAAGTGAATTGCTGAAAGACGCTGTTGCCGCGGCCGGTCTCCCACAGGGCCACCAGATCGCCCGCCTGCATTTGCTCGTCGATGAACTTGCGCAAGGCCTGGCGCACGGAGTACATGCTCTCGAATGAAAGGCTCAGATCGTCGACCACCAGCACGGTGCTGCGGTGCACATCCCCGGGTTTCAACACGTCCGCGGGATTGGCGGAGGCGAGCGGCTTGCGCAAAGCCTGCGGCGACAGGCTCGACCGGTTCACGTCCGCGGAATCCAGATGAATGTAGGAGAAGTTCGTAATCGGCTGCGGTTTGCCGTCGACCGATACCTGAAAGTCATCCGCTTTCAGATTGGTGACTTGACGGCCTTTCGCATCGGTGACCACTGAGTCGATTTGCACCAGCGTGGTGCTGACGCTGAATACGGTGGCGGGCGGCGGAGCGGGTTCCTGTCCACTGAGCGAGCACAGGGAAAGCAACGGCACGATCGTCCAGCGAGGCATATGCGTCTCCTCTTGGTTAGGATAGCAGAGCCGCGTACCGGCGACGCGGGCAACGAATCGGCCACCGGGTGTATACCGATGTGCGTTCGGGATCGACAAAAACACAAACAGCCCGCCGGCCGCCGCATCGCGATACTTCTTGCGGCGTGCCTGCCGCTGGCATCCTGTGATCATCGTTCGAGCGCAGCGGCCGCGATTCGAGTGACTGGGAGGCAAATCTTAGTGAGTAGCGACTCGGGCGCGGTGTGCCCAGGCTGGTTCAGATAGAACTCCAGAGCCGGGGCGTCGGATATCTCGCCCTCGCCATGCCGCAGGTACCAGCGCACCAGACCGGCGTAAGCCACCGCCAGCCCGGAGTATGGGCCTTTGTGGATCGTGGTGGCGTAATCGCGCACCGGCAGATCGAGGGCTTGGATTTCCCCTTCGCCGGGTACGGCGCGGGGCGCCGTGAAAGCGGCCTCGTAGCGCAGATGTTCCGGCGGAGTGACTTCCGGGTCGTCGTAACTAATGCCCAGACCTTGCGTCCAGGGGCCGAAGAGTCCGCGCGCTCCCACCCAGCCGGCTAGCCGCTCGAAGGTCTTTCCTACATCGCTATAGGGACCCACGTGCCTGAGCCGGATCACGCTCAGCGGCCCAATGCGCTCCATGCGGGCGGCGGTCTCGGGCAGATCGCCGACCGCGATTGACGGCGCCAGGAAGCTGCGTTCCGCGCGATAGTGGCTGGGAGATGTGTGAAACGCCGCCTCGAATGCGCGGGTAAAGGACTCATGCGCCTGGTATCCGGCTTCGAGCGCGATCTCGAGAATGGAGCGGCTGGTGTTGCGCAGGCGCGTGGCCGCGCGTTCCAGACGCAGCCTGCGCACGTGCTCCGCAACGCCTTCGCCGGTGAGCGCGCGAAACACGCGATGGAAATGACAAGGAGAGAAGTTGGCGACGTCCGCCAGCTCCGGCAGCGACAATTCGCCGTCCAGGTGCCGCTCAAGATGCTGAATCGTTCGCGCAATTCGCCGTTGATAATCGTCCCAGGTCGCTTGGCGCGTCACCGGATTAGTGTAACTGTAGGGCGGGTAAACCTCTTGTGGGGCGGCCAATCCTGGCCGCAGCCGCCTTTCAGGCGGCCAAGCCGGCTGAAAGCCGGCTGCGGGCAGAATTGCCCGCCCTCCGCCTGGTTTGATCCTGCTCCACGCGGCTCAAGCCGCGCCCACTGGTCCGACAGGAATTCGCAAAATCGTCCGCAGCTTTTCCGGCGCTACGCGCCGCGGATCGGACAGATAGATTTCATGGTGCAGGCCGTCGAAGCGGTAGCCTTGCTCCGCAGCGAACGCTTGCATCCGTGCAACGGTCTCCGGCTCCCGGTCGTAGGGTCCGGTATGCAGCATCTGCACGCACTGGTTTTCATGCAGAGTGGTGAACTCAACCTCCTTGAAAAGCGGAGCCTTACCCTTTTCGGCGAGCTGCTTCCGGGCGGCTTCCAACTCCCGTTTGCCAATGAAATCGGGAGTCCGGATCAAAAGCCGCCACGACCATTGGTCCTTCGGTTCGTTAATGAACGAATGTCCCGAATCCACCCACCACAGCCCTTCCAGTTTGCAGACGCCATAATCGCGGCCCCCAAACTTGCTGGCCATTTTGATAGTGAAAGCGACGCTGTAAAGCGCCCCTACGGCTTGCTCGAAACCTTCTCCGCCAGGAGCGCCACGGCCTGCGATTCCGAGATAGCCGGCTTTGGCAATTCGCAGGAGGACGGGCTTACGCGGCGTCGCGTAATCCGCCTGATTGATTTGGTAAAGATCGAGCTTCGCGATGCGAGCTCGTGCCGCACTGGTCTTCATGCATACAGCATAATGCGCCGCTGGGGATGCCGCTTGACGGTATTTGCGATTTTCACGCCGGCGGCCGGTCTCCGGCGAGCGCCGCTGCCCAGGCTTTGGGTGTCGCGGCGAAAGTGCGGCGGAACATCTCCACGAATGCGCTGGGTTGCCGGTAACCGGTAGCGAACGCGGCCTGCTTCACCGAGCTTCCGCCGGCCAACAGCTCCACGGCTTTCATCAAACGAGCCTGCCTGCGCCACGTGGCGAAGTCGATGCCTACTTCGCTGCGGAACACCCGCTCGATTGTGCGCACGCTGGCGCCGGCGCTGGCGCACAGCGAATCGAGCGTTGGATTCCGCGCCTGGTTCGCGATCAGCGCCTGGGCCACCCTCAGCGCCCGCGGATCTTTCGGCAACGTCAGAAACGTGGGAACCGGAGATGCGCCCGCGAGGTGGAAAACCACCAAATCGCGCAGCGCGCAGTGCAGGCGATTGCGCGTACGGAGTTGTCCTATGCGAACCGCTTCCACGATCAGCTCGCGCAGCAGCGGAGACACATGCAGCACCGTACACGTGGCCGGCAGCTTGGGGGCGAGGCCGCTCCGCAAATATAGCGTACGCATGGAAACCGCGCCCGGCATGCGTATGCGGTGCATGGTCCGGGCGGGAATCCAGATGGCGAACTGCGGAGGAATCAGCCAGAAACTCTGGCCCACGGAAACTTCCATCACACCGTGCGTGGCGTAGATCGCCTGGTCCGCGCCGTGGGCGTGCTCCGGCACGTGAAAAGCCGGCGGATATTCGTAGGCGAGCGTGGAAATCGACGTGCCCGGCTTAGGATCGTAGTAGTCGATGAACCCTTGTCGCATAAGAGATATATTATGACGCATCGCCGGCTTTACGACACGGTCTCGCATAGTGCAGACTATTGTGATGGGCACTGTGAAGTGGGTGGGATGGGTAGCCGCGGCGCTCGCGGCGGGCGCGCTCTGGGGCGCGGAAGGGCCGGCGGTCTGTGCCGGAGCCGGATATGGCGCATTGAATTTCTGGGTGGGCGACTGGAAGGTGTCGGACCCTGAGGGCCACCAGATCGGCGCCAGCAAAATAGCGCTTGGGTTGGACGGCTGCGAACTGACCGAGACATGGACGTCCGGCGGCAAGTTCGGCGGCAGCAACGTGCATGCATACAGCGCCGAAGACAAACATTGGCATCAATTCAACGTCGATAACCACGGGCACGTGCATGCCTTCGAGGGCCTCGCCAACGATCATGGCTTAGAATACTCAGGAGCCGGCCAGAACGAAGCGGGAGGCGATGTCTTGCACCGCATGGACATTGTGAAAGAGAGCGCCAATCGGGTGCGGGTATACTGGCGGAAGTCCGCGGATTCCGGGAAAACCTGGACGACTGCCTACGATGCCATTTACAGCCGCGTGGACGACTAAAAATAGGAGGAGACGATGCTGGGTACACAGAAGATCGTAGCTTTTGCGGCCGTCCGCGACCGCGACGCCGCCAGGAAGTTTTATCGCGACACATTGGGTTTGCGGCTGTTGGGCGAGGATCAATTCGCGATTATTTTCGACGCCAATGGCACTACGCTGCGCCTGGTGCCGGTGAAAGATTGGACGCCGCCGCAGTTTACCGTGCTGGGCTGGGATGTCGAAGACATCGTGGCGGCTGTGGCGCATCTGCGGAGCGCCGGCGTCGAGTTTCAGCGCTACCCGTGGATGAAGGACCAGGATGAAAACGGAATCTGGACCTCGCCCAGCGGTCCCGAAGTGGCCGCTGTGCACGCCGGCGCGCGGGTGGCGTGGTTCAAAGATCCGGACGGCAATGTGCTAAGCGTTGCACAGATGCCACGGTAGGACGGGCTTCAGGTGGCGCAGGCACTCATTGCCTGCCGCGCTGACACTCGTGTCAGCGCAGGCGAGCGTAGCTCGCCCAGCGGGACGTTAGTCCCGCTAGATCAGTGACTTGCTCGATGGTTCTCTGGAGAGCCGGTCACGTCGAGCGAAGCTCGCCGGGCGGCGCGCTCCACGCGCCGGCGACCGCAGGAGTGCGGTCGCGGCAGCATCGAAAGCCTCCGGTAGGCGACTGAGAATACGGCCGGGCGGCCTGCGAGGCCGCCGCAGGCTGCGAGCCTGCCCCACAACTCGGCTTTCATGCGCATTTGGTG
>JBEKMJ010000196.1:0-9039 GCA_050008575.1 Bryobacteraceae bacterium
ACCGAGAAATACCTGGGTGAGGTCCAAAATCTTCATGCGCCGCTGCTCATGCATCTGGGGGAAGAGGATGAGTTTATCTCCAAGGCGGCGCAAGCTCAGATCAAGGCAGCACTTGCCGGCAACGCAAACGGGACGGTCTACAGCTATCCGGGGCAGCGTCACGCCTTCGCCCGGCATAATGGAGCGCACTACAATGCTGCGGCGGCCGCGCTCGCCAATGGAAGGACGAGTGAATTTCTACAGCGACAACTGCGATGACGCTGCGTCGTTCCAGCCGCTCTCAGGGGCGGCTGGAGGGGCGTCTTGGGCCAAGGCTTGGACGGCTGAGACGCGGAGAAGAACATTGCTCCTTGCATAAACAACCTTGAGGTCAAAAATCTATGGAAGTCCGAACGGTCAATGTCCAACGATGGAGCATCGTTTCGCAAAAGCCATTCGAAACTGTCGTCGCCGCGGTGGGAGCTGCAATCGGCCGGCCTAATATGATCGAGTTGGCCAAGGACATTGCTGCCGCGGCGACGTATCCGGAAATGCGGGAAGTCGTACAGCACGCCGTGAGTGAAATTGGCCTGATGGAGTTCATGCGATTCGATATTGGCGCCGTCCTCGCGAAGGCGCGTCCCGAGAGAAATTCGAAAAGCATCCGTCTAATCATTGGTAATCCTCTCATCATGGAATCGATGGCTCACCTTGTTCCTGACGCCGCGTCGTACGCGCCGGTGACCGTATTGATTGATCAGCGGTCCGACGGCGTGCATTTGAGTTACGACGAGATGGCCAGTTTGCTCGCTCCGTACGGTAATGCGGAAGCCGTGGAGATCGCCGGGGACCTGGACATCAAAGTCAGAAGAATGCTGCAGGAAGCCAGCTGATTACTTCGCATGGCGACAATCGGATAAGGAGGATGCGGTGGCTGGAGTCAAAACGGAGCTATCGGGCATGGAAGACCACAAAAAGGCGGTGCAGGAAGACATCGGGAAATGGGCAGGGAGAATTCACACCAACTAATCAGCTGCTGCCATATCCCTTCGTGGATCAACTGCCGCCGCAAGTCGGAGATGTTAACGGCGATGGCATCTTGGATATCTTGTTGCCGGCGAATGGCATGATCACGATAGCGCTTGGGAAGGGCGATGGGATGTTTGTCACCCCGCTCACCGTAGGTGTGGCGAGCGGCTTGGGCCAGATCCTTATGCAAAACCTGCACGGGCAATCCGCCAAATCCGGCCTACCGGACCTGGTTGAACCGGATACCGAAGGCGGCATCACGGTGCTCATGGGGAAGGCGATTCGGACGATTGGTGATCGCGCAGGATGCCAGCTCCTCGACCCGTAAGCGTAAGGCCTACTGGCCAGCCGCTTCGTCCGACGCCGCTCCCCGACGGTTGATATGAACCACCCGCTACCATTTTCACCACCACAACGGGCAGCCGGAGCTGCCCGTTGACGGCGTTCTCTTTGTTACCGCCAGCGCCCCTCTACGAACACGTACCCACCGTTCCGATGCTCGTAACGCGGCGCCACCCATACTGCACGCGGGCGGGGTGGGAGTTCCCATCGGCCCGGAGTCCATACATAGGCATTGCCGTCCCAGCGGTGATAACCGCCGATCCATATGTGATCCCGGCTTGGCCGCACGGCGCGGTGCTCCACGATGGCATGTGGCGGGCGGGTTCGTATTATTACTTCATCTCCATAGGCCGAGCCCATCAGCAGGCCAAGCCCGAACAACGTGCTTACGATGATCTTACGCATTTGGTGTTACCTCCGCCTTTCTTATCTGCACAGACACAGCCAAGAAAAACGTTCGTTAACAGAGGGTTTTATTGATGGGTCCAAATAGGGCATTCGCGGGATGGTCTGCATCCCGCAAAGACGGGATCGGGCCATGCTCCACTCCCCCGAATTCTGCTGTACAATGATCGGTAATGAGGCGGGGAAGATTGAAAGGTTTCGGGGAAACCTCGGGAAATCCAACGCAGCCCCCCACGCCGGCCAAGGCGGCGGCGTTGTCTTCGCCTTGGCGCATTAAAGCTACCGCTAGCCCATTGAGCCGCGGGTGTGGAGAAGCTGATCGAGAATGTCATCGGCAGAATGTGTTTTCGCACTTGGCAGGCTTCGGAAGGCGACCCACGGCCTTACGGTGCTGCCTCGTTCACATTCTCTTGTTTCGAGGAGGAGTTGTTTTCTAAAAGCTGCTGGATTATCCATCCTAACCGGGACCTAATGATTTGCCACAGGCCAAGCGAGCCTACCAGGTAGGACGACATCTATAACGCGATATCCGCGGGCACGCATCGATTCCCCGCATGCACCGACCGAATTACCGTCAGCAGTTCATTCCGGCGCGCGCTTTTCAAGACATAGCCCGCCGCACCGGCGCGAAGTGCGCGCTGGATCTCTGCGTCGGCTTCAGACGTGGTCAGGACGATGATGCGGGCTTGCGGAAACTCGCCTCGTATCGCCACGATGGCATCGGTTCCGTTCGTCCCTGGCAGGCGGAGATCCATGAGAGTGACATCGGGGCGATGAACACGGAATTGCTTCAGGGCATCGGCGGCATTAGCGGCCTGTGCAACGAGTTGCATGTCGTCCTGCGAGCCGATGATTCGGTATAGACCCTCTCGGAAAACGGGGTGATCGTCGACACTCAGGATCCGTATGGACCGTTCCGATGGCGCGGCCGAATCGCTGCCTGGCATGGGATCGCAATCCGGGCTCAAGCTCGTAGACGACATGTCCCCTCCCACTTCTCGCGAGTGGCTCATCCTAGGTTACCATCGCAGCGGGCGAGGGTGTCGAGGTGCATCGGAAGCGATTCGCCGCTCCGGCCGGCGGAGCATTGCTGGCGTCGATCGTATTCTCCGCCCAGGCGCCGTCGACGTAGTCCACATTGAAGCTGCCCGCTGTCGGTAGTATGAGGCCAAAAGCGTCGCCTGTCCAGGCTGCCGGCTGCATAATTGCGGCGGTTCGCTGCATTTCGCCATCATTTGACCGGGCGGCTGGAGTATGATCCTCCACTGGGTAAAGTCATCGTCTCGCAGCGGCAGACATGGAGGTGGACGGCGGCATTGTGGTCGTGCGCGGCGCGCCCTTCTACGCCACCGAGACGGCTTTCGGTATGCGAGCCGAAGGCATGCGGCACGCGTGGTCGCTTTTGTTCCTTACCGATTTTCTGCACTGGCTGCCATGGGCGTTGGCGACGCAGCCGACCATGCCTGAGTTTACGTCGGCGTAAAGCCGAACTACGGCTTTACTTTCCGCGCCCGCGTACAGTCACTTCAGGGCAGAATCCCAGCTGGCCTGCAATCCGAACTGCGAGCCGTCGCAGCACTAGATCCCCCATTCTCAGATCTCCCGAAGATGCCCGCTGACCGGCTCGCCCGTCTTCAACAGACCTGCGATGGTGCTCTCGTTGCAACCGCCCGCCAAGCCTGGGCTATGCCATCACCCGGGAAGGCAAGCCGCCAAATCAGCGCCTTCCAACCCGCCGTAGTGGCACGTGGCACCGTTCGAAGCATCCGAAAGTCTGAACGCAGGATCCTGCCACAGTCACGCAAAGTCCAGTATCTTTGTGTCATGGATATCGACGGCCGGCTGAAGACGATGCGGTCCCTATCCCCGCCATGTATCGAAGCTGGAGACGAAGTAGTCGTCGCAGGATTTGGGGAACACGAGGCGAGTCTGTATCTCAATATATCGAAAAAGGCAGGGAGAGGCACTGCCATGCTAAGGGGGCGAACGGCTCTGATTTTCGGCGCCGTTGGACTCCTACTCGGTGTGGCGATCACGGGACTCGCAGCGGCCCTTGGCTTGCGAAACCTGCGTCACTCTGGTATAGGTTCAATTGGAGGATGGGTTGCGTTGGCCATTGGCGGCTTCTTACTGTCATGGATTAGTATTTGGTTTCTAGTCATCTCGAAGGAACTGAGGCGGCTTGCGAGGGCCCTCGATCAAGTAGCCACGGGGTCTCGTGCGCGCTTGGCCTTGTAGCGCCGACACGGATCGAATGAGCAAGCCGTGTTCACCGTGGATTGGATCGCCACCGAATTCGCCTGACCGTCAACCGCCTTGCTATGCTAGAAGAAACCATCCGCATAAGACAGATATTGGCCAGGATCGCCCAGGAACATTTAGGCGATGGTAGCGGCAATCTGCACACCGAGCACATCGCCGAGTGGATTAGGTCGTCCACACCCGCGGACCAGGGCTTGATCCGAGAGGTTCTTCTTGAGGACCTGCGTTCGGCGCTTCCTGAAAGGATAGATTGGATTGCTTTGGGGGCCTTGGCTGACGACGCCTCGCCATCCACGGCTTGGGACCTTGAGGTAACCGCCCGGTCCTGCAAGCGGGGTTCGCTGTCCCGGGACGCTATTGTCCGGGAACTCGCCCGAATGGGGCACCGTCCGGCGCTCGACCTCTATCTGGAAGCTCTAGACGCGCCTTCCTTGTATTCCTGCGATTTACTGGGGAGCCTATTCAAAATCGATCGCCAAGTTGCCGTGCAGCGCAGCGCGGAATACTTTGTCCGGGAGCTTAACGCAACAGAAAGGCACCAAAGGATTGCTTCAAACTGCGCTGCGGGTTTTCTGGTGGGCTATAGCGCAGATTATGTGGCCGAATTGGCGGAGAGGACTCTGCACGGCTCCTCCGAAGCCGGAAGGAAACTGGTCTCGGCGATGCTGTGCCACTGTGAAGCGCTGTTCCGATTTCCCAGGTATGCGTCGGACCACTCGCTCATCGAGATTCACCAGAAGTTGCAGGCGATGAATTCGTCGATTGAAGGAGTCGAACCCGATCGCGCGCCAGCTGGCTGTGATGAACCCGCAAGAGTATCTGCCCCGCCTGGCCATGACATTGAATAATGTAGCGAGGCTGTATCGAGACATGGATCGTTTAGTCGATTGCGAGGCCAATTGCAGAGAAGCACAGGCAATACTTCAGCCTTTTTGGGAGAACAGTCCGCGCCTATACGGAGATCTTATGTCGGCAATCTACCTCAATCTGGGGTGGACCCCTGGGCTGAGACGATCGGTTAAGACACTACTTACCGCCCACTGAGAATTTATTGTACGGCAACCCGGTTGTATTGCAAAATGGGGTCCATGTTCGACCGTGGACTCACCCTCACCTGGCATGCTGTCCGCCGCCAGCTTGCGGCCATGCCCCACGAACTGTATCTGGTTCGTCTGATTCACGCCGTCACCAAGAGGCCGTTCCCCGGCGAACGGCTGTGGACCCCGGCCCAGTTGATGAATTTGGCGACCCTCAGATTCTTGCGCGTGCGCAACCGCGAGGGCTGTGACGTTTACATGCAGCCCTATGCCGCAGACCAAAACGCCGGCTACATGCTGATCGACCTGGACCATGCCGATGCGGTGGTCCTCACGCACATGCAGGCCAACGGGCATGAACCCTGCGCAGTGCTCCAGACCAGTCCCGGTCATCTGCAAGCCTGGGTGCATGTCAGTGCCACTCCACTGCAACCGGCTGTCGCTACTGTTGTCGGTCGGCATTTGGCCCGGGCTTATGGAGGAGACCGGGCCAGCGCCGACTGGCGGCACTTGGGCAGACTCGCCGGTTTCACCAATCAGAAGCCCCAACGGCGTACGCCTGGCGGCACCGCTCCTTGGGTGAAAGTCGTCCATAGTCGCGCGGGTTTGGCGCGTCGTGCCGACGGCTTGTTGCGTGCCGCGGCGGAGCAGACCGCGCCACGGGCGCACGGCGCGTTGCCCGGCACCCGCTCCGACGGAACTCTGCACGGCGGCGATGCCGTGGCGATCCCCGCAGAGCAAGCCAGCCAGATCTACCAAGCCTGGGTGAGGCGATGGCACATCGCCCGACGCTTTCCACAGCCGGACTGGAGTATCGTGGATCTCTGGGTCGCGCGTGCGCTGCTGGCGCAGGGCGCGCCCCCGGCTCGTGTCCCACGGACGGCGAAGTCCCAGTGGCGGGGCTCGTCCAGGCCACCAATGGGGACCTGCGACCGCACGTTCCAGGCCCCCATCAATTACTACATCAATAACGGATATGCGGGAATCACTGCCATTCAGTTGGCGGACTTCAATGGTGATGGAAAGCTGGACGTGGTGGGAGAGTTCTTCTATGGGAGCGGATTACTTTGCAATCTGAAATTCAATTCACTATGGTTAGCAACTCCGCAATGCTCCACGGGTGATCCGCAAGGCCCGCCGCCACCGAGTGCATCGTTGGCCGCCTCCAACGCGCGTCTGGAGGCAATCGATCCATCCACGCTGTTAACCAACGGGCTGTGCCGAAGAGACAAACGGAGAGCCGGAGCCGCCCTCCCCTACCTTTTCGTCCCCTAATGGCATCACCCGGCCGGCGCTGGCGGGTCTCGCCGGTCGCAAGAACCCCGTATTATGGGCGTTTTTCAGGGTTTTCATGGGGCCTGTTAACCGGTTAACAGCTTTCCGTAGCGCGTACTCGCCTCGTCAGGAACGCCGCACCTCGGAAAACGTCTCTGGGCGGCGTCTCCGGCGGGGTATCATCTCCGGAGGGCCGTCCAGATCCATTGCAATTTCGAGACTTCGGTCATCAAATCCGCTACTTTGCTCGGAATCCAGTGCTAACGACGGCCAGGGGTTGCGACCTGAGTCCCTGCCAACCCAAGCCGCTATTGAAAACACGGAACATATCGGTTGCGCTAGGCTCGGCTTGGTCAAAGTATTGCGAGGTTTTGCAAGGGTTTAGAAGAAACCTTGGATTACCACAAGTTTGTATCTTATTGATAAGTGCGGACATCCGCATCAGGCGTCGGGTCGCAGACGCACGCAGTCTCGCATTTTCAGAGATTCCCGTCCCGGGACAGAGGTCCAGTGCCCACACGCCTTGTTTGATCAAACTGGCGCTGGTCATCAGGACCTTCCCTTTCGAGATCCGGATTTCTCTTGTTGCGGGGATAAGCCGCGGCCCTCGCGCGGGATTAATTCCATGGCGGCGACCCGCTCCTGCAGATCCTCCAGCTCCTCCAATTCCCGGTGCTTGCGGCCTTGATCCAGCACACACCGGGCAGCTCGGATCTTACCACTCTCCGAAGTCTCCGCGTTGGCCAAAACGCGAAGTAATACCAAGACCGCCGGTTGGGCGCCTTGTTGCAGACGCCGCATGGCCTGTGAAAATACTTGCTGCTGGGCTTGGCGCAACTCGCGCTGAAACGTCGGCTCCTTCATCCACCGCCATAACGTAGAGGCGTGCACGTCGGCGGCCTGGGCGGCCCGCTCCACCGTGGCCTGTTCCAGCAAGGCCACAATGGCTCGCTGCCGCCGACTCTGCCGGGACGCCGGCGGCCCCTCTTTGGGTGTCTCCGTTGCTGTGTTGTTGGGTTTGTCGGTATGCATGATTTCTTCTCCTGGTTCTCTCTTTGATGTGCTCCACAAATTCTTACAAGACAGGGTGCCACTGCCGGATCTCGTCGCAGCTGTATCAGCCATATTCGCCTGGCGGACGGGTGCCAGGCCGCGCGAGGCTACGTCCGGGTGCCCGGCCCGTATCTGCGCGTCGACGGCCGCAATTCCGGGTGGGCAGCGCGGGATTCAAGCGGCCTCCTGGCGGCGTAGTTGGGCGATCTCTTCAAAGGTGCGGCCATCGCCATCCAGGGTCGCGCACTTTCCCGAGTACTGTTGCCAGCGCACGATGATCACTTGGGCGTACTTCGGATCGAGTTCAATCAGGCGGGCTTTCCGGCCCCGGCACTCGCAAGCGATCAGAGTAGAACCGGCACCGGCGCAGAGGTCCGCGCAGATATCGCCCGCCTTGCTGCTGTTCAGAAGCGCGCGCTCGACCAACCCCACTGGTTTCATCGTTGGATGCAGACGACTCGCCGCCGGCTTGCTTTCTTCCCAGAGCGTAGATTGCGACTTGTCGCCGTACCAGGCGTCGGTTTCTCCCGCGACGTGGCAATAGAACAGCGGCTCGTGCTGGAATTTGTACCTGCCAAATCCCCACGCGAAGGTGTTCTTCGCCCATATGATCTGGCAGCGCACCTCGAAACCGGCCGACTCCAGTGCGTTCTGGAATTCGCGCTGCCAGGACGAGGAGTGACACACATACATGGAGGCGCCGCGCTTGATTGCCGAGCGGCACGACCGAAACACGGCCTCCAGGAAGTGCTTGAAGTCGGCGTCGGACATCCGGTCGTTCTGAATCGTCAGGCGCTGTTCGGTATATCCTGTGTAGCCAGAATTGTACGGCGGATCGAGGAAGACTAAGTCGGCCGAGTCGCCCGCCATCAGGCGTTCGACATCCGCGGGCATAGTCGCATCGCCAACGAGAAGTATGTGGTCTCTGCCAAGGAGCCCGCGGTCGCCGGACAGGGTGACCGGAGTTTCCGTAACCTCGGGAGCATGGTCCTCATCGGTCAAGCCCGTGGTTGCTCCTTCGGCCGCCAGAAGTCGCGCCAGATCTTCGTCGTCAAAGCCCACCAGGCTCAGATCGAATTCGGCTTCCTGGAGGGCCTGCAACTCGACGCGCAAAGTCTCTTCCGACCACCCTGCGTTCAAAGCGATCTGGTTGTCCGCAATCACTAGCGCACGCTGTTGCGCTGGACTTAAGTGGTCAAGCACGATCACCGGCACTTCGGTCATGTGCAGGATCTCCTCCGCGGCATCGAGGCGGCCGTGGCCGGCGAGCAACCCGCCCTCGCCGTCGACCAAGATCGGGTTGGTCCAGTTGAACTCCAGGATGGAGTTGGCGATCTGCCGCTTCTGGGCGGCCGAGTGCGAGCGCGGGTTATTCGGGCGCCGCTTGATGCGCGAGATGGGCCAGTATTCGATCTTCAATGGCATGGCTGAAACTCCTGCCAGATCGGATCCCACTGCCCGGCTGCCTTTGCGAGCAAGCTGCGATTGACGAACTCGAACTCTCCGATGCTGGCGGCCAGCTGCTGGATTTGCACGGCGGAATGCGTCCTGGCGTTCTGGGGGTAGGGGATGAGCCGAGCAATCGGGCACTGCTGGATATGCCCAACAGTGAGCGGGGCACGACTCTGCGGGGGCCCTACGGGGAATGTGGTCCTGC
>JBEKMJ010000197.1:0-9039 GCA_050008575.1 Bryobacteraceae bacterium
TGCCCGGCGATCCTTGGCGCGAGCGCTTCGTGCTGCCCCCGTTTTTCGCGCAGATGATCGAGCGCGGATGGCTGGGCGACAAGCGCGGCCAGGGCTTTTACAAACGCACCGGCAAGGGCGACAAAAAGGAAATCCTGGCTCTCGATCTAAACACGCTCGAATACCAGCCATCTAAGAAAGCGCGATTCAATTCCGTCGAAGGCGTGCGCAATATCGAGGACCTGCCGCAGCGCCTGCGCGCGCTGATGGCGCTCACCGATCGCCCCGGCACATTCCTCTGGAAGCTCTTCAGCGACCTGGTGCTGTACTCGGCCAGCATGGTACCCGAGATTTCCGATCGCGTGGTCGAGATCGACCGCGCCATGCGCTGGGGCTACGCCAACTCGCTTGGCCCATTTGAGCTGTGGGATGCGCTGGGCGTCGCAGAAACCGTCGCGCGCATGCGGAAAGAACAGCGCCAGATTCCGGAGAACGTCGAGAAAATGCTCTGCACCGGCGCTAAGGCCTTCTACGAGGCTCCCGACCACGACCGCCGCCCGCACCATGAATACTTCGATCTGCTCGCCAACTCTTACAAGTGGCTGGAAGACCGCCCCGGCGTCACCGTGCTGAAGGACGTCAAACACGCGCACGGCGTGGTGAAGAAGAACGGCGGCGCATCGTTGATCGACATCGGCGACGGTGTGCTTTGCCTCGAGTTCCACAGCAAGATGAATTCGCTTGGCGACGACCAGATCTCCCTGATCCGCGCGGGCATCGACGAAACCAGCAAGAATTTCCAGGCCATGATCGTCGCCAACCAGGGCGAAAACTTCAGCGTCGGCGCCAACCTGATGCTGGTACTGCTGGCCGCCCAGGAAGAGGAGTGGGAAGAGTTGGAAGCGGCCATCAATCGGTTCCAGCAAGCCACCATGCTGATCAAGTACGCGCCCAAGCCCGTGGTGTCCGCGCCGTTTGGCATGACGTTGGGCGGCGGATGCGAAATCGCCATCCATTCGGCGCGCGTGCAAGCTTCCGCGGAGACGTACATGGGCCTCGTCGAAGTAGGCGTCGGCGTAATTCCCGGCGCGGGCGGCACCAAGGAAATGCTGGTGCGGTTCGGCAGCGCGCAGAAAGCGTTCGAGCTGATCGCCTACGCCAAGGTCGCCACCAGCGCCGCGGAGGCACGCAGTTTCGGCCTGCTGCGCCCGCAGGACCGGATCTCCATGAACCCCGAGCGGCTCATCGACGATGCCAAGGCGCTGGCGCTTTCCATCGCGCCCGGCTACGTCCCCGGCGTGCCGCGCACCGATGTGGAAGTGGGCGGCGCCGAAGACCTGGCGCTGCTCAAGACCGGCATCTACCTGGCCAGGCAAGCCAATTACATCTCCGATTACGATACTGTAGTAGGAGAGAAGTTGGCAAACGTATTGAGCGGCGGACCCCTGACCGGCCGTCAGACCGTCTCCGAACAATATCTGCTGGACCTGGAGAGGGAAGCCTTTCTTAGCCTGTGCGGCCAGCGCAAGACGCAAGAGCGCATGCAGCACATGCTGAAGACGGGAAAGCCGTTGCGTAACTGAGCCGCGCGCGTCAGCAAGCGGTCTAACGAGGAACCCATGCAAGAAGCCGTTATCATCGATTGTCTCCGCACCGCCGTCGGCAAAGCGCCGCGCGGCGCGTTGCGCACTTCGCGGCCGGACGATCTCGCCGGTGCGGTCATCAGCCGCCTTTTGGCAAAGCATCCCGAGATTTCGAAGGATGAAATCGAAGACATCGTTCTGGGCTGTGCCATGCCGGAAGCCGAATCGGGCAATAACATGGCCCGCTGTGTGGCCCTGCGCGCCGGCCTGCCCGATACGGTCACTGGCGTGACCATCAACCGTTTCTGTAGCTCTGGCTTGCAAGCTATTGCAATGGCGGCAGATCGCATCCGCTCAGGGGGTGCGGATATCATCCTCGCGGGCGGCGCGGAAACCATGAGTATGATGCCGCGCGGAGGGCATAAGGTGGCCCCCAGCCCGTGGTTCGTCGACCATCGACCGGAAATCTACATGAACATGGGGCTGACCGCCGAGTGCGTGCAGCGCAAATATAATGTATCGCGTGAGGAAGCCGACGCTTTCTCCTACCGCAGCCATCAGAACGCGTTGCGCGCGCAAGCCGAAGGCAAATTCGACGACGAGATTGTGCCCTTCGAAGTCGAGTGGGTCACTCCCAATGGCAGGAAACCCAGAGTGACCAAGACGGTCTTCGCCAAGGACGAAGGTCCGCGCGCCGACACCACCGTGGAAGTACTCGCCAAGCTTAAGCCCGTCTTCCACGCCAATGGCACCGTGACAGCCGGCAATTCATCGCAAACCAGCGACGGCGCGGCGGCGGCCATCGTGATGTCCGACCGCAAGGCACGCGAATTGGGCCTCAAGCCTATGGCGCGCTTCGTCAGCTTTTCCGCCGGCGGCGTGCCTCCGGAAATCATGGGCATTGGACCGGTGGTGGCCATTCCCAAGGCCCTCAAAATCGCCGGCCTGACGCTGGACGACATCGGCGTCATCGAACTGAACGAAGCCTTCGGCGTCCAGGCGCTGGCCGTCATGAAGGAAGCCGGCCTCGATCCGGAAAAAGTCAACGTGAATGGCGGCGCCATCGCCTTGGGGCATCCGCTGGGATGTACCGGCGCCAAACTTACCGCGACGATTCTGCGGGAGATGGCGCGCCGCAACGTGAAGTATGGCATGGTGACCATGTGTGTGGGCGGCGGGCAGGGCGCCGCGGGTATCTTCGAATCGATGTAGGACGGGTCTCCTGGCCCGTCATTTTTACAGGAGCTTAATATGGCAACGGCAACAGCAACGATCTCATTACCGAAAACCCAAGGCGGCGCATTCCTGATCGAAGAGCGCCTGCCGAACGAAATCTTCACGCCCGAAGATCTCACTCCGGAACACCTGGCGATCGCGCGCACCGTGGACGAATTCTGGGCCAAGGAAGTCGGCCCGAACGTCGACGCCATCCAGCACCACGAACCGGGCGTCGCCATGGCCTGCCTGCGCAAAGCAGCCGAGTTGGGACTCACCGGCATCACCATCCCGGAACAATACGGCGGGATGGAACTGGACATGGCTTCCGCCATGGTGGCTGTGGAACATATGGCCGGCGACGGTTCGTTCGCCGGATGGTACGGCGCGCACGTGGGAATCGGCTCGCTGCCGATCCTGTATTTCGGCACTGAGGAGCAGAAGAAGCATTACCTGCCCAAACTGGCCAAGATGGAAATGCTGGGCGCTTACTGCCTTACTGAACCGCATGCCGGCTCCGACGCGCTGGCCGCCCGCACCCGGGCCGACCTGAGCCCCGATGGCAAGCACTACATCCTGAACGGTCAGAAAATGTGGATCACTAACGGCGGCCACGCGGATCTGTTTACGGTCTTCGCCAAGGTCGGCGGCGAAAAGTTTACGGCTTTCCTGGTGGAGCGCACATTCCCCGGGGTTTCCAGCGGCGGCGAAGAGAAGAAGATGGGCATTAAGGGCAGTTCCACCACGGCCGTCTACTTCGATAACGTACCCGTACCCGTGGAAAACGTGCTCGGCGAAATCGGCCGTGGCCACATCATCGCCTTTAACATCCTGAACGTCGGCCGGCTGAAACTCGGTCCCGGCACCGTGGGCGGCTCCAAGAACGTGCTGGCGGTTTCGCTCAAGTACGCCAAAGAGCGCAAGGCTTTCGGCCAATCCATCGCCGAATTCGGCATGATTCAGCACAAACTGGCCGAGATGGCCATTCGCACGTATGCGGCCGAGTCCATGACTTATCGCGTGGTGGGCTTGATCGAGTCGCAACTGGAAAACTTCTCCTGGTCGCAAGCCAACGCCGCGCAGACCATGCTGAAAGCGGTGGAGGAGTACGCCGCCGAATGTTCCATCATCAAAATCTACGCTTCCGAAGTGCTGGATTATGTGGTGGATGAAGGCGTGCAAATTCACGGTGGCTACGGCTATCACATGGACTATCCGGTGGAGCGCGCCTATCGCGATTCGCGCATCAACCGGATATTCGAAGGCACCAACGAAATCAACCGGCTGCTCACCACCGGCATGTTGCTGAAGCGCGCCGCGCGCGGGCAGCTTGGCTTAGTGCAAGCGGCCACGGGTGTGCTGCAGGAGATCCTGGGCGGACCGCGCGGCGGCGAGGACGAACCCACGGGACCGTTCGCCGAAGAGACCAAAATCCTGATCAACGCCAAGAAAATCGCGCTCATGCTGATGGGCGTGGCGTATCAGAAGTACATGCTCGAGATGGAAAAGCAGCAGGAAATCCTGGCGAATATCACCGACGTCATTATGGATATCTTCGCTATGGAATCGGCGCTGCTGCGCACGCAGAAGCTGGCGGAATCCGGCAAGGGCGCCAACGCCGCGGACATGACCGCGGTGCTGGTGCGCGATGCCATGGCGCACATCGACGTGACCGCGCGTATCGTGCTGGCGGCCTGTTCGGACGGCGATACGCTGCGCACGAACCTGGTCGTGCTGCGCCGGTTCGGCAAGTACGAACCGGTAGATGCGATCGCGCTGCGGCGCAAGATCGCGCACCGGCTGTTGGACGCCGAGCGCTATATCGTCTGATGCGGGCAGGCTCGCGGCCAGAGTTTCAACATTTGCGGAAGTGCGGACCTGGAGGGCGGGCTTTAGCCGGCGTGGGGCTTTAGCCCGGCCACAGCGTATGACCGATAACTCCATCCCGTGGCCGTCCTTACCGCTCGCCGAGTGGGAAGCCACCCGCGCCACGCTGCATATGTGGACGCAGATCGTGGGTAAGGTGCGGCTGGCGCTCAACCCGCGCGTGAACCATTGGTGGCAAGTACCTCTATATGTCAGTGCGCGCGGGCTGACGACGTCGGCCATCCCTTACGGCGACCATGCATTCGAGATGGAATTCGATTTCGCCGGCGGGCACCTCGCTATTTGGAAAACCGGACAGGCGTCAACTTTCGTGCAGTTGTATGCACGCTCTGTCGCCGATTTCTATCGGGAAGTGATGGCGGCCCTGCGCGCCCTCGGAATCGACGTCAAAATCTGGCCCGTTCCGGTAGAGATTGCCAATCCGATTCCCTTCCCCGACGACCGCGAACATGCCTCCTATGATCCCGAGTATGTGAACCGGTTTCATCGGATTCTGTTGCAGACCGATGCCATTCTCAAGGAATTTCGCGGCCGGTTCGTGGGCAAGGCGAGTCCCGCACACTTCTTCTGGGGCAGCTTCGATCTGGCGGCCACCCGCTTTTCCGGACGCCGCGCTCCGGAGCGCGTGGGGGCCGACCCGATTACCCGTGAAGCCTACTCGCACGAATGCAGCAGCGCCGGCTTCTGGCCTGGTGGCGGCGATATAACGGGTCCGGCATTTTACTCCTACGCGGCGCCCGAGCCGCCAGGGTATCCGGCGTACTCGGTGCTTCCGCCCGCGGCGCAGTATCACCCCGGTCTGCGGGAGTTCATCCTGATGTACGACGATGTTCGCGTTGCGGCTTCGCCCCGTAACGCCTTACTCGACTTTCTTCAAAGTACCTATGACGCCGCGGCGAATTTGGGCAACTGGGATCGCGTGAACCTGGAACGCGAGCCCATTAGCGGCCCAGACTAGCACCGTGCATCCGCCGGAAGTCCGAGCGCGCCATCGTCCGTCCAAAAATACGCGTCAGACTGCAACCTCCGGCTTTCTATAATAATATGAATAACATGGATGGACGGCTCTGCGTGCTGGCCGACGCTACCCGCCAATATCAGGCGCTGCTGGAAGTGTCGCAGTCGGTAGCCGCACACCGCGATCTGACCGCCCTGTTCCGGGACCTTGTGGAACGCCTGCCGCGCGTAGTCAGTTTCGATTCGCTGTGGCTCGTGCTGCACGATCCCGCCCGCAACCGCATGCGGCTGCACGTCCTGGAAGGGCCAGCCCGTGCGGCCGCCGAGGAGGGCGCGTGGCCGCTCGAAAGGCCTATGGAAGAATCGCCCAGCGCGCTGGTCTGGAGCACGCAGGCGCCGCTGGTGGTGTTCAATCTCGCGGAAGATCCGCGCTATCCGGCGGCCTTTCGGTTGCTGTTGGACAACGCCGTCCATTCGTGTTGCATCCTGCCGCTGACCACGGCGCACCGGCGTTTGGGCGCGGTGGGTTTTGGCTATGCCCGGCCGCACAACTATTCCGAGGCAGATGTCGAGTTTCTGGGGCAAGTGGCCCGCCAAATCGCCGTGGCGGTGGACAATGTTTTGGCACACGAAGAGGCCGGCGAATTACAGGCCGCATTGGCAGAGGAACGCGACCGCCTCCGCCTGCTGCTGGATCTGAACAATACGCTGGCGCCGAATCTGGACTTGCGGGAGCTATTGCGGGCCGTATCTTCCAACGTGAGGCGGGCGATGCACTGCGATTACACCAGCGTGATCCTGCCGGAACCGGATGGCGTGATGCTGCGGATTTATGCGCGGGATTTCTCCGAGCTGGCTGAGCCTCTGGCCGAAGAACTGGTAGTGCCGCGGGTGGGTACGCCGGCCGGCATTGTCCTCGAAACCGGCAAGGCTCTGGTGCTGGATGCCGAAGGCCTCGCGCGT
Organism: Bryobacteraceae bacterium; assembly: GCA_050008575.1. Classification (GTDB taxonomy): domain Bacteria; phylum Acidobacteriota; class Terriglobia; order Bryobacterales; family Bryobacteraceae; genus Bog-159. The sequence continues at coordinate 6,585 of JBEKMJ010000197.1, forward strand.
TTCGATCCGAAGATCAATCCCACGCTGGCCTTGGGACTGAAGTCGGCGTGCTTTCTGCCGCTGGTTGCCCGTGAGCGGCTGCTTGGCACTTTGAACGTCGGCCGGTTTCCGGATCGGGCGTTCACCCAGGACGATGTCGACTTTCTCCGCCAGGTGGCCAGCCAGGTGGCGCTGGCCGCGGATAACGCGCTGGATTACTACCAGGTGGCGGAATCCAGGCAGCGGCTGGCCGAGGAACGCGTCTATCTGAACGAGGAGATCCGCAGCGGCCAGAACTTCGAGGAGATTGTCGGCTCCAGCGCAGCACTCAAAAACGTTCTGAAACAAGTAGCCATCGTGGCGCCCACGGATTCGACCGTCTTGATTCTTGGCGAAACCGGCACAGGCAAGGAACTTATCGCGCGCGCCATCCACAATATGAGCTCGCGCCGGGACCACACGTTCGTGAAAGTGAATTGCGCCGCCATTCCGCTGGGGCTGCTCGAAAGCGAATTGTTCGGCCACGAGAAGGGCGCGTTCACGGGCGCCATCGCGCGCAGGACCGGCCGCTTCGAAGTGGCGCACCAGGGCACCTTGTTCCTGGATGAGGTAGGCGACATCCCGCCGGAGCTGCAGCCCAAGTTGTTGCGGGTCTTGCAGGAGCAGGAGTTCGAGCGGTTGGGCAGCACTCACACGATCAAGGTCAATGTCAGGCTGGTAGCGGCTACCAGCCGGAATCTGCCGGCCATGGTGGAGCAGCGGGAATTCCGCGGCGATTTGTACTATCGCCTGAACATTTTTCCGCTGGTGGTGCCGCCGCTGCGCGATCGCAGCGACGATATACCCCCGCTGGTAGAATATTTCGTGGCGCGTTTCGCGGAGCGCCTGGGCCGCAAGGTCAGCCGGGTCGACCGGCAGACCATGGAACTGCTGCAGGGTTATCACTGGCCCGGAAATATCCGGGAGTTGCAGAATGTGATCGAACGCAGCGTCATTCTGGCGGAGGGCGGCACACTTCGCGTCGACGCGAGCGTGCTGGACAGCGCCGCATCGCGTAAGGCACACTCTGCCGGAGATGTTCTACGGCGGAACGAAAAGGAATCGATCGAAGCGGCGCTTGGCGAGACCAAGGGCCGCATAGCCGGACCGCGCGGCGCCGCGGCGCGGCTGCGCATCCCGGCCTCCACACTCGAATCCAAGATCCGCTCGCTTAAAATCGATAAGTTCAAGTTCCGCAGTGGGGCAGGCTCGTAGCCTGCGCGGGGCTCCCAGCCCCGCTTTTGCGTTGCTCGGGGTTAGCGTAGATTTAAATGTTTGGTTCTCGGGACGCCGGGAACTCGCAGATTGTCTTGGAGTGTTCGCGGCATTTTTGCGACCTGATGACAAGTGGATGGTTTCCGGAAAGCCGACGACCCGCTCGAAGGGCTCCGATACGCCCTAGAAGCGCGTTTGTGCGGGCTATTCGTCCGAGGCCGAGGTCTGTGCCGCCTCTTCAATGGCTTCGAGGACTTGCTACACGATTTTTGGGTGCAATATCTCCCCACTGTGGAACGGCACAGTGACCTTGAGACGGCCTTTGCCGTAGATCCGGTGACTGCCCTTGGACCGAAGAAGCTCGAGGCCGGCGGCGAGCAGCGACCGCTCCACATCAGAGGCAGTCCACAGCGGTAGCCTAGGCATCGACTTGAACGGCGGTTGTCAGGATTTCGCGGCTGAGCAGCACGTCACGTTCATCGCCCGGCAACGTTTCGAGGTAGATCTCAACGGCCTCCTTGATATTGGCCATCGCATCTTCGAGCGTGGCTCCTTGGGACTGACACCCCTTCAATTCCGGCCACCACGCGTAGAAGCCGTGTTCGTCCTTTTCGATGACAACAGTTGCCTTGCGCGTCATGGGACCAGTTTAGCGCCGGTTCGGTGTCCGCAGGGAAGCGCGTTTCCGGGGACTAATCCGGTCTGGGCCTTCGCAGCGCCTTTCTCCGAGTGGCGCGTCATCCGCCCAGAACCTGTCGTCGAGTGACTTGGTTATATTTCGCTCCTTGCCGCCACGCAAGGATCTCAACACCGATGAGTTGCGGCAGGCAAGCCCGCGCAGCCAATCGAGAAGAGCACGGTGGGCGCGAGTCTGGGCTCCCTCGCGCCGATTGGATCGCAAAAACCCTTCTGGCAGCCGCGCCGCAGATGCCATAGCTTATACTCAAACTACATGCTCAACCGGGGCTATGCCTGCACCACAATCATCAGCAGCAAATACCATGGACAAACCCTGCTCTCGCACTTGGCAAGCCTTTACCCCCACTCAACCCCACAAGCCTGGCAACAAAAACTGAACAACGGCGAAGTCACCCTCAACAGCGTCACCGCCACCGGAAGCGAATCGGTCACTTTAGGCCAAACCCTTGTCTGGAACCGTCCACCCTGGATCGAACCGGACTCCCCTCAGCACTTCGAAGTCCTGTTTGAAGACCCCCATCTG
>JBEKMJ010000198.1:0-14440 GCA_050008575.1 Bryobacteraceae bacterium
TGTGCGCGATTGCGTTCTGCCCTGGGGCACTATACAGCGACGATGATGTATCGCTGGTCAGTCCGCTCCATCGATGGCGGCGTGATTGTGCGCTCGATCGGCAAATTTTGAGGGGGATGAGGATTGGCGCGGTCATCGCATCGCGCAGCGTACGCCCTCGCGGCGGATGAAGGCCTTGGTCTTGGATAGCGCCTCGTCGCCGATCACGTCGCCCATCGGCCCGCCGGCAGTCGCGGCGACGGACGACGGGCGGCTGGCGCCGAACTGGCCGCCTGCGTCAGGCTGCGCGAAGCGCCAGACGTGTTCTTTGGGCTGCCGGCTGTGCCGGTCCGAGGTGGCGGCGCTCGCGGTGGGTCACGTCGTGCCGAGGCCTAGTCCGCTGCGGGGCTCTTAGCCCCGCTCTGCGGCGAACGGGGCCCACCCCAGCCGGGAATCCGCCGTCAGAATCCGGCACGCCGTTCCAGCGAGTGGAATCGCGGGTCCGTTCGCAGATTGTCCCATACATAGCTGACTTCCAGTTCGATCAGACCCGGCGCGCGCTGCCGATAACCTCTTTCCAGCCACTCGAACGCCCGGTCGCGATCTCCGCATGCTGCGTAATACGCCGCGAACATGAGTGGAGAGACATAGCGCTGTTTTGAGAATTCTTTGAGTTTCGCCAAGGCCGCTTCGGCTTGCCGCCTGTTTCCGGAGGCTGCCCAAGCGTGGGCGACGCCCGCCAGATATTGCGGCAAATACGAGTCCCTCGCCTGTTCATAAGCTGCAATCGCTTCCGGCCACTTCCCTTGCAGTTCATAACCGCGCGCGACGTAAAGGTACGCGCCGGCGAAAGCGGGATCCATCTCCAATACGCGCTTGCTTTGCTCGACCGTCTTATCTCCCGCATGAGAGTCGCAATAGAGCCATGCCAAGTGCATGGAGCACAGAATATCTAGCGGAGCGAGATCGAGGGCGCGCCTGTTTTCTTCAAGGGCATCGTCGAAGCGCTTTCGCACCAGAAGGTAGTGCGAATACCCCAGGCGAATCATGGAGTCGTTGGGGTTCAATTCGATTGCCCGCCGGTACTCCCGTTCCGACCCAGCCCAGTCCCAGTCGTACCAAAGCTCGATCTTGGCAAGACTGCCATGCGCCTCCGCGAGGTTGGGGTCGAGTGCGAGCGCCTTTGCGACCGCTGCACGCGCCTCGGGCGCCACCTTGGCAGGGTCAACCGAGCCAATGTCCGAGCCTAGCGATGCGTAGCAACCCGCCAGCGCCGCCCATGCCTCGGCATTGCCGGGATCCTTTCCGGCCGCCTGACGGAAATAGTCGACGGCCTTCTCCGCTGCCCCGGCGTTCCTCTTATCCCAGAGGAACCGGCCCTTCAACAATGCATCGTAGGCCTCGGGATTGGCCGGACGCCGTTTGGCGAGCCTGGCATCCTCTTCCGGCGTAAGCTTCACCCTCACCTGATCGGCGATGGCCTTGGCCACTTGTCCCTCCAGCCCGATGACGTCGGTCATTTCGCGTTCGTAGCTGGCCGCCCAGAGATGACGATCCTGGCGCGCATCGAGAAGCTGAGCCGTGACGCGCACGCTATTACCAGAGCGCATCACCGAACCTTCTACCACCGCATCGACGTTAAGTTCTGCAGCAATCTCGGGCAGGTTTTTCTTCGTGTGCTTGAACTGCATCACGGACGTCCGCGAAATAACCCGCAGCGAGTGGACCTGCGCAAGGTCCGTGATCAGTTCGTCGGTCATTCCGTCGGCGAAGTATTCCTGATTGGAATCGCCGGAGAGGTTATCGAGGGGCAGCACGGCTATGGATCGTATTCGGGCGGGCGCGCCTTCGCGTGACCAGTGCAGCCATGCGATTATGGCCAGAAGCGGGAGGACGGCGAGTCCGGCCCCGGCCAGTTTCGCCCAGCCGCCGTAACCGGAAGCGCCCCGTGGCCGTTCAGCGGCTGCGGACCCGCCGGCCTCCGGATGTATCGCCTCGGGCGGGGCCGGACCCGGCGCCGTCTGCTCAGGAGCCAGCTTTTCAACCGGCGCAATGAAGCGATACCCGCGCTTCGGCAGGGTTTCAACGAACCGTGGCGACGCCGCGGAGTCGCCGAGGACGTCACGAATCTTGGTGATCGCCTTGTTCAGGGCCGTGTCGAAATCGACGAAGGTGTCGGATTGCCAGAGTTTCTGGCGCAGTTCGTCGCGCGTCACCAGTTCGCCCGGCCGTTCGAGAAGCGAGACCAGCACGGACAAGGGCTGTTCCTGGATGCGGACCTTCCGGCCAGCCTTCCGCAATTCACGGGTATGGAGGTCGAGTTCGAAGACTCCGAAACGAATCGCCGGCAAATCTTCCGCCATGTCCACGTATTCTTTCCGCTGCCGCGCGGGGAATACGGGCCATCTAAGTCCGTAGTTCTCAGCCTATTATACGGGAAGCCGCGTTCCATGCGGAGGGAAGTCCCGAATCATAGACGCCGCGGCCACACCGAAGTTCGGAACAGTTCCGCGGGCGCGACAAAACGGCATCCCCGCTGGCGCGAAGTTTCGCCAAAGCGCGGCGAATCGCGGAGCCGCAGAGCTTGGGTGCCTAAACGAATTCGGGATTTCTAACGGGAACCCCTCCCAGACGGTCGCGGCTCGTAACAGTCGCGTTGATTTCCCAAGGGTTACGGAGCCGGGAGCGTGAGCGAGCGGGTGCATTCCCGAAATCGCTTAAGCACCCGGAAAGCTTCGCGGATCTCTGCGAAGGCCTTGTTTATGCCTGTGGCCAAATCCACGATACTATCGAACTGCGAAAGCTCCCCTAACAGTTCTTCGCGGCTGAGGCCAGCAGCGCTCGCCGGCGCGCAAATCGAACTCCAAAACTCCGAAGGGCGGCGTTCGCGAAATGTCCAACAGCGCCCCTACGGCAATCCATGGCGGAGCGGGCGGGGAATCCGGCGGGGTAAACCTCCTGCACCCAATGCATTACGAGGGAAGCCAGATTCCACACGCTAGGAATTGAAAGTCGGGCTCGCAAGGACGATGATCGGTTTGGGCAGCTAGCCAGAAAGGCACAGGCGCCCAGAAAAAGGAAACTCACATATGAAACTCGTAACGCATCTACAAGCTGTTCTACTGGTTCTGGGAGCCGTTTCGGCGCTCCCCGCTCACGCGCAAACTACTTGCTCCAATTCCAACCTCTCCGGGGACTACTCGATCAGGATCACAGGGGCGATCCTGGCTGGGCCTGTCGCCGGTCCCGTCAATGGCGTGAATCTGACGCACTTTGACGGTGCGGGGAACCTGACTTCAGTGGATCACGTCATCATCAACGGCGTAGTGCCCGTGGTCGACTGGAGGCCCGGGGTGGGTACTTACTCCATAAATCCGAATTGCACCGGCCAGGCTAGCTTCACCTATCCCGACGGTCAGTCGCCAGGGCTTACTTACTTTTTCGTCTTGACAAAGTATAGCCAGGACTCTTGGCTGGCCTCTCCGCAGGGATTCTGGCAGTACGCCCAACTCGACATCGTCGTGAGCACCCCGGAGTTCAACATAACCGCCGTGGCAACGAAAGTCCTATAGGAGCACGCATCCGGCGCGGAGGCGAGGCCATCGCGTGCATGTAATATATTGGCAAGAGCGGGGAAGATCGGAGCGGCAAGGGAGTTTTTCAACGGTGTCTAACACATTTCATCCAAACCGGGTACAAGGCCCGCGACAAGCGCCTGGATCGTTTCGTCGCCATCAAACTGCCGGCCGAAGCGCGCAGCACCGTGCTTGAATGACTCCGCCGTAATGTAAAACACCGTTGAAAAACTCCCCTGCCGCTCCGATCTTCCCCACTCTTGCCAATATGTTAGATGCACGCAGGATTCAGAGCCCTTTTCATTACTGTTCGTGGCCGCCTGGCGACGGCCTTCGGCCTAGCCGGGCGGCCATCTAGGCAGGGACTTAACAGGGAAGTTAAAATCACCAAAACCGCGCTAAGGCGCATATTATAAGCTGGTTGCGTACCAAACATCGCCGAGCGACGACAGAAAAGAACAGGCAGGAACAGGAGCGTATCAGGGCCTGATACGGCCGTTATCAGGCCCTGACATTTCCTGTTATTCGATGGCGCTCCGAGGGATACAAATACGAGCTAAGCCACACACTATAAGGTGCTTGCTTACCAAGAATTGCGAAATGCGGATTCCGGCGAAGGAAATCGCTCATTCCGATCCGATGTCGATCAAGATTGAAACCAGCGATGCGCAATCCTTTGCGCATCGCTCGGGTTCAAGACGCGCCTCATTCCGCGATAACCTCCGTCTGCACAGATGCGGTTTTGAGAGTCGAATGACGGAAGCTGCTCAAAAACGATCGGGGCCCCGCACTCTCCCGCCAGTGCGTGCGAATAACCCCGGCTACCCATCGACTGGTCTCATAGCCTCGGTAAAACCAGTTGTTGCGGATGACATCGCTGCGGACGCTGAGGATCTCGCGCCGCGCAAAGAGCTCTATTTTGCCGCCGTGGATTGGCACCGGCGCAGGATCCATTGTCTCGGTCGAAAAGCGCGGCGCTCGGCATTCGCTGAGCTCGACCACCGCGAGTCTGGTATCGGTAGTCATGGCGTCCCCGGTGCCGTTCTCGGTGAGCCTGGGAACATTTCTGCGCGCGGTCCAGCCCAGCGTGTCGGTACAACCTGTAAACGCCAGATCGTAGGCGACCTTGTCGCGTTCCTGGTACACGTCGGGCGCGATTCTGTGCGTGAATGCCCGGCCCGGCCGCAAGTAGCCGAAATCCACGTCGTGCGTGGCGGCGCCGATCCAGACATCCTGGCCCTGCCACTGGCCCTCCTGCCTCCACAAAGCGTATCGCGCGCGGCTGCAACTCGCACACGAACGCCACAGCTCGGGCGTGGTCATCGCGTCGAGTGGCGCGCGCCCTCCCGGAGACGCTGCCCCCACGCCCTCCTGGGTGCAGCAGGCGAGCAGGAGGACTTTCGCTGGTTATTTGCCTGCCACCAGCAGTGCGCCGGGACTTGCGATCAGCACCGATGCGCAAAGGATTGCGTATCGCTATGCCGTGCCGTCCGGACTCGCGCACCTGCCCTTACTATCTCAAGGCGAAGAGCGAGCACGTAGGCGAAGAGCGGACGAACGCCCTCCTGCTCGCCTGCTGCATCCAGGAGGGCGCAAGGAGTCCTGAGGTGTGTGGCATGGCATTTGGTGACATCGGCGAGCGCAGGGCTGGGGTCTCCGAACGCCGCCGCGTCGATGCGTCGCTTCATTCGGCGATGAACTCGACGCGGTCGGCGATGGACGCGGCGAAGACCTCCGCGTCCCCCGGCGCATTCAGCCTTCGCCCGTTGTCCATCTCAATCGCGCCGTGGCCATTGCCATGCGCGACGGCCCAGAGGCCGGCCTGACGCAAATCGATGCGGTGTTGGAAGATGGCGAATTGGCAAATTACTACCTGGCGCATTCAGCCCGCGCAGAGTTGTACCGCAGGCTCGGCAGGACCGCTGAGGCGCGGGCTTCTTATGAGAGGGCGCTGGCGCTGACCCAACAGGAACCGGAGCGGCAATTCCTGCAGGAACGGATTCGGCAGTTGAAATAAGAATTGGGGTGGCTGTCGATTTTCGGTTTCCCCAACGACTATAGGATAGAAGAACGATGAGCTACGATTCCTGAGTGAACAGGAAACGAGTCATCGGGAACAAACCACAGAAAACAAGGAGAAACAGTCATGCCACAATATCTGGTTGCTAACTACCTCCCCGACGACTTTGACCCGTCCACCGTAGCCGAAGCGATGATCGAGGAGATCCACGCGCTCAACCGCGAATTGATTGCTGCCGGCGTGAGGAAGTTCGCCTGCGGAATTTCCCCGGCCGCCAACGCGAAGACGCTACGGAAGCAGCCCGACGGCAAACCGACGGACCGTACACCGAGACCAACGAGCACATGGGCGGTTTCTGGATACTGGAATGCGCAGACCTGGAAGAGGCGCTGGCGTGGGCGCGCAAGGGTGCCATCTCCTGTGATGCGGCGGGCGAGGTGCGCGAGCTTCTTTTCTTCCCGGCTCCGGAACAAGGATCCGGCGGAAGCAAGTAAACAACCTGGTCATTGCGGCCCGAGAACACGCGCTAGAGCGAACGAGAAGAACGAGCCGGCGCAACGCTCTGGCGCCGGTTCCACCGATCCGCTATGAGGAGAAGAACAATGAAATACATCTGTTTGGGGTACTACGACAAAGGTAAATTCGAGGCCATGACTGAGAGCGAGCGAAACGCCCTGTTCGACAGATGCTTTGAATACGACGATCACCTTCGCGCCAACGGGCACTGGGGTGGTGGCGAAGCGCTTCAGGGTCCATCGCTTGGCTGATCCTTGGCATCGTGGGCGGCTGCGTCTCCGTGCTGTGGCTTCGATTCTGGTTGGAAACATGGCCCGGTTCTCTATTCGAGATCGCATTTCAGATTTGGGGAACCGCATTTCTGGCTCTTGTTGCTTTCGGCTTCTACGCACGTGTGCGGAACGTACGATTTTGATTCTGGCCGGTAATGCGGTATCCGGAAGTTATCGCACGGCGCTGCGCACGGGAGTGCAAAGACGTGGTCTCGGACAGCATCTCGTCGCCGATCGCGGCGGGCGACGGAACGGGCCGCTGGCAGCGGGCTGCGTGTCGCGCGCGGCTTGCACGGCTCCAGCGTCATGCTCTCGGGCGTGGTCATCGCGTCGAACGGCGGGTGAAGCCCCTGGTTTTGGTTTCCACCGTTCGCTCCGAGGTCTTCGGTTGTGTCCGGTTTTGTTGGAGTGCGCGAATCCGATCCGAGCCGTTGGGATCTTAGCGGCTTCTAGCTAGGCCTATAGGTAGAGGAGGTGTCGAACGTTGGGCGCATCGCTGGTACAAGTGCGAAGCCGTGCTTCAATCTGGCTATCAGCCCGAGTAATGCGGTCATGCTGACGAAGGTGCTCAGCCCACGAACTTACCACGAATGTTTCAAGGTAACGGTATGGATTTTCGAGGTCTCGACAAATGCCCCATCGCGACGCTCCGTCGCGGCGCCGGACGCGTCCGTATTGGCACATGGCCTCGATGAACTCTGGCACCCGCTCGGGAACGACGTCGTATTCGACAGTCACGAGTATCGGGCCGCCCGATTCAACATCGGCGCCAACTATAGGAGTGCGCCAGTGGTTCCATGGGGTCAAATCCACAGTTGTATCGGAAAGACGCAAAAAGAAGGCCAGCGCCACCGACAAGACTCCTCCCACGCCAGCCCAGAGCAGCGCCCTGCTTACGCCTAGATGGGCCGCAACTGCACCCCACGTGGCGCTTCCCCCGGCCACCGCGCCCTGGAACACCAGCATCGAAACGGCAAGCACTCGGGCACGCACCCAGTCAGGCGCCTGATTCAGAACCTGAACATTGAAAAGCGAGATGAAAGAGACCCATGCCGCGCCGCCAACGATCATGACGGCGCTGAGCGGCGTTACGGCGCGGAGCGCTCCCGCCGTAATTGTCGCTAAGCCGAAGATCGCGATGCCGCCCGATACGACCACATCGGCGGACCAGCGGGCCCGCGCGCGCTGCATCACCAGCGCACCTAGCACCGCCCCGCAACCGAAGGCCCCGAGCAACACGCCGTATCCTAACGGACTGCCGGTGATCCGGTGGGCGACGGAAGGCAGCAGGGCCAGAAGGCCACTCGCAAAGAACATGGCCGTTCCTGCCCGCACCAATATTCTGAGGACTCCCGGCGAGTAACGCACGTATCGGATCGCCGCACGCGTCGCCCCGACAACGGTCTCAGGGGGCGCTGTGCGTTTGATCCCGGGCCTGCTCCAGCGGGCCACGACGAGGATCACGCCGAGAAACGAAAACGTATTGATCAGGAACGCCGCTCCCACACCTGCAAATGCGACAACTGCGCCTCCGAGTGCCGGCCCGACCGCCCGTGCGAAATTGAATTCGATGCCGTTAAGGGCCGATGCCGCCGCGAGGTCCTCCTTTTCAACCAGTTCGGGCAAAACGGCCCGCCAACTGGGCGATTCGAATGCGTCCCCAGCCGATAAAGCAAAGGTCAGTATGAGGAGCAACACGGGTGACATCATGCTCCCGATCGTGATTAGGGCAATTATAAGTGCCACGGCCACCATCCATGTTTCGGTGAACAGGATGATTCTGCGGCGATCGACAATATCGCCAATCGCTCCTGCTGGCAGGGCCAGGACGAAGAATGGCAGTGCGGAAGCTGTCTGCGTAAGCGCAACGAACATCGGCCCGCCGTTGAGCGACACCATCAACCAGGCGGCGCCCACGCTTTGCATAAATGTACCGACATCCGAGACCACGTTGGCGGTGAGCAGATTGCGGAAAGTCGATGATCGTAACGGCCGCCAGAGACTAGCTGATGCGGGATTAGACGAAATCGGCAATGGCACCCACCTAGATCTCCACGTTAGCAGCAGCGACCTGCGAATGTCTTTTATTCTCCAGCGGGGTCTCGTATAGCCCCCGTCGCCGCTCGCGTCGCCCATCCGCCCGCTCGCGGTCGCGGCGACTGACAACGGACGCCGGAACCGGCCGCGGGAAGCGGCGGCCATGCGCTTTGGCGGCGGTCCGAGGCCGCGGCGCTCGCGATGGGCCACGTCGATTACCGGATGGCCGGTGGCGCATCGTCGAAGGGGCACGGCCCGCCGGCGCTGGCGGCGCGTATCGCGGGCGGCCTTCGTGCTAGGCGAAACCCGCACGCTGGCGGCCGCGGCGACGGACAAATTCGCCTGAGGGTCGCCCGGCCTGGAGGAAGCCGCCTACTTCATAGATCCTTGAAAGCGGCTAGGGCGGCACGAATCATTGCGAGCTTCGCTGCATCCTGATCCACGTCATTTTCAAAGACGTGCGTGAGCGTGCCGTCAACCAACCGGTAGCGATCAGATCCGATGACCATACTGGCGGCCCGCTTACCCATAAGCATGCACGTCTGAAAGAAAGAAGCCTGCTCCATCTCGAAGTAGCCGACTGGCGGGCCGGCAGGGAACGCTTCCCCGGTTATCAAATCGTAAATCAGGCCGGCTGGCTGAAAGTAATAAATCGGAATAGTGTAACCTGTCGCCACATTGTGCGGAAGGCCTGCGACTGTACACTTCGCCTCAATGACCGCGGTCAAATCGGAATCCGGGCGAGCAACTGGGTCGGAGCAATCAGCAGCGTTAGGAGAGAGCATGGTGGCTCCGGCATCCTTGAAAGATCCGTGTGATACCACCACGCTGCCGGTCTCAACCGTATCGCCGACCAGTCCGCAGGTGCCGATGTGGACCATGCTCCCGATGCCGAGCGCGCCCAACTCGGCAGCCTGCGTAGCCACGCCCCCCGCGCCAGGGAGTCCACGGTTCAGGACAAAGTCCGGATCACCGCTCTTGCCATGGATGACCCAGAAAACATTGGGATCTGTTGTCCCCGTTTCGACGAAGCGATAGTCTTCAACGGCATATCCGAGCCGGACGATTTGTTCCTGTGCCTCGGCGTCATGCAGCAGGACTGCATGCTTGGGGAGATCGTCGAGGCCGCAACCCTTAAAGCGTGCCTCGGTCTTCAGAAATGCGATGTATTCAGCAGGTTGGTTGACCCGCGAACTCTGGGCATACCGCCAATTCTCGTCAAGTAACCGCTTTTCACGTGGCATCCGGAGGCTCATAACGTATCAAGACTCGCGCTCCAGGGTCAAATGTCAGGGACTTTTGCGGCGGATGATCGCCCTGTCTCGAACAGCGTCTTGTCGCCCATCGCACCGCCCATCCGCCCGCTGGCGGTCGCGGCGACGGACAACGGTCGGGGGCGCCGGAGTTGGCCAGCGGCATCAAGAGGCTGGAGTGCCAGCCATCCTCCTGCGCTGCGCGCTGCACCTGTCCGCCGCCGCAGCGCTCACGTCGGGCCGCGGCGAGCGGCGGGATGCCCGGTGGTGCGTTGGGGAAGGGGCACGGCAGCCGACGCGGGGCGAATCACTCGGAGGCTACCGCCCGCACCCCAGCGCCCAGCGCTGGGGTGCGGTCAGCGCGTCGAGCGGCGTGCGCCCTCGCCGCCGATGAAGGCCCTAGTCTAGCGCCGCGTCTCCTCGCCGATTCGCGTCGCCCATCCGCCCGCTGGCGAGCGCGGCGACGGGCGGCGGCGCGGGAAATCGCCACTGCCATCAGGCTGTGCCAAAGGGCCATTCGGTTTTGTCTCGGCCGACGGCAGATAGGATCTGTATGCGCACCGCCGGCCCTCGCACGCGTCCCGCGCAGAGCGCGAGCTGACCATCTTTTCGGTGACACATTACGGTTCCGCAGCCAACGGTCGACCGTTGGCGGAACTCGAAGGCGATCAAGCACTTCGCGAACAACTAGGAATTTTCCCGCCCGCAGATCCTCCCTAACATAAGCAGAAAGAGATCTCCAAGCGAAGGAGCTTGCGATATAACCATCGAAGGTCGGGCATCGACGCGCGGTTCCCGGCTGAAAGGCGAGACTTCCATGACCATGCGATTCACCGGCTTCACAGCACTTCTGAGCCTGCCACCTCTTCAACTCCCGCCCGCGCTCGCTGAAAACCTTATTTACTCTACGATGCAAGTAACGACCATGCACATGAACCACGAATGGCCAGCAATCAACAGCAACGGTACAATCATTTGGTCCCAGCCCGTCGTGGGTCCGTGCCAGTACTATGGCATAAGCCAGCCCTGCTGGACGCCATATACGCTAGCCCCGGGTCGGTCCGAGTCAAATGCCATCGCTGTGGTGGTCTTGGTCAATGGCCAACCCACGGCTAGTAAAGTAAACGCAAAGCGTAAGAAGTCAACTGGGTAACTTAGCTTTAATAAGCGACGGGATCTCCAGCTTCAGTGCCGGACTCCTCTGTTGAAACTAACACCGGCCTTATGGTTGCCACACCTATTGAGTCCGCCCTTCGTGTGATCGGAGCGTCGGCGAAGCGCAGTGCCGACGTGCCTAGTCAGCGGTAGTTCCCGCGCGTCGATGAGCGCACCAGATCCTACCGCCTGCACCTCGCCACCGATGTCGTTATTCTTTAATCAGGTTCTGACTCAGGTTTGATGGGTCTTCCTCACTTTGTGGGCAAGTAACGGCAGGAGAGCGAGCTACGCCGAAAACTCACGGCGCTTGGGGTTTGTTTTCGCCTCACGGGGCGCTGTGGCCGGTGCAGTGCATGACGCCGAGGAAGGCAGTCCAAGGGCCGACCGCATCGCGAGATTGGTAGGCCATTACGCGGGAGAGTTGATGAAGGTGAGTGAGATCGTGCGCGGCCCAAGTGGCTAAGAGCTGAGCAAGCGTGACGGTTCCGAGCCGTTGATGTGTGCCTTTTTTCGCGAGGTCCGCCGGGCACAGATGGAGAGTTTCGAGGGCGGCCAAATTTTGCGCGCGGAGCGCAGCGAATTCATCGAGCAACTCTTCGAGAGATTTGCCGCGGCATTCTTTTTCCTGAGCGAAACGGTCGAAGGGATCGAAAGGGATGGCTTCACCGTGTTCGAGGATGCGTTTGGCACGGGGCATCCAATCGGTGCGCTCACCGATGACGAGGTGTCCCACGATATCGAAAGCGCTCCAGCTATCAGAGCCTTCGTTTGCAGCCACCCAGCGGCTGGGCAGGCCGCGGAGGAACGTATTCAACGTTGACGGAGTGCGCGATAGCAGGGCGATGGTTTCAGGCAGGCTAAATGCAGTTTGCATGGCGTTTTAGTTCTTAGGCGTGCCGCTCATCCTCATGGTTGTCGCGTACTGGCCAGCCACATTCCGGCGCGCCGTGCGGCCAGGGTGAACCGATCGTCGCCTTGCGCGAGAGTTGACGACATAGCAAGTCGCGCGCGGCATCGACAGCATTCAAGCGATCAAAGAAGCCGGCTTTAGGCGTGAAACTCCAGCCACCGCTAAGATGACCGCCGCCAAGATAAACAGCTGACGGCGACGTTTCTGGGTCTTGAACTCGGGCCGGGCGATGTCCATTCGATTGCAGTCTCGTTTCTAGTATTAGCTAACTGACGGGTATAGTATCACGGATCTACTTGCTTGCAAAGTCCCCTAATCCTGCTGTTTTAACTCTCGCGCAAGGCGACGATCGGGCTCACCCTGGCCGCGCGCCGCGCCGGGATGTAGCTCGCCAAAAGTACAACGGCCATGAGGATCAACGGCACAGCTATAAACACTTCCGGATCAAGCGGTCTAACTCCGTAGAGCAAACTTGAAATCAGCGGAGCCATGATTCCCGACAAGATCAGGCCGACCCCCACTCCAATGCCGGCCAGCCCCACGCCCCGGCTTACGATCATTTTTCCAATGGTCGATGGCATGGCTCCCAGCGCCATGCGCACTCCAATCTCGTGCGCCCGCTGACCCACCATGTAGGCCAACAGACCGTAAATTCCGACCGACGCCAACAGAAGCGCCACCACGGCAAATACTCCCACCAACTCCGCGGAGAAGCGGCGCGAAGCCAGAGAACCGTCGATGACCTCATTCATAGTACGTACGTTGAATACCGGCAGATCTGGATCGACTGCCTGTATCTCACGGCGTATGAGCGGCTCCAGGCTGGTGGCAGACAAAGATGTCCGGACGGTCACGCTCAAATTCAGGAGTCCTGGCACCTGGTAGATCGGTGAGTAGAAGTGGGGGCTTCCGGATTGATCGAGACCATCGTTCTTGATGTCCGCGATCACTCCAACTACGGTCGACCACGGCGGGTTGGCTGCGCCCCTAGGGTTCGTAATGCTCAAACGGCGGCCAATGGGATCGCGGTCCGGCCAGAAAGTACGAGCCGTAGTTTCATCGACGATGACCACCAGTTGTTTGTCGGGCTGATCGTCTTCCGCAAAAAAACGTCCACGTACCAGCGAAGCTTGCAACACCTTGAAATACTCAGGGGTCACGCTGGTGACTTCGGAAACCAAACCTTTGCCAGATTCGTCCGGACTGTCCTCAATATCGACGGGGCGTCGCCGCGACAAGTGGGTGACTGGTAAATCAGTGGTCATGGAAGCCTGATCAACGCCCGGGATGGCGTGCACGCGCCGCACGGTTTCCCGCACAAAAGAATTGAAAAGTTCGGGCTTGGCGTAACGATTCATGTCAGGATTGTTGGGTACTGGAAGGTAGAGATTGGCAGCGACAATTCTTGATGGATTGAAACCGGGATTTTCCTGAAGCAGTCCCCAGAACGTGCGCAATAGCAGACCCGCTCCCACCATCAGCACCACCGCCAGGGCTGATTCTGAGGCAATCAGCAGACCGCGTAACCGGTTGGTTTTACCACTGGTGCCCGAGCCTCGGGCTCCTTCCCGAATGGCTACTGCAATTTCGGCTTTCGAGGATTGCAGGGCTGGAACCAATCCAAACCCCAGCCCGGCCAGAAGGGAAACCAACAGAGCGAAACCGAGCACTGCCCAGTCCACCTGCACCTCGGCCAGCCGGGGAATTCGGGCGGGCAGAAACTGCACAAAATGCAACGCTGCCATTGCAGTTAGGACGCCGACAATGCCCGAGGCCAGAGACAGAATCACCGACTCGGTGAGCAACTGGCGAATCATGCGCGAGCGGCTTGCGCCCAGGGCCAGCCGCACTGCCATCTCCCGTTGCCTTCCCGAAGCCCGGGCTAGGAGGAGGTTCGCGACGTTGACCGAGGCCAGTAGGACGATCAGCACCACCGCGCCCATCAGCACCAACAGCATAGGCCGGACATTGCCGACCAGCGACTCCTGCAGCGGTTCAGCCTCAATCGACCAGCCGGACCCGGCTGGATAGTCGGTGGCGTATTCCGCCCGCAACTGGGACGCGAACGCGTCCAACCTGGATTGCGCCTGCTCCCGGCTGATTCCGGGTTTCAAAAGCCCGATCGCGCCGGGCACCTGCCGCAGGCTGCGCTCTGGTTTCGGGAAGGGATCGGCCCTGAATCCCGTTGTTACCCACACTTCGACATCCGTGGCAACCGTGCTGCCGGGATGACGGAACTCGGGGGGGAGAACCCCGACAATGGTGTAGGGATCATTGTCGAGTTGCATCTTTCGCCCCAGAACTCCCGGATCTCTGCCAAACCCGCGGGCCCACAGACTGTCGCTGATTACTGCGGCTTCCGCGAAACCCGGCGCTTCGTCGCCCGGACCAAACACCCGTCCGATGTGCGGGGAAGTGCCGAGCATGGAAAAATAGTTAGGGCTCACCTCAAGCAGTTCGAGACGTTGCGGATGCTCTCCGCCGGTCAAGTTTGTAGGGCCACCTAGGGTAGCAGTCACTTGGTCAAAGACGCCCGCTCTTGTTCTGAGATCGTCCAGTTCGGGAACGGAGAGTCCAATATCGTGCGCCCCCACCCCGCGATTGTTGGCCACGATCTTCACCAACCGGTCCGGGTGCGAAAAAGGAAGCGAACGCAACAAAACCGCGTTCACGATGCTAAAAATCGCCGTGTTCGCGCCCACGCCCAAAGCCAGGGAAAG
>JBEKMJ010000199.1:0-8466 GCA_050008575.1 Bryobacteraceae bacterium
GGCCACCGCCACCACATTCAGATTTCCGTCAGGCTGGTGAAATGCTCGAAAGTGCCGTCTCCATTGCCCAGCAGAACCGAAAGGGGCGTGGTGCTCGCCGCCACGACAATATCCTGGTTGCCGTCGCCGTTGATGTCGCCCACGGCCAACGAATAAGTGACACCGCCGGCCGGATAATTCACGGGTCGCCGAAACGTGCCGTCGCCGACGCCCAGCAGGATAGAGACTTCCTCGTCCGAAGTGAGTGCCAGGTCGATCGCGCCATCCCGGTTGAAGTCTCCCAGGGCGATGGCGCCCCACACGGCGTAGTTCATAGCAGGCTGAAAACTGCCATCGCCGTTGCCCAGGAAGATGGAAAGGGCCGTACCATGCGAAACGGCCAGATCGAGCTTTCCATCGCGATTGAAATCCGCGGCCACGAATGCCACGTCGCCGGCTCCGACCGGAAAAGTCTGCGCCGCCTGGAAGGTGCCATCCCCATTTCCCAACAGGATGGAAACCGTGGCCGGCACGCCAATGCCGCCAGGACTGCCCACGGCCAGGTCCAGCTTTCCATCTCCGTTGAAGTCGCCGGCGATCACCGCCGCTGGGTTGGCGCCCGCGGCGAAGTCGACTGGTTTCCCGAAAGATCCGTCGCCATTGCCCAACAGCACGGAGACGGTCAGCGTATTGGCCACCGCCAGATCGAGTTTTCCGTCGCCATTGAAATCGCCGGTGGCCACCGCCCACGGCGCATTCGGCACGGTATTTGTCACGGCCTGCTGGAATGTCCCATGACTGCTGCCCAACGTAATCAGGATGGAACTTTGGCCGGCCGGGGCCAGGTCCAGCTTTCCGTCGCCGTTGAAATCCGCGGCCACTACCATGGAATAATCGTCCGGCTCGACGTAATTCCCCGTATGCTGAAAGGCGCCGTGGCCGTTACCGGTCAGAAGCCAACCCGTGTTGGCGGCCAAGTCGAGCGCGCCATCGCCATTGAAGTCTCCCACCGCCAACCATGCGACTCCTTCGTCAGCTTGGTAGTTAGTGGCTGCCTGAAAGGTTCCATCGCCATTGCCCAGCATCACGGCCGCTGCGTGGCTGGAGCTATCGGCAGCGGCCAGGTCGAGGGTTCCGTCGCCATTGAAATCGGCTGCCACAATCGATCGATAGCTGCCGCTGCCATACGTCACCGCCGGCTGGAATTCGCCGCCACCGGCGCCCAATAGGACCGACACGGAGCCATGGATCTGGTCCTCGGGATGGCCGATGTTGGCCACCGCCAGGTCGGGCCGGCCGTCGCCATTGAAATCGCCGACAGCGATGGCTCCCGGCGAAGGTCCTACGGCAAAAGAGGTGGGCGGACCGAACGCGCCAAAGCCGTTGTTCAACAGGATCGCGACGGCGTTGTTCTCGCCGTTGGCAACGGCCAGATCCGGCTTGCCGTCGCCATTGAAATCCCCCACGGCCACGAAGGAAGCGCCGCCTCCGATGGGGTACTCGACCGCGGGCTGAAACGTGCCGTCTCCGTTGCCCAGCAAAATGGCGACGTTGACGCCGTTGGCGACCGCCAGATCCATCCTGCCGTCTCCATTGAAATCCGCGGCGGCTAGCGCCTTGACCTGGCCTTGGCCGAGGGCGTTGTTGCCAGTGGTTCGGAAGCTTCCATCCCCGTTGCCGAGAAGAACGGAAACATAGGCAGGGGTGCGGGCATAGGGTTGGCCGGTCACCGCCAAATCGGGCTTCCCATCGCCGTTGAAGTCGGCTACGGCGATGGGAGCTCCGTTGAAATAAACTCGCGGCACGCTAAAGGAAACGCCTTGCGCGGCGCAAACCGTTACGCATCCGAAAAGCAACGCCAGACCTTGCTTGTGAGCTACCAAGGGACCCTCCTAGCGGGACTCAGCCGGAACTGACGCTAGTATAGACCGGAATTGCCGGTTGGCGCCCTGAGAATGGAAATGCGGTACTATCGCCGCCCGTTGGGGTACTGGCGGCGCTGGACGCCGGAACGCCCACGGATTCATGGGAAGCCGCGCAGCCGGCAGCGCCTTCCCCTTGCCAACGACCCAAATTCCCCCCACAATGAATCGTGTACCTTTCTTTGAATTCAGTTTTGATCGGCGGGCGTGTGCCGTGGCCCGAATTTGCCCGCCTCGCCGCCAAAGTCGGCTACCCTGGCGTGGATGTCGACCTCACCGCCGCCATGAAAGCCGGTCTCGCCGCCACCGACAACCTGTTGGACGACCTCAAGCTTAAGCCGGCCGCCGTTAACCTTCCCGTCGAATTCCGCAAGGACGACGCGGCCTTCCGCAAAGACCTCGAGAAGCTGGGCGACGCGGCGTCCTTTTCCGCGGCCATCGGCTGCCCGCGCATGATCACCTGGATCATGCCGTCCAGCCCAACCCCCAAAGCCGAACTGCGTGCGCTGTATCTGAAGCGCTTCACCGCCTGCGCCGACGTGCTGGCGCGTTCGCACGTCCGGCTGGGGCTCGAATTCCTGGGACCCCTGCACCTGCGCACGGCGGAGCCACACGAGTTCATCTGGCGCATGCCCGAAATGCTGGCGTTCGCCCGGCAATGCGGTTCCAATGTCGGTCTGCTTTTGGACGTTTGGCACTGGCACCACGCCGGCGCGACCACGGCCGACATCGTCAAAGCGGGCAAGGACGGCATTGTCCACGTACACTTCAGCGATGCCCCGAAGCTGCCGCCCGAACAGATTCGCGACAACCAGCGGCTGATGCCCGGCGAGGGCGTCATCAACTTGAATGCATTCCTGATGGCGCTCCATGAAATCGGTTACCAGGACGCTCTCAGCGTGGAAGTCTTCGGCCGCGGCAAGGACATGACGCCCGAAGCTGCCGCGCGGATGGGTCTGGAAACCTCGCTTACCGCGATGAGGAAAGCCGGCGTTGCTTAACAAGCCGCTTGAGAATCTGCTGACCGAACAGGTCAACCCCGCCTCCGATCGAATCGACGCACTGCCTACTGCGCGCGTGCTCGAGATTATCAACGCCGAGGATCGCCACGTGGCGGACGCAGTCGCGCGCGAAATTCCAGCCATTACGCGCGCCGTCGACGCGATCGCCGCCGCCATCGAGCGCGGCGGACGCTTGTTCTACATCGGCGCCGGCACCAGCGGCCGGTTGGGCGTGCTGGATGCCGCCGAATGTCCGCCCACTTTCAGCGCCGATCCCGACGTGGTGCAAGGCATCATGGCCGGCGGCGAGCAGGCGCTGGCCCGCGCAACGGAAACCACCGAGGACGATCCGGCAATCGGCGCGCGCGACCTGCGCGGACGCGGCTTCACCGCGCGCGATGTGTTGGTGGGGATCGCCGCCAGCGGCCGCACCCCGTATGTGCTGGGCGCAATCGCCGAAGCCCGCAGCCTGGGAGCCATCACGGCAGGCATAAGCTGCACGCCCGATTCGGAACTGGCGCGCGCCGTGGATATCGCCATCACGCCCCTGACCGGGGCCGAGATCGTGGCCGGGTCGACCCGCATGAAAGCCGGCACCGCCACCAAGCTGGTGCTGAACATGCTCACCACCGCGGCCTTCATCCGCCTGGGATATGTGTATGGCAACCTGATGGTGAATGTGCAGCCCAGGAACACCAAGCTGCGCGACCGCGCAATACGCATCGTCGCCCAAGCCGCGGAAGTAACCTACGACGTAGCCAGAGACCTGCTGACAGCCGCCGGAGACAAGGTGGCCACGGCGATAGTCATGGCCAAAACAGGCGTGGACCGTGCAGCCTCCGAGCAACGCCTGGCTGCGGCTAACGGCCGCATCTCAACTGCGATTGGAACCACGGATGGACACAGATAAACACAGATAAAACGGAACCAAACCCAACCTGGGGATCTGTCCTTTCTTATCTGTGTGCATCTGTGTGCATCCGTGGTTCCAAGGTTTTGGTTACAATTGTGGTTCCCCATGCCCAACGACCCTGCGGCCATAGAAGTCCGCGACCTGGTGAAGCGCTACGCGAAGTCCAACGTCAACGCCGTCGATGGCGTCACCTTCAGCGTCCGCCCGGGCGAGATCTTTGGCCTGCTGGGACCTAACGGCGCCGGCAAAACCACCACCATCGGCGTGCTCATCACCAGCGTGCTGCCTACCTCCGGTTCCGCCGCCATCATGGGCCTCGACGTCGCCGCCGACCCCATCGGCATCAAGCAGCGCATCGCCGTGGTCCCCCAGCAAAGCAACCTGGACCGCAGCCTGCGCGTGCGCGAAATTCTCACCTTTCACGCCGCCTATCACGGCGTGCCGCACCGCGAGCGCGAGCGGCGCGCCGACGCTTTGCTCGACGAATTGGGCCTGGGCGAACGCAAGAACGACCGCGTGGCGCGCTACTCCGGCGGCATGTCGCAGCGGCTGATGATCGCGCGCGCGCTCATGCACGCGCCCGACGTGCTCTTTCTCGATGAGCCCACCAATAATTTGGACCCGCAGTCCCGCCTGTTCCTCTGGGACCGCATTCGTGCACTCAATGCCCAAGGCCTTACCATCCTGCTCACCACGCACGATATGAGCGAGGCCGACCAGCTTTGCGGCCGCATCGCCGTCATGGACAAAGGCCGCATCCTGGTGAACGACACGTCCGCCGAATTGAAGAAGCTCATCCCCGGCGGCAACTCCGTCGAACTGCGCGTAAGCCTGCCTGCGCCCGATGCCGGCGCACAGGTCCTGGCAGCCCTGCGCGCACTCGCGGGCGTGACCAAAGTCGACGAACTGGACGCCGGTGCGCCGCCGGCGCCCGACGAAGAGATGGACGTGGTCACCTACCGGCTCTACGCCGAAAAGGCGCCCGCGCTGGTCGGCCCCGCCACGCAGGCGTTACTGCTGGCCGGTGCGCAGGTGCGCGACCTGCACGTCAAGCAACCCAGCCTGGAAGACGTTTTCATCTATTTGACAGGGAGGCATCTGCGCTAATGACACCCGCACGCCATACCAATCGTCTGTGGCTCGCCGCCAACGCTTTCGGCGCAACCTTGCGCCGCGACTTAGCCGTAACACGCCGCGAGCTGCCCCAATTCCTCGTTCAGGCCTTGATCCAGCCGATGTTCTTCCTGCTGATCTTTTGCAAGATCCTGCCCAGCATAGGACTTGCCTCTGGAAACTTCGCCGCCCTGCTGCTGCCCGGCATCGTGGGACTCACCGAGCTGATGGCCGCCATCCAAGGCATCACTCTGCCGCTGGTGCTCGACCTCGGATTCGCGCGCGAAATCGACGACCGTCTGCTGGCGCCCATGCCGGTCTGGCTGGTGGCCGCCGAGAAGGTGCTGTTCGCCGCGCTGCGCGGCATGGTCGCCGGCGCCGTGATTTTTCCCGCGGCCTGGTGGGTGCTGGGCAGCCGCTACGCCGTGCGCGGCGATCGCATCGGCGTGTTGATCTGCATGATCGTGCTGGCCGCTTTCGCCGGATCGGGCATCGGCTTGGTCATCGGCACCGTCGTGAAGCCCGAGCAAATCAGCCTGATGTTTTCCGTGATCCTGACGCCGCTGCTGTTCACCGGCTGCACTTACTACCCGTGGAGCGCGCTGCGCACCATTCGCTGGTTCCAGGTGATCACGCTGTTCAACCCGCTGACCTATGCCGCCGAAGGGCTGCGCTACGCCATGGTGCCGGAGATGCACGGCCATGCCATGCCTACTTTGCCCATGCCTTGGGTGCTCGCGGCGCTGGCCGCTACCATGGCCCTGTGCTTCGGCTTCGGCGCGCGTACGTTCCGCTCGCGCGTGGTGAGCTGATCTCGTGGGGCCGGCTCGCACGGTCGAAAACCCACTGCGAGCCGCGGGGAAGGGGGCGGGTCTGGAGACCCGCCGCAGGCGTAGACGCCTGCCCCACAGGGTTTTCATCACTATTCGTGGGCCTCAGACCCATCCTGACAGGCCTGGATAGCCGCCTCCGGCTGCGAGCCCTGCTGCCTCATTGCGGTTCTCCTTAAATCGGGTTGTCCGTAACCTATAGCACAGCATATAGATAAAATCCTTGACGAAACACTATATGTTGGGCCATTATTACGGATGCGCGACAAATAATAGGAGGGAAGCCCCATGGGACAGCTTACCGTAGACCTGAGTGCCACAATGGAAGTGTTGAAAACAAAAGAACAACGGCTCAACCGCACGGGGGTTGCCTTCCCCCGCTACTTTACGGCTCGCCAGGAGGCCGGCAAAACGCCTTACGACGAAGTCCAATGGGAGACCCGCACGGCCTCCATTGGCAACGATAAGGGCGCCGTCATCTTCGAGCAGCGGGATATCGAAGTCCCCGTGGATTGGTCCCAAACGGCCACCAACATTGTCGCCAGCAAGTATTTCCATGGCAAGCTGGGCTCGCCGGAGCGCGAAACCAGCGTCGCGCAACTTGTGCAGCGGGTGGTCGACACTATCGCCGGCTGGGGCCACCAGGACGGCTATTTCTCGACCGAACAAGACAACCAGAACTTCCGCGACGAACTGGCTCACCTGATGCTGACCCAGAAGGCCTGCTTCAACTCGCCCGTGTGGTTCAACGTGGGCGTGAAGGAAGCGCGCGGCTACGGCTGGGTCTACGATCAGGCGGCCGGCGCCATCGCCAAGCTGGAAACGGGCGCCACGCGCCCGCAATGCTCGGCCTGCTTCATCGTATCGGTGAAGGATTCGCTCGAATCCATCCTGGACCTGGCCAAAACCGAGGGCATGCTGTTCAAGTGGGGCTCCGGCACCGGCAGCAACCTGTCGTCGTTGCGCGAAGAGGACGCCATCCTTTCGGGCGGCGGGCGCGCATCGGGGCCGCTGTCGTTCATGAAGGGCTTCGACGCGTTCGCCGGCGTGATCAAATCCGGCGGCAAGACGCGGCGGGCGGCCAAGATGGTGATTTTGAATTGCGATCATCCCGATATCGAAAAATTCGTGTGGTGCAAGGCCAAAGAAGAGAAGAAAGCCCACACGCTGGTGGAAGCGGGCTACGATTCCTCTCTCGACGGCGAGGCCTATAGTTCCATCTTCTTCCAGAACGCCAACAATTCCGTGCGCGTGACCGAGGAATTCATGGAAGCCGTTACCCAGGACCGCGACTGGTGGACCAAATCCGTGGTCGGCGGCCAGCCCGTGAAACGCCTGAAGGCGCGCGACCTGATGCATCAGATCGCCGAAGCCACGCATCAGTGCGGCGATCCCGGCATGCAGTTCGACACCACCGTGAACCGCTGGCATCCGTGCAAGAACACGGCGCGCATCAACGCTTCGAACCCCTGCTCGGAATACATGTTCCTGGACGATTCGGCGTGCAACCTGTCGTCGCTGAACCTGATGAAGTTCGTGGGCCCGGGCGGCCAGTTCGACGTGGAAGCTTTCCGCCACGCCGTGGACACCATGATCATGGCCCAGGAAATCATCGTGGATAACGCCAGCTATCCCACCGAGAAGATCGCCGGCAACTCGCACAACTACCGGCCGCTGGGGCTGGGCTTTGCCAACCTGGGCGCGCTGCTGATGTCGTTCGGCATTCCGTACGATAGCGATCAGGGCCGCGACTATGCCGGCGCCATCACGGCTGTGATGTGCGGGCAAGCGTACCTGACCAGCTCCCGGATCGCGGAATCGACCGGTCCGTTCCCCGGCTACGCGCGCAATGCGGAGCCGTTCCTGGAAGTTATCCGGATGCATCGCGACGCCGCGCATCGGCTGCACGGCCACCAGATTCCGCAGGACCTTTATCAGGGCGCGTCGGAATGCTGGGACGCGGCGCTCGAGATGGGCCGCCGCAACGGGTATCGCAATGCGCAGGTGACCGTGATCGCGCCCACAGGCACCATCGGCTTCATGATGGATTGCGACACCACCGGCATCGAGCCGGATCTGGCGCTGGTGAAGTACAAGAAGCTGGTGGGCGGCGGTGTGATCAAGATCGTCAACAATACCGTGCCGCAAGCGCTGATCAAACTGGGCTACACGCCCGCGCAGGCGGAACAGATCGTCAGCCACATCGATGGCACCGGCACCATCGAAGGCGCGCCGCACCTGAAGCCCGAGCACCTGGCCTGTTTCGATTGCAGCTTCCGGCCGGCCAATGGTTCGCGGTCGATTCACTACATGGGCCATTTGAAGATGATGGGCGCGGTGCAGCCGTTTATTTCGGGCGCGATTTCAAAGACCATCAACATGCCGGAAGAAGCCACGGTGGACGAGGTGATGAACGCCTACATTGAGAGCTGGAAACTGGGGTTGAAGGCGGTGGCGATTTATCGCGACAATTCCAAGCGCGTCCAGCCGCTCAGCTCCGGCACGGGCGGCAAGGCCGAGAAGGCGGCCGCGACAAATAATGCCGCTGCGGCGGCGCCCGCCCAGCAGGTGGTGGAGAAGGTGGTCTACCGGCCCGTGCGGCGCAAGCTGCCCGACACGCGGATCGCTGTCACTCATAAGTTCTCGATCGGAGGCCACGAAGGCTACATCACGGTGGGCATGTACGAAGACGGCGCGCCGGGCGAGAT